>JAJZLL010000054.1 GCA_021803465.1 bacterium
GGGCAACTTTGGTCCTGTTGGGACCATGATGACTGGCCTCCTCTCCATGGCACAGAGTGGTGCGCTTGATGGCGCCCTCATCTCGTCCAAGCAGTTCTATACGACGGACTACACGAAGGTCCTGCTATTCCTGGCGGATGGCTCGTATCTCGGAAACACTGCGCAGAGCAGGCATCTCCTCGGCGAGCAGTGGGGCATGATGAATGAGACTGGTTCATATCCGGGTCAGGCATGGCTCTGGCTGTATACGATGTGGTACCAGATCCAGCCGTTTGCCTCGTCAAGCAATGCGGATGCGCTCGTGTGGGGTCTCATGATGGTGTTGAGTCTTGTTCTCCTCTTCGTGCCACTCATTCCTGGTCTGAGATCCATTCCCCGCGGAGTGAAGATCTACCGGCTCATCTGGAGGCGCCACTACCGCATGCAGCGGATGCAGACGAAAACTGCTGCTTCCCGCACAGCGTCCTGACAGCTCCCTGCTCCTCGATTGGGGACAGGGGACCTGGGTGTTCCAGGTCCCCTGTCCCTGTGATATCCCATGCTTCAGTGAGCTCCTTGCATGGAACGCAGTTTCGTACGATGGAGTGTGGTGAGAGGAGCCCACGGGATTTTTGGGGGAAGCAGCATGGGGGAGCAGCCGGACAGCAAAGGGAGCACATCGGACCTGCTGTTTTCTCGGGGCAACCTGCTCACTGCGCGTGAGATTGCCTCAAGGAGTGGCATGACACTCTCTGCTGCGAAACAGCTCTGGCAGTCGCTTGGTTTTCCTGCTGTCGATGACAGCACGCCCTACTTCACTTCCGATGATGGTGATGCGCTCGACACTGTCCAGGCGCTCTTTGACGAGGGTGTCATTGATCTCGACGGCGCGATCCGCCTTGGCAGACTCATCGGGACAGCTTCCGCACGCATTGCTGAGGCCGGCCTTGCAGCACTCCACGAACGGGGGCCAGAAAGTGCGCTTGAGCACATGGAGATCGGGGAGATTGTTGCACGAATGGAGTCCATTCTTGGATACGCGTGGAGGAGGCAGCTCCATGCTGCACTCATGCGGCTCAAGCTTCAGGAAGATGTCCAGCAGACAGGACCGCTCCTCAGGGAGCTTGGTGTGGGATTTGCGGATCTCGTGGGGTTCACCAGTGCGGCTGCTCACACGTCGCTTGCCTCTCTTGCATCACTGACACGAGAGTTTGAGGAAGTGTCATCTCTCGCCATCAGCTGTGCTGGGGGGCGAGTCATCAAGCTCATTGGGGATGGCGTGATGTTTGTTGCGGACAGACCTGAAGAGCTCATCGCATGTGCAGAAGGCGTTCGCACTGCCTGCAGCACGCACGCCACCCTCCCGCAGGTGCGGAGCGGGCTTGCCTGGGGAAACCTTCTCCTCCAGAACGGTGACTACTTTGGACCAGAAGTGAATCTCGCAAGCAGAATCACCTCCCTTGTGCCTGGGGGAGCAGTTGCCCTGACTGATGCCCTGCACATTCTTTCTCCAGCACAGGAGAAGCGTCAGCACATGGTACTCAGAAACATCAAGGGGATTGGAGATGCTGAAGTCTGGATTGACTTGGGTGGGCACAATGCGGCCGTCCGTGGAGCGAAGGACGCGCTTGCTGAGTCACACGAGTCTCCAGGGAAGTGATCCAACTACGCCCAGGCAGGCTCTGTTCCTGGAGCCTCAGGGAGCGCGAGGTCGCGCGTGCTGAGGAAGCGGTAATAGTGGTCACGGATGATGGCTTCCGCCTCGTTCCAGCTTCCAGCCCGCTCATTGTCACTGCTGTCAATGTGGGCATTGGTCGCGTTGTGGAAGATGAGCACCTTCCTTCCTAGCGATCTGAGTGAGGAAATGTTGTCCGGCGCATCTTCCACATAGAGGTCAGCACCCACTTCTCCCTTGTCCCGCATGAAGCAGAGATCCCAGTAGGGAATGCCGTTGTGATCCAGCCACCGGACTGTCTGCGCCACTGCAGTCTCGTGGAAGTGCTGTATGAAGAGCCTGTGGGTGATGATGCGGATACGGATGCCCTCAGTTGCAAGCCGTCTGAGGGCCTGGGGAGCGCCGGGAAGCGGCTCCATTGTCTCGAAGAGCTGCCGCTGGGCAACTGCGAACCGGTGGAGGCGGGAGTACTCTCCATCGAGAAGGCCCCAGTTCCGCATATTCCAGTCAGGTTCAACGGCCAGTTCCTCGACTGTTCTTCCTGTCCACTCAGAGGCGATCTCGCGCATCCGGCCGTAGAAGTCAGCGCATGTGCCATCGAGATCAAGGCCAAGGACAAACCGTTGGATCTGTTCCATGCAAGTGAGTATACAGAAGCTGTCCTCTCTGCGCGTTCACGAGCTGCTGGATGTGGGGGAATCCAGGCAGTCATGGAGGAATGCAAGGATCTTCGGGCGGGCATCCTCCGCGGAGGGAGCGTGGTATCCAGCTGGGAGGAGCCTGCCAATGACAGCGAAGATCAGAGGGTGCTCCGCTGGGTCGTGGTCATTGAGGAAGCCATGGCCTGCAGCAGGATATTCGACCACAGTGTGCGGAACACCAGTCTTGTCGAGCGCAGCATCAAGCTTCGCAGCTGTTCCTCGGAGTGAGCGGTCCCGCTTTCCATACAGGGCAAGAATGGGACAGGATCCTGTGAAGTAGGAGGCATAGTCTCTGGGGAGCATGCCATAGTTAGCGTTCACTGCATGGTATCCATCCCGTGGTGCCATAAGGAGAGCGAAGCTCCCGCCAAAGCAGAATCCGATGACACCAATCCGGCCAGTGCAGTCAGGACGGCGCATGACCATCTGACGCACAGCTTCCATGCCATCGAAAAGCCGTCCATCATTCCGCTGAAGATCCCGCATTGCGCTCTGAATGCACACCATTCGCCTGTTCCAGGCAAAAAAATCTGGCACGACAGCAAGGTATCCATTGTTGGCAAGCCAGGTTGCCTGGGTGCGGACATCCGTGCTCATGCCAAAGATGTCGTGGATCACGATGACTGCAGGAAGAGCAGCAGGGGAATCGCTGCGGAAGATCTCCACGGGAAGCGGTCCGTTTGGCGTAGCAACGGAACAGGACTCGTGCACAACCATGCATCAATCGTATCGGCTCTTTGCGAATATGTGCTGCACTCTTGGAGATTTCCGGGAGTCATGGTATTGTTGCGGTACGTCCCGATGGCGCATCCCCCTGCGGCATCGGTATGGAGGAAGGATCATGGTGAACATCGACGAGTTCCACCCTGTGACGGAATGTGAACAGTGGTTCAGTGTCCGCATCGCATATACGCACCACAGCACTGGAAAGACAATTGAGCGCATCACCCTCTGGCATGCGCGCACTCCCGATGAAGCATTGCGCCACGCACGTGATGAGGCGGACCGCTACTGCGCGCGAGAAGCTGGCACTGGGCATCACTACCTCAGGAGCGAGCCCGAAATCGTCAGTGATGGGAACGATGCGATTGAGATGCGTGGAACAGCGCAGCACAGGATCCATGAGGCTCTGCCTTCGGGCGAGTGACTTTGCGGGCGTATGGTCATGCCACGCCACAGTGAGTAGGAGGGGGGCTCATGAACACGATTGTCTGTCCAAAGTGTGGCTCGACCATTGAGATCAGTGAAGCGCTTCATGATCAGGTGGAGTCAGAGATCCGGAGAGAGGAGGCGGAGCGGCGGGAATCCGCGCTTGCGGCCCTCCGGAAGGAGCTTGAGGAGGAGACGACTTCAAAGCTCGCGAACGAGCAGGACCGGATGACACGGCTTCTGGCTGCGGAGCGGGACCGCCTCGCCAAGGAGGCGGAAACGCGCCAGGAGATTGAGCTCCAGAAGATTCGCAGCCGGCTTGAGATGGAACAGAAGCAGCGTGCAGCAGCTGAGGAGGCCGACCGCATGCGGCTCACTGGGGAGCTTGAGGCTGCTTCGAAGACGCGCGATGACTACAGGAAGGAGCTTTCCACCCTGATGGAGGAGCTCCAGAAGGCACGGAAGGAGAAGGATGAGGCTGACCTTACCCTTCAGCGGAGGCTCGCCGAGGAGGAGGGGAAGATCCGGGAGCAGGCGGAACAGGCTGCACTGGAGAAGCAGCGGCTTGAGCTTGCCTCGCGGGACAAGACGATCACTGACCTCAAGGCAGCACTTGAAGATGCACAGAGGAAGGCGAGCCAGGGGTCCCAGCAGCTCCAGGGAGAAATACTGGAGCTCGATCTTGAGGAGTCACTGCGTGCTGCCTTCCGGGAGGACGACATCCTTCCTGTGCCAAAGGGAGTGCGCGGTGCGGACATTCTTCAGGTGGTGAAGGGTGTGACAGGCGTGGAGTACGGCCGGCTGCTCTGGGAGCTGAAGCGGACACGAAACTGGTCCGACGGATGGATTGCGAAGCTCAAGGAGGACCTCCGCGAGTCTGGTGCACAGATCGCAGTACTCATCTCGGAAGCGCTGCCGAAGGGAACGGATACGGACATCGTGCAGGTGCAGGGCGTGTGGTGTGCCAAGCCGAGCTTTGCCCTGGTGCTAGCGCAGCTGCTGAGAAAAGGCATCATTGATGCTGGCCAGCAGAAGAATCTTGCTGTCGACCGGGGAAGCAAGGCGGATGCGCTGTTCGCATATGTGACAAGCCATGCGTTCATCCATCAGGTCGAGTCCATGGTTGAGACCTACCAGGAGATGATTGCGCAGATCAACCGCGAGCGTGCCCAGCTCACGAAGGCATGGGCGCTTCGGGAGGCCCAGGCGCAGCGGCTCCTTGGCAGCACTGCGACCATCGTTGGAGGAATGCAGGCGTATGTGGGACAGGCTGCCATGCCCCGTATCGAGGGACTCGACATCCTTGCGATCGACGAACCAGACGACAGCAGCAAGGGACAGGTGTGACGACTATCGGCCAGTGTCCGCCCTGAGGTACTGCGGAACCCAGGGAAGCTCACCACCAAGACTCTCAGCTGCATGCTTTGCCCAGTAGGGGTCACGAAGAAGGGCCCGTGCAAGGAACACGAGATCCGCCTCCCCTGATGCGATGATCCGCTCCGCCTGCTCCGGAGCAGTGATGAGTCCCACAGCTCCTGTCGCAATGCCTGCCTCGTGACGCACACGTGCTGCGAACGGAACCTGATACCCGGGCCCAAGGGGAATCGAAGCTGCAGGAACATTCCCTCCTGAGGAGCAGTCAATGAGATCGACTCCCTGTTCCCTGAGGACATGTGCAGCTGCCACAGTGTCATCAGCTGTCCAGCCTTCAGGTTCCATCCAGTCCGTGCTGCTCAGCCGTACTGCAAGCGGGAGGCTGTCCGGCACTTCCTGCCGCACTGCATCGACAATGTCCACAAGAAGGCGCATCCGGTTCTCAAATGAGCCTCCGTAGGCATCAGTCCTGTGGTTCGAAAGCGGTGAAAGAAACTCGTGGATGAGGTAGCCATGCGCTGCATGGATCTCGATGACTTCCATGCCAATACCGACAGCACGCCGTGCAGCCGCGCGGAACGACGCTGCAATCTGGTGGATTTCCTCTACTGAGAGCTCATGGGGATTCCTGTCCCGTTCATTGAAGGGGAGTTCGCTTGGAGCATCAGGTGTCCAGCCACCATCTTTCCCGCCAACCTGTCCATGCTCCATGTCCCATGGCTTGTGCGTGCTCGCCTTTCTCCCCGCATGGGCAAGCTGGATTCCAGGCGCTGCACCATGCTGGGAGATGAAGGAGACGACAGGTTCAAGGGCTGCTGCCTGGTCATCATTCCAGATGCCAAGATCCTCTGGAGAGATCCTTCCCCCGGGAGCGACAGCAGTGGCTTCCGTGAAAATGAGCCCCGTTCCTCCCACTGCCCTGGAGCCGAGATGCACGAGATGCCATGCGTTTGCCATGCCATCCTTCTCCGTGCATGAATACATGCACATCGGGGACATGACAATGCGGTTCCGGAGCCGCACTCCACGAAGGTCGAACGGCTGGAAAAGATGGGGTGCCACTGGGGCGGAACGGTCCGCTGCACGAACGGGTGAGGTTTCCATCGTACTCATGTCACACACCATACCCTGGACAGTACAGTGCGAAACGATGAAGCGAAGCTGGCACGAAGGTCACGGGGAGCAATGGGGGTACAGCGGAAGCGTCACAGATGCGTCACGGCACGCGGGATCATATCGTGAACATACATATCATGAGGCATGGATCTCGATGCCACTCCCCATGTACAGCGGAAGCCGCTCCCTGTGGCCTCTGGACATGCGCCTGGTGAAGCTGTGAGGCGGCGAAGGCTTGCGGATCGGCCAGATGTCCAGCTGGGACGTGTGCACCACTTTGCCGTGAAGGAAGTTGGCAAGGTTTCAGACCTTCTTGGGAGGATGCGGTCCCGCTCAGCTGCAGTGGAATCACCTGTGGTGCAGGACCGCGGCATGCGTGCTCCTGGCCTCGACACATCGTCAGTCGAGGAGCCGCTCCAGATGGTGACACCACTCGAGGAGGCGAAGTCGTGGAAATGTCTTGGCTATCGGGTTCCGGATTGTGATGTCGCGTTCGATGGACCGCCACATCCTGGACAGGTGCGTCAGGGATATATCGGGGACTGCTGGGCCATTGCTGTGCTT
>JAJZLL010000072.1 GCA_021803465.1 bacterium
GACACCTACGACCCGTACGGCAACATCACGGCAAGCACCGGGAGCGTCGCCAACCCCTTGCTCTACGCAGGGCAGTACCTCGACCGCGAGTCCGGGCTGTACTACCTCCGGGCTCGCTACTACGACCCGATGACGGCACAGTTCCTCACGGTGGACCCGATGGTGGCGCAGACACACAGTCCATATGCGTATACGGCTGGGGACCCGTTGAATGGGAACGATCCGACTGGCATGTATGTCGCAATGAGCTCCATTGCACAGAGCCAGTACAGGGAGACCTATATCAGGTGCGCCATCACCTCATACGCCACGGGTAAGATTTCGGCAGGCCAGTTTGATGCGGCATTCCCGTTCATGTTCCCCGCCATTCTGACGAGGCACATTATGAACTCAATGGCCAAACGCGGATGGACTAATGAGGAGATAATTGATGCTTATTTGTATGGAGAGAAGACCTCGGTTGTTGATCGCACGGCAGGTAACAGTCCCGCAACACGTTATATCAATCCAACTACAGGCAGGTCTGTAGTTATAAACGACAACACTGGTACAGTTGTGCACGTAGGCGAAGCAGGCTTCGACTACAATCGGTCAGATTCCCAAAACGGCTCGGGAGGCGAATGGTCTGGTCCGGGCGCCAATTCCGGAGATGGGGGCGTTGTGCCAGGTATCAATGGGCTAAAGCTCCCAGAGGAATAAGGGCTAGAGGAATGGCAGACGAGGTAACCATCTACGTACAGTTGCTTAACGAGGGGATCGATGATGTTTGGCGACCCGTTAAGGCAATTCACGAGCGCGACGATATCTATCGCATTGTCAGCGTCAATAGTCGAGACGATGAGACTTGGGAATATCAGACAGGAAGCTTGGTTCATTGCACAGAATCGCATTTCTACAGTGGTCGCGTCGCTTTAGCCGCAATTTCGCCAGCCCAATAAAATAGTAACAACAACCCATTGAGCGTCGCAGTAGAGGAACGGCAAACGCTACAGAGCAAAACTTCGTTCGTCGGCCGTCCTCTGATCTTCTTTCCCTGTCGCAATAGACCTGTCCGGAATGCATTCGCACAACGGGACGCCATATGGCACACATTGACTGAATGGACGGACTGAAAATCGACTATGCCCGTCTGTCACCGGTCGAACAGAGTACCTGTCCCTGCAGCGCAACGCTCTTCAGTGCTTCGGAGTCCCGACAGAGCGCATCTACGTCGATCAAGGACTGACCGGCCCGGGCTGGCCCAGGCTCTGGCTGTGTGGAGGGCGGGTGACATGCTCCTCGCTGCACGGCTGGATCGACTGCTCCTGTCGCTCGTCGTCTGTCCCTTGCCATGATTGCTGTCACGCTGAGAAGCTCGGAATCTCCCAGCGTCCTGTGGTCACTGGTCCAGCTCACCATCCTTACCTTGATGCTGGGGCTCGACAAAGTGGCCCTGGACATGGATGCTTGGCGTGATGGAGGCGTGCAGTGGGGAGTGATCGGGGGGTACTGTCTCGCAGCGCTCTCTCATGTGACCGCATCCTCTTCGGCGCGCTGTGAGCTCTGTACGCACTGGCAGTGGCTAGTGTTGCGCACCTGAACCGGAAGCGTGCTGGGCGATATAGCTGGTGAGATATCCCCAACTTCATCTTGAAACGAAATGCATGCATACGCTGCTTAGCGTAGTGCGATAGCCGGACAATAGGAACATATAATCATGTTGTCAAAGTAATTCCGATGTCGAACCTAACGCATGTACTGAAATGGGCCCGCCTTCCAGTCATCCTCCTGACTGCAATTGCACTCGCTGGTTGCGGAAGCATCGCGACCGCCCTCGTCCCAACACCGTCAGAGACTCCGGCCCCCCTCTGTCCAGTACGCGGGCACTCAGCACCAGCGACTTCGTTCTGCACGACTCGCTCAGAATCCGCTGCCGGGATGACTCCTGCTCATATACCCGGTGTACCGGACAGCATCATACTCTCTACAGGCGCGAGCTACACAAACGTACCTAGCGGCACACCAACTGCGATCTCACAATCACAGGCAATCCAGGCAGCCCTTCAACTCGCGAATGCCAACTATCCAGGAACAACTGCCATTAGTGCAACTCTCGTACAAGTTCATGACGCATGTGGCCTCCCAACAACTGGCCATTCAGCATGGATCGTAAATCTCCGACCCCCAATCGGCGCCCGAACGATGAGCAAAAGCCCACAGGCGATTCAGTACATGCTAGTCGGAGTCGACCCGGCAACTGGAGTACCGTGGGGACTCGGAACCTTTGGTAACGGAAATGGAGGAAAGAAGGTTCCAGGTTCTGTGAGCAACCTCAAGTGCTAAGAACACTCCTTCGTCGACAGGGATTTGCGGTCCTGCTTGCGCCTTTCACAATCCTGGCGTGCGCGAGCAGTGGCTCCTTGTTCACTATGAGAGCAGCACACGCAAACTCCACCGTCTATCGCTTCGTTCAGCGCACAGTGGCTTCAGTGAAGCAGACAAGAAGGCCAGCTACAGAAACCGTGGTCGCCCCTTGGGCTCCATAACGAGATCGCCAGAGCTTCCATCCTATCGAGTTACAGTGTGATGTGCACCTGGTCATGAGTGAGTGGTGTTGAATGAATCCCTTTCAGTGGGCACTTGCGTGGACACGGCAGGGAAAAGCGATATACTACCGATGTGAAATCGAGATGTCCAGGAGTTCTGGACACTCTGTCAGGTCAATCGGAGGGCTCAACCCATCGCGTTCCGCGAATTGAGAACGAATCAGCAGATCCGGGTTCCAAACGTCAGGCTGTTTGACGAGGATTCCAAGGAGGCGCTAGGTATCGTGCCGATTGGCACAGCCATGACGCTCGCCAAGGAACGGGATATGGATCTGGTCGAGGTCGCTCCTCAGGCTGACCCGCCCGTCTGTCGCATCATGGACTACGGAAAGTACCGCTTTGAGGCGCTGAAGAAGGAGCGGGAGAGCAAGCGTGACCACATGGTGTCGCAGCTCAAGGAGATCAAGCTCCGTCCCAAGATATCCGACCATGACCTCCATACGAAAATCGATGCGGCCATGCACTTCCTTGAGGAGGGGCACAAGGTCAAGGTCACAGTCACATTCCGGGGAAGGGAACTTGCGCACCAGGAGTTCGGAAGCCAGCTTCTCACGAAGGTCCAGGAGCAGGTTGTCGAAGTCGCAGTCATTGACAAGAACCCGCTCATGGAGGGGAAGAACCTCACCATGATCCTCTCGCCTGTGGCGAAGAAAGCCCCGAAGAAGTAGCAGAGCGGGTCCAATCTCCAGTACGCTACAATGGTTCACGTGCAGCACTGCTGTGCCTGCAGGTCACCGAGTGAAGGAGATGTTCGCATGCCCAAGATGAAGACCCACAAAGGAGCGCAAAAGCGATTTGGCGCAACGGGAAGCGGGATGATCTTGCGGCGTCGCGCATTCCGTTCGCATCTGCTCGAGCACAAGTCGAGCAAGCGGAAGCGTCTCTACCGCACAAAGCATCAGCTGGCTCCCCAGGATGTCCGTGCAATCCGCCGTCTCATTCCGTATCTGTAGTCCAAACGTCGTAAAGGAGATCCGATCATGGCACGAGTAAAGCGTGGCGTCACAGGGCGTGCGCGGCACAAGAAGATTCGCGAGCTTGCCCAGGGGTATACCGGAGCGCAGCACCGTCTCTTCAAGGCAACAAACGAAGCTGTCATGCATGCTGGACAGTATGCGTACCGTGACCGGAAGCATCGCAAGTCCGAATTCCGCCGCCTCTGGATTGCCCGCATCAATGCAGCAGTCCGTCAGGAGGGCCTCTCGTACAGCGAGTTCATCTATCTCCTCCAGAAGAAGGCCGGTGTCGAGGTGAATCGCAAGGTGCTCTCCGCCCTTGCCATCGAGGATCCCTCCGCATTCAATGCCTTTGTTGCAATGGCAAAGGCCCAGCAGAACGCCTCATAGCACGGTTCCTGCACAGAAGGAGCCAACCATGGGCGATCTCCCCTCGCATGATGCCATCCTGGCAGAACTTGAGCGTCTTGTTCCCAAAGTGGAGCAGGCGATAGCAGGTGCTGTGAGCACGCATGATCTCGATCAGGTTCATGCGACATATCTTGGCAGGCAGGATGGTGCCATCACGAAGCTTCGGAAGAGCATTGGCCAGGTGGCTGACATTCCCACAAAGAAGCTTCTTGGTGCTGCCATCAACGAGAAGTGGAATGCCCTCGAGGAAGCCTTCCGCACGCGCACGGAACTGCTCCATGCTGACGAGGAGCGTAGCCGGATTGCAGGGGAGTGGATCGACCTCACCATCCCGGAAGAGCCCCTTTCCCGGGGAACACTCCATCCCATAACGGAAGTGCTCAATGCCATACGCCAGGTCTTCGGGTCTCTTGGCTACCGCTTCGTCGAGGGCCCGGAAGTGGAGTACGACCGGTACAACTTCACGTTTGTCAACATGCCTCCGGACCATCCTTCACGGGATACCCAGGACACGTACTTCATCGATGACACCCGGCTGCTGCGCACCCAGACAAGCTCTGTCCAGGTCCGTGCAATGCGCGTGTACGGTGCACCGATGAGCGCAATCGTTATTGGACGGTGCTTCCGGCGGGACAATGATGCAACACATGCTCCCATCTTCTACCAGGCGGAAGGCATCTGCATCGATACGGACATCTCGCTTGCGGATCTCAAGGGCACACTCCTCTACTTCATGCAGTCGTTCTTTGGCACAGACCGGAAGATCCGCCTCCGGCCGCACCACTTTCCCTTCACGGAACCATCATTCGAGATCGACATCTCGTGCATGCGCTGCAATGGCAGCGGCTGTTCCCTCTGCAGGAAGAGCGGGTGGATCGAGGTGCTGGGAAGTGGCATGATCCATCCCACAGTGCTCGAAAACGGTGGCATCGACCCATCCCGCTACAGGGGCTTCGCCTTTGGTGTGGGACTCGAGCGGATGGCCATGCTGAAGTACAACATCCAGCACATCCGCCACCTGTACGAGAACGACATACGCTTTCTCACCCCACGGAGGGATGCATGAAACTCTCCCTCAACTGGCTCTCCTCCCTGGTGGATCTCTCTGGCGTGTCCCTTGACACGATAACAGCGACACTTGTCCAATCAGGCACCGAGGTCAACAGTGCGCTTCCCACGTGCGAGGGTGTAGTCGCAGCCCGCATCACTTCCCTTGAATGGGTTGGCTCACAGGACCACCCGCTTGCTGTCTGCACCATCGATGCAGGAGATGGCACTCCACGGAACCTGGTGAGTGGAGCAGCGAACCTCCGTGAAGGACTTCTTGTGCCGTTCGCTCCGCCCGGAACGTACCTTCCCATCATCGATCTCCTCATAGAGCCACGCTCCTTTGGCAGGGGCAAGTGGATCTCTGAGGGCATGCTGTGCTCAGCACGGGAACTTGGACTGTCAGGCGACCACGAGGGGATACTCCTCCTCGACAAGGGAACTCCTGGCCAGCCACTTCCTGAGCTTCTCGCGCAGGACACCGTCCTTGATGTCGAGATCACGACCAACCGTCCTGACTGCCTCTCCCACTGGGGCATTGCACGGGAACTTGCAGCACTCCTCGAACGGCCACTCCATCCACTCCACTGGGAAGGGGATCATGGACCTCTCGAGCCACCTGCTGGGGAGCTTCTTCCATGCAGAGTGACTGTGGAGGACACGGATGGCTGCAGACGGTTCATGGCGCTTGTCATGGACAATGTCGCAGTTGGTCCAGCACCACAGTGGATGCAGCAGAGACTCCTTTCCATAGGAGTCCGCCCCATTGATGCGATTGTCGACATCAGCAACTACGTTGCCCATGAGCTCGGTGAACCACTCCACATGTTCGACTACGATGTCGTGGTGGGGGATGCTGGCACACCGGGCGGTGCGGAACTTGTCATCCGCCGTGCACATGATGGCGAGACGCTCCTCTGCCTTGATGGAGTGGAGCGCCACTTGACACCGGATGATGTCCTTGTATGCACACCGCAGACACCCCTGAGCCTTGCAGGAATCATGGGTGGCGAACATTCCGGCATCACGCCTGCCACTACCCGCATCATCATCGAGGCTGCCTCGTGGAATCCACGCCGCATCCGCCACACGTCACGCCGGCATGGCATC
>JAJZLL010000073.1:0-3504 GCA_021803465.1 bacterium
AGAGGGCAGGCACGATCGGCTCGGGAATGATCTCCTCTGCTCCATCATCAGCATGCTCTGCAGATGCCTTCTTCCGGAATCCGCGCAGGGGAACATCCTTGATGAAGAGGGATGCAAGAAGGGCTGCGATGGCAATGAGTGCCGAATCGAAGAAGATCGTTCCAACTGCCCGTGTGAAGGCGCCGTGAATGGCACCCACCATGTCAGGGATGTACGGGTGGAGCTGTGGAGGGAGGGATGCGGCAAGCTGCTGCGCGAGGTTTCCCACAGCAGTCACATTGCCGCTTGCTGCGCTGAGGCTATGCGCGACATGCGCCTGCAGCTGCAGGGGAAGGTGATGCTTCGCTAGCTGGCCCGGAAGAAGCGAGGTGAAGCTGCTTGCGAATACAGTGCCCGCAATCGCAAGCCCAATGGAGCCCCCCACCTGGCGGAAGAATGTGAGCGTGCTCGTCGCAACGCCAATCTCCGTGGGAGGCACGAGGTTCTGCGCAATGACTGTGGAGACGGACATCGATGGTCCAATGCCAACACCAATGATGAAGATCCACGCCCAGATCTCGACATCAGTGCTCGCAAGGGAGAACTGGCCAGCAAGGAAGCTCCCGATGATGAGGACGACATACGATCCGATGATGATGTTCCGGTACTTGCCGAAGATGCTCACAAGGAATCCTGCAAGGATGCTTGTGGAGATGAGTCCAAGGAGGAGGGGCCACATCTCATACCCGGATGCTGTTGCCGAAATGCCACGCACAGCCTGGTAGTACCTGGGAAGGAAGATGACAGCCGAGAACATCGTGAGGGAGACGATCATGGTCGCAATAATGACAGCAGTGAATGTCCGCATCCTGAAGTGGTGAAGGGGAACGATCGGCTCCTTCGCCTTCGACTCCACGAAGAGGAAGACGAGGAAGAGGACAAGTCCAAGGAGGATGAGCCCACCGACCCGCCAGTCACTCCAGGGATACAGGTTGCCCTGGGCGTTTGTCAGTCCCTTGTTCGTGAGTCCAATGAGGATGGGGACAATGGAAGCCATGAAGACGAACGAGCCAAGATAGTCGAACTCGCGGGCATTGCCCTTGGCGATGTGGACATTGGGCAGGAGTGCCTCGATGGCGAAGAGTGCAAGTATCCCGATTGGCACATTGACATAGAAGACCCAGTGCCAGCCGATGGAGTCCGTGATTGCTCCCCCAATGAAGGGACCAACGATGAAGCTCAATCCAAAGACTGCACCAAAGAGTCCCTGGTACTTGCCCCGCTCTGCAGGGGTGAACAGGTCCCCGATGATCGCAAGCGAGACAGGGAAGAGTGCTCCTGCACCAATGCCCTGGAGGCCACGGAAGAGGATGAGCTGCCACATGGTCTGCGAGAGACCGGAGAGTGCGGACCCAAGGAGGAACACGATGATGCCAATGCTGAGGATGAGCTTGCCACCATAGACGTCCTGCAGCTTGCCGTACATCGGCACTGTGATTGTGCTTGTGAGGAGGTACAGGGTGACAACCCAGGTGTAGTACGCATCGCCATGGAGGTCGGTCACGATCCGGGGAAGCGCAGTGCCAACGACAGTCTGGTCGAGCGCTCCCAGGAAGAGGCTCAGCATGATGGCGCCGAGGATGATGAGCCGTCGACGGGAGTCGACATGAATGATCACATCATCGTTCTGGACAGGCGCAGTCGCCATTTTCAGGTCCCTTTCGTCCCCAGTGGGGATACCGCTCTTGCACAGCCCAGATAGTTGAGCCTTCACATATCTTACCGGAAAGCTCGGATCAGACGCTCAGGAGCGGTCGAGGTGGGCTGTGCTGTTCCACACGAGGATGGCTGGCACCTCGCGCTCAAAGCCGAGAGTCGAAATGCTCGCAGTCTCTAGTGCGAGATGGCGGCCAATGCGGGGATGCTGCCCAACCCAGCGGGAAGCGAGGATGCGGAGGAAATGGCCATGGGCCACAAGCACAGCAGGAGAATCTCCCTTCCGGATTGCAGCTATCACACGGTCTGCGCGCTCTCCAACGTCACTAATGGTTTCGCCCCCCGGGACACTGCCATCCCAGATGTTCCATCCAGGTGCATCCTGCTGTATTTCCTGCGTGGTTCTTCCCTCGTAGGAACCGTAGTCCCACTCGTGGGCATCGGGAAGGGAAGTCGCTTCTCCAATCTTGAGGAGTGCTGCAGTGGTCATGGCACGGGATAGGGGACTCGTATACAGTGCCACCTTCCTCTCCTGGAGCAGGTTCTGAAGCGCGAGTCCAGCCTGCTCCGCCTGGAGCCTCCCCTCAGGGGTGAGAGGGATGTCAGAGAGGCCGGTATGCCGTCCTGCCGCACTCCATTCCGTCATGCCATGCCGGACAAGTAGAAGGATGAAGGGTTGCTGCACATTCATACGATGAGTATGGGGTATAGCAGCCAGCTCAAGGAGGGATCGAGGTTCATGCCACAATGGAAGCGCTGCAGTCCTGCCAAGAAGGAGGCCAAAACCATGCTGCCACGGGTGCTGTGTACCCTTCCCCTGCCAGAACCGTTCGCATCCCGGGTTGCACTCCATGCGGAGATCGTGAACCTGGGTGCGATCCTTCCCGAGGAGGAGCTTGTGGCTGCCGTGCGGGAATACCGTCCAGCAGTCCTTGTGCCACAACTGCGCGATGCCGTGACTGCACGAGTGCTTGAGGCAGCTCTGCCGGAACTCAAGGGAGTCGCGATCTATGCAGTGGGATACAACAACATCGACAGGACAGTCCTTCGGAGCCATGGCCTTGTGCTCGCCAACACGCCCGATGTCCTCACAGCAGCAACTGCGGACTGCGCCCTCGCCCTCATTCTTGCTGTGGCGCGGCGGGTTGTGGAAGGGGACCGCATCATGCGCGAGGACAGCTTCACTGGATGGACACCGGACTACCTTCTTGGCGTGGAACTCGATGGCGCAGTGCTCGGCATTGTGGGATTTGGCAGGATTGGCCAGGCTGTGGCCCGTCGTGCACGGGCGTTTGGCATGTCCATCCTCTATGTGCCCCACCATCAGGGAGCGGAATGTCCTCCGGATCTTCAGGACTGCAGCCGTGAGGTGTCTCTTGCGGAATGCTGCAGGGAGGCTGATGTCGTGAGCCTCCATGCACCGCTCACTTCCGAGACGCGGCATCTCATCGATGCAGGTGCGCTCCGTTCAATGAAGAGGACAGCCATTCTCGTGAACACCTCAAGGGGTCCCCTTGTCGATGAGGATGCGCTTGCGACAGCGCTCGAGGAGGGGTGGATTTTTGGTGCTGGGCTTGATGTGTATGAGGATGAGCCCCATGCGCATCCTCGGCTCCGCACTGCCCCGAATGCAGTGCTTCTTCCCCATGTGGGAAGCGCGACTGGAGCAACAAGAGCCCGCATGGCTGATGTCTGTGCGGACAATGTGCTCGCACTCCTTGCGGGAACACCACCTCCACACCCAGTAGCACTCGACTGAGCAGAGCGTGGCATGATGGCGCATTCCCTCGATGTCCTTGAGTCCCTCCG
>JAJZLL010000073.1:3514-6099 GCA_021803465.1 bacterium
GTCCCTCCGTGCGGGGGAGGAGATGGTGCTCGCTCCACGCACAGCCATCGAGATTCCCCACCACGGTGCGCTCCAGGGTTTCGGCGTCCATTTCGCGCCATTCCGTGCAGGAGATGCATGGCGGCTCAGGGTACGTGACTCGCCTGTGGGGCTCATGTCCTACGCCCCATCCCAGGCATTCGAGATCAACGGCATCGCTCTTGGCATCACCTCACCGGGAGATGAGCTCGTTGAGTTCGATCCTGTCGACAGGCGTGGCTTCATCCGTGTGACAGCTGCACGTGAAGGGGTGCTCCGCGCACGTGTGCCAGGAATGCCATATGCTGCTCCAGAGTGGGCTTCCGCCCTGTGGCTTGGTGGGAGCTGGAATGGCCTCACGGAGCAGACCGTGCTCGAAGATCTCAGGGTGCAGGTTTCCCACAGGGTGGAGCTTCCTGTCAGGCTCATCGACTTTGGGTGGCAATCCGAGGAGGAACTGCTTGCGTTCCACAGCGAGCGGTTCCCGCATGCTGCCGAGATGCTTGCATCCCTCCATGATGCGGGAGTGCGTGTAGTCGTGTGGTGGGCTCCGTGGATCGATGCAGCAACCCCGCTCTGGAAACGGATGGAAGCTGAGGGGTGGCTTCTTGGCGCAGCACGTGGCGAGGCTCTCCGCATGCATGTCGTTGGCGACGGAGAGGTCGTGGGGTCGTACATCGATGTGACCAATGCTGCATGCCGGGAATACATGCGGGAGCGCATCCATGCGCTTCAGGAACTTGGCATTGACGGTGTGCGCCTGGATTTTGGCGAGGCGCTCACAGACGAGATCGTGTTTGCAGGAGAGGTGCTTCCCGAATCCCTGCTCCGCGAACGTGTGGCCATCTCGCGGAACTCGTACATTGTTGCAGTGCAGTCACTCATCCGGACGAGTCTGCAGGAGACAGATCCAGAGGCGCTTGTTGTGAGCAGGGCTGGCTGGACACAGTCCCCCGGAGAGAGTGGTCTCTGGCTGGGAGACCAGTCTTCCGATGTGTCGAGATACTCGGGGCTGAAGAGTGCTGTGCATGGCGCGAAAACAGCGTTCGAGGCTGGCTACTGCTGTGTCGGACTCGACATTGGCGGCTACTGGGATGAGCCGACCATGGAAACATATGGCTGGTGGCACGAGATAGCCTCGGCAATGCCCTATGCCACATACCACGGATTTGGAAGGCGTGCACCGTGGGCATATGGCAGGGAAGGACTCGACGCGTACGCAGCCTGTGCACGGATCAGGAAGGACATCCATTCCACAGGGGTCTACGGCCCACTCCGCATCGTGCTTGGACGGACTGGGGAAAACATGCTCATCCGTCAGGCCGCAACACCAAGCTGGATCGTGCCACTGCCCATAGGGCAGTCCATTGCAGTGGACCTTCCCCCAGGATCATGGCAGGACACGGCAACGGGAGCAGGATTTGAGGGTCCAGTGAGGATTCCACGCACTCCTGAAGAGGGAATGACGGTGTATGTTCGAGATGATGCACCCACTACCTCCTGCTGAAGTTGCGGACGCCATGCGCCTAAGGCCACCGAGCTGCATTGTTGTGGATCTTGATGGGACATGCCTCGATGCGGAACAGCAGATGCATGATCGCACCCGGCAGGCGCTCGAGGCAGCAGCCCATCATGTACCTGTCATCGTGGCAACAGGAAGGATGTACTGCTCTGCCCTCCCCTGGGCGCAGTACATTGCGACGGATGCTCCCCTCATCTGCTACCAGGGAGCCATGATCCGCACCCAGAAGAATGGTGACATGCTGCCGACCACCATCTACGAACAGGCAGTTCCCAGGGATGTCGCAGCAGAGACCATCGCGCTTGCCAGGGCGCACGGCTGGCACAGGCAGATCTACGTGGATGACCTGCTGTACTGCGAGGAGGACCGGGAGGAGGCATGGCTGTACGCGAACATTGCGGATGTTCCCATCCAGTTTGTCGATGACCTGGATGCGCTTGCAGCACGTGGCACGACGAAAGTGGTGCTCGTGCTACCCGATGCGGAAAAGGCCAAGCACGCCAGAAGCGTGGTAACAGACGCATTCGGAGCGCGTGCCCGTGTTGTGAGTTCCCTCAGGCAGTTTGTCGAGGTGAGCCATGTCGATGCGAGCAAGGGTCAGGCCCTTGCCCGTCTTGGCGCATGGCTTGGAGTGGATCCCCGGGAGGCTCTCGTCTTCGGGGATGCGGGCAATGACATCGACATGCTCGATCTTGCCCGGTATGGTGTGGCAGTGGAAGATGCTGATGCGAGCGTCAAAGTGCATGCGACATGGATCTGTCCTGGTCCACAGGACGGTGGAGTGGGTCAGTTCCTGGAGCAGGCGGGACTTGCAGGAGCAGCGATGTCATGACAGACAGCCTCCGCAGCGCAACCACACCGTTCCGCCTGCCATTCCGGACGCGGCTCGCACGGCAGGGCACACGTCTTGTGAACGGCATTTCCCGATCTCTTGGACGGGGAGAGGGCACTGTCATCGGTGGGCATGTGGGCCTACTCATCGATCCGCATGCTCCACGGCACCTGTCCGAGGGACGTACAGTCGTGCTCGTTAGCGGGACGAACG
>JAJZLL010000031.1:0-5214 GCA_021803465.1 bacterium
CCACCGCAGCAGGGATGGAATGCAGCACCGACACCACCAGCCACCCCTCCTGCAGCACCACCGCAGCAGGGATGGAATGCAGCACCGACACCACCAGCCACCCCTCCTGCAGCACCACCGCAGCAGCAGGGATGGAATGCAGTGCAGCAGACTCCTGCCCCAACATCACAGCCTCCGACACAAGGCTGGAATGTTGTGCCACCAGCTGGACAGGGTATGCCAACCCAGACTCCTGCGGGTCAGCCAGGCTTCACACCAAACAGTGGAGGTGCATCCTGGCAAAGCACCTCGCCGATGATGCAGCAGGGCAGAAGTGGCGGCTCAAAATTGATGCTTCCCATCATTGCGGCTGTCGTCGTTGTCGTCATCATTGTTGCTGTGGTGCTTGCAAGTGCAGGCAGCGTTGGACTGAAGCAGCCGACAGCCTTTGGCAGCTGGCAGTACAATGCCAGTCTTTCCAATAGCGTGATGGGCCAGTTCAGCTCTCCATCCAGTGTGCTGAAAAGCCCAACCTCGAGTGCAAAGATCGTGAAGGGCGCATACCTTCCGTCAGGCACCTCGGAGACATCAGCGACATCACTTATCCTCCTTGTTGCTGTTCAGGATTCCGGAGTGTCGGGAATATCGCTTGGCACGCACTTCACGGAGGCGGAATCGGGCCGCACATTCATTGGCTCTGTGCAGTCGGAGACATCAGGCAGCATCCAGGTGAAGTGCCAGCAGGTGCAGCCAGACTCTGCAAATATCACCTCTGAATACACGTGCATGTGGCAGGACAGCAATGATCTTGGTCTTGTCGAGTATGCGATTCTTCCTGGAGGACAGTCGGGTTCACTTTCGACTGCCATGCAGAACACCGTGCAGGCAGCACAGGTGGTCATAAAGTAGTGCCTGATGGAGTGGGGAGGGCAGGATCTGCCTTCCCCCACTCCATTCACCCTCTCCAAGGTTCATGCTATGTCCCAGCTGCCACCGTTTCCCCCACCGTCACCTGGTCCCTCGCAATTCCCCCAAATGGGAATGGCCCCCCAAGGATATATGGCGCCTCAGCCATGGACTGGAGGGCAGCCGCTTGCTGTTCCCAGCAGGACGATCTGGGGCATTCGCATTGGTTCGTATTTCTTCGACAATCTTGTCTGTACTGCTCTCTCTTACCTTCTCTTCTTTCTGCTCATAGCCTCGGCAATCACGACGTTCGCATCAGGGAAGCATTCTGCTGCAGGCATCCTTGCAGCAGGCTGGATTGTCATCATTGCCGTTGCGGATATCCTGCTGCCGCTACTGTATGGCACGATCTTCATTGGTGTGTGGGGAAGAACGCTTGGCATGCTCATGGTGGGAACACGTGTTGTGGACGCATCTACCGGGAGCCCCATCGGCTTTGGTCGTGCCTTCGCGCGATCTCTCGTCTTCTATGTGCTTTTTCTATGCTGCATCATCCCAGGTGTGATCAATCTCTTCTCACCGCTCTGGGATCCTGCCGGTCAGGGCTGGCATGACAAGGCAGCCCGCTGCAGGGTTGTGATTCAGCCATAGGCTGTGGTCTGGGGGACTGTGCTACTCGGTCAAGGCAGGAGTTGACACGCCGACACCACCCCGGGTGTGCCGACCGTACGTGGCGATTGCTCCTTCGAGATCAAGATGGGTTGTTGTCATGCCCCGCTCACGGATGGCTTCAGTGATGAGGTCTCTTGGGAGAAGCCATGACACTTCGAACTCTATGCCATCAGGATCTTTTGCGTAGAGCGCTTTTGTTGTGCCGTGATCCGCAGCACCGACCAAGGCCTGCGCATCACTGAGCCGCTGCCGAAGTCTGGCAAGTTCATCAAGGGTGTCCACTTCCCATGCGAGATGGTACAGTCCAACCATGCCATGACCTGCGCGTGACTTGGCAGCATCCGTGCCAATGGCAAAGAGTCCCAGGTCATGATCATTGGTGGATGCGGCAGCCTGGAGGAATGCGGCCTGACCGGGAATCTCATGCACTATGCGGAATCCGAGAACATCCTGATAGAATGCAACGCTTGCTGCAAGTTCACGAACGAAGAGCACTGCATGGTTGAGTCGTTGTATTGGCATGGGAGATCTCCAGCTCGGTAATTGAGCATTCAAGCATATGTATCGTATACCACTGTTGCTCCCTGCTGAACCAGCAGGTGTGCGTTGCATTCGGGAGACGCTTCGGTACACTAGTCGCGCAGCAGCACGACAACGGAGGGGGAATGGACAGCCTGGCAGCTGAGCTTCACACGCTGGGAAAAACGGCACGGCTCCTCATTGGCGTGCTTCTGCTTTCAGCAGCAACTGCAGGCATTGCCATTCTTCGGAGTCCAGCTGATGTCCTGGCACCCCATTTCTTTGCGGAGGATGGAGCTGTGTGGTATGCGAGCGCGTACAACGCGGGATGGCTTGCGACGCTCGTTCTTCCATACCACGGCATGAACATGCTACTGCCACGGATCACTGCGGCTGCGAGTCTCCTCCTGCCACTTCAGGCTGTACCGGTCATGTTCTTTGGTGTTTCTGTGGCACTGCGAGCAGCGATCGTGGGATATGTTGCCTCATCACGTCTTGCTGAAGCAGTGCCTTCACGCTTCACGCGGTATGCGATGTGCATCCTGTATCTTGCGATGCCGAACAGCTGGGAGGTGAACGCAAGCATGTCAAATGCGATGTGGCATCTGGCACTTCTTGGCATCCTCGTCATTGTTGCTGCTCCGCCACATGCCAAAGGGTGGAAAATTGCGGACGGGGTGGCGATTGCTGCAGTGGGTCTCACTGGACCATTTGCCCTCGCATGTCTTCCATGCGCAGTGGGGCTGGCGCTGCTGCGAAGAACACGATGGAGCACGGGAGTTGCCATAGCCTTCGCATGTGCAGCACTCCTCCAGCTCTCGCTTCTGGCTGAGAACTTCCATGGCATACCTGCTGCATTGAATGCTGCAGCACTTCCTTCAACCATTGCGGGAGCGCTTGCAGGACAGGTTGCCATTGGGGGCCTCACTGGTGCGCATGGCTATGCGCTCATCCACGGGGCAGTGTGGTGGAGCAACCCGACTGTAGAGGCAGCTGTCGCTGCTTCCCTTTTGTTCCTTCTTGGCTGGATCATTGCCCGCCACCCACGGGATCTTGGCATTCTCGTGGTGTATGGACTTGCCATCTTCCTGGCTGGCATTGTCAATGTCACGCTTCTGGATGCGCACTCCCATGTCAGTCTCACTGCCCCATATGTGGGGAGTGCGCGATATGCATTTGTTCTCATCGCTGCTTTCCTCTGGGGACTCGCGTCTCTTGTAACCATGGAGCGGATCGTCATCATGCGATGCCTGGCTGGGATTCTTGTCATGGTTGTTGCAGGCTTTGGCATTCCTGGTGACTGGCTGTATCCCACATTTCCTGCTCCCGGCTATGCTCCAGCCCTGCAGACATTCGCGGCAGCTGCACCAGGAACTGCTGTGACCGTTCCCATTGCTCCAGAGGGATGGTCAATGGTGCTTGTCAAGAAGTAGGACAGCTGACGTCCCCACTGAGTTGAACGCGCATGTCCTGTGATCCAATGCCGCCATACCGTCGTAGTAGTCGATGTAATACCAGCGTCACGTCGAGGAGGACACGACACCATGATCGAATCGGAACATCTTGCTTCTCAGATTGAAGCGTCCCAGGACCTGCACAGTGATGCCATGCGCCTCACCAGGGATGGGCTCAGGGAAGTGATCGAGGAGGAGAGGGAAGGAAGGCGCGAGTTTCTTGTCACGTCCGCGAAGACTGCGCAGACTGTGGGGCTTGTGGGACTCGGTGCCTTCCTTGCCGCAAAGCTTGCACCTGTCGTTTCGGCTGCGACTCCCTCATCCACAGTGCAGACGCTCCAGACAGCTGCAGCGCTCGAGAATCTCGCGGTTGCAGTGTATACTAAGGCAGCTTCCCTTCCCGCATCCGTGAGCGGAGCGGACAACCCTGTGATCCTCACCTTTGTGAAGACGACGATCCAGCAGCACACGGAGCATGCGCAGGCATTCAACAATGTCATAGCTGAACTTGGCGGAGCAAAGCAGACTGGCATCGACACTGCGGTCTACAACGGTGTCGTTGTTCCAGCATTGGCGAAGATTGCTGGTCCAGCGGATGTCGTTGCCCTTGCGCTCACCCTTGAGGACGCTGCAGCGCAGTCCTACATCGCGTATTCAGGAGATGTGGCACCGAAGTCGAGCGCATTCAAGCTCTTCGCCACCATTGCTCCGGTTGAGGCGCAGCATGTAGCCATCCTCCGGGCAGTGCAGGCACTCCTTGCAGCCAATGCACCCTCACTCATTGCCCTGCCGCCAAACGCTGCTGCACTTCCAGCAGCTGCAGGAAGCGTGGGCTTTCCGAGCGCATTCTATCCAGATTCAGCTGCACGGCCAGCGCATGAAGCGACTGTCGCCTAGTCCACAACCACATCACCATACAAGGAACCGTTTCAATGAACACACCACGTGACATGCAGATTACAGATCGTGAACTGCATCAGATGACAGTCGACATGGATGAAATGCACCATGCTGTCATGCCAACACTCACCTCTGCGCTTGATGGCATTGCGGAGGGAATCCGCCATGATCTCGCAGTGCTTTCCTCAATAGTGCAGAAGGAGACATCGCGACGTTCGTTCCTCAAGGGAGGACTTGCTGGAACGGGAATGCTTGCAGGCGGTGCGCTGCTTGCTGCCTGTGGAGGATCGTCCTCCCATGCGGCAACTCCCACACCAGCCATGACGGGCAGTGTCGACCTCACAGTCGCACGTCTTGCCTCAAGCCTTGAGGTGCTCGCAATAAACACGTATGGAGCTGCGCTGCAGGCTGCATCGTCAGGAGCGCTCGGTGCTGTTCCGCCAGCTGTTGCAACCTTTGCGACCACAGCTCTTGGGCACCACAAGGATCACCGGGATGCGTGGAACGCTGCTCTGAAGAAGGCGGGACAGAAGGCGCAGACTGCTCCAGATCCTGCGCTCAATGGCATGGTGCAGCAGAAGCTCAAGATGGTGTCGAGCGTCACAGATGTCGCAAACCTCGCACTACTTCTCGAGAATGTCGCTGCGGAAACATACGCCAATGGAGCAGGACTGCTGCAGTCAAAGGCGAACCGGCTCGTGTCGATGTCCATAGCTCCAGTGGAAGCGCAGCACGCTGCAATTCTCTCATTCGTGCTTGGACAGTATCCGATCCCGAATGCATT
>JAJZLL010000031.1:5224-32437 GCA_021803465.1 bacterium
GAAGGATGCACGTGGACCACAGGATCTCAACGCTGCTTAGGGAGGTAATGTCATGCCGTTTTTTGATGGACACTGGATGTATCTGCTCATCATTCTTGGAATCGTGCTCGTCTTCAAGGGGCCAGGGAAGCTTCCCGAAGTGGGTGCTGGCATTGGCCGTGCCTTCAGGGAGTTCAAGAGGGCCTCGTCAACGGAAGCGGCTGCGGAGCCTGTGCTCGCAGTCGTTCCGGAAACCCGTGACGCATCGGAGCCAACCTCCGATGCTGTCGGACGGTAACCCGCCATGGCAGCCGGAGTGCGTGCCATCTGGGCAATGGTGCAGCCAGGGCGTCGGACAGCTCCTGAACATGCTGATGCCGTGATGCCTGTCATGGGGCATCTCGATGAGCTGCGTTCCATGCTCAGAATGTGCCTTGGGGTGTGGCTGGCAGCCAGTGTCATCTCCTTCTCACAGATACATGAGGTCATGCTTTGGGTATTGCATCCCCTCGCACTGGCGTTGCGACTGAGCCACACTCCATTCCGCACTCCGGTATTCACTTCTCCCACGGAGGGAATTTCTCTTGCGATCGAGGTATCGCTCGTCTCAGGACTTCTCCTCTCGTGGCCAATACTGCTCTGGAGGGTGTGGGCGTTCATCCGCCCAGCCCTCCGGAAGCGGGAACGGAGACTGGTACTTCCTCTTGCCTTCTCAAGCGCAGTGCTCTTTCTCTTTGGCGGAGCGATTGCCTATGAGGTGATGCCCATTGGACTCGGCTTCCTGGCATCCTTCCTTGGTCCTGGCACATCGTACCTTCCGGACATCAGCCAGTATGGTTCATTCTTTCTCATCCTCATTGCTGCATTCGGCATCACGTTTGAGCTGCCTGTCGTGATCGTGCTTCTGGTCATCAGTGGCACAGTGCATCCACTGTGGTTCCGTTCACACAGAAAGCAGATGTGGCTTGGCATAGTTGTCGGAGCGCTCATCATCACTCCGGGTACTGATCCATTCACGCCTACTGCGCTTGCCATTCCGCTCATCCTCCTTTTTGAGGCTGGAGTGTTTGTGGCTCTCCGCTGGAAGAAGACTGGCAGTGCGGAGCAAGGGCAGTCCTGATGGCCATGGTCATGTCACTGAACGATCAGCCCACTCCATTCCGTTTGCTGTCAGGTCCATGGCAGTCGTCAGGAGCCTCAGTGTCTGAAGTGGATGTGGTACGCTCCAGCAGCATGGCGGATGAACATGTCATTGAGCAGGCACCACAATCTGGTACAGGCGAGCTGGATGCGCTCGCTGCTGCACTCCGGGATGGCCAGCCCTCTGCAGTGGAGGGGATTTACGACGAGTATGGTGGACTTGTGTATACCATTGCGCTTCGCTTTCTCGATTCGCCAGAACGTGCAGAGGAGCTGGTGCAGGAAGTCTTCCTCGCAATGTGGGAACGCCGTGCAAGCTTCGATCCGATGCGGGGCACTCTCAAGAGCTGGCTCTGCACGATGGTCCGAAGCAGGGCGCTCGACATGCTCAGGGCAGACAGGCGACGTCCGAGGCCTGCCTACTCGCTTGACTCTGCTGATGGGGATAGACCAGCAATGGAGATTCCAGATCCTTCACGTGCATCGGATCCTGCTGCTGTCGTTGAGACCCGTGCTGTCCTCAGTGCGCTTGATATCCTTCCAGATGACCAGCGTGAGACGATTGAGCTCATGTATCTTGCGGGACTGAGTCACAGCGAGCTCAGTGGCGTGCTTGGAATACCGCTTGGCACAGTCAAGGGAAGGGTGCGTCTGGCGTTCGCGAAACTGAGACAGCATCTTGGCATTCATCTGGAGGTGGAGTCATGACAACCTGTGCCGAGTGGGAAGAGGAGTATCTCGAGTCCCTCGCAGCGGGTTCAGGACCGTCATTGGAGGTGCTGGCGCACATGGAGTCATGCCCACAGTGTCACCTCCTCCTGCAGAAGGACAGGCAGATCCACGATGCCCTGAAGGAGGGAGTGAGGGTGGTGCCGCCTCCTGCAGCGCTGAAGAGCCGAGTTCTTTCATCCATCCAGACCTCACCTTCTGCACCCCAGCTGCATGTGATGACAGAGGGCAGCAGCCCTGCCAGGAGCAGCAGGCAGCTGCACCGCGGCTCCATCCTCATTGCGCGTCTTGCTGCTGCTGCAGTGATCCTTCTTGCAAGTGGCATCTCAGCAGTCAATCTTGCACGGTCAAGCAGTGTGACTAATGCTGCTGTGGCACTCCAGCTGCCAGGGGAGCCTGTCACATACGGGATTGTCCAGGTCCATCCCGCAAGTGGTATCGCCTACCTCGCCAACGCTTCGCTGCCTGCTCCCACACCCATCGAGGGCCATGCCTCAGAGTATGAGCTCTGGTACATTCCCAGTGGTGGCGTTCCCATCCCCAAGGGCGCTCTTGTCGAGGGTCCTGATGGCCAGTGGCACGGTGCAGTGCGGTATCCCGTGCAGGGATCTGGCCTCATTGCCATCACGGTGGAACCAGCTCCAGGGACAATGAAGCCCACAAGTCTTCCCATTGCTGCAGCACGGGTGTAGCAGCTCCTTCTTCCTGTGATCCAGCAGTCGGATTGCGGCGTACTGGACAGTGTACAGACCAGTTCGACATGCATGGGGGTACAGCGCCATGACCTTTGACCTCGCGAAATACAAACTTCGTTCCCAGCATCTCGCGTATGAGGATCTTCCCTGGGATGAGGTGCCAAAGACCCGTCTCGATGAGGAGGCGATCAATGCGCTTGGCTACATGATGGACATTGAGGGATACACGTCCGTGTACCTCTCCCAGCTGCTTGTGGGAGGCGCATGTCTAGAACCAACAATCACGGGCTTTCTCCATGTCTGGGCATACGAGGAGATGTACCACTCGGATGCGCTCAGGAAGTTCCTTGAGAGCTATGGTGTGTCAGTGCCAGATTCCCGTGCGCGGAGTCTCCGTATGCGGACGGACGGTCTGCGGATGCTCAATACAGCAATCATCATGGTCGCATCACGCTGGACACGGATTTTCCCTGCGATCTACCTCACCATAGGTGCTGTGAACGAGCTCACGACACTCACGGGGTACAGGCTTCTTGCTGAGAAGACGCAGCATCCTGTGCTCCAGGAGCTACTCGCACGGATTGTGAAGCAGGAACGGCAGCACTACGCGTTCTACCGCTGGAAGGCATCGGAGTATCTTGCTTCGTCACGGATGGCACGCGCTGTCACAAGAAGGTATCTTGCGAGGACATTCGTCGCTGTTGGAGACGGTGCGAAGTCGAAGGAAGAGATCTATCGTCTTGCACGGTACCTCTTTCCCGGAGATGACGGAAGGCAGGAAGCTTGCGCCATTGACTGCGAGATTGACAGGCTTCCTGGACTTGGAGGACTTGGCCTCCTGGAGCGGACTGTGCGGAAAGCTGCAGGATCGGAAGGAACCCTTGTCCATACGGCTCCGCAGGTCCACGCACGCGTGGGAAAGGCAGCCTAAAAGTGAACTGCCACGAGTGATCGGAGAGCAGGAATTCTTTGCCACTATTATACTAACTAGTAGATATAAATCCGTACCTGAAACCCGTATTGGTCTGAGGCACAATGCGCATAGCAGTTGTTGGATCCGGGATCTCTGGCCTTGTCGCGGCAACACGGCTTGCACGCACCAATGAGGTGACAATCTTCGAAAAGGATGCACGGGCTGGAGGGCACACGAATACTGTCACTGTGGAGATTGATGGAACTGCGCATGCTGTGGACACGGGATTCATCGTCCACAACGCAGTGACGTACCCTGGCTTCTGCAGCCTCCTTGACGATCTTGGGATTCCCGTCAGGGAAACCTCCATGAGCTTCAGTGTCATGGACGACACAACGGGAATCGAGTGGCGTGGGTCATCACTGGCAACCGTGTTCGCACAGCGCAGGTACTGTGTCAATCCGGAGTTTCTCCGCATGCTGTGGGATCTCCTGCGCTTCAACAGGTGTGCGCATGGACTTCTGGGAGCAACAACCAGCACCAGCATGACGCTTCGGGAGTTCTGCACGCACCACCACCTGTCCGACGCATTCACGAGACTGTATCTCATCCCGCTCATGTCAGCAATCTGGTCAGCGGATCCTGTCTCCGTTCTCGATGCCCCAGCGCGATATCTGCTCGCATTCCTTGCGAACCATGGATTGCTGCAGCTGCGTGCTCCTTTCGCCTGGAGGACAATTCCAGGAGGTGCGCATCAGTATGTAGATGCACTGATCACGCGGTTCCCCGGGAAGGTGGAACTGGCCACTCCTGTCAAGTCTGTTGTCCGCCTCAAGGATGGGGTTCGCATCGTCACAGCGGCAGGCTCTGACCGGTTTGACCATGTGGTGCTCGCATGCCACAGCAATGAGGCACTGGATCTCCTGGAACGTCCCTCTCTCCAGGAGGAGGAGGTATTGGGTGCGCTGAGGTATCAGGAGAACAGCGCTGTCCTCCACACGGATGCCTCGCTCCTGCCGAAGAGCCCGAAGGTCCGTGCCAGCTGGAATGCGCGGACAGGAACTCAGGGACGTGCCCATGTCACGTACAGCTGCAACAGGCTCCAGGGACTTCATGCGACGCGGGAGATCTGCATCACGCTCAATGCGGAGGACCAGATCGCACCGCACACAATCCTTGGCAGGTTCACCTATGCCCATCCCATCATCAATGAGGCTTCCGTTGCTGCCCAAGCGAGGTGGGATGAGATCAATGGAGTGCTTCGCACCTGGTACTGCGGGGCATACTGGGGATATGGATTCCACGAGGATGGATTCCAGAGCGCATGCCGTGTGGCGGAAGCCCTTGGAGGTGCAGGGTGAGGAGCCGGATCTACGAAGGAGTGGTGGTGCACCGGAGAATGGCTATCCGGGAACACCGATTCCAGTACCACGTGGCATATCCACTTCTCGATCTCGATGAGCTTGAGGATGTGGCTGCACTGCACCCGTTGTGGTCTGCAGATATGCCCAATGTCATCGCGTTCCACCGGAAAGACTTCTTTGATGGCAGGGATGACAGCCTGAGCGATGGCATCAGGAATCTTGTGGAAGCACGCCTTGGCATCCGTCCGACGGGCAGGATCATGCTGCTCGCACAGCTGCGGAGTCTCGGGTGGCTGTTCAATCCACTTGCTGTGTACTACTGCTGGAATGGACAGGATACTGCGATTGAGGCGGTCGTGCTGGAGGTAACGAACACACCGTGGCATGAGCGGCACTGGTACGTGCTGCCAGGCACTGGCTGGCACACCATCAGGAAGGACTTCCATGTATCGCCCTTCCTTCGCATGGAACACACGTACAGGGTGCACATATCGGAACCTGCATCCCATCTTGTGCTGCGGCTGGTGAACTACGAGGACGGGAAGCGCGTGTTCAGTGCTGCGATAGCGCTTCGGGAACACGAGCTGACGCGGTCCACCATGTCGCACCATGTGTGGAGATATGCAGGGCAGCCTGTTGGCGTCTCGTTTGGCATCTACATCCAGGCTCTGCGCCTCTTCCTCAAGCGCATCCCCTTCGTTCCCCATCCAGAACAGTCTAGGAGCTTGTCATGACACTCGTCAGCCACGTTGCAGTGGATCCCCCGAGACCGGCATCAAGGGCAACCCTGTGGGACAGGGCCATGCGCCGCATGGTCATTGCGGCTGCGGGCCATGTAACCGGAGGAACCCTGGAGATTCGTGAAGAGGGGACACGGTACGTCTTTGGATCAGGCTCTCCGCGCGCAGTTGTCACAGTCCATGACATGAGGACATATGGTGCAGTTGTGGGGCGGGGATCGAACGGCTTTGGAGCGAGCTACATCAATGGATGGTGGGAGTGTGATGATCTCACTGCACTTGTCCGAGTGCTCATCCGGTCGCAGAAACCGCTGACCAGGGTTCGGGATGCAGTGCACAGGATGGTGGCTCCACTGCTTGACCGCATGAGCGCACAGCGCGCGAGATCCCGGGAGCGGAGACGTGAGGATGTCCATGCGCACTACGATCTTGGCAACAGTTTCTTTGCTGCCATGCTCGACCCGACAATGAGCTATTCGTGCGGCCTGTTTTCGCGGGAAGGGATGAGCCTTGAGGAGGCATCGCTGGAGAAGCTCCGCACCATCTGCTCCAAGCTTGACCTGCATGAAGGGGATCACCTTGTGGAGATCGGAACTGGGTGGGGTGGACTCGCTGAGTATGCAGCCCGCACATATGGCTGCAGGGTCACAACGACAACGATCTCGGAGGAGCAGTACGCGTATGCAACGGAACGCATCCGGAACGCGGGTTTGTCGAATCTCGTGACTGTCCTCAATGTCGATTACAGGGATCTTCAGGGAACGTTCGACAAGCTTGTCTCCGTCGAGATGATCGAGGCGCTCGACTGGCAGCAGTTTGTTCCATTTCTTGCAAAATGCGCTGCACTTCTCACGCGAGAGGGCCGGGCAGTGATACAGGCGATCACAATTGATGATCTGAGCTATGACAGGGCGCGACGGAGCACGGACTTCATCAAGTCGTACATCTTTCCTGGAGGCTGCCTTCCCTCAGTGGCATCCCTGCTCGAGGCAATCTCCTCCGCAACGGATTTCCAGGATGTCCAGATTGAGAAAATCGGGCTGCACTACCCTGCGACGCTTCGCGCATGGCAGGAGAATGTGGACAGGAATGAGCCACAGCTCCACTCCCTTGGACTCGATGACGCATTCTTCCGCATGTGGCGCTGCTACCTCTCCTACTGCGAGGGAGCATTTCTTGAGGGTCATGTGAACGATGTGCAGATCCTGATGGCAAAGCCGGAGTCCATCAGGATCCACACTCCGGAACTCGTCGCGGAAGCGGTCTAGTCTCCCTGACGCATCTGCTCACGCTCAACGGGCAGGTGCGAGCGGTGGGGAGCCGGATGGCCTGGGACATGCGCAGTGGGAATCGCCTCTTCCCTTTCCTCCCTGCGGACGTGGGGGATGTGACGTCGGACTGAGGGATGGTGCACGGGATGGGGTGCAGAGCGGGCAAGACTCAGAAGCAGATCATGCTCCGCATGGGCAACGGCTTCCCGTACTGCTGGAACCGCATCAGGGTTGACGGATATTGAGGTGATTCCACAGTCCACGAGAAATGCAGCGAATGCAGGATCGTTCGAGGGTGCCTGACCGCAGAGCGATGTCGTCAGTCCAGCCTCCTGGGCAGTGCTGATGATCTGCGCAATCATGTCGAGCACTGCATCATCATGTTCGTCGAAGAGCTCTCCACATGTGGCGGAGTCCCTGTCCACTCCAAGAATGAGCTGGGTGAGATCATTGCTGCCAATGGAGATGCCAGTGACGCCAAGCCGTGCGTATTCCGGAATGCGGTAGGCGATGGAGGGGACTTCTGCCATGACCCACACGGGAATGCGGTCTATGCCTCCAACTGGAGAGGAATCGATGAGTTCCATGCACTGCTCAAGTTCGAACGTGGTGCGGACAAACGGGAGCATGAGTATGAGGTTGTCGAGGTTTTCCCGCACTTTTGCCAGTGCTGCAAGCTCCAGCTGGAACAGTGAGGGATCATGAATGTACCGGAAGCTCCCACGGAAGCCAATCATGGGATTCGCTTCCGTCTCCTCATACTGCTGGCCTCCCCGAAGATTGCGGAACTCATTTGTTCGGAAGTCGATGCTCCTGTAGACAACCGGCCGGGGAGAGAATGCCTGCGCAATTTTCGCTATCGATGCAGCGAGCGCATTGACAACTTCGAGCTCTCCATGGTGCTCCATCAGTGCACGTGGATGTTCGCCATGGAGCGCCTCAGTGATCATGAACTCCGCCCTGAGCAGCCCAACTCCGTCCACGGTAAGTGAAGCAGCATGGAGTGCCTCCTCAGGAAGCGCCAGATTGACATAGACCTTTGTTGAGAGTGGCTGCTCTGCTGGTTGAGGTGGAGTGGAGAAGGGAGTGATTCTGCTGGCTGGCACAACGGGAACCTGTTCTCCCAGACGGACTGTGCCTGCACTGCCATCAACCGTGATGATGTCTCCATCATGGAGGAGCGATGTTGCCTCACTCGTGCCAACAATGCACGGTAGGCCCAGCTCACGACTTACGATCGCAGCATGGCAGGTGATGCCGCCACGGTCCGTAACGAGCGCTGCAGCCCGCTTCATGAGCGGGACCCAGTCAGGTGAAGTCATGGGTGCAACGAGGATCTCGCCATCAAGGAACTGATCCTCCTCAGACGGATCAGCAAGGATGCGCACACGTCCAGAGACAATGCCTGCAGAGGCGCCAAGTCCCCGCAGGAGGACATCTTGCTCCTGGGAAACAGTAGATGCCTGTTGGGGAACCGTAGCACTGACCTGCGTGGTTACGGGACGGGACTGGACAATGGAGATCACGTTGTTCGCTATTGCCCACTCGATATCCTTTGGTGTTCCGTAGTGATGCTCGATGGCAGTGCCGAGTGAAGCAAGACGTGTGATCGTGTCTGGTGTGAGTACTGGAGCGAGCTGGAGCTCCTTTGGCACCTCAAGTCGAGTGTCATGACCATCCTTTCCACGGACGATCTTCCACGACTTCGTGCCAAGCCGAATGGATGCGAGGGAGAGATCGTGGCGATCTACCATGTACGTGTCAGGCTCAACTGCACCGCTCACAATCGACTCCCCCTGACCGTACACTGCCTCGATGACGATGCGCTGCGTGTTGCCACTTGAGGGATCAACAGTGAAAAGGATGCCTGATCGTTCAGAGGGAACCATGACCTGCACGATCACAGCAAGCGTAGGCTCTTCCGTGATGCCCTGGGCGATCCGGTAGCTCAGCACCCGCTCACCATACAGCGATGCCCAGCATGTGTGGACAGCTTCAAACAGCTGCTGCTCTCCCTTGACATTCGTGACTGTGGCATTCATGCCTGCAAAGGACGTTCCTGCTGTGTCCTCCATAGTTCCGGATGAGCGGACAGCGACAACCACGTTGGGCCCAAGCCGCTTGTACTCCTGTGAGAGCGCAGCAGCAATGTCCTTGGGAAGCGGGACATCCGCGATTGAGGATGAGGCGTCATGCGCAATCTCCGGAAGTGGCCGGACATGAGAGATTGCATCCTTCATGCATGTCTGGAGATGTTCACGGATGCCTCCAGCTGAAATGCTCCGGATGTACGCGTCTGCGAGGAGGACAAATCCTGGTGGAACAGGAAAGCCCGCCTTGGTGAGTTCACCGAGATTGGCGCCCTTGCCGCCAGCACGTGGCACATCGGACAGGGTGAGTTCAGAGAACGGTGCAGTTGGGGTGGGGATGGGAGTGTTCATGCATTAAAGTATAGCTATTAGCTAAACATTAATCCATTCCCCGAGCTTCCTGCTGGTGAATCAGGGGGCAGGGACGTCGAACTGTGGTCTCGCACCAAGAAGGGAGTCAAGGGAACAGGGTGGGATGAATTCCTCAGGGGGATGGGACCGCTGGAACAGCCGTGCAGGGGCAGTTCCGCCAATAGCAAGGGTCGTGTCCGTTGCGCTGCACCAGGATCCCTCGCGGAGACCAAGAACAGGAACATCGTTCTCTTCCAGAAACTCCATGATCCGCTGTTCACGCGTTTCTCCCTGGTGGGTGCTGTCCGGCACCGGATCGCAGTAGTGGGGGTTGATCTGGAATGGTATGAGGTGAAGAGCGTCTAGACTCCTTGGCACCACGATTGGCATGTCATTGGTTGTCCGTATGGTGGGGCAGGCAAGGTTCGTTCCTGCACTCGCACCCATGTACGGCATTCCGGACAGAGCCCTGCTTCTGAGCGGCTCCATGCACGCGAGCCTTATGAGTGTGTCAAGGAGTCTGAACGTGTTACCTCCCCCGACAAAGCAGGCGTCCGCATCGAGGATGGATGGGACAGCACTGGAGGTGGCGGGACAGCAGTCGATACGGATGCCTGTCTTGGCAAACGCCTTCTCGACACGGGAAGCGTATGAATGATGGTCTTGGCTTGCAAACGGGATGAAGAGGAGCGTGTGTACACCTTCAAGATGGTTCAGAACAGCATCCATGGCGTGAGCCAGAAATTCCTGGCCGGGCGCAGTGGAGTTGGAAAGAAGGAGAAGGCGCTTCATGGGTCTAATGGTACGCGCGCTGCGTGCTGCTACTGGATGTTGTGCGAAGTGGAGCAGGAGGCACAGTTCTGCAGTAGGATTGCGGTATGCTCGCGCATCAGACTGTGACGAACGTCAATCTCAATGGAAGCTTCTCTGGACCAGCAGGCTGCCTGGGATGTCTCAGCGTTGTCGCTGTTCCCCTTCTCATTCTCTGGGCAGTGAAGCGCAAGCTTTTTGGCATGAAGCAGCCTGCCATTCCACGGCTCTGGAAGCAGGATGAGCAGACGCCCATTAAGCAGCTCGATGCCCTTTTTGCGAATGACAACACCTTTACGGCCCTCGATTTCTGCTCGAAGGTGCAGAACGCATTTGAGCTTTTTGTCGCACACAAGCCCAGCACAGATCTCCGGTGGGTTGCCTCCTCCGAACTCATTGGTGCCCGGGGAAAGCTTCCCCGCAAAGCCATCACCCACCAGATCCGCATTCTCAATGCAGTCTCGGAAAGTGGTGTAGAGAAGATTGATGCACTGCTGAGTGGCTATGCCACACACCGCATCCTATGGTGGAGCCGATGGGAGGAACAGTGGACATTTGTCCGGAAAATTCCCCAGCATGAGGTGACACCTGGGGATTCTGTCTGTGAAGTCTGTGGAGCACCACTTGAGCCAAGCCCAGAGGGGACATGCAAGTACTGTGGTTCTCCAGCACCAGGCGTCATTGGCCGGTGGCGCCTTGTGGGTCGGGAAGTGATGGGGCAGGGTCTCTTCCGCTAGCATCCTCGGCGCGCACTGCAGCGTGCCGCTGCGTGGCGGAAGGTGTCCAGTGGCAGCAGCGCTGCCAGCAAACGTCAGTGATCCTGTCAGTTGCCAACGTGCCTGCCGAGTTGTCTCTTCAATGTCCGCATTGCTCGGGTAGTGTATGGATAGGTGATACGTGAGGGACTGTGCATGCCGTCATATGACAACTTGTTCAAACCATATGCCCAGCTTTCCCGTGTGGTTCCTGCTGGTCCTCACGGATCTGCATATCTTGAGGGGATGAGGCTGTCGGACCGCACGTACGGTGCAGCAGCCGAGCAGATCTGGAGTGAGGTTGCCCGCAACCATCTCCATGGGAATGACATTCTCGCAGCATTCCGAGATCTGCGAAGCAGTGGCCCGCAGAACGAAGCGGGTGGAGTTGCACGCGCTATAGTCGACAACGCAGTTGCGAAGTGCTCTGGAGATGCAGCTGGACTGGAATGGTGGTTTGCAAGGCAGGTGGATCGCGTGCCAGGAACTGCGTATGGGCTCTTCATTCTTGAATCGCTGCCACGGAAGAATGCGCATCGGTATGTGAGTGTGCCCGATGCAGCGACTGCAGCATATCTCACAGCGGAAATTGCACGGTATGGCAGTGCGCACATCCTTGGAAAGAAGCTCTGTCCGTTTGATGTGGGCATCTACGAGGTGTCTCCCTCGGGGAGGAAATCCCCCTACCATCCAATGGTCTGGTCAGGGAATCAGTCGCTGAAGCTGCCCGAAAAGGTGCTCAAGGACTTGGCAGCACGTGGTGTAAATCTTTCAGGCAATATGACTTTCACGGAGGTTGCTGATGCTACACGGGCACATGCCAACGTGCCTCGCAGTGGAATCCGGGCACGACTTGCACGGGTACTGTGAATATGTACGGGTGGGATGCCAAAAAAGTGGCACCCTGTGGATGGTGAAGCGAAGCCATTCCAGGGATGAAGCATGAGGGGAAATGCATGAGGTCATATGACAAGTTGATCAAGCCTTATACCCAGGATGCTTTTGTGGCCCCTGCTGGTTCTCACGGATTGGCAAATATTGAGGGGATGAGGCTGCAGAAGCGCATGTACAGTGCAGCAGCCGAGCATGTCTTGGCTGGGTTCGACCGCAACGATCCCCATGCGAATGACATTTTCGAGGTATTTCGCGATCTGCAGGAGCGCATGTACGGTGCAGCAGTCGAGCAGCTCTGGGATGGGGTCGACCGCAACCATTTCCATGGGAATGACATTCTCGCAGCATTCCGAGATCTGCGAAGCGGCGGCCTGCAGAACAATGCGGGGAGCATAGCACGAGCAATTGTCGATAACGCAGTTGCAAACTGCACTGGAGATGCAGCTGGACTGGAATGGTGGTTTGCACGACAGGTGGATCCCGTTCCAGGAACTGCGTATGGGATCTCCATCCTTGAGTCGCTGCCACGGAAGAGGGCGCATCGGTATGTGAGTGTGCCCGATGCAGCGACTGCACTATATCTCACAGCTGAGACAGCGCAGTATGGGAATGCGCACATCCTTGGAAAGAAGCTCTGTCCATTTAGTGTGGGCATCTACGAGGTGTCTCCCTCGGGGAGGAAAGCCCCCTACCATCAGGTCTGGTCAGGAGGTCAGTCGCTGAAGCTGCCCGAAAAGGTGCTCAAGGACTTGGCAGCACGTGGTGTAAATCTTTCAGGCAATATGACTTTCTCGGAGGTTGCTGATACTACACGGGCACATGCCAACGTGCCTCGTAGTGGAATCCGGGCACGAGTTGCACGGGTACTGTGAATATGTACGGGTGGGAATCAAAAAAGTTGCACCCTGTGGATGGTGGTATGCAGCCCTTCCAGGGCTGAAGCATAAGGGGAAATGCCATGAGTCAGCAGACAATGATTCTCCCAACAGGAACGCTTGGGAGCCCAACAAGATCATTCGTCCGGCGTACAGGTATCGTCAGCTGGGGCGTTGGAGCTGCACTATTGGCAGTCGCCTTTGGATGGCCTGTGGCAACAGCTGCAATGTGGGCTGGCATGATGTCTGCCTACCATTACTATCGCGGCTCTGAGTTCGCGCTCCGGAGGAAGGCTCTTCATCTCGCAAAGGCTGCTGCCCGTCTCCAGCAGTCGACACAGGGGACAGTGGAGTTCGTCTCAAAAGGTGGGGTGGATGTGATTCCTGGTGCCACAAAGGGTGCGAGGGAGTCTCTTCTACGCACAGTGTCCACACGTGTCAGGAAGTACAGGGTCGACTGGGATGCGGATGTGCTCAGTCTTGGTGCAGGACGCACGGTCTTTGGACGGGCAGACAGCACATCTGTTGTCGTCACACTCGGAAGGAACCTGTAGCATCCTTCCGTTGAGCAGACATGTGCGGGAAGTGCTGCCCGCATATGCGTGTGCCTGTGAGGGATACTGCTTCTCCTGCTCCGCCTGAAGATTCTTCCAGCGGCAGCTGCGCACACCTGCATGTATGGGCGTGTTTGGCAGGAAGGATGATTTGTTGCCTGTCCCTGTGGGTGCGCTGAGTGTGCCACTTGCTGGGGAGTAACATACAAGGGAGAATCCCCCCGATTCCATGACGCAGAGTGGTGTGCTGCACAGGGCACAGCGCAAAGGAGGAAGCCATGGCAGAAGCAGTAGCAGAACGCACAAAGTGTCCCATTGGGCACACCGCCCTTGGAAGCCAGTCGAACAGGGACTGGTGGCCAAACCGGCTCAATCTTGAGATGCTGCACCGGAATTCCCCGCTGTCCAACCCGTACGGGACTGGATTCAGCTACAGGAAAGCGTTCAGCACGCTGGACCTTGAGGCAGTGAAGAAGGACATTGTCGAGGTCATGACCACATCGCAGCCTTGGTGGCCAGCAGACTATGGTCATTACGGTCCCCTCTTCATCCGCATGGCGTGGCACAGTGCTGGCACATACCGCATCTCGGATGGCCGTGGTGGGGGTGGTCATGGAGCACAGCGGTTCGCGCCACTCAACAGCTGGCCAGACAACGCGAATCTTGACAAGGCTCGCCGTGTGCTGTGGCCAGTGAAGGAAAAGTACGGTGAGAAGCTCTCCTGGGGAGATCTCATCATCCTCGCGGGAAACTGCGCAATCGAGTCGATGGGACTTGCTCCGTTCGGCTTCGGTGGTGGCCGTGAGGACATCTGGGAGCCGGATGATGACACCAATTGGGGCTCGGAGAAGACCTGGCTCGGAGACGAACGGTATCATGGTGAACGCGAGCTCGCCAACCCCTTTGGGGCAGTCCAGATGGGCCTCATCTATGTGAATCCAGAAGGACCCAACGGCAATCCGGATCCCCTTGCTGCAGCACGGGACATCCGGGAAACCTTCAGCCGCATGGCAATGAATGATGAGGAGACTGTCGCACTCGTTGCTGGTGGCCACACGTTTGGGAAGACCCATGGCGCAGTGGATGCGAAGTATGTGGGTGCTGAGCCTGAAGGAGCTTCCCTTGAGGCCCAGGGGCTTGGCTGGAAGAACAGTGCAGGCACTGGCATGGGCGATGACACGTACACGAGCGGCCTTGAGGGCGCCTGGACGAAGAATCCCATCCGGTGGGATAACGGCTTTTTTGACAACCTGTTCTCCTACGAGTGGGAACTCTCCACGAGTCCTGCAGGAGCGCACCAGTGGGTACCGAAGAATCCTGAGGCACAGGGAACCGTTCCCGATCCGCACGATCCCACAAAGCGCCATGCGCCAGTCATGCTCACAACGGATCTGGCCCTCAGAGTGGACCCCATCTATGGACCCATCTCCAAAAGGTTCCACGAGCATCCGGAAGAGTTCGCCGATGCGTTTGCACGCGCATGGTTCAAGCTGACGCATCGTGACATGGGCCCACGGTCACGGTATCTCGGAACCCTCGTGCCTGAGGAGGAACTCATCTGGCAGGATCCAGTACCTCCAGTTGACCATGCGCTTGTGTCCGAAGAGGATGTCCAGGGACTCAAGAAGACGATCCTCTCCTCAGGTATTGCTCCAGTGGACCTCATCCGCACAGCGTGGGCATCTGCATCGACATTCCGCCAGACGGACAAGCGCGGAGGAGCGAATGGCGCACGCATCCGGCTGGCACCACAAAGCAGCTGGGAAGTGAACGAGCCCGCTCGGCTCGGGAAAGTGCTCGCTGAGCTTGAGAGCATCCAGCACGCGTTCAATGGAGCACAGGCCAGTGGAAAGCGGATTTCCCTTGCGGACCTCATTGTGCTCGGTGGATGCGCTGGCATTGAGGAGGCAGCAAGGAAAGCTGGCATGGACATCACTGTCCCCTTCACGCCTGGACGCACTGATGCGCACCAGGACCAGACTGATGCAGACTCCTTTGGTGTGCTTGAACCTGTGGCGGACGGCTTCCGGAACTATGTGAGGAAGGATCTCGCAGAGTATGCAGGACACCTTCTCGTGGAAAAGGCGTATTTTCTCTCGCTCACAGCACCCGAGATGACAGTCCTTCTTGGTGGTCTGCGCTCGATGGGAGTGACGTTTGGGGATACGCAGCACGGTGTGCTGACCAGCCGTCCAGGCATGCTCACCCGTGACTTCTTCATCAATCTCCTCGACATGAAGACGGAGTGGACTCCATCCCCAAGCGAGAAGGGAGTCTTCGAAGGACATGACAGGACCACGGGGACACGGAAGTGGACAGCAACAGGTGTTGATCTCGCTTTCGGGTCGAATGCTCAGCTTCGCGCGATTTCCGAGGTGTACGCCTCCAAGGGAGCGGAAGACAGGTTTCTCCATGACTTCGTTGCTGCCTGGCAGAAGGTCATGGAACTCGACAGGTTCGAGCTCCTCGCGAAATAGGGGAGTGAGACAGGGAACGCTCCTGCACCCGACACGGACATCCCGTATGGGAGCCGAGTTCGGGTGCAGGTGGCCCCTGGCGGCTTCTCACCAAGAGTCTATGCCTGCTCAAGCCGTATGAGGTTGCCAGCAGGATCCCGAACTGCACCATCACGGACACCCCATGGCTGGTCTGCAGGCTCCTGCACCACTTCAACGTGGGGAATTGTTCTGAGTCTCTCGAACAGAGCCGCAAGATCGTCAGTGCGGAAATGCACGGGATTGAACTCTCCTTTCGCCAGCAGTGCAGCGATGGCATCGCCATGTTCTTGGGAACGGCCAGCATGCGTCTCGAACAGGACAATGCCGAGATCCGGCTGGCTCTCCGTGACGAGGGTGATCCAGCGGAACCCATACTGGTTCACTTCATTTGTGACAGTGAGCCCGAGCCCGTCCCGGTAGAAGGAGAGGGCAGCATCTGGATCATCGATGAGGATGTGGACTTGGCTGAGTGCAGTGTTCATGGTACAGATCCTACGGTACATCCCCGTTCGGAAGCTTCTTCGAAACTGCTCAACTATCCCTTCGGATATGCCGGCCCGGACGTGCAGCTGCCATCGTCTGGCAGACAGAGAGGCGGGAGCTGGTCTTGCCATGCACAGTGCGGTACGTAGAGGGTGAGAAGCCCACGAGCTCATGAAACCGGGTAGAAAACGAGCCAAGGCTCGCCCAGCCTACAGTGAAAGCGATGTCCGTGATGGTGAGGTCCGTGTGGCTGAGCAGTGCCATTGCGCGTTCAATGCGGCGAGTCATGAGATATGCATATGGGGTTTCCGAGTATTCCTCATGGAATCTCCGCACGAAATGCGACTCTGACATGCTGGCTGTCCTTGCGAGTGCAGGAATGTCGAGTGGTGCAGCGTATTCCCTATCCATGCAGTCGCGTGCCCGTCTGAGCCGGCGGAGTTCGTTGCAGTCCACAGTCATGCATTCCATTCTACGTCTGTGCCCCACTGCGTGGAGAAGAGGGGGACGCAAAGTGCAGCGCATGCCGTTCTCCCATGACTCTCTTGCAACCCGATACCAGGGCAGTTTGCATATGGCAATGCTGCAACAGCCTGTCCAGCTTCTGCGTTCGCGGACGTACGCTGGAAGCAGGGTGGATGAGCTAGGGAGATTCGAGATGGCTGAACTGGTATCGCCATCACTTGCACGGTATCTGGAAGTGTGGTCTGCACGATACGCTCCTGACTGGAAACCGCATGTCAGGAAGAACTCAACGCGGCGGCTCGCAATGGAGTTTCTCATGGATCCCCTCTTCTACCGTGTGTCACTTGGTGGAGGTGTGGGAGGTGCGAGCACTGCTGTTGTCACTGCGACAGTCTCCACACTGATGGAAGGAGAGGTGCGGCATGGGCTTGAACCTGCCCTTCTTGTCCGGGGGCTTGTCCTGGCAGGAGGGTGGAGAAGGACTGGCGCAGTGGGGGGAATCATGCTGACAGGAGTGCTGGGCGTGCTTGCGGGAAGGACTGTCATGCTCCGGAGGACTGCAGCATCTGTTGCCATTGAGGAATCAGTCAGGGAGTCATTCAAGGATCTCGATGCACGGCACAGCACTGCAAAGGTGCATGGTGCAATGGCACTGGAAGACAGGGCATAGCACGCTTACGTGAGGGAGTCTTAGCCGTTGAGGGATGTCTCACCAGGACTGGATTTCCGCATGCTGCGCTGTGCATGATATGCAGTCAGAAGCGCCTTTGGCGCAAGAAGACGGAGGAGCTCCTTTGTCCTGAAGCGATGGTCAAGCGGCCCTGGAGCATCGACAAGGATGCAGTGCGCAATGTCGGATGGATCGCTACCGAGAAGTCTGAGGGAGATGAGCGCACTCTGGAGTGGCTCAAGAGTCGGGTTGAAGGCAGCATTCTCCGCATACCAGCCTGCAACGATGTCACCGGACGTGAGCTGGAGTGCAATGCCAGCTGCACAGCGAGAGTATGGTCCATAGCCCTCCTGGAGAGCCTGTTCCGCAACTCTCCTCGCCATGGACGAGTGGGAGGGCACGCCCTTCCCGAATGGAGAAGTGGGCACGTTCGCCATGAGACCTGCCGTGATGCCAAGATCCTTTGGGCCAAATGCTGAAGGTAGCAGTGACTTGAGGGACATGCCCATGCCACCAGGGAGATGGATCTGCATGTCTTCTCCCGCAGCAGTTTCGTGGAGGAACTGGCGGCAGTGGCCGCAGGGAGCAGCGCTGATCGCCATGTCAGTGATGCGGCGCTCACCATGCGTCCAGGCGTTCGTCACTGCAGCCTGCTCACCGTGGACGGTTTCCGCAAGGGTTGATCCTGGGAACTCCATGTTGAATCCGAAATACAGTGCCCCTGAAGCACCCCGTGCGACAGCTCCGACATGGTAGTTCGAGATGGGGGCGACAGAGTAGACTCTCGCGATGGGAATGCATTCCTGCATGAGATCCTGGAGTGTCAGCTGAAGTTCAGAAGTGATCCGTTCCACGGAAGCGGCTGGTATGACTCCTGCAAAATCCTCCCGCGAGATCACAGCCATGAATGCCCGTGATGCGTGAAGGGGCGAAGACGCCACTGCTTCAGCAAGCTGCTGCTTGAGATCTCCTGTCCATACAGTCATGCCCTACCCCCTGAACTCCCTGTCACTGATTGACAACAGCGTAGCAGAGTGCCAGCATGCCTTTTCTTCCAGCAACGCATGCGCTGTTCCAATGGGCGTAGGGTGCATGTCAATGTGCCAACAGATACGTGAGGAGCCATTGGCACTTCAGCTTTCCCTGAGGTACTCTCCTCTTTCTTTTTGAGCAGTGTCAGCCTGAAGTGCCGTGATCTCGCAGATGCTGCATGTATCTTGGGAAAGTGCGCAGGTATACAATCTGTTCCCTCTCTCTAATCTGCGATAAAGCCTTCTACCTATTGCTGTCCCTAAGGCAAAAAGCGCTTCCAATTGAGACACTGTGTACCAACCGTCCATCGTTTGGTATGCTTCGCAGAGCAGCAATACGATATTCAAGGGTGCCAGACGATGAACTTTCTTTCCTCCATTTCCCGTGTCTCCACATGGAGTCGTTCACTAGTTGCAGGAGCATGCCTGGTTGCAGCGGCAGCACTCTTGGTTTTGAATGCCCCTCAAGGTACTGTCAGGGCTTCTTCTGCCACACCAACGACATATGTCTATGTGGCCAACTATTACGGTGCAGATGTCACAATCTACAATGCAGCGTCCGGTGACCAAGTAGGCACGATCACGCTTCCGAGCGGAGCTTATCCGTGGTCTGTGGTGCTGTCTCCGAATGCATCCACACTGTATGTCAGTGACATAGGCAATGCTGCAGTGGATGTGATAAGCCTCCCCTCGAACACCATCACCAAGACGATTAATGTCGGAACTGAACCGTATGCCATGGCACTGAGTGCAAATGGATCCCTTCTTGCAGTGGCAAGTTACACTGGGCATAGTGTTTTTCTTGTCAGCACAGCATCGGACACTGTGACAGCAACATATTCCGTCACGGGAAATCCCTGGGGAGTAGCAGTCGCACCAGATGGCAGTGCTGTGTATGCCCCAAGCTACACATCAGCAAACATAGTTACTGTCATCAATACATCCAATGGCACAATGTCTACCATAACTGGTTTTGATTATCCAGAGAATCCCTGCATGTCGCCAGATGGATCCACGCTGTATGTTCCCAACTATGTAAACAATACGGTCTCCGTTGTCGACACAACCACGAACACAATCATTGGCTCACTCAACTATTCGGGTACGGATCCATTCATCCATCCAGTGGGATGCGTTGTGTCAGCGAATGGATCAACAGTCTATGTGACAAACTACAGCAACACCGCAGTTGTAGCCAATGCCACCACAGATCTCGTCAGCTCAGTAATCACGCTTGGTGCAAGCGGAGGAAGTTCCGAAACCGCACCTGCCTTGTCGCCTTCTGGATCTGATCTGTATGTGTCCGATTACGGCTCGAGTCAGGGGTATGCAGTTTCCACAGCTTCCGCAAGCGTAGCAGGGAGTCTGTCTCCATCATCATCATTGAGCTACCCTGTCGGGATTGCGGTGGGAGCACCACCTGTGGGAACGCTCACTTCTCCGAGCTTCTCCACCACGACTCCTGCACTGGGTGCTACTGGCTCCACCTACACCTGGACCTTCACCACAGCTACGGCGACAACGATCGGCACCATAGACTTCACTGTTCCTTCAGGCACCCAGGGGAGTTCTCTCACAGTGGGTACGCATACTGGCATTGGAGCGGGAACCGCGTCCCTTTCCGGAAGTACCCTCACATACACAGTGACAAGCCCTGTCACTGTGCCTGCTGGGACAACGATCACCATCTCCATCTCCGGCTTGCAGAACGCAGCATCTCCATCAGATGGAGCAAGCACGATCACCACATATCCTTCAGCATCTCCCGGGATTCCTGTGGATACTGCAACGACAGCCTCCAACAGCTCCACACTCACCCTCAGCTCTTCGCCAGCGAGTGTCTCAGCTGGGAGTTCACTTGCACTCACTGCCACTGTGGATCCTGCTTCCACTCCAGCGGGAACAGTCTCCTTCTATGACAACGGAACGCTGCTTGGAACTTCCACGCTTTCCCCAGCAACGGGAACGAGTGCCACTGCAACGTACACCATATCCTCGGTTTCCGCGGGCAGCCACTCGTTTACAGCAACCTACAACGGCTCCATTCTGGATCCCACAGTGACAGGAAATACGCTTGCTCTCACAGTGAGTGCAGCAACGACACCCACACCCGCACCCACACCTGCACCCACACCCACACCTGCACCCACTGCTACCCCTACACCTGTTCCTACTGCGTCTCCAGCAGCAGCTGCTGCTGTGCCTGTTCCTTCCACTGGATCAGGAAATGTGCCACTGAGCCTGCTGCTTCTTGCAATCCTGGCATTGGCAGGCTCGTTCACTGTATATGCTGTCCAGAAGCGAAAGGGTGGTGTCAGTTCAGTTCGGTAGCATGCTCAGCTGCCGTGTGACTGGTCAGATATGCCCTGAGCGCTTCCTGTCTGGCAGCACGGAATGTACATGCCTCAATCCCGATGATTCCCGTGAAGCGTGCATTTCGAACTACTGTGGCCGCATGCACACCCATCAGCATCCGGGGCGGATGATGTGGCACCATTGGGAATGCGTATGGCACTTCACTTCAGTCTTGCTCTGGGTTGTGGATCACTCGCGGTTGCTGTGATTGTCGAGGCTGTCTTTCGTCTCGTGCACCATGCAGCGCCATCCCGGTTGACAGTCATTCTTGAAGTAGCTTTCGAAATCTTTGTCACCCTTGCGGGTCTCATGGGACTGTTGCTGTTCGCGACTGGGCATCGTCCGAAAGAAATGCTCCATCTCCTTTATGGGCTCATTGCGCTTGGGGCCATTCCGGTGGGAGATGTCATTGCCATGGACTACACGAATGGGAAGAAGGCTGCAATGCGGCTCGGAATGGCTGTCGTTGCTCTCGGTGTCATTGTCCGTCTCTTCATGACTGGCTAGATTCCGGAATTCCTGGAGGCAACAGCAGTGCGAGATGCCTTGCTGGTGGCACGTTATGCGATAATGGATGATAATAGTGCATGTTTAGTGCAATACCATATCATCGGTACTACAGGGGAGCATGAGATGCAGAATCGTCTTGGAAACACAACTGCAGACGAACATGCGCCGCTACAGATGGGTGCTCTCCGAAAGCACCGTGGAATCCAGACACCCTGGTATCTTGCTGTATTTGCGCTTGGCATGTGGATAGCGGGAGCCGTTCTCCTCAGTGCAGCTGCTCCTGCTCTCGCCCTGCCACATCCAGCCATCACTCCCGCGCTTCTTGCATCCACCCATGCCATCGCTTTGGGTTTTGCCACATCCTTCATTGTTGTTGTGCTGTACCAGTTTCTTCCTGCCCACTACCATGTCTGGCTTGGGGGATCCCGTGAGAAGCTAGTCGTGGGTTTCGGGTATCCGGTTTCCGTCCTCCTGTTTGTCATCGCCTTTGCGGAGAGTTCCACTGTTCTTGCAGCAGTTGGGGGAACGTGCGCTGCCATCACGCTTGGCATTGTGCTTGCACGAGGGATGTCAGCTGTCCTTCCAGCAATGCGCAGATCCTCAGGTGCTGCACTGCATGTCCTTTCATTCATCTCCCTTGGATGCATTGTCGTTCTCGGGCCGCTCCTTGCGATCGGATTTGTCGTGCCACTCCATCTTCCGGTTGCAGAACTGCTCGGGATGAAGATCGTGCTCGCAGCAGGAGGATGGATCTCTGGCATGCTCATTGCGGTGTCCTACAGTACTGTTCGGGGACTCAACAGGTCGTCAGCCCATCCCCGTTACCAGTGGGAAGTCTGCATATGCGCAGCAGTGGGTATTGTTGCAATTGAATGGGATTTGGCGCTCGGTGGTCCACATATCCTGGGCATCACTGCTGCCCTCTGCTGTGTCGTTGCGGCCTTGCTCTTCACGGCTGACATGGTCCGCTTTGTGCTGCACCGGAGCAGCCATGCGGAACGGATGACATGGCTTGGACAGCTTGCAGGCTGCTTGACTCTTGCGCTTGCTGCAGGTGAGTTCGTCATCGTTGAAAGTGGATTGGGTGCAAGTCCAGCTCTGCCAGTAACTGCAGTGCTTCTGGGAGCTGTGCCATGCGCCATCATCGGGAACGGCAACCGCATTGTTCCTGTGCTCCTGCTGCAGCTGGCTCCAAGATATGGGCACCATCCTCTCGCAGCAGGTGTGGCTCGCACCTTTGTCATGGGAGCATCGCTTGTGCTCACGTGCGTCGCACTTGTGTTTGTCCAAGTGGGAATCCTCCTTCATGACGCTGGCGTGATCGTCATTGGTTCAGGTGTGGAAACCAGTGCAGGCATTGCGCTTGCCATGGGAGCACTTGTCCAGCTTGTGGGGGTCCTCCGAGCCCGGGAGTTGGGAAGAGGTGCAGCGGTAGGAGCAGGTATCTAGCCTGCAACACATTGACACGCTGCAGAGCACATTGCCCCTTTCCGGAATGGTTTCCGCATCCCTAAATAGCTGGTGCACATTCGGTATCTTGACCATCCCGACGCAAGCAGTGTCATCCATCAAGAAGCAGGCAGGTGGCAGCTCCAGGGATTCACTCTTGGCTAGAGTCCTTTCTGCCGTGACCGGACTCCCATCTGGATGGCTGTCGCTCCGCCGAGCACGCAGATGACTGCTGCAAGTGCATACCCACCTGCAGAATCGGAACCGGCATTTTTGACAGCAGCGGTCGTTGCAGCATTTGCTGGATTCCCCTGCTGGTAATCAATGGGAATACTCTGCCCAGTTCCAAGGTTCGCACCTGGCTGGGTAGTCACTGAGATGTTGTGTTGACCTGTTGAAGAGAAATATCTCACCTGGCAGACTTGGGAGTAACCGCCTCCACGTACAGGAAGGTCAGTACAGGATGCTACTGTGCCCACTGCCGGAACAGGACTGACGCTGATGGCAAGGACGGATGAAGTTGAAATGGCGTTCCATATGGCAATTCCAATTCCTGCAAGGATTATGAGTGCTGACACAGCATACGCTGTGAGAGGTGAACGCTTCATGGATTGGGTCAACTGTAGCACAGGTTCAAGCGGCAATTGAAACTGCTTCAGCATTCGTTCCTCTCTGGACAGTCACACGTGAGCTTCAAAGAATGCGTTCTATGCGAAGAAGGTTGCATTCACTTGATGTCCACTCCCTCTCCATCGCAGACCTCAAGACTGTGTGAGCTGGAGAGGAAGGCAGCACTGCAGCCGTTCCCACGCAGCGTGCAGTGCTTCGACAACTGTGTCCGCTGTAGTGAAGGTGGCTGGAGCTTATGACACTCTTGCCCAGCAGGCAGTGAGCAGTGTGGGTGATGCTGCCAATGTGGAGCAGTGCAATGATCCATCATCAGGAACGGCCATGAGCCTCACTGTCGCAGTGGGAAACAGGGTCTTCACTGTTGCGTGCTGTGGGACGGGTCTTCCACCCTCGACACTGGAGAATATTGACCTTGCAGTGGCCCAGCAGGTTGTCAAGGATGGCGTTCCCGACGTTGTGGCAGAACATGCGACTGCCCAGTAGGGAAGAGTGCAGCTTCACTGGGCCAGCACTGGGCGTCTTCAGTTGCGTGGTGTCGGAATTGCAGAAAGCTTGCTTGGTGTTGCTCCTCTGCATCCCCAGTTCAGAGAATGGTCAGTGAGGAGAAGGACAGATCCATTTCCAACCAGTGGGAACCACAACGTTGCACAGGAATCGAAGTCGCTGTATGGAGCATCCTGTTCCTGTGAGACTTCGGTTCAACCTAGCACAAGGCAGCTCCACTTGCGGGTTGGTCTGGGTGGGATCCGTACTGAACCTGCACAGTGGAGAACTGAGGGTGCAATGAAGGGATGAGTTGGGGACCTGTCTGAGGGCAGTGAGGAGATCCCTGCTGTCTGCCGCGTCAGAGAACTATCTGCACATGCCTGCGAGAGCATCTCGTTGTGCGAAGCAACTCTGCACAGTTGACATCCTGGAATCTACTGGATCCGCAAACTGGTTCAGTGGGACCGCAAAGAAGATATGTAACGCTCCATCCGTGCTGCCCGGAGCTTTGTCAGCAAAGCTGTCGCACCGCTGAGTAGGCAGATGAATGCTGCGATGAAATACATTCCTTTTGAATCTGGCACTACATTCTGTATTTCAGTAGCCGTTGCAGCGTTTCGAGGATGCCCTGCCTGGTAATAGATGGGAACCTTGCTGCCATTCCCAAGGTTCACTCCTGGCTTGGCATTCACAGCGATGGAGTACTTGACTGTACCTGCAGTGTAGTTCACTTCGCACGTTTGGATGAACCCGCCCACGCGGAGTCGCATGTCAGTACAGGATGTGACCGTGCCCACTGTGGAAACAGGAGCGGCTTTGATGGAGAGGAGAGAGGCTGTGGAGACTGCGTTCCAGACTGCAATGCCTACTCCTGCTAGGAAGAGGAGTCCAAGAAGGACATTGGTTGAGCGAGAGGTAAGCTTCATCGATGCGTTCAAGTGTAGCGTAGCGATGTGGGGGTGGCACTGATGTTTCCCCTCATTGCCACCCGTTTGGCTCGCAAGGATGTGTCCGTATCGTTGTTGCTGAACGGGAAGTCGTCCTGCCATTCAGGACTGGGTCCAGCTTCTTCACATTGCGAACTGATTCAGGAAGGCGGGGTACCACTTTCCTCTCCCCAATGAGGGGCACAACGTCCCGGATCTGCATTTTTATGCCCAGCGACACCTGCTTCACCTGGATGCAGTGAATGTGTCACGAAACCGTTCCAGAAGCCAATCAGAGAGAGCGAGCATCCCTAGAATGAGGCATGGAACTTGGAGTGGATGGACCTTCCCCCCGTCACCGGAGCCTGCTCAAGCAGGATGACCCCAATCGGACAATCGTTCCGGATGGCGGCAAGACAGTCACGCATGCCCGTGTGCGGCCAGGCACAGTGCCCATTGGAGGGAAGGGCGCACTAGGACCGTATGGTCCGGGTGCTCCCCGTCAAGAGCAGGTGAAACTCAATCCAGGCGGGTGGGCAAAGGCTGCAGCTTTTGTGAAGGCAGGGCGAGAACGTCTTCACCGCATGGTGCAGCCGAAGCCTGCTGTCGAGATCCAGCAGCTCAACATGGCACAGTTTGCAGCCCCGCAACAGGACGGGATTGGACAGCGCAGGGCGTCCCAGGCACTTCCACGAACTTCAGCTCCAGAATTGGAAGCGCTGTTCCCAGGGATTGAACTTTCTGTCATCCGACCTACGCAAGGCGGGTGCAATGAGTCGTACTTTGTGCGGGAGCCAAGTGGGGTTGAAGGGGTATTCAAACCGCGGAGCGGCGAGGTCCAGTCGATCCGTGTCACTGTGCCGAATAATTCGGAAGCATTCCGTGAGATTGCTGCATCCGCAGTCGATGGACTGCTTGGATTCAATCTCGTGCCTGCGACACGTGGCGTGTCGGATTCCACAATGGGCCCAGGATCTCTCATGCGCATGGTTGATGGCAGGCAGTCCATGTATGTTCCCTACTACAGTCCTCTCGACCAGGAACGCATGGGAGTGCTGGACTACATTCTAGCCAACACGGATCGGCATGAGGACAACTGGCTCACAGATCAGGATGGCAGGCCAGCTGCAATTGATAATGGTCTCGCATTCCCGACTGGGGATGCCTTTCCCATCCGGTCCCAGTGGGTGCGCGATCTGGTCGGGAAACCTCTCTCGCAGGAGGTGCTGGATCAGGTGAGGGCTGTTTCACTGGAAAAGTTCCGGGCTACGCTTGAAGCTGTGAGGATTGAACCGGAAGCGATTGATGGGGCTGTTGCGCGGCTCCAGGAAGTGCAGCAGGGAGCGATCATGCTCGAATCATGGCATGGAGGACTGTTTGCTGGATGGGGTTTCCCAGGCCCAAAGATTGAGGACTTCGACTTTGGAACACAACAGTGGGTTCGCAGGGGAAGCATTCGGGACAATCCGGATGCGCAGCCATTTCCCGTCGCACAGTATGGGCTGGATCAGCCGTCTGGGATAATTGAGATCCAGAAGTACGGACTTAAGGATGACAAGACATCGGAGCCATTCCTATGATGCAGCATGAATTGAAATTGAAAAGGGACGCTCCTGAAGTGGATCCGTGTGGGACTGTGGAGGTGCATGCATGATCACGGAGGACCAGGCATCCGCGCTTGCCCAGCGGTATGCAGCAACAGCAGATGGCCAGCGCATGCTCAACCGGAGTGCTGAGATCCGGAAACTCGTGCTGCTCGCCTTTCCCGGAGGCTGGGTGGTTGGTGTTGGTGATGATGTGCCTGCAGGTGCGGAACCATCCCTTGGAGAGGCTCTTCATGTGGTGGATGCTGAAGAGGGCAGTTTGCTCCAGTTTCCACCCGCAATGCCGCCATCCATGATTCTTGGAGACTACAGGCGCATGCGTGAGCGTGCGACAGTGGTGATCCAGGTGGCGGATCTTGAGAAGGAACTGCGAAAGGGGGGAGGATCATGATTTCACGATCACATGCAGAGCGCATTGCACGGGCGTATCTCATCTCTGAAGAAGGGAGTCGGTACTTCGGGCAGCAGCAGGGGAGCAGGGTGAAGCTCGCAGCCATGCAGCGATGCTCCCTTGGCTGGTCAATTGTCGTGCGCGAGAGTACTAAGGGAATGATGGGCTACGGAGAGGCTCTCCACGTCATAGACAGGGAAACTGGCGACATACTCCGCTTCCCACCTGCAATGCCTCCTCCCATGCTCCTCGAAGATCTCGCACGGTACAGGGATCGTGCTGTCACCATTCCTGCACATGCAGTGCCAGCACCACCGTCCCATAGAGAGATGAGACACTAGACGCTGCCAGAGCCCCTTCGAGATGAGATTCGCCTTCTCATGCCCCATGAGGTATACTACTCATGCGGCGTGGAGCAGAGGCAGCTCGTCGGGCTCATAACCCGGAGGTCGTTGGTTCGAATCCAACCGCCGCAACCATTTCCCTTCTGGACACCGTTCCGATGGCTCTTGGCTTGCAGTCCATGCACTTCCTCTTCTTGGCATCACGGTGGCG
>JAJZLL010000055.1 GCA_021803465.1 bacterium
ATGAAGCACATATCTCTGTACACTCACCTCACACCATGGCATGCATGCCATGCGCGCAAACCCTTGCAGGGAGACTCGTGCTGGGGCGTCCCGAGACGTTCCGCTACGGCGGAGCCAACTCGCGTACGCGTAGAATCATCACGTGTTCTCTGAGTCACTGCTCTTGGAAGGAATGAATCGTCATGAGTGATGCTGAGTCGGTTGCAATCGTTCTCCCGGCAATGGGAGAGTCAGTCACGGAAGGCACGGTGGCACGGTGGCTGAAGGCAGTGGGAGATCCTGTGACCGAAGGGGAAACGGTTGTCGAGGTGACAACTGACAAGGTTGATGTGGAAGTGCCAGCACCTGCCGATGGCACACTTGCAGCCATTGCGGCAGATGAAGGTGTAACCGTGCCGGTGGGAGGAATGCTGGGAGCCGTCGCAGCGGGGGAAGGGGTTTCAGTGCAAAGCCAGGAACCCTCTGGAGCCAGGGCCGCATCGCCTGCACCCTCAGTGAGAACTCCATCACCATCTGTTACAGAAAGGACTGATGTCCATGTTTCGCCACTTGCCAGACGCCGGGCAGCAGTTCTTGGCATCGATGTGTCGACACTGGTGGGCTCAGGCCCTGCTGGAAGCATTCGCAAGGATGATGTCCGGGCAGGAAAGGGACATGAGTCAGGGCTCCAGCTACCTGTTGTCGGTACCCAGCAGGTGCTCAAGGGTGCGGAGAAGGTCCTTGTTGGGCACATGGAGCGCAGCAGGAGCATACCCACTGCAACCTCGTTCCGGACGCTTGCAGTCCAGCTGCTCGAGGACAGAAGAAGAGTCATGAACCAGCTCCTTGTGGAGCATGGCGTTTCCGTGAAGCTCTCGTTCACGCACATCATTGCGTATGCCATTGCCCAGGCTGCCTCCCGGATGCCTCACATGGCCTCGTACTTCACTGACACTCCAGAAGGACCATCCCGCGTTTTTGGCGGAGTGCATCTCGGCCTTGCAGTCGACCTCACGAAGCCTGATGGCTCGCGGATGCTTCTTGTTCCTGTCATCCGCAATGCGGACACGCTTCCATTCCGTGCCTTCGTCAATGAATATGAGCGGCTTGTCCATGCAGCGAGAACTTCCACGCTGGCGCCAGACGACATGCAGGGTGGTACGTTGACGCTGACGAATCCTGGTGGGCTTGGCACTGTGGCCTCCGTGCCACGGCTTATGGCTGGACAGGGCACCATCATCGCAGTCGGCAGCATCGCATATCCTGCGGAATGGTCAGCAGTGGCGCCGGATGTCGTGCGACAGCTTGGCATCGCAAAAGTGATGACGATGACAAGCACATATGATCACAGGATCATCCAGGGAGCAGAGTCGGGCTCCTTCCTGCGGGACATCGAGGGCATGCTCCAGGGCGAGGATGGATTCTATGAGAAGATTGCAGGGGATTTTGGCATTCAGCTTCCCCCATATGCAGTCTCCCCAGGAGGGAGTCTTCCCCATCCTGCAGCAGCTGCTGCGGAACGCAGCGGAAAGGAAGCGGCATCTCCCGAGGAGATCCTGCATGCGGTAGGCATCCACCAGCTCCTTCATGCCTACCGCGAATCGGGCCATCTACAGGCATCGCTTGATCCGCTCCAGCTGCGGACTCGTGGACACACGCCGCTCCTGGATCCCGGCGCATACGGCCTCAAGCGTGGCGATGGCATCCCAAATGCCATCAAGGCAAGCCTGCCCTCTGGCGCACAGACTCTCCACACAGTTGGCGATCTTGTCGACTGGCTCGAGGCGCGCTACTGCCAGACCACGGGATTCGAGTTCATGCATTGTGATGATCCAGTGCTTCGGCAATGGATCACGGAGCAGGTTGAGGGCCTTGAGGGGCGATTGGCACCTTCCCTCGACAGGGTTCATGTCTTCGAGGAACTCGCGAGGGCCTACACCCTGGAAGAGTATCTCCGGAAAACGTTCCTTGGGGAAAAGGTCTTCTCCCTCGAGGGTCTCGAGGTGCTTGTGCCTGCACTGCAGCTCGTGCTGGACCGCCTGATAGCAGCAGGCACTGCGCACTGCGTACTAGGGATGGCCCACCGTGGCCGTCAGGCAATCATCTCCCGGGTCGTCACCCAGTCTTACGACCAGGTGCTCCGTGCGTACGAGTACGGCACATTTGAGCAGCGTGTGGATGCTGCAGGAAGCATGGGGGATGTGAAGTACCATCTGAGCGGAAGTGGCACCTACGCTGCGGGTGACGGCAAATCCATAGCTGTGCACCTGCTGCCGAATCCAAGCCATCTCGAAGCTGTTGACGCAGTGGTGGAGGGCTGGACTAGGGCTCTCCAGAGCCAGACAGGCACTGCGGTTCCGTGGGATGGCAGTCTTGCATGCCCAGTGCTCATCCATGGGGATGCTGCCTTCATCGCGCAGGGAGGTGTGACGGAGACACTCAACCTTGCCTCACTCGCAGGATATGCGACGGGTGGAACACTGCACATTATTGCGAACAACCAGGTGGGCTTCACGACGAATCCCGAGGAGGGCCGGTCCACCACGTACGCGACAGATGTAGCCAAGGGGTTTGGCATTCCCATCATCCATGTCAATGCGGATGACATTGAGAGTGTCCTGAGGGCAATGCTGCTTGCGTACGACATCCGCGAGAGGTTTCACCGGGATGTTGTCATAGACATCATTGGCTACCGCCGATATGGACACAACGAGACGGATGAGCCGTCCTACACCCAGCCAGTGATGTACGACATCATCAGGGCACACCCTCCCGTCCATCAGCTGTATGGCGAGAAGCTCACCCAGGAAGGAACGCTGTCCGAGCAGGACAGGAAGTCACGGCTTGCTGCAATCCAGTCAGAGATCAAGAGCCATCACCAACTGGTGAAGAGTGATGGGAACCATGACATCTTTGTCACTGGCAGTGTTCCAGCCCTCGAAGTGGCACCTGATGTGCCGTCAATTTCTGAAACGGCAATGCGGGAAGCGCTCGAGCATGTCACGACATATCCGGAGCGGTTCACGCTCAATCCGAAACTGGTGAAGCAGATGGAGCGCCGTGCGCAGTCACTTGATGCGAACGAGATTGACTTTGGCACTGCCGAGGCGCTCGCCTTCGCAGCACTCCTGCACGAGGGTGTGCCGATCCGCCTCAGTGGTCAGGATACCCTGAGGGGAACATTCAGCCATAGGCATGCAGGTGTGATCAATTCCCATGGAGAAGTGTGGGTACCCCTCCAGCATCTGCCCGGTGTCACCACGCAGTTCACCATTGTGAACAGCCCTCTCAGCGAGCTTGCATGCATTGGCTTCGAATACGGCTACGCAGCAGCCTATGAGCAGGCGCTTGTTCTTTGGGAAGCGCAGTTTGGAGACTTCATCAACAATGCCCAGATGATCATTGACCAGTTCATTGCTTCGGGCAGGATCAAATGGGGTCAGCATGCGAGACTTGTGCTGCTGCTACCACACGGCTATGAGGGAATGGGCCCCGAACACAGCAGCTGCAGGCTCGAGCGTTTCCTTCAGCTCGGTGTTGACGCGAATCTCAGAGTGGTGAACTGCTCAACATCCGCACAGTATTTCCACCTGCTGAGGGACCAGGCGCACCAGAAGACACCGCTTCCGCTTGTCGTCGCAACGCCCAAGAGCCTACTCCGAAACAAGGCTGCTGCTGCAGGCCTGCAGGATCTTCTCACAGGCCATTTCGAGAAGGTTGTTGATGATCCTGAGGTATCGGATCCGGACAGCATCAGGCGCGTGCTCATCTGCTCTGGCCATGTCTATTACGATCTTGCAAGCTCAGATCTCCGCTCACCTGATACTGCCATTCTTCGGATGGAGCAGCTCTATCCATTTCCCGCACAGGAGCTGGCAACCCTGCTCACACGGTATGCGAAGGCGAAGGAAGTAGTCTGGGTACAGGAGGAACCGGAGAACATGGGTGCATGGTGGTACCTCACCCAGCAGGATGCCGTTCGGAAGGGTGGATGGCACGTCATCTCCCGTCCGCCACGCGCAAGCGCAGCTGAGGGGTCCGAGGGACTGTTCCATGCTGAGCAGCACCATGTTGTCGCTCGCGCACTGGATGGCAAGGGAGGAAAGGCATGACCCGGTGTGTCGTGCTCGGTGGAGGACCAGCAGGCGATGTGGCAGCACTCCATGCTGCCCAGCGTGGTGCGGATGTCGTGCTCATCGAGGAAAGGGAACTTGGCGGCACTTGCCTGAATCGGGGATGCATTCCGACGAAGTCCCTGCTTGCGACTGCCGATGTGTACCGCAAGATTGAGCATGCAGCAACATACGGCATTGAGGTGGCGAGCCCAAAGATCAACGTTCCCGCAATGCTTGCCCGGAAGAACGACATCGTCATGACGATGCGGCGCGGAGTTGAGGGAGCATGCGAGCGGAAGAAGGTGCGGGTCATCGAGGGGCATGGCATCATTGATGGTGCTGAGGTTGCAGTGGGCGATGAGCGGATCGGTTTCGACACCCTTGTCGTCTGCGTTGGCACCGCTCCAAAGGGCCTGCCATTTGTGGACATGACGCATGAGAGAATACTGACTTCGGATGACATACTTGACCTGGAGGTCATTCCAGAGACGCTCACCATCATAGGTGGCGGAGTCATCGGGTGCGAGTTCGCAAGTCTCTATGCGACATTGGGCTCCAAGGTCACTGTCATTGAGGCATTGCCCCGACTCCTTGCTGGCATTGATGGACGTGTAGTGGGCCAGTTCCAGGCACTGATGGAGGCACAGGGAGTCACCTTCCTGACAGGAACTGGTGTGAGCGCTGTCTCCACAAAGGGAAACCGGACCACAACTGTGCTTGAGGATGGCACAGGTGTGGATGGCGAATTCCTTCTTGTTGCGGTTGGCCGTGCGCCGCTCACTCGGGGCATTGGGCTCGAGGAGGCTGGTGTGGAGGTGGACGAGCGGGGATGGATCGTTGTGGATTCCCTTCTCGCCACAGCAAATCCAGCGATCTATGCTGCAGGGGACTGCATAGGTGGACTTCAGCTGGCGCATCTGGCAAGCGCAGAGGGAGCACGTGCAGTGGACAATGCACTTGGCATCGAGGTGCGGGCAATGGACCGTACAGTCGTGCCATCGTGCATCTACACGCATCCTGAGATTGCTGCTGTCGGACTCTCCGAAGAGACAGCAAAGGCACAGGGACTCGATGTCCAGCTGACACAGACACGGTTCAGAGGGAACGGCAAGGCGCTTGCTGAGGGAGAGCCAGATGGGGTTGCAACGCTCGTCGTTGAGAAGGGAAGCGGCATCATCCTTGGAGCCACAGTCATGGGCGTCCATGCTGTGGAAGTGATCCACGAGATTGCTGTTGCCATCAGCGATGGCCTCACTGGCGAGGAGTTGGGAGAGATCATACACGCGCATCCCACTGTGAGTGAACTCATCATGGATACTGCGCAGCATTCCCTCAAGCTAGCCCCGTACCTCAGCTAGAGATTCCTGCCAGGAGCCCCTGGATGACGCAGCATTGCGATGACTGCAGCGAGGATAAGCACGCTTGCCAGTCCCAGCAGTCCAGCGCCTGGCCAGTGGGGAGGGATGAGAGAGAGAGGCAATCCTGTGACTGCAATCAGTCCTGCAGCAGTGAGGAGAAGGAAGATGCTGAGACGATGGAGCATTCCTCTGAACGTGCGCGCTGTGGGGAGATGGAAGTTCTTTCGTGGGGACACTGGGGGGCGTGTGCGCACCCGTGTGCGGAGGATCAGCCGGATGAGAAGGAGCAGAAGGTTCATGGGATGGCCATCAATGTGTTCAGTGTCGTGCAGCAGAGTCGATCGACAGTGTAGGATTCTTCAAGCATGAATCATTCGACACAGGTTTCCGATGGAGTGCGCAGCCGGCAGCTCCGGTCAGTGCTTTCCTGGGCTGCAGCTGGAGCAGTCATTCTTGCAGGTGTGTCCGCACTTCTCCTTTCCCGGTCGCAGCAGCATCCAGGGCTCCCACTCCTCATTGGCATTGCAGCAGTCTGGTGGGCATTTGTCTGCGCTGTGTTTCTGGGAGCGCTTCCCTGGCTGCGAACACCTGATGGGAGACCCGTCGAGACGCTTGGCGTGCCGAATGGACTCACGGCACTCAGAGCCTGGCTCACGTACGCGCTGGTCCTCGCAGGATTCCTTCCCTACTCCGGACGTGAGGGGCTTGTCTGGTGGGCAGTACTTGGTGTCACAGTGGGTCTCTTTGATGCGGCAGACGGCTTCTGGGCCAGACGCTGGGGACCAACAACTGTGCTCGGCAAGGCGCTGGATCCCGCGTCCGATGTCGTGTTTTTCAGCATTGGCGCACTGGGATGCTGGAATCGCGAGATCATTCCACTGTGGCTCGCGATTGTCATTGTAGTCCGCTACTGTGGGCCGCTCCTGCTCACTCCCATCATCTTTGTGCTGGGCAGACGTCCAGAGCTGGTCCATACGAAGTGGGGACGGCGAAACACGGCTCTAGTTGGGGGAACGTTTGTCGTATGCTACGTGGTCCGTCTCCTGGGCGGACCAGTGAACTGGGTTGCCCTTGGCCTTGGTGTCGCGTTTGTGCTTCCCACTTTCGCGCTTCACATCATTGCGCTTGTCAGCCGCGTTAAGGATGCGCCCTCACGCGCATAGCCTCAGTCGGCGCAATGGCAGCAGTTCTACGAGCTGCTTGCGATGCCGACTATCTGCTGCACGTCAAAGGTGTTCGACGCGAAAGTCTGGGTGCCACAGATGGAGTTCATTGTTGGAAGGGGCGTCGGGCAGGAGGGCTTGCCTGCTGTTCCGCTTGCCCACCAGCTTCCTCCTGCAGAAAGGGTGAATACTGAGGTGGTGCATGCGGTTGGAGCCGAGGGTGGCTGGTTGTTCGTGATTGTGTAGTAGGAACAGCTCTCCCGGACAGTGCGGGTGGCAACAATCTGGATCATTGGGCCGCCTGTCACTGAGGGATGCACATGCTCGTACATATGGGCCATTGTTGCGACAGGCGCTCCTGATCCACTTCCGGGTGGAATGGCAGCCGATGATGTGAAGTTCCATGAGTAACTGTTAGGGACGATGTCCGTGTAGATTGTGGCAATGACCTCCTCCTGGGCAGGATTGCCGTATGAGCAGATGGAATAGCCACCATCTGAACCCAGATGCTGGTCAGCAGGATCGCATCCCACAAAGCCGATGGGGCCACTTTCTGCTGCTGCTGTGAACTGGTGGAGGACAAGCATGTGGGAGATTGCGTCAGTGATGCTGCCGTTCCCAATCGAGCTCGACTTCGACGTGCTGAAGGAGTATCCCGGAAGCGAGGCACCAGTGTAAGAGACACAGCCCCAGTTGTAGTTGATGGGAGTGTTGCCTCTGTTCCACGTCGCAACAGGATTGCCTGGAGGGACTGGATTCGGGTACAGTACAGCACCCGAACTGTTGACGACAAAGTCGACTGCTGGATTGAGGCTTGTGAGCTGTGGTTCCGGATTGGTGTACGGGGCCCAGAACAGCGTGTCAGGATAGCTTGTGGAACCGCAGTCCGCCCACGCTCCGAGTGTTGGGCCACCTCCGCTTTCACCACCACCACCACCTGTACCGCCACCACCACCTGTTCCACCCCCTCCACATGACTGCGTCACGCACGCGAGTGCAGGTTGGGTTGCGAAGAGGGCCGCACCCGACAGCATCACGAAGAGTGCAAGCACAGCGCGAACAAGTGTTGCCATCGAAACGTGTACCCCCATATGAATTCCCATTTCACTGTACAGTCCACAGTCCTGTACTGCCCCGCATGCGACAGGACTGTTACGGCACTGGGTGAGTGGGGATTACTGTCTGCAGGTCGATTCGACTTCGGCCACTCCACACTGCGCGACACCATTTGTCATCCAGGTGGTGGAGATTACTGGGTCGGACTGCACTGTCCCTGTGAGAAGTACGGAATACGGTGCGGCTGCCACGCCAAATATCCGGGAATGGACACCCGTGATGACCTTCACGCCAGAGCAGACTGGATACGTTGCAACAATCCCCAGGGTTGAGGGAGAGGACCAGCCATGTCCCTCAAGGTAGGTGAGTGCAGTCTTCTTCACATGCACCACAGTGAGGGTTGTCGGCGCAAGGCATGAGGGGGGATTCTCAAGCGCTCCACCGCTCCGGAGGAGAGACAGGATGGCATCCTGTCCCGCGTAGGCGCCATCGAGGTCCGTGAGCAGGCCCAACTGGTTGTGGAAGGCTGCCCACCAGGTGAGTGCCTGACTGCGGACAAACGCTTCAGCAGAAGATGTGGCCTGCTGTGGAGCAATACCAGCTGCAGAAGTCGCCCTAGAGGGAAAACGGAGGTATCCTGCTGCATCCTGTCCAGGAATAAGGGTGGCATAGATTGTGGCAAAGAGTGTCTGGCAGGCTGCGGGTGCAGAGGCGAACGACGTATCCGCAACAAGTCCAGCACAGGGGTTTGCAGCATCTGGATAGGTGACAGCTCTCAGGTTTACAGATGCATCGCCCGCTCCTGGAGTAACAGCGAGAGTAGGTACAGTAGTTGGCGATGTAGAGACTGCAGGAGTTCCGGAACTGCCTGGAGCAGTGCTCGATGAGGTTCCACACGCAGCGGCCACAAGCATGGTGCACAGAAGAACAAGAACAAGAACAAGGGAAGGACTGGATCGCTGGCTCATAGGCAGATCGTACCATCGAAGTTCCATCTGGACACGAATGACGTGTCGCGGATCGATGACCTCATGCTGATGATCCATAATCAAGAGGCGATGAAAGCTGTCATCAAGAGTTCGCCAGGACCTGGCTTCATAGAAGTCGATGTCCCCGTTCCGGAGCCGGGAACATCGGAAGTGCGCATACGTGTCGAGGCAGCATCGATCTGTGGCACGGACATCCATCTGTATGACTGGAATCCATGGGCAGCGGGGAGGGTTGTCCCTCCACGCATCATGGGTCATGAGATTTGTGGTGTCATAGATGCCATTGGGAGCGGAGTGACTGACCGTGCAGTGGGAACGAGAGTGGCTGTGGAGTCACATATTGTCTGCAGAACCTGTCCTGAATGCCTCCGCGGTGAGTTTCATGTCTGCAGAAACACATCGATCCTTGGCGTGGACAGGGACGGCGGTTTTGCTGAATTCATTGCTGTTCCTTCAGTGAACACCTGGCCCCTCTGGGATGACTGCGATCCTGCAGTGGGAGCGGCAATGGAGCCCGTGGGAAATGCTGTCCATGCGACGTCCGTGGCGGATCTTTCCGGTTCCACTGTTGTCGTGATGGGTGCTGGTCCTATCGGATGTGCATGCTGTGCGATTGCACGGGCCAAGGGTGCAGCCCACATCATCGCAGTCGACAGGTCGCCATTCCGGGCAGCTCTCGCCAAGACCATGGGGGCGGATGCTGGATGCACGCTTGAGCCTGGAGCCTCCATGCAGGAAGTCATCTCGCAGGTGCTTGGAGATCGCGAGGTGGACGGAGTGCTCGAGATGAGCGGTGCTGTGGAGGCGATACAGACTGCAGTGCATCTTGTCCGTCCAGGAGGATGGATATCCATGCTTGGGCTGGGCGATGCTCCTGTCGCAGTGGATTTTTCCACGGATGTTGTCATGAGGGGACTCACGCTCTATGGCATTGTTGGCAGGGAACTTTTTGCCACCTGGGAGGAAACTACACGGCTCATCAGGACAGGAGCAATCAGCATGACCTCACTCATCACGGATCGCCTGCCATTCACAGGATCGGCAATTGACGAGGCGGTTCGAAGGCTGAAGAAGGGGACGAGCGGGAAGATCGTTCTGACACGGTAAGGAGCACGCAATGACGGATACACAGCACACCACAACAGACGGTCTGCGCCAGTTTGACGCTTCGCTCACGGAGGAGCTTGACAGCCTCCGTGAGCGTGGGCTGTACCGGCCACTCCGTGTACTCGAGTCTGCCCAGGGACCCAGGGTGCGGATAGGGGGGCAGGAGCTCATCAACCTTTCGAGCAACAACTACCTTGGACTCAACACGCATCCGGATCTCATCGAGGCTGCCTGCCAGGCTGCCCAGACCTGGGGGGCGGGAACCGGCGCTGTGCGGACCATCGCAGGCACGCAGACGCTGCACGAGGAGCTTGAGAAGAAGCTTGCACGTTTCAAGAAGACGGAGGCAGCGCTGTCGTTCCAGAGCGGGTACACCGTCAATGTGGGAGTCCTGAGTTCCGTGCTGCAGGAGCCTGACTGTGTGGTGAGCGATGCGCTCAACCATGCGAGCATCATTGATGGCATACGGCTCACGAAGGCTCACCGTCTCCTTTTTGACCATGCAGATCTCGATGCTGCGGAGCAGGCACTTGCCAAGGCAAGGAAGGAAGGCTACCGCAGAGTGCTCCTGGTCACAGATGGAGTTTTCAGCATGGATGGAGACATTGCCCCTCTTCCGGGACTCGTTGAGAGGGCTGAAGCGTATGGAGCAGGCGTCATGGTCGATGATGCCCATGCCACAGGAGTGCTTGGCTCGCATGGCAGAGGGACTGTGGACCATTTCGGTCTCCATGGACGTGTGGCTCTGAATATCGGGACACTCAGCAAGGCCATTGGAGTGGTTGGTGGGTATGTCGCCTCGACCACTACTGTCCGCGACTATCTCATTCACACTGCGCGTCCCTTTCTCTTCTCCTCGTCCCATCCACCAGCAGTGGTTGCAGCCTGCGAGGCAGCAGTCGACCTTCTGGAGCGGGATGATGTGCTCGTGCAGCAGCTCTGGGCGAATACTGCATATTTCAAGAAGGCCATTCGCGAGCTCGGTTTTGACACGGGTACAAGTGAGACGCCGATCACTCCCGTGATGATTGGCGAGGCATCGAAAGCGATGGAGTTTTCCGACAGGCTATTCGCCCGTGGAGTGTTTGCGCAGGGAATTGGCTTTCCGACAGTGCCAGAGGGAAAAGCGCGGATCAGGACGATTGTCACAGCCACGCACACGCGGGAACAGCTGGATGCAGCGCTTTCCGCATTTGCGGATGTTGGAAGGGAACTTGCCCTCAGATAGTGTTGCGGCTAGTCATCCGCGTCTTCTGCTGAACGGTGTCGTGCACGCTTGGCCGCAGCAGCAAGGATGACAGGAGGTTCCAGCTCCTCCTCTGGCGAATGGGCAGTGCTGCTTGTCACTTCGCGCTCGCGCATGACAGCAGCTGGGCCCTCAAGGACGACCTTGATGGCGCTTGCGCCAGTGCCCGTCTGCGCTGTCGTGAGCGCCTCCTCATACATTTCAAGCGGGTAGCGGTGCGTGACGAACTGGTCTAGCTGCAGTGCGGGATCCGCAAGGAGCTCCTTTGCGCGGGCGAAGGTGCGTGCGCCAGTCGCTTCCCTGCCGTATGACGAGCTCCCGACAATCTGCAGTTCGTTGTGCCAGGCGTATGACCAGTCAGTAGTCTGGGATGGGAGACCACGTCCCACAAGGACGAGCGTTCCACCAGGACGGAGGACGCGTACGGCCATGTCCGTCGTTTCCGAAGTGGTCCTGCAGTCGAAGATGACGTCGACACCCCTGTCAAGGAGCGGAAGGCTGTCGCCCGTTGCGCGGAGTCGGCAGGCCCCCACCCACTCTGCAATCGCATTGATGATTTCTTCGGAGGGAGCCCTCCAGATATGCTTCGCTCCCAGTGCGCGAATGGCGCCAACATCAATGTCGGGAGGAGGAGCGAACTGTGCGGGAATGGTGCGCTGGTGCTTCGAACGGTGTTCCCGGATTGCGGAACGCCGCTCGTAGACAACGCCAATTTCAAGAGTGGGGTACAGGGTGGAAAGGAGCAGGACGAAGAGCCGGCTCATCGTTCCGCTTCCAATGACAAGGGCCGTGTCCCCCTCGCCTGACCACTTCATGATGGCATGGAGAGCTGATGCAAGCGGTTCTGCCATGACTGCGCGCTGGTCTGGGATGTCATGCACGGGGATGAGCATGCTTTCATGGGCGAGAAACCCTTCGCTCCAGCCACCACCAAGCTCAGGACTGAACCCAATGCTGCTCCCAGAGCAGAGGGGCCCTTCACGGAAGCGGTTTTCACAGAGGTGGACATTGCCGTGCTGGCACTGCCTGCAGGGAGGAAGACCCTTGTGGAAGCAGAAAAGGGAGGGTTCGATGATGACACGGTCGCCTTCCCGGACTGAGCGTGTCTTCCTGCTTTCCTCAACCACTCCGACCACCTCATGTCCGAGGACAAATGGCTTTCTCGGATGGTACACCCCAATGGGAGAACTCAGATCCGCCCCACTGAGAAACGCGATGTCCTTCGCGCACATGCCAGAGAGGGCAGGTCGGACACGGACCCACGCGGGAGCAGGGGGCTCCGGTGTGGGAATATCGTCAATCGTGAGGGGAGTAAGGATGGTTTTTGCGCCACGCGATCCGGAACGTGACTTCTGTGTCAGTGGAGTAATCTGTGCAGGATCGACAAGTATTGCTCGCATGGCATTGTAAACAGGCGCCGCCTTGTGGAAGCGCATTGTGACCCCATCATTGCACATTGCAGTGAATTCCCGTTGCAGCCCCGCTGCAGGAAATCGAGTGACTGGGGTAGAGTAGGAACGGTATGAATGTGCACGCTAGAAACGCTGGCTGAGTCAGTCCAGCACGGAGGATTGAGGAATGATACGGGGCCTGCGAGGGTTGTCCTTGATAGTCGGTGCAACAGCGATTCTGTGCGCTGCATGCGGTTCCGCACCAATTGCTGCAACAACTTCCACACCTTCTCCAAGTTCCACAGCATCGTCATCAGCATCGTGTCATTCTGGTGTGGTGCAGAACTACACTGACTCCTTCTCCACCAAGGTCAGCCTGAAAAAGCTGCCGGATGGTGTCCAGTATGGAGACATCATTGAAGGTTGTGGTGCACAGGTGAAAGCCGGAGACAAGGTTACTGTCCAGTACACTGGCTGGCTCACCAATGGAAAGGAGTTTGACAGCTCGAGATCTCCTGGACGTCAGCCGTTCAGCTTCGTGGTTGGGAAAGGAACAGTGATATCTGGCTGGGAGGAGGGCGTGCTGGGAATGCGGGTCGGAACAGTCCGACGACTGGTCATTCCACCTGCGCTTGGGTACGGTGCTGGCGGTGCTGGATCAAGCATTCCGCCGAATGCGACACTCGTTTTCAATGTTGAGCTTCTCTCCATCGGCTAGTCAGCCTCACCTGGTGAGGGGAATGCCCTGTCAGGTGCCAATCCTGTCCAGCTCTGCAGCCTTCAACAAGAGGGCATGGAGCGATGTCGCTCAAGTGTGAATGGCCGAGACTTGTCTCCTCATGCAATGCGCCATGCAGCGATCCAGCGTTGACATGCTGGGGATGGGGCAAGCGGGAAGGGGGAGGAGAAGTGGCTATTCAGACTGTGCAGGGGGAGTTCCCTGACTGCCAGTGTCCTCGTTGGAAGCATCTGGTACAGCAGATGGAGTCTCGACCTTCTGTTCGGATTGGGGAGCGACTGGAGCCTGGCTCTGGCTTTCCTCTGGACGAAGGTCTTTGCTGTTCACCTCCTGCCAAAGGAGATATGCAGTCAATCCTGAGATGAGGAGAAACGCGAGAAGGTAGCCAATGCTTCCCTCCAGAAGCATGAGGATGAGGAAGGCGGCCATGATTCCGTACACAGCATTGACTTTCGATTGGGATGGCTTGCGCACTGTGAACGAGAGGATGAGCCCTCCAAGCCCAATGACACCCACAATGGTGCCGAAAGCAACGCTTCCCGAGCCAGAAAGATGGAAGAAGAGGAAGTTTGACGTGATGTTGGGTGACAGGCCAATGATGATGTCGAAGACGCCAGCAAGCATCATGATTGCTGCCTCAACGCCGAAGAGCGTGCGTGCAATAAGGAGGCGCATCGATATGGGCTGGCCGAACTTCTTCTCAGTCATGATGTGAGGCAGTATACCGTGGAATGCCAGGTGGCACAACGCACCTGCACGCTAGTTCTCCTGCCTCGGGGGCTCGAGCTCCTCAAGAAAGGTGATGACTTCCCGGGTGAGGTGTGTCGGAGTGGAAGCTCCAGAGGTGACACCAACCGTAGTCATGCCAGTGAACCATTCAGGTCGGATGTCCTCCACTGTGTCGACAAGATGCGCGGGAGTTTTGGCGCGCTCCTCAACAACCTGCACGAGTCTGCGGCTGTTGCTGCTTCTGGGACTGCCCACAACCACAACGGACTCCACTGCAGCAGCAGCTGCAACTGCTGCTTCCTGCCGCTGCTGCGTCGCAAGACAGATCTCATTGAACACTTCGATGTCAGGAAACCGCTTCTCCAGCAGGCCGATGAGTTCAGACGTGTCCCAGACGCTGAGGGTGGTCTGACAAGTCACAGCGATATGTGCTGTCTGCGCAATGTCGAGAGCTTCGATGTCCGCACGGTCCTCGACGAGGTAGACAGGACCCTTCGCATGGCCAATGGACCCCTCAGGCTCGGGATGGCCACGCTTTCCAATGTAGATGACCGTGTATCCCTCTGCAGAAAGCCGGTCAATGAGATCGTGGGTGCGCGTGACATCGCTGCAGGTCGCATCGATGATGGTAAGGCCCTTTTCCCTCGCCTTCTCAATGACAGCCGGGGAGACTCCATGGGCAGTGAAGATGACAATGCCTTCACTGATGGCATCCAGGCCGTCAAGTCGGGAAGCGGCATCAATGAGCTGCACGCCAAAGGACTCAAGCTCCGCAGTGACATGCTCGTTGTGAACAAGATAGCCAAGCATGTAGATGGGCACCCTGTCGTCCTGATGCTCTTCCGCAATGCGCTTGGCGATACGGATAGCGTCTACGACGCCATGGCAGTACCCGCGTGGGGTGATGCGGACTACATTCATGATCTGAGTGTACTGTCTTCAGCGATTGGAGGAGAATACATTGCGATGGCGCAAGGTGGGAGAGAGAATGGAATGCATGGCAGCATGGTGTAGCAGGACAGTAACAGTTCTTGACTGCGAGTCGACAAAGTGCTGCCCACTGGGAAGATGAAGGTATGACAAGAGCTTGCACGCTTGGGAACACGAGATTCCATCTGCCACGGCGCCTCTCCCGTGGCCAGGCCATGGTAGAGTTCTCCATGGTTGCAGTCCTGCTGTTTCTTGGCGTTTTCGCTGTCGTCGATGCAGCCCTTTGGGGAGTGGAGATGTCAGCAGCTGTGAGCGCAGGCGCCTCTGGAGTTCTTGACGCATCATCCGCAGTTGGGACTGGGACAAACAGCAACACGCCAGCACTTAACTCTGCACAGCAGGTCATTCCCCAGCTGCAGCTTTCCATGTTTGGCACTCCCATCTGCTTTGTCAACACTGCAGGCGCCACAGTGAAGACCGTTGGCTCCGTCACGCTCTGTACAGGTGAGGCAGGAAATTGCAGCATTTCCTCGACTGGAGGATCAAGTGCACTTGATGCGATCAATGGAGGAAAACCACAGCTCATCGTGTGCGTTGGTGAAGCGAATCCCGTTGTGACGGTGAAGATTCTTGGATTTGCGAACGGCTTTGTTCCATTTGGACTCTTTGGAGGGGGCGGGATTCCCATTTACACATACGCGCAAAGCCACCTACTCACTTTTCAGACGTAAAGGGCAGAACTGTGCAAATGCATGCTCGAACACCATCATGCCGCAGGCCGAAGCGAGCGCAGGCTGTGCTCGAAATGGCGCTTGTACTGCCAATCATTCTTGCCCTGGTGAGTGGCTTTATCGGCATCATGTATGAAATCATCCAGATCGAGCGTCTCGATGCTGCTGTGGGTCTTGCAGCAAATGCAGCGATTGGCCAGGCTCCAGGCAATCCTGGAGCAATCTGCCAGGCAGCGACTGCCGCATTTGCATCCACGATGTTTGGAGGTCCTGTTGGCGGAACGAGTTCATGCTCGTTGCCGCCAACCAAGGATCCATACGATCCTGCCATCATTGTCAACTCTTTTGACTGCACTTCGACTGTCGCTGGTTTTGGCAATGGATATCTTGCTGCGAGCTCTCCGAACGCAAGTGCTCCAGTGACATGCACGGGCACAGTGTCCATTGACTACAACAGCTCTCCACTCGGATGGGCTCTTTCCCTCTACCACCCGAAGTTTACTGCTTCGGCGGTGGCCACCCCGACTGGATACCGCCAGTGCGCAGCAGGAATCAGCACATGCACAAACAACTGATCATTTCCCAGGGAAGAAGGCGGAAAGATGAGGCGGGACAGGTGCTCATGAGCTTTGCAGTCATCTTTGCGCTTCTCCTTTTCTACCTTGCGGGATTTGTCTTCAACCTTGCAGTCGTTGACGCGAAGTACGCCCAGCTTGAACGTGCATCGTATGCTGCAGCACTTGCGGGAGCATCCGCAGTGGACACGAACACGTTCCTTGCCACTGGGAAGGTCGTCCTCGATAACACTACCGTGCAGTCGCGATGCAAGAGTTCACAGGTGAAAAGCGAGTTTCCCACTGGCTCCACATTCACCTGCACGATTTCAGCACTCAACAATAGCGAGGTCGATGTGGTTGCGCACGACACGATCGAAATGCCGCTCGGAGTGCTGCAGCAGTCCGTGAGTGTCACGTACCAGATTTCCGCGTTTGCGCAGAATGGCTGTGCCCAGGGAGGAAAGTGCTGACGTTCCCTAGGTGAACTTGGGTGTCCTTTTCTCGAGAAACGCCAGTGCTCCCTCACGTGCATCGCTGCTTGATGCCAGCTGGACGAGCTTTCCGTGCAGGAACTCCAGAGAGCGGTCAAAATCGAGAGCATCGATGTACTGGAATGCTTCCCGGCCCAGTGTGAGGATGGATGCACTCCACCCTTCAAGAGTGGCAGCACGTGCACGGGCTTCCCTGAGGGCTTCTCCCGCAGGAACGACAGCGTTCACGAGTCCCCAGGAACACGCCTCATGCGCAGAGAGCCTTCTCCCCGTGAGGTAGAGCTCCATCGACCGTTTGGGACCGAGGTGCCTGTTGATGATGGACATGATCATCATGGGCCAGAGTCCGATGCCTATCTCGGGAGTGCCAAAGGTTGCTGGTTCCGCAGCAATGACAATGTCGCATGAGAGTGCTAGGCCGAATCCTCCAGCAAGCGCATGGCCCTGTACTGCTCCGATGATGGGCTTAGTGGCATGGTGCATGGTCGAGAAGAGGTCGACAAACGCATGGAGATTAGCTGCCCGGACTTCGAGGGGAGCGTCTTCAACAAACTGGTTGAGATCCGCACCTGCACAGAATGCCTTCTCTCCAGCTCCTGTGAGAATGATGACATGGACAGCGCTGTCTGTCATGAGCGAACGGAAGGCTTCAGCGAGATCCTGAAGGACTGTGGTGTTGAGAGCATTGCGCTGCTCTGGACGGTTGATGGTGATGATGCCGCAACGGTCATCACGTTCACGAAGGACTGTTGAGCTCATGGGATTCCTCGATCCGGTGAAGTGGATGCCATGAACAGGGTAGCAGTCTTCCATGGCGGAAGAGAAATGCAAGCTGGTCGATAAGCCGGGTTCTGTCACCGGTTGACACCGGGGACGGCCATCTCTCTTGGACGACTGTTGCCAGCCATCTCTAGCGGTCTACCCTGGGAGCAGACGAGCAGCCTGTGGAGCAGAGTGCTCCTTCCCTCTTTTGACCTTGCTTCGGGTGGGGTTTGCCTGGCCGGCCAGTCACCTGGCCGCCGGTGAGCTCTTACCTCGCCGTTTCACCGTTGCCTGCCGACTTTCGTGACAGGCTGTTTCCTTTCTGTGGCACTTTCCTTCGAGTTACCCCGACTGGGCGTTACCCAGCACCCTGCTCTATGAAGCCCGGACTTTCCTCAGGCCAAAAGACCTGCGGCCGTCTGACCAGCTTGCATATCCATCATACGATCCCTGAACCATTCAAGGGTGCAATGGGCAGGAGAATCGACTTGCTCCAGATTACCAATTCATCCACGTGCGACACGCCACTGTCGATGTCAGGAAGCAGAGATGGTGAACCCATGCGGTGGAGGAGTGGCAGGCGAGATGACCACATACAGCTGTCCGGGAGGATATGCGATGCGGATTCCAATCGAGGCGCCACTGCTCGAGTAGCGGCCAAGAAGGTGGCCTGATGTTGTTTCCACTGTCATCGTGTAGGCGGTCGGAGATGTGGGTGAGACTGTCAGTGAGATGTACGTTTCACTGGACACTGTGACACTCCATGCACACTCCGTGGAAAATGAAGATCCACCAATGCAGTGGTCCTGCACAGCGGAAGGGGTGGAGCGAGGCGAGGCATGCATGCTCTGGGATGATGCGAGCCCAGTGGACTGTGTTGCGGGTGCGGGCGTGGGAGTGAATGTGGAGCTGACAGGTGCCACGGTTGGGGGTGCAGTTCGCGCACCCCGTACGCTTCCCACAGGAGTTGAGGTCTTCTGTGGTGCAATGCGGTGGAATATGCTCATGGGATTGGCGTGCACGAGAAGAGTGAGGACTGCTGCCCCAGCAATGACTGTCACAGCTGCAGTTCGGAATCGCCGGAAGGATTCCAGTCGCTGACGGGTGCGACCATAATTGCCGTGTCCTGGCACAGGGGGGACTTGCTCAGCAGAAGGAAGCGATGAGAGTGGCACAAGCCTGTCAGATGGCCACTCAAGCAGGGAGGGCACAGGCTCCCGCTCGTATGGCACCTGGCCAGTGAGTGGTGGTGCGTCCGAAAGCGAAGGTGGAAGGTTGGCCGCTTCGTCGTGGTTCGCGGAGGATGAATCGTTTGCTGTCATGTGTAACTATTGAGCCACAGGAGAGTGGACGTTGGACACCCAATGCTGCTGCGGTATCCTTCAAGGCAGCTGGCTTCAGATGTCAGACGCGGGTGACGGAAAGGTGGAAGGTTCCTGGACCCGCTCCTTGGGGTGTCACGACAACAAGAAACGCTGGGGGCGGAGAGGTGAGCTTCAGTGCGACAGGCGATCCTGCCGATGCGCTGCCCTGGGCGAAGGTGACTCCAGTGGGAGTCTTGACGCTCACTGTGTAGGCGACACCTGAGCCAGGCTGGATTGTGAGCAGTGTGCCCGATACGGGTGAAAGCTGGACGTACCATGCGCAGCTTGTGGCATATGTCGAGCCTCCAGCACATGCCAGTGGGGCCGCTGAAGGTGCAGGTGCCGTGTTCACTGGGGGGGCGGTGGGAGCAGGTGTTGACGGTGGAGGAGTGGGGGACGGTGTGAGCGTGGGTATGGCTGCCTCGGGTGTGGCAGTGGCTGCTGGAACGGAGGCAGGAACAACAGTTGTGGATGCATGGGCTTTCACATGGTGGGCAGGGGTGGAGTGGTGTGTGGGGGGGGCTGCCTTGGGCGGTGCAGAGCTCAGTGGCGTTCCGTGCAGTGCTCCTGCAAGTGCTGCCTCAATCTGTGAGGGCATGTACATGAAAGCGAAGGTTCCCAGGATGACGCCAGCTGCAACGGCAAAAAGACGGCTGATGATCCTGCTGTTCCCTTTCCTCTCAAACCGTGCAGCGTGGGAGTAGTACTTGCCTGGAGGGTCGACAGGAACTTGACCCTCATAAGGAAGCTCATGAGCCCGGATTCCTACCGTGTTTGTCCGGTCTGGTGAAGCGTTCAGGATGCTCCAGTCAAATGCTGGATGCGGCGGAGCAGCTGGTTCCCCATCTGTGATGTGAGATTCCTCACTCTTTCCAGCATCCTCATCAGGCTGCTGGGCCTGTGCTGGCTGCTGCTGCGCAAGGTTGAAGGTCTGTGCCAGCTGGTGTGCGCGGGAGAGGTTTGCGCGCAACGATGCCGAATCAGGATGCGAAGCAGCCTGATCTTCGTCCTCATCTGACGGTTGCTCCAGCATTGGTCGTGTCAGTCCAGCGTAATACACCGTTGTACCCCCTCTTCTCCATCTCCAATTATTGCGTGATGACGATCTGGCGATGCAGTCGTCAGCAGTCTGTGACATCTGTATCCGATTTGAACTTGGGATGTGACGATGGACGGACATGTGGGGAACGTGGGGGAAAAGCTTGACTCTCGGGGTGAAAATTGGTAGGTTGTGGGACAGGGTGGAGCGAAGTGGTGAAAAGTGGGTAATATAGGGACAAGAACAACGCAATGACACCGAGTGGAGAGCAATGTTTCTGGGATTCTATCGACACACTGTGGATGCCAAGGGCCGTGTTGCCGTCCCTGCTGCATTCCGTCGCGAGCTCACCCAGGGCAGCATCGTCACCATTGGCGCGGAGGGCAGACTCGTGATTCGTCCTCTCGATGAGTGGCAGCAGTTGCAGCAGCAGTTCCGTCTCACATCGGACACCCCCCCAGATGAGCGCCGGTTCATACGCTACCTCTTTGCCAATGCCCGTGAGCTCGAGCTCGATGCCCAGGGCAGGCTTCTTCTGACGCCGGAGCAGCGGCAGTTCGCCTCCATCACGGACAGGGCTGTATTCGTTGGCCTCGGAAATGTCGTGGAGCTGGTCGGTGAAGCGATGTGGGAACAGGAGATGAGCGACTTCGGTCCAGATCAGTTCACATCGCTCAATGACACTGTCCAGCAGCATGCGGACACAGCACAGGGAGGGTCTGCGCCTCCTCGGACTTGACAGATTTCTCCTTCATGCCGATCGTGGCAGGTATGAAGGAACGAACACCAGCCACGCCCGCTGCGCAGGGAGCGGAAGCTCCATCAGCACATCGGCCGGTCCTTCTACACGAACTCATACAGCGATTGCACCCGTCAGGGAACGATGTCGTCATCGATGGCACATTCGGACAGGGCGAGATGGCGCGTGCCATTCTGGGCCAGCTTGGCCCTGATGGCAGGATAGTCGGCATCGACCTTGATCCTGATGCTGTCAAGCACGGCAGACTGCGCTTCGCCACAGATCCCCGCGTGACTGTCGTCCACGGCTCGTATGCCAACATGGAGGACATTCTCCATGAAGCGGGAATGGATGGTGCGGACGTGGTTCTGCTGGATCTTGGGTATTCCTCGAACCAGATTGAGGATCCATCCCGAGGCATGAGCTTCATGCGTGACGGACCACTGGACATGCGGTTTGATCCGACCAGTGGCAACACAGCGCAGGATCTGCTCAACACCTACGATGAGGCAGCGCTCACAACAATCCTTTTTAGACTTGGAGAGGAGCGGTGGGCAGCAGCGATTGCGCGGTCCATCATCCGCACAAGAGCCAGCCATCCCCTGGAACGGACTGGAGATCTTGTTGCCTGTGTGGAATCCGCGATTCCCCGTCGTGCCTGGCCACAGCACATACATCCAGCCACAAAGACGTTTCAGGCCCTCCGCATTGCAGTGAACGACGAACTTGGAACCATTGAGCGCGGTGTGCAATCTGCCATACGAATACTCCGACCCGGTGGGCGTCTTGGGGTCATCTCTTTCCACTCTCTCGAGGACACTCTTGTAAAGAATCTACTCCACGTCTCAGCAACACCCTGTGTATGTCCACCTCAACAGACTTTCTGCACCTGCGCTCACCGGGTCCATCTTTTTCTTCCCGAACGGAAGGCAATTAGACCTTCACCTGAAGAGACAGCAGCGAATCCGCGCTCCAGATCTGCACGGCTCCGCATTGCTGTACGCCAGTAAACCACACACGTTCTCACGTCCACCCCCCGTTTTCGCACGCAAAGGAGAACACCATGCAACGAGCCATTGCTCTCGCTCCCGAGCGAACAACACAGCGTCGCAGGGACGACACTGTCCCATTCGACGCACCACTCCGGTCCACATCCAGGGAACGGAGACGCTCCCGCTCAGCGCCATGGTTTCTCCTGCCCCTCCTGGCAGTCGTCACAGGAGTTGGCGTCGCATATGTTGGTGAGCATGCAACAGCAACACAGGACAGCTACGTGCTGGCAGGTCTCACCCAGACAAACACCACGCTGCAGAACCAGGACAACTCCCTCGGATCCCAGCTCGAAACCCTGAAATCTACTGAACGCATCATCGCTCTTGCACAGGGCCTCGGAATGCGGCCATCACAGCAGTGGACTGCCGTGCCCCTCCCTGGATCCTCGCTCGCCTCCATTGCAGCATCAACACAGCAGCAGGCTGCGGCCTCTGCTGCACCATCCTCGTCTCACCACTAAACCGGAACCATGACCATGCCCACAATGCAACCTTCCCGCAGCAGAATCTCCCAGGAGGCAGGACTTCCTCCCCGGCCAAGGACTCCCGTCCGGGGGTGGTTCCGCTCTGAGCACGATCACGGGAAGAGGAGCTCCAAGCTCATTGCATTCTTCCTCGTATGCGCTATGGTGCTTGTTGCACGTCTTGTGGATCTGCAGGTCATCCAGGCAAAGCAGCTTTCAGCGCTTGCGAAGGCGGAGCACCTCTCATCCGTTGTCGTTCCTGCCCAGCGTGGCCAGATCTACGACTCCCAAGGCAACCTTCTTGTTGGTGATACGACTGTCTATGATGTGTTCGCCGATCCCGCGCTCGTTCCTGCCCATGATCGCGTTTCGACCGCCCGAAGCATTGCGAAGGTGCTCGGCATTTCGCCATCCTCAATCGAGCATCAGCTTGCACTTCCCCTCCAGTTCGCGTATCTCGCCAAGGGAGTGAGCGTAACAACGAAGGACAAGCTTGAGAGTCTCAACATCAATGGACTTGGAGTGCTCCCTAGGGAAGAGCAGACATACGTGAATTCGCCCATCAAGGGCACGACATTTGCTGCGAACCTTCTGGGATTTGTGAACGCGAATGGCCAGGGCCAGTACGGTCTTGAGCAGTACTACAACTCCATACTCAAGGGAACACCAGGTAGGGAATCCGCCTTCACGGATCTGCAGGGCAATCCCATCATGCTGAGCAGTCTCAAGAATGTCGCTCCCAACAACGGGACGAACCTCAAGCTTGGTCTCGACTCAACCATCCAGTACTGGGCCGAGGTGGATCTCATGAAGGGCATCCAGTTCGCCCATGCCCAGTCAGGCATGGTGCTGGTCATGGACACGCACTCAGGCTCCATCAAGGCATGGGCAGAGGAACCGACATACAACGCGAACCAGTATGCGACAACACCAGAGTCTGCCTTCAAGGATATTGCCATCTCCAACCTGTATGAACCAGGCTCCATCATGAAGGTTGTCACCTTTGCCGGTGGCCTCAACACGAATGCGATTACGCCTGGCTACACCTTCAATGAGGGGCCAGTGACCATCGAGGGCCAGACAATCCATGACTGGGACAACAAGGCGCATGGCTGGATCACGATGCAGAAGGTGCTCGACATGTCGCTCAATGATGGAGCCATCAAAGTGGGCCAGCTCATGGGAGACAACGCCTTCTACGATAACCTTGCGAACTTCGGAATTGGTTCTCCGACGGGAATTGACCTGGCTGGAGAGGTGCACGCTCCCCTTCCTCCACAGTCAACCTGGTCACCGCTCCGGTATGCGGAAGCGACATTTGGTCAGAGCGTTGTTGCCACTCCTGTGGAGATGCTCGCTGCACTCAACGCCGTTGCGAACGGTGGGGTGTGGGTCCAGCCACATGTTGTGGACCAGTTCATCAATCCAAACACCGGCGCGAAGAAGAATTTTGTCCCCATCACACGTCGGGTCATCTCGGCACAGGCTGATGCAACGCTCCGCACGATGATGACTGGTGTCATCGCAAACAGTGATGGCGAGGGATTCGATGCGCGCATTCCCGGCTGGGTGGGATATGAGGCTGGGAAGACGGGAACTGCCAGCGTTGCCGTCAATGGCGTGTACAGCAACTCGCTCGTCATTGTGTCGTTTGGAGGCTTTATCCCAGCAGCAAATCCACGGTTCACCATGCTTGTCGTGCTCAACTATCCGAATGTTCCCTCGAGCGAGGCGTACGGATCACTCCTCGCAGCGCCAGTATGGAAGCAGCTTTCAGAGGTTATCATCAATCAGTGGCATCTCACTCCGTAACGTTACCGAGTAGGGTGTCATCACGTTGTATGGAGCAGCATGCACAACGGATTGACAGCCTCTGATACTGCTGCGGGACTTCCAATCTCTGCAGAACACTTTGCTGGACTTTTGGGAGGTGCGCTCGCAGGAGTGGTGCCACAGCACCTTGGAGCTCTCCGCTGGGATTCCCGGGAAGTGGAGGGAGGTGATGTCTTCATTGCCCTCCATGGAAGCGCTTTGGATGGGCATGCATTCATTCCCGCTGCTCTCGCACAGGGTGCAGCACTTCTTGTTGTCGATGAGGCCCATGCTTTGGAGGAACATGTGCGTGATGTCCCCCACATCCGTGTTCCGGACACGAACATTGCACTCCGAACAGCAGCGCACCTGTACAGAATGGAACTTGGTGCCCCAGTCGTGGGCATCACGGGAAGCGCAGGCAAGACCACAACAAAGGAGCTCACTGCCCATCTCCTCGCAGGTACGCTGCGAGTGGGGATGACTCAGGCCAATCTCAATACGATAACGGGAGTCCCCCAGTCCATTCTCATGACCCGCCCGCCCATTGATGTCTTCGTCGCTGAGGTGGCCATGTCACAGCAAGGAGAGATCCGTGAGCTCTGCGAGGTCATCACTCCAGACATCGGTGTCCTGCTCAACGTTGGCCGTGCCCACATCGGGCTTCTCGGTTCCCAGGAGAACATTGCGCATGCGAAGGGGGAGATCTTCGAATCCCTTCCCGCTTCCGGACATGCCGTATGCAATGCTGACGATCCGCTCGCATGTGGCGAGGTGGCACGGAGCAGAGCGCCAGTTGTGTGGTTTGGATGCAGTGACCATGCTGACATACGGGGAGAGATTCGTTCCGCGCCCCATGAGCAGCTCCGGCTCACCATTTCGGACAGTTCCGCTTCAGTGACCGTGGATACCCCCCTTGTTGGCCACCACTTTGCCTACAATGTGCTCGCTGCGATTGCTGTCGGGAGAATTCTCGAAGTCCCGCTTGAGATGCTTGCAGAACGGCTCTCCACGTTTCAAGTTCCGGGACAGAGGGGAACTGTACGTTCTACACGGATGGGAGCGAGTCTCATTGATGACAGCTACAACAGCAGCACGCCAGCTGTCCTTGCAGCACTTGATGTGCTCGCTGGTTCTCCTTCCCGTGAGCGGATCGCAGTCATCGGGGACATGCTTGAGCTCGGGACATTCGCAGTCGAGGACCATGAGTCTGTGGGAAAGAAGGCCGCATCAGCTGCAACGAGGCTCCTCGCTGTTGGCGAGTATGCTGAAGCCGTTGCACGCGGTGCCAGGGAAGAAGGCATGCCAGAGGACTGCATTGTGTGTGCCCGCGATGCCGATGAGGCATGTGATGTTGCGAAATCATGGGATGCGCAGGATGTGACATTCCTCGTCAAGGGAAGCCATGGAGTGCATCTTGAGACAGTGGTGGCAGCGCTCACTGGTGAAGAGGGATGAGCTCACCCCTCTTTCTCGGGGCGCTGTTCTGCCTCATCTGCACTGCCGTGTATCCCCTCTGGGTCAGATGGATGACAAAGCGCCATCTTGGTCAGCGGATACAGGAGTACACGCCCGAGCACCGCACGAAGGCGGGAACACCGACCATGGGAGGCGTTGTCATCTGCTGTGCGATTATCCTCGGAGGTGCTGTGTTCACGTGGAACAGGGCAGTGGCGCTTGCCGTGTTTGCAGTCGCTTCCGGCATGGCTCTTGGCATGCTGGACGATGTAGAAAACATCAAGGGCATAGGGTCCCTTGGACTGGCATGGAACAAGAAGCTTGCTGGCCAGGTGGTTCCAGGGGTGTGCATCGGCATTGGGCTTCTTCTGAGTGGCTTAGATGCGCAGTGGATTCCGGGGTTTGGACTCGTTGCGCTTGGCTGGTGGATCATCCCTATTGCGCTGGTTGCAGCGCTTGCAGCAAGCAATGCAGTGAACCTCACTGATGGCATCGATGGTTTGTGCGGGACAACGGGGGCAATCGTGTTCCTTGTGCTTGCTGTGCTTGGGGCATCACTCCATGTTCCTGCTGTGGAACGGATTGCTGCGCTCGCACTTGGCAGCACCATCGCGTTTCTGCTCTTCAACTGGAATCCCGCACGCATCTTCCTCGGGGACACGGGTGCGCTCGCCATCGGCTTTCTCGTAGTCGCCCTCATGGGAGAACTGCATCTCCTCCTCCTTCTCCCTGTTGTGGGCATCGTCTTTGTCATCGAGACACTGAGCGTCATCATCAATGTCACGGCCGTGGTGAAGTTCAAGCGGCGGATCATCCGAGCAAGTCCACTGCACCACCACTTTCAGCTTGGGGGGATGAGCGAGCCTGCCATTGTGGGAGTGTTCAGTGCGCTTGGCGCATTCGGGGCAGTGGTGACCCTTCTAGTGGGGACTGGACTGCACGTCTAGACCGGGTCCCAGTTGAGAAACTGTGACGATCTGTGCTGTGTCGGGAAAAGCTCGTACGCTGAGAAAAGGAAGAACCAGCGCTGTGAACTGCAGCTCAACGACCCCGGCAAGGGGGATGGGGAGATGAGGAATGAGTGCATCCCATCAGCAAGGTGTGACACCCGCTGAGCTCTCAGAAGCTCTGGATCTTGCGAGGAACACCGGGCACAGCATGCAGCGACGTCGCATCCTCGAACTCCCTGGGGGTTTCGCAGTATGCATTGTTGGCACGCTGACGCGTGATGCTCTTTCGCACCTGTTTGCCATTATTGACAGCGCCACGGCTGCACAGACTCTTCTCGAATACGATCTGCCCCTTGATCTTGCCGAGCATGACTACGGAAGGACCATCAAGGTCATAGGACGCACTCCCACACCATCCGTTCCCGATCGGCTCCGCATCACTGCGTACCACTCCTCCACGACTACGTTCAGTGATGAGGAGCGTGCACTCGGGATCCGCTTCATCGACCCTCAGGTTGTGCAGTTTGTGGAATCCATGCTGACAGGTCGCGCGGAACAGCTGCCAGGACGGTTCCTCACCAGTCGTGCGGGAACTCCCCCGACAGTGAAGCTGTGATTCGCTGCATTTGACATACAGCTGGGCTCTGCCTTCACGTGGATGGCGAGCCCATCAGGAGAACGCCTTGGATGCTTGCAAGGTATTTCCTTGTGCCACACCAATCCAATACCAGGCGTGAACATGAGTGGTCTTGTGATCGTGCTGCACATTCCTGTCAGACAAGTCCCCCTGCATCCGTTCATAACAGTAGGATGGGCAGAACAAGATTACGCAGGATAAGGCCAGCTGTCCCCAAAGTGTTCTACCCTGTGAAAGCAGTGTCTGCACCTCAAGTGTCCATTCTGGAATAGTGATGTCTGATGTTCAGTTCCTGGCAGCAGTGGTTATTGTGGGACTTCTGGTTCTTGTCATCCAGGGTCTGAGCAGCAGGAGGCTTCACCATCCCTTGGGGTTCCCTCGTGCAGGATCCGCAATTGGGGCGGATGGCATTCCGCCAGCAGGTCCGCAATCCTGGACGCAGGAACAGTTCGGGCTCACTGGAGGAGTTGTCTCTGAATGGGTGGATCCAAGAAGTGGTCCCTCCGCATATGTGGCGTCAAGCCATGCGTCAGAGCTGTCCCACCAGCACCCGGATCCGGAGAAGATAGGCGAATTCACATCGTCGGCCCTGCAACGCCTCCATGCAGCAAAGACTGCAGGGAACCGCGCGCTTTGCCGTGGTGTTCTCACGGAGGCAGCATGGTCGCATCTCGAGTATGTGCCTCCGAATCCGGAGACGTCCGACGCATTGATGTACAGTGCACGTCTCCTTTCCTGCACCCATGACAGTGCAGTCGTCAGGGCACGGAGCTCATCGGGAGTCGAACTGGAAGTCTCTGCGCTGCGTATGCCAGGAGATGTGCAGGACCAGCAGCAGTGTCCTGTATGCCATGCGGACGTGAGAGGTGCCCATCCCATGCCGTGTGAGTACTGCAATGAGCCTTTGCCTCCCTGTTCAGGAGCCTGGGCAGTCGATTCAATTGACTTTGTCATCCGTGGGGAGTACCACGGCAATGATGGAGGTGTCGGCAAACAGATTCGCGAGCAGTCGACTGCTGGAATTGAAAGCACTTTCCAGACCATTCGGGAGGGAGATCCAGACTTTGATCCTGAAGCGCTTGTGGGGGATGTGGTCTTTGCGTTTGAATCACTGCTTAGATCTCTGCAGCAGGGTGAACGCGTGGTTGCAGTCCTGCCAGACGCAATGTGGAAGACCGAGCAGCAGTCTCTCCGCAAGGTTGTTGCTGGGCGTGACCCTTTTCAGTATCAGCTCGGCAATGCTGCTGTGAGTTTTGCGAAAGTTGACAAGAACCTTGAACGCATCACAGTTTCGGTTGACTGGCGCGTTACTGGTGTGAAACGCCGCATGACTGAGTCGTGGACACTGCTGCGCAGGACTGGTGCAACCACGCATCCTGACCGCGTACTGCTGCGGGGAACCTGTCCGCAATGCGGAGGGCCTTTGGTGCTCGAAGCGGATGCACGTTGCCACTATTGCCATGTTCCAGTCTTCAGGTCCTCGCTGGGCTGGGTTGTCGAGGCAATCCGTCGCTTCACAAGGTAGAACCTCCCACCAGCAGGAAATCCAATGTCAAGTGAGACTGCTGGGGAGCAGGAAGCGCATTGTGTGGCATGAGCCCGGTTGTGTGGCTGGACTGGCACTGCCACGGAGTGCACCCGCTCATCCAGACATCATCACATGAGGATCTCGAGAGGAATTCACTGGCAATTCGTGTATGCAGAATTTCCGTGATGACCCGGCGGAGTACGTTGCATTGCTACTCAAGCTGATCCGGATACCCCAGCACAGCCAGATCCGTGGACCAGCGCTTGTAATTCTTGACGAGATCAAGCTGATTCATGACTGCTGCATTGATTGCATCCCGGTCTGCACCTGAATACTTCACAGTGCTCACCACATTGCTACTGGAGTCAAGAATTTCCAGAGTGCTGCTGATGCCACCAACAATGGGCCTCCGGGCAAACCGCAGGGTATATGCGCTAGGCGTTTTGGCAAGATACACACCGGGCCAGAAGGCGTTGCTACGCTTCCAATCAAATTCGCCAGCATTCGTTTTCCGGACGACGTCCGCAGCAGTTATTTTGGATGTTGGCGTAGTCTTTGCTTCTGACATTGCGGGAGCTCCAGTTCTCTGTTTTTGCTTGGTGTTCTTGGATTAGTCTGCGACAGGCTAGAGGACATGGTGCGGACATTGCGGGCAGCAGTGCGGAAGGACTGTGAGAGGCAGGACTTGTAGCTCCCATTGGAACCATGCACGGTGTTCATGAGCGGCCAGGACTTCGTGCACACATTGGGAACGGCAACGACTGGGTGTGTGGGACATGCTGCATTGCTATGCCATCGCGGGAGTGTCTTCCATCAATTTGTGGCACTGCCAGAACTAGGAGGGATTCATGAGCTTCCCGCTCCTGGAGAGTTCAGGATCCGTGCAAGAGGCGAGATTGAAGCAGCATGGTCTCCGCTTTCCATGTTCCATTTTGGAGATTGCGACTGCCACTCTCCGTTCTCGGGTTGCAGCATTCCGTGTAGCGTTTATCCACCTGACCCACTCCCACCTGGCCATTGGTGTGATGGTGTTCCAGAGCATCTGGACTGTCCTGGGAGCAGCAGTGAGGGCATCCGCAAGATCGTGCGGCACCTCCGGTTCTGGCCAGTCCGCCACCGGCAAAAGCGTGATGTCAGCGGAAGCTTCTGGTGCACCCCTGTCCAGGAACTGGGTACTGGAATCGAGATTCAGCCAGTGGCCAGACTCTCCGTCCGGCTCGACAACAGTGGAGTACGTGTGACCATTCACTGTTGCATGCACGGCAACCTGGCCACGGGATGGGAGACTTCTGCTCACTTCGTCGGGGAGCTGGATGATCCATCGGGATCCGAGTGCGCGATAGGGGGCAGTGAAGCTGATTGGATTCATGGACAGTTCAACACTTGTGGATGTTTCCACAACCATCCTAAGCCGGTGGAGCAAGGTTGAGTGCAGGCTGGATGCATCACTGCATGCAGGAGCAATTCCGGCATGGGAAACTTTGGACTGTACGAATGGGCCACAACGCGGTATGATCGTCGCGTATTGTGACATCACAAGCCTGACCGGACAGTGTCCGGGATCGTTGTGACACTTCTCTCTACGTCTTGCATGCACACGGTTGAGGATGGCCTCGTGAAATCTCACCTTGAAGAGGGCGAAAGCGTCCTGGCGCTCATTGGACGGGCAGTCCCCTTCTCCTCCCTGCTCCAGGGAAATGCGCAGAATGGGAAGACGAAACCGGATGTCTGGCTGTTCATGATCATTGCAGCGCTCAGCTGCTTCGGCCTTGTGATGGTGTACAGCGCATCTGATGCGCTCGGCTTTCTGTGGTACGGCAACGCGAACTACTTCTTCGACCGCCAGATTGTTTACTTCACGATCGGGCTTGTTGCGATGGTCGCTGTGAGCAGGATCGACTACCACATACTCCAGAGGTTCGTGAAACCCATTGCGCTCATCAGCGCTATCATGCTCGTTGCAGTCCTCATTCCCCATGTCGGGGCTGAGGCGTATGGAGCGAGGCGGTGGTTCAAGCTTGGCTCCTTGCTTATCCAGCCATCATCGATTGCGACACTGTGCGCCATCATCGTCTTTGGCCACTGGCTTGTCATGAAGCGTTCCGTCATCACGACACTCCCAGGTGTCCGGGATTACTGCATCCTCTTCGGCGTTCTTCTGGGACTCGTGCTTCTTGAGAAGGACATGGGAACAACCATGGTCATCGCAGCTGTAGGACTCACGCTCCTTTACTTTGCGGGAGCAAGAGGACGGCATCTGGTGATTGTCGTTGCGCTCCTTGGCATAGCGACAGTGCTCATGATCAAGATGGAGTCGTACCGAGGTGCACGCATTTCGAACTTCACCAATCCCTTCGCAGCAGCGCGCACTACCGGATACCAGAGTGTCCAGTCGTTTGAGGGCTTCGGCTCGGGTGGTCTGTTCGGTGTGGGGCTTGGCAACTCCATCCAGAAGTACGGCTGGCTTCCCTCAGCACAGACAGACTACATCTTCGCAATCATTGGCGAGGAACTTGGCCTCCTTGGAACGGCTGCAGTCGTTGCAGCCTTCACCTTCCTCATGATCCGTGGACTCCGTGCTGCACGGCGTGCACCGGACCTGTTTGGAACGCTCCTTGCTGCAGGCATCACTGCGTGGGTGGGATTCGATGCATTCGTCAACATGGCTTCCGTCACAGGAGTGAGCCCCACGATTGGCATTCCACTCCCCTTCATCTCATACGGTGGCAGCGATCTCGTCATGACACTGGTTGCAATGGGGATACTGTTAAATGTCGCTTCCCAAGGACAACGCAAAGGAGTAACGCAACGTGCGCATCGTGATCGCTGGTGGGGGAACTGGAGGCCATTTGACTCCGGGCCTCGCGCTCGCAGCGACGCTCCACGAGAGCTCTCCCGACTCTGAGATCGTCATTGTTGGGCGCGAGGGCGGAGTGGCGGAGCGTCTTGTTGAACTGTCCGCCTTCAGGCTGGCGACAGTGAAGATAGGCGGAGTGGATGTCCAGCATCCAGCGACACTCGCGAGATTCACTGCTGAGCTTCCACGCGCCATCAGGACAATGAAGCACCTCTTCGATGAGGTCCATCCAGATGTTGTCGTTGGCACGTCAGGCTATGTGTGCGTTCCCGTCATTCTAGCAGCCCAGTCCCGGAAGATTCCCACCATCCTTCTCGAACAGAATGCGCTGCCAGGAAGGGCAACGAGACTACTTGCACGATGGGTGAACGCGATTGCTACATCGTACCCGACAACACGGCAGCATCTCCATGCGAGGAGTGTTGTGTACACGGGCAATCCCGTGCGTCCAGAAGTGGTTGCCCGAAGGGGAATCTCGACACGAAGATCCTGTGAGCGGCTGCTCGTCATGGGGGGATCCCAGGGAGCGCGGCGCATCAACTCCGCGATCATGGGCAGCATCTCCTCCCTGCTCGACGCCCACCCAGAACTATCCGTGACGCATCAGTGTGGTGTCGCGGACAGCGAGCGGGTGATTGGCCGCTGGAACGAGCTCGCTCCAAAGTATCAGAAACGGTACCATGTCTCTCCCTTCTTTGATGACATCGCAAAGGAGATCGAGCAAGCGGATCTTGTCGTCATGCGCGCTGGAGGATCCTCGCTTGCCGAGTGTTCCACAGTGGGACGACCAATGGTGCTTGTCCCGTATCCCCATGCGGGCGGTCACCAGCTGTTCAACACCACCATGTATGTCAATCGTGGCGCAGCAATCATGATTCCTGATGAGGAGTGCACTCCGGAACGGATGGTTGAGGAGGCAGGGGGCATCATTGGCGATACGGACCGGTGGAATTCCATGATGCAGGCAAGCTATGCCTTG
>JAJZLL010000045.1:0-1043 GCA_021803465.1 bacterium
TCATCTTCCTCGGAGGAGGACCACTCCTTCTCAGCCATCTCGGATTCCGCCAGGAACTCATCTTCTTTGTCATGCTTGTCGCAGTCATCTTTGGTGCAGCGCTTGGCGCACTCCTCATACCCGCCTTCGCCTCGCTCCAGCACAAGACGACTGCGGAAGTGCGGGGTCGCATCTTCGGTGGTGTCTTCACCGTCATCAATGCAGCAATAGCGCTTCCACTCCTTCTTGCAGGCACGCTTGCGGACCATATCGGAGTGGGTGTCGTCATCGGGGGAGTGGGGGGCGTGCTTGTCCTTGGGGCAATAGCAGGCTCCACCTTCCTGAAGAAGGAACTCCAGCGCCTCGATCCCTCGGATGACGAGGAACCCATCACGCTCGAGGGGTAACGGGACTGTCCGTTTCCCACCCGTTTGGGAAACGCGATGTGACAAACATGACGGCTGTGCAACGAGTGCGTTGCATACACGCATGACGCAGTTCAGAGTGGCACTCTCAGTGTGTACCTATGAGCAACGCACAGGGAGGTGAAGACAGTGCGGGCTATCGTTACTTGCGAATGCTGCGGTTATCGTCAGACTGTTGCCCGGCCCATTCAGGACCCTGAGGCGTTTCATGTCGTGTGCCACAACTGTGAGGAAGTCCTCCTTGTGGAAGTCACCCAGGCAGACTTCAAGGCTGCCCAACGTGCAACACACAAGGCGAAGATCCATACGCCAGCGAACATCTGATCCCTGCAGGGCAATTGTGCCAACCTGCTATGATCACTGAGGACCAGACACGTCCCACTGGGAGAGTGTCCGCCTTGGTCGCGTAGCTCAGTTGGTACGAGCGCTGCGTTGACATCGCAGAGGTCTCAGGTTCGATCCCTGACGCGACCACCACACCAGTTCCTCCCTGGTGACGCATGCCTGGAAAACCGGCTCTTCGCAGATAAGCGGGGTTGAGCAGAGAAAGAGAGGAAGGCGGGGAGATAAGAAAAGAGCGGCAAGATAACCGCATACTTTTCTCATGCTAAATCAAAAAATGCGAGGCTACCTTGCCTC
>JAJZLL010000045.1:1053-5919 GCA_021803465.1 bacterium
CACTTCTGCTGCCATTCCGGCTCTTCCACACTTCCCATAGGCACTTCTGTGTCTTGTCTCCATCGTTCCCAATGCCCTTCACACCCCGCTCGTTGGTGAAGAGCCGGAAAACCTGGCTGATCCATTCCCTCCAAACGGTGGGAACGCGCCATATGTGCCGAAATTGAGTTATCCACATGGCCCTGAGAGTGGGAGAAAAGTCATCCACAGAATCCCCAAGGCAGGCAGGCCAGGATATCCACAGATGTGGAAAAACACGATCAAAAATGACGAAAATTGGGCCGTTTTTTGCTTGCATTTTTCCCCGGGTGGTGGGTACACTCATCACACATTGTGTGAGTAGGGGGTAGAAAACATGAGCCGAACACGGTCTGAGACTTTTCGCACGTGCGCCTACAGCGAATGCTCGAATGAGGTGAAAAAGCGCACTGCGAAGTACTGCAGCATCGATTGCTGTGTCTCCGACCCGATGCGGCGGGAACGCATCCGGAAGCAGGTCAGGAGATCCGCGAAGCGGACAATCCTTCCCATGGCAAAGCAGCTCTCACTCGATCCGTATCTCAACCGCTTCAATCCCGAGCTTGAGCTTGTGCAGAGCAGCTGCACTGCGAGGGAAGATGTGCCTGCAGGGATGTCCCGCCTCGTCGGCTAGGAACATTCACTGGTTGCCAAGGCCTGAGCGGAACATGCCAGGAAGCACGCACCTCGTTGGGACCACTTCAGATTGGGGATGGCGTTGGCATCACCCAACCTTCGTTTCCCGCACAGCCAGTAGCCTCAGCACGACAGGATCCACTGACACTGGCGTTGTTCTCGGGGCTGCAGCATACGTGGTGACTGGCACTGTTTCTCTGGCACTCCCATTCACAGTAGGGAAGACTGGCTACTTTCTCCTCTTCTGGCTCTGCACTGGCATCATGGGATTCTTCGCAGCAGGATTCAGATCCAAATCGCCTGCATTGCCGAATACGCACTCCTCCTGTATGCAGGGCCTGCTTGGACTTGGAAGCCTTTGTGCGGGGACTCTGGTGACGGTCTTCATCCAGCATGTCAGGCTTGTTTGATGCGCTGGGCCATCGACCCAGGCGGCGGACGATTCGTATCAAGCCAATCCAGTTCAGGGCGGCATCGTGCAGCGAAATGCAGTTGCATCCTGCGACACATTCCGAAAGGAGATACTTAGTGCAGTCCGAAATTCGAGGGAGATTCCTGCCCATGCGCATCATGCGATTCGCTGTTCTTCTGCTCCTGGCAGCATTTGGGGAATCTGCCTGTGGCACCACATATCTCACGCCTACCCGTCCACATGAGGCGGCCCCTGTTTCTGCGAGGTCAGGCCAAGCGGGAAATCCTGGTCCATCGATGAATTCATCTGGTGCAGCGTATGCCACACAACCGCTTCCCAAGTTCAACAGCGGATCCTTTGCGATTGCGGGGGTTCCTGCACGTGTCATTGAAGCCATTCCTGCCAGTCTCGGGCCAGCAGCCACTTCCCCAAATGACATTTCCGAACAATCCGCTCTTGCGCACGCCAAAGATACCAGACGCTACGCAGAGATGGCAGCACCCGACATGTCGCTCGCAGGCGCAGCACTCGTGAAAGCGACGTACATCGACCTTCCAGGAACCCCGAAACCCGCAAGCAGCACTGCCATCGACTGGCTCTTCATCCTCTTTTCACCTTCAGGCCAGTTGGGTGGACAAAATCCGTGCCTATATGAACCTGGAGCCACAGTGAGCGCATGCTCCGGACACTATGCGTTCATCGGTGTGAACGCACGCACTGGAACCGCGGATCCCTACCTTTCCGGAGTGGTTGCACGAAGCTGAAAGGTTGTCCCCGCCACGCGGGTGCAACGCAGGAATGTCATCCATCAGGAATCGCGCAGTCACATGCAGCCAGTCAGCATTGTCTTCATAATGTCCCTATTCCAGAACTAGACTCATGTCATGAAAGATCGGAGCACGCATGCATTGCCTGCAGATGCTGGCATGACACCATACAAGGCATATGTGCAGGCGCTGGAGCTTGAGCAGAAGCTTGCTGAGCATGATGTGGCGTTCCATCGGGTTTGGGGGCAGATGAAGGCTTCCATGGAGCTCACCCGTGCTGGTTTGGATGCAGAAGTGGCGACAGCACGTGAACGGAAAGTCTCCGTATTCAGGATCGATCTGCCACTCCTGGCCTCACGGATTGCATCATTTCCTTCCCTGGAATCGGTGAGGCTTCCTGGTTCGAACATGGAATATACCTGGAAACCGACGTCTGGAGGACATCAGAAGTTGGTCGCAGTTGACAGCATTGGCAAGTCCCATACTCTTGGAAACTCGCGCATGCTTCCCAGCTCCCAGTCCCACAGCTTCGCGTCTCCCGCCACGGCTCAGGGAAGTGGCAATTCTGTTCAGCATGCCTCTTCCTGGAACGATGTGAGCGCAGTGGACGAGCAATTTTTCCATGATCTTCCCGTGTTGCTGCAGCGTGTGCACACCATGGCAGTGCGTGAAGCGGATCCTGCACTCCGCAGTCTGGGACTCAACTACCTGGCAGATACCTGCAGTTCCGCACAGGATGTTGCTTTGGTGGATGCGCTTGCAGCACTTCCCCTGCCCGCCACCATTCCCGACAGTGATGTCCAGAGTGTCGAACTGTTCAACCGTGTGTCAGAAACCCGCATTGATCCTGAATTCTGGCTCTCGACAATGCAGGCGATTCCTCGAGCTGTGCAGCAGCGTGCCATAGCAGCGGCTGCAGCTGAGAAGATCTGCTCTTCTCTCGCTGCCTTTGGTACAAGGGGGAAGACCTATTCTGTGGGTGGACACAAGTACGCAGTCATTGAGCAGCAGGCCACAAGGGAAGAGGTTCTCGACAAGCACCGCTATGTGATCCGATCTGGTCCAATCAGACCCTGGATCACCATGGATGGCACGATTCTTGACATTCGCTCCAAGAGTGCCCCAGAGCTGGCACCACTCATCAAAGATGCAAAGCGCATATTCAAAGAACTGGGTGTGTTTGCACATGTCACACGGCTAAACAGTACAGGTGGACAATTCTCAGCCCCACCATTGGAGATGTAGCAGAAGCCAGTGATTGTCCTCCTGCACGATTGGGGAAACCTAAATCAGGCAGGGAGAAGGACAGTTGATGTTGTTCGACCAGCCAGTCACGTACAGCACAACAATGGCGATGAATGCAATGGCAAAGATGACGACAGTGAGAATCCGCTGTTTCCTGATCCTTGATGAAGCAGGTGTCATTTCCATTGGCAGCCGTCTCTTCTGCTCCATGAACACGTAACCGACGACTGCGACCATAAGTAGTGCGATGACAAGGATGGGCAACGGTGCGGACTCCATGCACATTGACGTGTCGACAGTCAAAGTGTACACCAGTGCGATGGAACATCCCGCACTCGCCACGCACTCCGCACCCCATGCAGTTCACTGCAGATTATTCAGCAGGACCAGCCCAGCCAAGCAAGTCTCCATTGACTCGGTACAATTGGGGGAAGGTACTGACATACACAGGGCTGGAGAACGTCATGGTTGATGAAGAGTCATACGAAGCACTCGAGGCAGGACTTCCCGAGGAGACTCCTGACACAGTGACGCTCGACATGCTCCGCCACAGTGCAGCCCATCTCATGGCATCCGCAGTCGTGCGGCTCTTTCCTGGTGCCCAGTATGATGTGGGCCCCTCCATCGAGGATGGCTTCTTCTACAACTTCCGACTTCCAGAAGGAGCGCACTTCTCCGAGGACGACCTTGCCCGCATTGAGGAGGAGATGAAGCGTCTTGCGAAGGAGAAGCTTCCGTACACGCGCGAGGTGCTTGACAGGGAAGCTGCGAAGTCGCTCTTCACGGAGCTGCACCAGCCCTTCAAGGTGGACATCATTGACCGTCTTCCAGCGGATGTCGCCCAGGTGACTGTGTACAGGACTGGCGAGTTTGTCGACCTCTGCCGTGGACCCCATGTTCCGGACTCCAGCTGGCTTTCCGCAGTGAAGCTTCTCCGCGTTGCAGGCGTGTACTGGCGGGGAGACGAAAAGAACGAGCAGCTCCAGCGCATCTACGGCACTGCGTGGCAGACCCCTGAGGAGCTCGATGCCTACCTCACCCGCATTGAGGAGGCGAAGAAACGGGACCACAGGAAGCTTGGTGCGGAACTTGACCTCTTCAGCATCTCCGAGGAAGTGGGAGGTGGACTTGTCCTCTGGCATCCCAAGGGTGGAGTTGTCCGCCAGGCGATTGAGGACTACTGGCGTGAAACGCACAGGGCTGCAGGCTACGATCTTGTCTACACGCCCCACATCGCGGACCGCCACCTCTGGGAAACGAGTGGCCATGTGAGCTACTACGCGGAGAACATGTTTGGACCCATGCAGGTCGAGGACAGGCTCTACCAGCTGAAGCCGATGAGCTGCCCCTTCCACATCATGATCTACAAGTCGCACATCCGGTCATACCGGGAGCTCCCTCTCCGCTTTGCGGAGCTTGCATCCGTGTACCGGTACGAGAGGAGCGGTGTGCTCCACGGCCTTCTCAGGGTGCGGGGCATCACGCAGGACGATGCGCACATCTTCTGCACGGAGGACCAGATCGACAGCGAGATAGGGAAGTGCATCGACTTCGCGAGGAGCATGCTTGCAGCCTTTGGATTCACGAGTCTCCGTGTCTACCTCAGCACGCGTTCCGAATCGAAGTCCGCAGGGACGGAAGAGGAGTGGAAGAGGGCGGAGGCATCCCTTGCAGCACAGCTCAAGGAGCATGGCCTCGACTATGTCATCTCTCCAGGAGAGGGCGCCTTCTACGGGCCGAAGATCGATGTCATGCTTGTTGATGCGCTTGGCCGGGAGTGGCAGTGCA
>JAJZLL010000015.1 GCA_021803465.1 bacterium
GTGGACGGTATCCGGCATACGAGCCGATGATGTCATTCTCCGCAATGGGGTGCTCCAGCACCTGTTCGATAAGAGAGAGAAGATAGGTGCGCTCATTCCTGGATATTGCGGGTACGTCATCAACAGGACCATCGTGGGGAATATCAGTCACACCCACAATGACATGTCCATCAGGAGTGGGATTTGCGCCCACCCAGCGTGCACGCTCTCCAACGACTGGGACAAGCATCGCTGTCCGTGGCTCCCCAAGCGCTGTTCCGCGGATCACGAGATGCGAGCCCTTGCTTGGACGGAGATGGACATCCGGTGCGAGCTCATGGGCCCACACTCCTGTCGCATTGATGACGCATCGTGCATGGAGGACGACAGTGTCATTTGAAACTACATCCCGTGCAATGACCGTTCCATCTTCCACATGTTCCGCCACGCAGCGCTGGATGAGCCGTGCCTCATATGCTGCAGCAGTCCTCGCAGCAGCTATGACGATTCGCGCATCATCAACTGCCTGGCCATCCCAAAACAGGATGGCTCCCCGAAGACCCCGTCCCGCGAGAGCTGGATAGAGCCGAAGCGCCTCCAGTGCACTGATCCGCCTCGGTGAGGGCAGCATGGCATGGGATGATCCGGATACTGCCCTGAGCACATCGCCGAAGCGTATGCCGCTGCCCGACAGCATGGCGTAGGGGACGGACACATGGGGAGTGAGGGGAATCATGTACGGCATCGACATCACAAGATGCGGTGCCGTCCACTTCATGAGAATGTGCCGTTCTCGGGCTGATTCCCAGGCAACACCGAGATCCCCATTTCGAAGATACCGGAGTCCTCCATGAATGAGTTTCGAACTCCACCGGCTCGTCCCACTGGCAAAATCGTCCCGCTCAATGCACACAACGGAAAGTCCGCGCGTTGCTGCATCGAGCGCAACACCCACACCTGTGATGCCACCACCAATGACTACCACATCCACGTCAGGATCCCGCCGCAGTGCAGCAAGATCACGTTCTCTCTGTGCTGCATTCAGTGATGCTGGTCGCATTGATGCGGTCCTCCTGCAAATTCGTGAAACCGGTACAATGGTACCGCGAACTGTGGTCCCTGTCCTCCCCTGAACACGCATCCCACATCTCCTGACTGACAATGTTCTGCCATCGACGTACACTAGAAGTGTCGAGGAGGTGCAAACATGACACCAGCAACTTCAATGCAGATTGCCTACAGGGGCTCAACCTTTGCCCTTGGCAACGATGGAGAGTCGTACTGCATTCTCCATACTGACAACCATGGACGCACTTCAGTGATGAGGACGTTCCCATTGTCAGACACAGGCTGGAGAGATGCCTGGACGACCTTTGTCCGCCAGGAGCCCCATCATGTGGCACTCGGCCAGTCAGAGACACAGAATCTCCTTCCCCCACCGCCTGCTGCCCATCCATCTGAATCAACCATCCGTGAACGTGTTCCACGAATCAACGCCTCCGTTCTTCGTGGGGCCCTTCTCACAGGTGCTTCCGCAGGATTCATTGCCACCATCGCAACCCTCTTCTCAGTCGCCTCGATCAGTGCTGGCTACTCCACACAGTCCGAGCCTGTCCTGCTCCTCATTGCCCTTTCATGCCTCGTGGGAGGAGCTGCATTCGGGAGTCTTTCCGTCGCACTCCCCCATGCTCCAGCACGGGCACGACTCAGTCTCCTGCTTGGCGGGCTCGCAATTGGTCTGTTCGGGCCCCTGTTCACTGTCTTCGCTTCCGTGAGTGCCCCAGTGGCTACGGGTACGTTCCTGAACTCACTTGATGGCGTACTTGCTGCGGGGTCACTCTGCATCGGCAGTCTTCTCGGCGCAGCTGCAGTCATCATCTGGCCACACTATGCTGCATCTGGAAGAAAGGAAGCTGCCCATCTCTTCCTTCTCCTCGCACTCCTTGGTGTCGTGGCAGGCTCCCTCTTTCTGGGATACGCGGCTGCTGCCCAGGACCCGGTTGTCTCACCATTCACCAGTACATTTGTTGACGCTCTCGTTGGAGGTGTGTCGCTGGCTGTGGCAATCGCTACCCTGCTCTTGGCTTCAGCATGGTCACATCCTGCAGCCAAGTCCGTGGGCACTGGGACTGGCATAGCGTTCGTGATCTGGTCTGCAGCTGCAATTCTCGCGGCAGTTGGAATCACCTATCCAAGTACTACACTCACCCTCATCACTGCCCTCCTCGCATGCATCGGAGCTGCAGTCCTTACTGCAAGTCTCTTTATTGCCTCACACGGGAACCTGCAAAGAGAGCAGTCGTAGACAGCAGGACAGTTGGATGCAGGAGTGGACGTGCGCAGTCTGCTTCCGCACCATCGACTGTTCCTGCCCACCTGCGGCAGGAGACCGCACTGGCAGCACTCCTGCCCTGTCTGTGAGGATTGCGTGCTCAGGATTGTCCCGAACACCGGGCAGTGCACCACCAGAGGACACTCTTTGGATCCAATGTCTTCTCAATGTCCCTGCAGCAACAGATACGATGAAATGGACCGCAGCGGTTCAGAGGGGGCAAACAGTGCATATCCGGCTCGGCAGGAGGTCACCATACCTCTCCATAACTGATGACTATGGCGAGGAAGTATGGGGACCACTCAGGCCACTCTTTGGCATGATGGCGTCCTTTGGCGGAGTAATCGTCTCAGTCTTCGGCCTTGGTGTCGGAGCTGCTCTCACAGTAGGTTTCCCCCTTGTTGCACACTTTGGTTCAGTCACATGGAAACACCGGGGCAGCCAGTATGAGGTGCAGGGACCTGCACGGTATCCTGTTGCACTCATGGTTGGAATAGGCTCGATGGCCAGTGCGCTCAGTGTGCTTGCCCTTTCCTGCACGTTTCTCACTCTCGGAACTACGACAAGTCTCCTCCAGGCAGTTGTGCATCCTGTTGCAGGGTTTCTTGGACGATCCCGTGGTGGTCCATCCTCACCGTATACAGGCCTTCAGCTTGCTCGACAATCATCGTCCCGTGATTCCACAGCACTCGGAGGCAAAGACGTGGCTCAGCGTTCCGTATTGCCCAGATCCGTTGGCACACATGCCCATGTCATTCGAACAGCAGGGAAGCCTCAGCACCACTCCCGATCCCTTGCCCCTCGTCCTGAGCGTGGGATTGATCTGTAGCCTCATTGGACGTTGAACTGTGGCCGGCAGTCCCTGATATTCTGCAGTCCTGCCTCTCAACCTGATGGACTGCGTTTCCACCGAGCTAGCCATGGGTATATCACTCCATGCTAACTCAATTCGCATCAAAGGAGATCCCATGGCTTCAGAAATGGAACGGCTGCTGACAGAGCAGCGGACTGCTTCACGGGCGAAGGCTGCACCTGAACGTCTTGCTATCATGGATCATTCACTGCACGATCTGGAGGCGTCTGGAATAGTGGATTCCAGCCTTCAGGTCGGCATGAAGGCAACAGACTTTTCCCTCCCCTCAGCAGCAGGCGAACATGTCAGACTCTCCAGCATCCTTTCTGAGGGTCCAGCAGTTCTCGCTTTCTATCGTGGCCAGTGGTGCCCATACTGCTCCATTGAACTTCGTGTTCTCCAGTCACGGCTCGACGAGTTTCAGCAAGAGCATGCAACCCTTGTCGGCATATCTCCGCAGACCCCAGACAACAGTCTCTCCACATCCGAACGGATGGACCTTGCATTTCCTGTACTTTCCGATGCTGGCAATACGGTTGCTGAACAGTTCGGCATTGTCTTCACCCTGCCTGAAGATCTTAGGGGAGCCTACTCGACCATGGGAATCGACCTACCGGGTGCAAATGGAGATTCCTCCTACAGACTGCCCATTCCCGCAACCTTTGTCATCGCACAGGACTTTACTGTTGTCTGGCGCTTTGTTGAACCGAACTATACGAAGAGAGCTGATCCCGACGAAGTACTTGCAGCAGTAAGGACTCTCAGAGCACGGTAGTGCGTCACTGACAGCGCGCTGCACTGTCACATGGTGGATCCTCTGCATCTGTTTCACCTCACGGACTCCAGTATGACGGAGGTTGCACATACCCCATTTTGATGGCATTTTTTGAGGGGTTCCATTGTCCGTGACACGTCCGTGCAGGACAGGTACGCTATGAGATGTCAGTTCTTTATCAAGAACGGCACGCTCCGGGAGGGGGCTCCCGATGCAGGCGCACGCTGCAGTGTTTGACATTGCAGCAATCCGGGGGGAACGCGCTTGCTGGCATTGATATCCAGTATCAGTCAATGCCGCACGTCCACAAGACATCTGCACCGTGAGAAGGAAAGCTTCATGCGCAGCGTCTGCAACAGTACCATGGAGAAACTGTGATACGCGATCTCGAGCCACTCATGCCCATGGACCTGGAAACCCGGCAGGATCTTGAACGCCTTGCAGACGTCAATGATCCTTTCATGCGATCCACCCCCCTCCACATCACTGCTTCCGCATACATCATCTGTCCTCCAACCAAATCCGTTCTCGTCCGCTGGCATTCCGTTGTCAAGAACTGGATCCAGGTTGGAGGACATGTCGACAGGAACGACTGGGATCCACTTGCAGCAGCCCTACGTGAAGCTCGAGAGGAGACTGGACTCCCCGACCTTGAGACTGTGCGCACCAGCTCACCATGGACTCCCCTTCAGGCAGTGAGCGTCACTGTACCCGAATCTCCCAAAGAGCGGAGCCATCGTCACCTGGACCTCCGCTACCTTCTCAGGACACTGTCACCTGATATGTGCACCCCTGAGCACGCGGAAAACCCTGTACGCTGGATCACGTACGATGCAGCGGAAGGAGATGTGACTGATACCACAGTGCTCGCTGGAATTCGGGCGATTGCTCTGTTGTCCGAACGCACTGAGCAGTTTCTCATCGAGGACAGTCATTCCATGGCGGAGCTGCTGAGGACTCAGTAGCCCTCAGCAATGGCGCAGATCATGTCGATCTCCAGTGCTGCGCCAAGTGGCAGCTCCGGAACGCCAAACGCGGAGCGAGCATGAACGCCCTTCTCTCCCCACAGAACGGCAAGGAAATCGGAAGCGCCGTTCAGCACTGCGGACTGCTGCACAAACGTCGGTGTGGACTTCACCATTCCCGTCAGCTTGAGGATCTGCGAGACGCCATCCAGTGTCCCAACAGCCTTGCGCACAGTGCTGAGAAGATCGAGGGCAGTGAGACGCGCAAGCTCATACCCCTGCTCGTGATTGACATTGTCTCCAAGTCTTCCTATGACGGGCTTGCCATCACGCCTGCACACATGGCCAGAAACGAAAAGGAGCTGCCCCCACCGCACTGCTGGCGCATAGTTTCCGGCTGGTGGAATGGGCTCGGGAAGCACGATTCCCCCTTCCTGGAGACGCTGTTCAATATTCGGCATCTGGATGCTCTCCCTCTAGTTCAGTCAACTGTGATCAGGCTCGGGCGTAGGAATGGAGTCCCACAATCCACAAGTTTACTGCGTACAGCGTGATTATCAGTGAAGCAAAGCCGAAAGCTGTGATGATCGCAGCCCGCTTCTCCTTCCAGCCAAAGGTGACTCGGGCATGGAGATAAATGGCAAAAATGGCCCAGGTGATGAAGGCGAATGTCTCCTTCGGGTCCCAGCCCCAGTACCGTCCCCAGGCTTCCTCTCCCCAGATGGCACCGCAGATGACACCAAAGGTCCATACGGGAAAGCCCACCATGACAAATCGGTAGCTCATGCTGTCAAGCCATGCTGCCCCCGGGAGACCGTCTGCCATCGCAGCAAGCATGCCGCGGTGCTGTGCTTTGACAGGAGCACTCTCCTCAGTTGAGCCCGCATCGTGCAGGTTCGCTGCAGGAATGTCCAATGCACCACCCGAAGCGCCTGCTCCAGCAGCAGCGAAGGCGAGCTGCTGCTCCGATGCTGCAGCACGAAGCGCACCAAACCGTCTGCCCCTGGGAGATCCCGAGGATCTTCCGTCCTTCCTGTCCACCCATGATTTCAAGAGATATGCCATGGCGAAGAAGAAGGAAAAAGTGAGTATTGCCGAGGCAGTGGCCATTGCTGTGACATGGATCGTAAGCCAGTAGCTGTGGAGTGCGGGAACAAGGTTGCCAGGTGGCTCATACAGCACATACCCGACGCCAAGGAGTGCAATGGCGACACCTGTCGAGGGTAGGCCAATCATCCGCTGCCTGGTGCGGAAGCCGAGACCAATTGCGCAGGTCATCAGTATGAAGGATATTCCCATCGAGTACTCGTACATGTTGCCGAGTGGCCAGTGGTTGCCCTCAATACCCCTCAGGATGATGGAGACGAGCTGGAATGGCCATCCGATGCACATCGCCGCAAGTCCGAGTTTCGTCAGCATGTCCTTCCGCACTGCAAGATACGCCACAAAGCAGACAAATGCGACAAGATACCATGCCAGTGTGATCCAGAAGAGATCCAATGACAGCGGTGCTGGACCCTGAGAACCCATCCTCTTTCCCCCCTCAAACTTCACAACCCGGTCAACGGGCAGGCAGTGGATTCGCATCTCACTGCGCGCCCGTCACCGCTCTCAGCTTACTCTAACCGGGATACTCTCCGAGCGTCAGCTGGTAGGTCTTCGACGATCCGTCCGCAAGTGTCACGACCACTGGCACAGTCTGGCCGGGCTTCAGGTTTGCGAGGATCTGGCTCAGAGACTGGGTATCCGTCACTGACTGTCCATTCAGGCTCGTGATGATGTCACCCGCCTTGATGCCTGCTTGGGCAGCTGGTTTCCCTGCAATCACGCTCACCACATAGACGCCAGTTCCCTGCTGGAGTGTCTGGGCCTGGATGCCGATGTACGCACGTCCTGAATTCGTCACTGTCCCGCTCTGCACGAGCTGCGTCGCGATGGTCCGCACCGTATTGCTGGGGATCGCGAATCCAATTCCCGCAGCTGCACCACCGAGCTGCTGGTCCACAAGTCCCAGAGTGGGAATTCCCACCACGTTGCCGTTGAGATCCACGAGCGCGCCACCACTGTTGCCAGGATTGATGGGAGCGCTCGTCTGAATGACATCACTGAGCGTTGTGCCTGATTGGCTCTCTGTGACTGTTCGTCCAAGCGCACTGATGATGCCTTCCGTCACACTGCTGTTGAGGCCAAGGGGATTGCCGATTGCCAGAGCCAGATCCCCAACCTGAAGCTTGCTGGAATCCGCAAATGTCGCTGGAACGAGCCCTGGCGCATTGATATGAACCACTGCGAGGTCATCCTCCGCAAAGGATCCCCTGACTGTCGCAGGATAGTGCTTGCCATTGGTGAGCACCACCTGGAGATTCGTTCCACCTGCGATGACATGGTAGTTCGTGACGATGTCGCCATTGGTGTCGAACACAATTCCGGAACCCAGACCCTGGTCTGTCTCCACCTCCACGACTGATGGACTCACTTTCGTCACCACATTGATGAAGCTCTGCTGCAGCGTGGCAGCCTGCGTGCCCGGCGAGAGCGACCCAGCTGCTGGTGCAGGACTCAGGGAAACATATGGTGTTGGTGTGGTGCCACCCGACGTGCCCGCAGTACCGCAGCCTGCGAGCACGGCACCCAGTGCCAGCGCTGCCAGCCCAGCACGCACTCTGGACGTTCCTGGTAAATGAAGTGTGTTCACTGTGGTCTCCTTGATGCAGGTTTCTGCATGTGTGGGCTACACGATGCAGAGAGCTCCTGTCCTATCTCCAGTAGTCACTATTGCATGATGCAGCTTTCACAGAGATTACGGTATGTGCGCTCCCTGCAAGCATGCCAGAGGACAACATTTCTGTTGTGCTAAGGTTATGGGGCACTCGCCGAGCGGAGCCTGCGAAAGTGCACTCAGCGGATGCGCAACCTTCAGTCACTATGCCTTCATCATCACCCTCTCGAAACAAGACGCACACTCGAACTGCTGCACGTTCAGCCCCACCGAAAAGGCCCTGGTGGCAGGAACGGCTCGTGACAATGCCCATTATTGTCATAGTGCTCTTTATTGCCTTTGTCATTGGCATAAGGCTCGCATCCTCATCCTTTTCACCATCCGCTCCCGCCATCAGCCACCTCTCGTGCTCCACGACACCAGCGTCCACAACTGGCCTTGCCCACCTGAGCATCACTGCTGACGGTTCATCCCGAACCATTCCCCAGGGCATTGGCTATGTCAAGCCATGGTCCACAAACCAGGGAACTGAGGGGACGTACTCGGGAGCAATCGTCACTGGAGGAACCTGTGTCTATCCGTTGACCACGCAGGCTCCAACAGGCATCATTCACATTCTTGGAAAGGCGAATGCCCACATGACGCTTGCTGCATTCTTTGCCATCTGGCACGAGCCACTCACCAAGGACAGGGCCGCAGCCTGGCAGGGTGCAGTGACCATCTTTGTCAATGGCAAGAAGACGGAAGCCAAGCCATCGTCGATCCTGCTCACCAACCACACGACAGTCGCCATTTCAGTGGGAACCCCGGTCACCACACCGAAACCCTTCACGTTTCCCTCGTAGCTGCACTTGCCCACAGTGTCCACGCGGATGGAAATTGTGGGAAAATGATCCCACAAAGCGTACGCATCAACTTACCATCGATCACGGAGAAAGAGCCACAATGGAACCGTTTGTCATGGCCCAGGCGCCCGGTCTGGTATTTGTCATTCTCATGCCAGTTCTCATGCTCGGACTGACTTTTCTCCTCACATGGGCCCTGTACAGCGTTCTTGGAGCGCCCTTCCATCCCTCAGCAGCCAGCAAGCAGCCAGCAACAAAGGGCAAGCACGCCTAGACCTCATCCAGGGGGAGCTCCGCCTTCCCTCGTGGGTCTTCGCCAGCGCAATGCACTGCGGTACAATAGCAGATACATCCGAATTCACGAATCCGCAAACGCAATCCGTTAGAGGGATATCCCAATGGCAAATACAATCAAAGAGTCGAAAGGTGTTGCCTCGCAGTCAGGAGTGCTGACACATCGCCGCTGCCCTGTCTGCCACCAGTACATGCGGCAGAATGAGATCGGGGTGGAGTTCATCTACCGGCATGAGAGGCAGGCGGGTGAGCCGCGCCGTGAGCGTGTTCTCAAGCACACCAAGAACTGCAAGGCAGCATAGTCCTCAAACAGTCCTGGTCGAACTACGCTGGTACACCACACATACAGCGCATGTGCACCTCTGTGAGTGTGACTTGAGATGTGAATCGTGCCAGCACTTGGTCAGGTAGACCTGAGTTGTGGTGCTATTGCGGAATGAAATCCACAATGAGACGTGTGGGGCCCAGGAGATACGCCGGTCGCAGTGTCACTGGCTTTGCAACACTGAATTCATACACTGTCTCATTGACTCCAGTTGACGGAGGAATCATGTGCACTGACGTGATGGTCGTGGTTTCTGAAAGTGGTGCTGGCTGGCCAACAGGCCGGGCATCCTTGATGACAACAATGACATCACCCGTTGATGCGTCAGTCCCCAGGGTAACCTGTGACTCTGTCGAGCCCGTGAGATCAAATACAACCCGGTAATAGCCTGCGTGCTGTCCGTAGCGAAGATCCTGGATTTCCACCGGTGCTGTGCTCGAGCCAATGGTCTCCACATTCGTGAGAGCAATCTGCTGCGCTGCATGGGGAGCTGATGTTGCTGTGGGGTGTGGTGCTGCGGGTGATGTGGACACTGAAGCTGCATGGTGGACTGCTGCAACAGCCTGGTGGTGCACACCTGTGGGATGGTTCCTGTGGACAAGCACCAGTGTTGCCGAAAGCACTGCAAGTACCACCATTCCACCAACGATCTGAAGCAGCCGGCCAGGCGCTCGATCCTTCCACAGTTCCTGCATGTGGTTCCCAAGGCTGTTGCGCCCACTCTTCCCTGTGCTGCGGGATTTCCTGTGTGCAGCGACTGCACTCGCGTGCCGCCCTTCCGAGATGGAAAGCGCTCCCCCCCGCAGGTGCTCAACAGCGCCATTCTCCGCGGAGCCAGTGGACAGATCCTCCTGCTCCCTGGGCTTCCTTTCCAAGTCAGCGCCACTGCTCATGCCTTGGGAAACCCTTCGCACAGGACGCGCAGTGTCCAGCTCCTCAACTGGTAGTTCATCGTCTTCCTGAAAACTGCTTTCCGCTCGGGACTTCTGCATGCTGCTCACAGCACGCTCAACAGTGTGGACAGCCCGTCCAGCAGCGCTGCTCCCCTGCTGAAGGAGACGACGGGCAGCGGAATGGACCCGTTCCTGTGGAGCCCCTATCCCGTGAACTGTCTCAATGGCATCGTCTTCCCTTGGTCGCGCAAAACGTGGCATGAGAGCCTGAAGCCGAAAGCGGATCTGCTCCTTGATTCCTGGCTGGAGGAGGACTACTTCCGACTCGTCATCCTCGTCCATCCCTAGAAATGCCGTTTTTTTTTCCGTGGATTGCCCCTCCTGGACTGCTGGCTCTGAGTCCGCAGCATGTGGAAGGAGATTGACCGTGCTGGGACGGGGAGACGGAGTTGTCGGCCCGTCCTCCAGCACAGACGGTTTTGTTGCGATGGTTGGAGGACGCCATGGTGAGAGCGGTGTCGTGGAATGCTCCTGTTCTAGAAGCTCAGTTGCCACCCTTTGCGCAGCGCTATCATGAAGATGGAGCGCTCCCCACTCCGACATCGGTTCTGCCTGTTCTTGAGTGACTGAACTCCTCTCCTCCCCATGGGAATCATGTTTTCCCAGCTCATCGCTCCGTGGATTACCTGGCAGGTCAATGGGAGGCTCAGGTTCCACAAGCGTGGGAAATGGTACAGCATGGGACCCCTCTTCGGTAGGGGAAGGGGAGGAGGAAGGCACAGGCAAAGAAGAGGGATCCCCATGCTGGTCGGAAAGTGCTGAAGGGTGTGATTCATCCTCTGCCCCAATGTCTGGTTTTTCTGCAGGTGGATGGGGCAGATCGTCATTGGATGTCGGATTGGAAGGAGAGTCTGGGGACCAGGGGAGCGCTGCGCCATTCGTTTCCGCGCGGAGCCATGGAAGTGACTCGTTCTGGCTCTGCACCGCCCTGCTGACCTTCCGATCAGGCAGAGGAGCATCGCTGTCCTGGAGATCAAGCTCAACAAAGAGGTGCCTCACCACATCATCAGTTGCGTGAATGTGCACCAGCTGGCGAATGCGCTTCGCCTCGCTTCGCATCATGTCAAGTGCAGTGTGGCACCGCTCACATCCCACTATGTGGGCATCGACTTCTCCCGTGACTGCCGGTTCCAGCTCGCCATCGAGATACTGGCTCAGGGTGAGATAGCTGCATTTCATATTGCAATCTCCCTGAATATGGTGCCAAACTCTCGTCGTGCCATTGCCACTGATCGGCCCGCGTTTGCAGGCGAACATTCCAGTACCCGGGCAACCTCACGGTATTCAAGACCTGCAAAATCCCTGAGCAGGAGGCTCGCCCTGCGGTCGAACGGCATCGTCATGAGCGCGCGCTTCACTGTATTCACCTTTGACACGAGTTGGGTGTCGATATCAACGAAGACGGGGTGGGGACGCCGGCGAAACAGCCGCGAAATTCCCTTCGGCCGGGCCGGATAACTCGACTTCTGGCGACACGCACGGGTCACTGCGCGGTAGAGGCTTGCCCGGGCATCCTGATTCCACTGGGGAGGAGGATACCTGAGAGTATGCGCAATGCCAGCAACGACATACTCCGTTGCAGCACTCGTATCCCCGACGAGATGAATCGCATAGGATACGAGGTCATCCAACTCCTCTCGAATGAGAGTGGCTGGCGTGTGTGCTGCAGTGGGAGCGGTAACGTGTGTCATAACGTGTAGGGAATGTAGAGTGGAACGCTATAAGCAGGATACACATGTTGGATATGCACGTCAATGTGTCATTTTCGTCACATCTGTTACCATATCGTCACTTGAGCGTCATCAGCCTTGACGATTCGAACAATTCTGCCACGGTCTACCGAACGCTTTCTTCCCAGCATGTCCCAGGCGCTCTTGGGAATGGGCAGATCTGCCACATACACCGATCCCCAGATTCCTCCTCCAAGGCAGCCCGATTTCGGAGCTCCAAGACAGAGCGTTGCATCCGGCCGAAAGGCGTGGGCATCCATCTCACCTGTGGTTGCATCCGTACCAGTTGGCACATCAATCGAGAGCCTTAGGGCATGCACAGCATTGAGCATCATGCATACGTTGGCGACTGTCTTTCTCAAGGGAAGGATACTCCCTGTGCCAAGAATGGCATCAACGAGAATGCGGACTCCATGCACACTCTCAGGCGTCTCGGCAGCGGACAGCGACTCTGCAACGGGTATGCCCGCATTCCGTGCCCTGAGGAGATGCTCGCTGGACAGTTCCCCCATGTGGGCTTCCCCACTGGTACAGACAACCTCCACGTGATATCCCCAGTCAAGGAGATGCCGTGCCGCCACGAGCCCGTCTCCTCCGTTGTTGCCAGATCCCACGAAAATGGCTATCCCATGCCCGAAAGGCTCTGGATCACCGTATTGTTCAGCAATCCATCTCGCGCACTGCCAGCCCGCACACTCCATGAGATCCCGCACAGGAGTCCCCGCTGCTGCTGACATCCTGTCAAGCTCAGCGCTCTCGCGTGCAGTGAGTGGCTGCACCTCGCCCCATCTGACTGTCCGCCATGTCTCGCTTCTCGCCATCTCCTTCACTCCCCTGAAGTCGGTTCAGTAAGATGATAGTGATGACTCAGCTGCAACAGTATTTTGAGCGCCACAGGCGGAGCATTGGTACTGCTGTGGGCATTCTTCTCCTGGGAGCAATCTGCATCGCGCTGTTTGTTGGCATATCCGGACTCCAGCAGAACCCTGTTGGTACCACGACGGGTGGCATCACAGAGCTGCGGGGTAGCTTTCAGCCATATTCCTGCAAACCTGCCAACTGCACCGGATACATCAGTGCAGGAGCGCGAAGCGTGTTCGTCTTCGTGCCAAAGTCCTGTCCAGATCCCAAACGCAATGCGACCATCATTGGCCATGGAAAGCGCAAGCCCGCCCTGGGTTCAGCCACGTACGTGCTGGTGGACTGTCCCGTTGAGGCATCTGCGTAGGCGGCTTCAGCCGATACGGAGCCCAAGCGGCTTTCCATCCGCTGCTCGAACGATGGCCACTGCGCAGATGGGACGGTACCCTGGATGGTAGTCATAGTGCTGGAGAGCGGGCGTAAGGGTAATGCCTCCAAATGGAGTCACTGTGAACAGCCACACAGACTCACCTCGCACTGGCAGTCCATGGAGATCATGCATCTGCACCAGCCGGGAATCGGAAATGTAGGCGCCGGGAAGTCGAGCAGCTTCAGTCATGGCGACATGCTCGAGCTGGGTGAGTGAGGGTGCATTGCCTGATGGGGGAGGTGCCACTGTCGCAGTGATGTCCACATTCGCATAGCACACATACTCCTGCTGCGTGAGCTGAAGCGGTGTGACTTTCGCTTTGGCCTGGGCAGCCGTCAGGCCAGGATGCTTAGGCAGAAGAAGTCCGTACAGTGTTGCCAACACAACCACTGCAATGATGACACCAGCTCCCCAGATAACTCTTCCACGCATACCGCTACTCTACCGCTCCAGTCGTCTTCTGCGCATGCGACTGCATGCGAAAAGGGGCCAGGTCAAAGTGACCTGGCCCCTTTGGACAATCTGATGATTCAGATGTCTAGTACTCCGGCATTGGAGGTGCAGCTGCAGCTGCGGACTTCGGCTCAGGAATGTCCGTCACCAGCGCCTCAGTAGTGAGGAGCAGTCCTGCAATCGATGCAGCGTTCTGCACTGCGGATCGTGTGACCTTGGTGGGATCGATGATTCCAGTCTTCACCATGTCGACATACGATCCTGTCGATGCATCATATCCCTGGCCCTTTGGAAGCGCCTTCACCTTCTCGACGACAACAGAACCTTCCAGACCCGCATTTGCTGCGATCTGGCGGAGTGGCTCCTCGAGAGCGCGGCGGAGAATGTTCACACCTGTCAGCATGTCTCCTTCCGCCTTGACAGAGTCAAGTGCAGTGAGAGCGCTGATGAGCACGACACCACCACCAGGAACAATACCTTCCTCAACAGCTGCACGCGTTGCGGAGACAGCATCTTCCATCCTGTGCTTCTTCTCCTTGAGCTCGGTTTCCGTTGCAGCACCAACCTTGATGACAGCAACACCGCCAGAGAGTTTCGCAAGACGCTCCTGGAGCTTCTCACGGTCCCAGTCGGACGTGGAGTTCTCGATCTCGGACTTGATCTGCTCAATGCGTCCCTTGATCGCCTCGTCCTTGCCGGCTCCCTCGACAATGGTTGTCTCGTCCTTGGTCACTGTGACACGCCGTGCACGGCCGAGTGACTCAAGTGGAGTGGTGTCAAGCTTGAGACCAACCTCCTCGCTGATGACCTGTCCACCAGTGAGAATCGCGATGTCCTGGAGCATGGCCTTCCGGCGATCGCCAAAGCCCGGTGCCTTGACTGCAACTGCAGTGAAGGTTCCACGAAGCTTGTTGACAATGAGGGTTGGAAGTGCCTCGCCATCGACATCCTCCGCAATGATCATGAGCGCACGTCCTGTCTGGACGACCTTCTCGAGAATGGGAAGGATGTCCGCAATGGCAGAGATCTTGCGATCAGTAATGAGGATGTATGGATCCTCAAGGACAGCTTCCATCCGTGCAGTGTTTGTCACCATGTACGGAGAGAGGTACCCTTTGTCGAACTGCATTCCCTCGACGAGATCGAGTTCTGTCTCGAGTCCCTTGGACTCCTCGACAGTGATGACTCCGTCCTTTCCGACCTTCTCCATGGCATCGGCGACGATTTCACCGATTGCAGGATCTGCTGCGCTGATAGAAGCCACCTGGGCAATCTTGTCACGGCCACTGATGGTGACGGACTGCTTCTTGATGGCGTTGACGATTGCCTCGACAGCAAGGTCCATGCCCTTCTTGAGAAGAACGGGATTCGCGCCATGGGCAACGTTCCGGAGCCCCTGGTTGATGAGCGCCTGCGCAAGCACAGTGGCAGTCGTTGTGCCGTCACCTGCAATGTCGTTCGTCTTGCTCGCAACTTCCTTGACGAGCTGGGCACCCATGTTCTCGAAGGGATCCTCGAGTTCAATCTCCTTGGCAATCGTCACACCATCATTGGTGATGGTTGGAGAGCCAAACTTCTTGTCAAGCACCACGTTCCGGCCCCTCGGACCAAGCGTGATCTTCACTGCATCAGCGACCTTGTCCACGCCCCGCTTCAGGCTGGCACGTGACTCGTCATCAAACAGCAACTGTTTTGCCATTGTTTTCCTCCTCAACTTCGATATGGTGTCGAATTGACGGTTTCACTGTTTCTTTCACCTATCCTAGCATGTTTTAGCACTCGGTCTGCACGACTGCTAGCAGGCTGCCTCAACTTCTGCTAAACCGCAACGCGTACAATACAACGTGTGAAGACACGAACGCTTGTCACCCTTGGTGCGATCGCTGGCGCGGGAGCTGGCGCAATCAAATGGCTGAGTCAGCCACTTCGTGGTCAGAACCGCACCCTCATTGACTGGGAAGCTGTGCGGGACAGAGCCAAGCACCGAGCACAGAACAGCGACAACTCTCCAGCCACAGCTTCCTACTCCCACCTGGAATCGTCCTACATCGAGCAGGCTACCTCCCTGCTTCCACACCTCAATGCAGCGTGGGGATCCCCCCTGCCCAACTTGCCACCCATCCGCATCGTGGGAAGAGTCGGCTTCATTGATGCGAATCTCTCAATGATGGAACGCATCGTCAATGCACTGTACGCAGCCCAGCAGTCCCGTCCTGAAACTCGGCTCACTGCCCTCAACAGACAGATCAGCAGCACATATATTGGTGAGGCCTTTGGAGCAACATCCCGACGGGTGCTTGGGCAGTACGATCCCATTCTCGGAAGAGCACTCTCGACCCCACCGGCCACAGATCCTGCGACGCTGTTCATGGTCGAGGAGAACATTGCGGAAATCGAGACTGCGTTCCATGTGTCTGGTGTGGACATTCGTGGCTGGATCATGATGCATGAGCTCACCCATGCCTGGCAGTTTGAGACCCATCCATGGCTCGACGCGTATTTCACTTCCATCCTGCAGCAGGCGACACAGCTCACTGCACCCAAAGGAGTCGAGTCTCTCCGCAGGCTACCCACTCTTGTGAGAGATGAGGTTGCAATCGTGGGCCGGCTCCAGGCCGTGATGAGCATCATTGAGGGTCATGCGAACTACATCACCCACCAGGTCGCCAAGTCCCATCTGGCATCGTTTGATGCGATTGAAGCCACATTCGAACGTCGGAAGTCAATGCAGACCCTTCCTGAACGCGTACTCTATGCCCTTACAGGCATCTCACTGAAGATGCGCCAGTACGCTGTTGGCGAGGCCTTTCTGAGCGCTGTAGCTGAACGCCACGGTGCAGAGGTTCTTGATCTCCTCTGGCTCTCCATCGAACACTTCCCCACTCCGCTTGAGCTCCGGCATCCTCATGCACGGTTTGAGCGCGTGTCCTCGCTACCCCAGTCACCCGTTGCGCCAGCCGGAGTATCCTGAGGCGGCTCCGCAGTTCCCACTTGAGACCCGCTCCACTATGATGGGGGATGATGCAGCTCCGCAACCGCCTAGCCCTCTTCTCCACCCTGCTTGTGCTGGTGAGCCTCGCGATCTCGAATGTGATCCTCTACACATCGTATGTCGCACGGGACACCGCTTCTGCCAGAACGCGCATCTCCACCATCAGTCCTGTCATCACTGCAGACTTCGCTGAGGCAGCATCATCGCCTGCCCCACTCAGGACAGTTCTCTCAACACTTCACAGGTCGAAGGCGTACGGTGCAGTCGCAGTGCTCGGCTATATCGACACCGGCATCACGGTAAACCTCACATCACAGACAGCCACACTGTCACGCATCTCTGTGCCACGCACCTTCTGGACTGCAAAGAGTGGCTTCAGCACCATCAGCCTGCCTGGCGGACCCTACTACATGATGACTGAGTCGCTGGCCACGCCGATAGCTGCAGGATCATCATCAGGTTCACTCACACGGATTGCTTTCGGATACTCCGTCGCAGGAACACGGACTGCGCAGCGCCAACTGCTCATCATTCTCGTGGCAACTTCAATCCTCTCCCTCGTTCTCGCAGCTGCTGGAGCACGCTTCCTTGCCCGGCACGCACTTCGGCCGCTCACTGCACTCAGCGATGTTGTGACCGCCATCCGAACCCGTCACGACCTTACCCTCAGGGTGCCCTCAACTCACCACACTGATGAAGTGGGAACCCTCACGGATGCGTTCAATGCCACTTTTGACCAGGTGGAATCGATGTATGACCAGCTTGCTCTCCAGCTGAGAAAGCAGCACCAGTTCGTTGCGGATGCCTCCCATGAGCTGCGAACACCACTTGTCATCATCTCATCCACAATGGAGCTCCTTGAACTCCATCCAGAGCTCCCAAAGTCCGAGCGCGACATCCTCCTCCATGAAGCCAGGGAAGAGGCGGACAGGATGTCAACCCTCATCAGCGATCTCCTTCTGCTCGCAAGTGTCGATCCAAGTGACCAGCTGCGAGAAGAGACATGGAATGCGCGCACGTTCCTTGCCACGTGGATGGCAAAGGCAGTCCAAACCATAGCGCCACGGGCATGCGCAACTTCACTTGCCATCCCGGACATGCTGCAGCTGCAGGGTGACGAGAAGGGCATTGAACATGCACTCGACTGCATATCCTCCAATATCGTGGATCACACACCGGAAGATGCTACCGCTGAAATCATGGCAACGGTACAACACGGTGAACTCTCGATCTGCATTGCCGACACTGGTCCAGGCATACCTGAAGACATGACGTCCTCTGCCTTCGACCGGTTCACAACTGGGGATCCGTCCCGCCACGAGAAGCACAATGGCCTTGGTCTCGCTGTTGCCCGCACAATCATCACTGCCCACAGGGGAGCGATCTCGCTTGACGCTCCGACAGGTGGGGGCTGCCGTATCACCGTTACACTTCCGGTGCTGGATATCACAAGCGTGTGACGAATGTGTGCGTATCACGTTGTGGGAATTCCAATCCTACGGTACGATGCCACTGGTAGGTATAAACCATACCTTCATGTTGTGTTGCCTATGAAACTTCGCAGGATCTTCGCCCAGCTTGGCATTGCTGCAGTCACATTCATTGCGATGTGCGTCAGTGCTGCGCCCCGTCCTGCCATGCGGCTCGCATCGCAGTACACGCAGCAGATCGCCTATGACCAGCAGCAGATCAACTCCCTTCAGCAGCAGCTCAATCAGGTCTCTGCCCAGCATGCATCACTCACGGCCCAACAGAATGCAGCGCTCTCTGCAGCGCTAGGAACCCAAAGACAGATCAACGCACTGCAGAACCAGATCACTGCAACCCAGACACGGGTGGATCAGCTCAATGCAGAGTATGCCAACACCGTTTCCCAGATCATGGCAACGCAGGTGCAGCTCAACAAGACCCAGCAGGAACTTGGGAGCATGGTTTCCTACCTCTACAAGTATTCACAGGGGAATCCCATCCTCAACTCCCTTGTCAACAATGGGGATGTCCTGAAGTTCTTTGACACGGAGAGCAATCTGCAGAGCATCAATGGAAAGATTCAGCTGCTCATCGCCTCAGTGAAGCAGGAAAAGGCCCAGCTGCAGACACTCGCAAGCCAGGAGCAGCAGCAGCAGCAGCAGGTTGGCGCACTCCTGGTCCAGCTCCAGACAGAGCAGGACCAGCTGCACACCCAGGAACTGACCTACCAGCAGCAGGCTGCAGCCCTCTCCCAGCAGGCTGCCTCCGTCAATGGCCAGGCACAGTCAATTGTCAACTCCATCGCCTCCTATCGCCAGCAAATGGCCATTGCGCAGCAGGAGCAGGCTCTCCTCCTCGAGCAGGAAGCTGCTGCCAGGGCTGCAGCAGCAAGCCGTGCGACATATGGTGGCACCATCATTGGAAACGGTGCATCTGGAAGCTTCTCGGACCACTTTCCGTGGGGACAGTGCACGTGGTATGTCGCGACACAGCGGTACGTTCCGTGGTGGGGAAATGCGAACCAGTGGGTTGCTGGAGCGCTCGCGTACGGATATTCCGTTGGCATGACGCCGAAAGTGGGTTCCATTGTCGTCTGGGGCGGAGGAGATGGATACGATTCCTACTACGGCCATGTGGCATATGTGGTCGCAGTCCAGAGTCCAACTTCGTTCACAGTCCATGAGGCCAACTTCTATGGTCTTGGGGTTGTGGATCAGCGGCAGGTGGATACCCTCGCTGGAGTGCTGGGCTTCATCTACTAGCCACCAGCTCGCTCTACTCGAGACTCTCTGGCCTCGACAGCTCGGGAACGGAAGCCTGGTGGAGCACATCCCGTGCCCGAGTGAGCCTCTGAAGAAACCGGTAGGGAACATCAGCCCATTCTGGACGGTCCTGGAGTTCGACAGAGAGCTGCCAGCATGCCTTCTCGCATTGGAATGCAGTGAAGACAAGCTCAGCATGGACATCTGTCCGTGGCAGGGCCCACCGCGCATGCACGTGCTGCATATACGTCGTCCAGAACAGCCGGTGAAGCCTGTCCGACCATTCGTCAAGCTGCTCAGCTGAGACCCGGTTGCCACGCTCATGGAGTTGGCCGACCACAGCGTAGTCGAGGGAACGGAGGAAGCTTGCGACATCCCTGAGTGGGCAGGCAACACCATTCCTCACCTCAAGTGGGAGCACAGGATCTCCCGCAAAATCGACCACGTTCCAGCCCCGGCTCTCACTCCAGATTGTCTGCCCCAGATGGAAGTCTCCATGCACGTGGCTCAGCATGCCCACATCCGTCATTGCTGCCGTTTCTTCGTACAGGGCGCGCACTGTGCGGTCCATGGCTTCAGAAATGTCGAGTCCAGCGCGGAGCGCGATGGATCTGCACTCATCCCAGCCTGCCAGCATCACTGCAGCCCACCCTGCCACTTCCTCTTGAGATGCGCGAACTGCCTTGTGGTATGGCGTTGGCGTGGTGAGAAAGGCATCGTGCATCTGTGCAGTCATTGTGGCGATCGCCATGATGCTGCTCTCAAACTCTTCCACAAGGGTGTCAGCTGGATTCTTCGCAAATGCTGACGCTGCGTTCCGAGCCTGCTCCCACCCCGTGTGACTTCCCGGAACATGCTCGGAAAGGATTCCTACAAGTGTCCGCTCTTCGTGGGTGCGTCTGTACTCTATCCAGCCGAGGAGGCGGGGCATCCGAGCAAAACCAGCCTGTATGAGAGCGTCAATGCGTGTGAGCTCAATCACGTCTCCCCACTCGACAGCCCGCTGGATTTTGAACTGCTCTGTGCCCATGATGGCAAGAATGTTTGTGGACTCCGTATGGATCTCGAGGGCATCGCCATTCCCTGGATCACCCTGCACTGATGCATGGCGGTGGAGCAGCAGTTCACCATGTTCAAGCGTGAGCGCAGTGTTTGTGTGGACTGCCTGCCGCAGGGCATGCATGACACGCGCATCATGCATGCCATCTGTGATTGCCACATCGCCAACACTGCAGATGACTGGCGCATGGCTGTCAGTAGCCGCATTCACAGGTTCAATCCCCACGATGAGTGGAACGACATGCGCAGGCTTTCGCGACCCATGCTGGTCTATCTCCACCAGCAGAAGACCTGCGAAAGGATCCTCCAGGATGTCCCCACAGTCGATGAGCTGGAGAGTGAACTCAGCGGGAGTCTCGTGCCCCCACCAGGACTCCTGTATGAAGTACGCCTTGACTCCTGCCAGAATGCGTGCCTCATTGCCCTCACACCACGATGCAGTCATCGTGCGCTGTGCTGGAGACTGAGCGAAAGCGAATCGGTACCCATACGTCCCCCTGCCTCATGTGGGCACAATCCTCAAGTTGGATGGATTGGCCCTTCCCGTGGAAACCTTGAGAACTATTGTACCGGGAAGCGGGAATTCTGAACCTTCTACAGGTCGAATCCGCTTCGTTCAGTTTTCCTGAGACATTTCTGCGCTGCGGGAGCATATGAAGACGCACCAGTCGCCATGGACCGCATGGCGCTTCTCGCTGCACGTTCTGTGAACCAAGGGGATGTCCGTGCGCCCTGAGGAATGAATCCTTCCTTCTCCAGCGAGACAATTGCCGTGTTCCCTGCTTCAATCGCGTCCCCAACAGAGCTTCCGCAGTAGACAAGCTGAATCTCCTCCTTGCCAAACCTTCTGCGGTACGCGACGCAGACAAGATCTCCTGACGGAGTAAGCTGCACTGCAACATGGCAGGATGTCCCGATGCCACGGTAGTAGTGGCTGCTCTGCAGCACAACTGCTGACCCTTCAGCGAGATTCCTCACCTCGGGTTCCCCCACACGCTCGAAGGTGAGAAGGCGCTTGCGCTGCGAACCGCAGGCATCGTTTGAGGGAAGATCTGACTCCGCTGCTGCGCGCATCGGGTTGTCAATGACGTGTGCTGAAATGAGATCGATGTGCGACATGGTATGTTCCTCAGAACTTGGGGTGACGAACCTATGCTACGGGAGTGACCATCCATTTTTCAACCTGCAGAACGGATTGGCGCACGGCTATCTCCCGGGCCACTTCAGCTGGGGTCACGTTGCTGCAGTGTCAGCCTGGCAGCAGGCAAGAAATCTGGGACATGTTGCCACATGGTCATTGACCAGGCCGCATGCCTGCAGGTGCGCATAACAGATTGTACTTCCCACAAACGTGAAGCCTGCTGCCCGCAGAGCTGAGCTTACCCTGTCCGACAGCGGTGTCGATGCGGGTATGTCAGAGTCCCGATCCCAGCTGCCAACGACAGGCGACCCTTCCACAAACCCCCACAGGAAGGAATCGAAGCTACCGTACTCATCCTGGATCACGCAGAATGCGCGAGCATTTCCTACAGCGCTTCTCACCTTGGCATGGTTCCGGATGATGCCAGATTCCATGGAGAAGAGCCAGGGATCCTCGGCATCCATGGCTGCCACTTTTTCAGGATCGAAGTCATGGAAGACGGATCTGTACGCTGCCCTCCTGCGGAGGATGGTCAGCCAGCTCAGTCCCGCCTGTGCACCCTCCAGGACAAGGAACTCGAAATGTCGCCTGTCATCGTGGACGGGCATGCCCCACTCATGGTCGTGGTACGCGATGAGGCCAGGATCTCCAGCAGCCCAGCTGCAGCGGCTCATGGTGGAATGCGCAGTTGATGAAACTTCGGACATCGTGGAGCCATCGTACCAAGTTCCCTCAAATCGGAACCGCGATTTGGTATGGTGGGGCCGTACTGCAAGTTGTCCAACCCCAGGAGCACAAGGAGCGCGTACCATGACTGCAGCAGAGTTCGAAGTGCGTCGTCCATTGGGCGAGCATCATGAGGTGTGGTCCCTCCGGGCACTGGCCGAGACGGGACACGATGTCTCCCGCCTCCCATTCACTGTCAAGATCTTCATCGAGAACCTCCTCCGCCATCAGGAACATCCCGCAGTGACTGCAGCAGTCATTCAGCGGATGTGCGGATGGAAGCCAACGGGCGCACAGCCCACTGAGGAGTTTCCGTTCTTCCCCTCCAGGGTGCTGCTGCAGGACTTCACGGGTGTCCCCGCAGTGGCGGATCTTGCTGCAATGCGACATGCTGTTGTCGAAGCTGGTGGCGATCCGGAACTCATAGATCCCGCAATACCTGTTGATCTCGTTGTCGATCACTCAGTGCAGGTGGACGCCTTTGGCACTGCCCAGGCGTACGCCTTCAACATTGAACGGGAATACGAGCGGAACCATGAGCGGTACGCCTTTCTCCGCTGGGCACAGAAAAACTTCCGGAACTTCCGTGTGGTTCCCCCGGGGATGGGCATTGTCCACCAGGTCAATATCGAGTACCTTGCATCCGTTGTCCATGGTGCTCGGACTGGGGAGAAGCTCCTCTATCCGGACACCCTTCTTGGCACTGACTCCCATACGCCCATGGTGAATGGCATCGGCGTACTTGGATGGGGCGTTGGCGGCATTGAAGCGGAAGCAGCCATGCTCGGCCAACCGATGTTCCTTCTCCCTCCCGTTGTCGTAGGCGTGAAGTTCACAAACAGCCTTCCTGTGGGCACTACTGCCACTGACCTCGTTCTGGTGCTGACTGAGCTGCTCCGTCGATATGGAGTCGTGAACAAGTTTGTCGAGTTCTGCGGGGAAGGGCTCTCCTCCATATCTGCCCAGGACCGCGCCACCCTCTCAAACATGGCGCCAGAATATGGTGCCACTGCATCGTATTTCCCAGTTGACGCGCGTACCCTGGAATACCTCCGTGTCACCGGACGGTCCAGCGACCACATTGCTCTCGTTGAGCAGTACACGCGTGAGCAGGGACTGTTCCGCACGGACGATATGCAGCTCCCAGAGTTCAGTGAATTTGTGGAACTCGATCTTTCCACAGTTGTTCCGAGCATCGCTGGTCCACGTCGGCCCCAGGATCGGGTCACCCTTGACCATTCCAGGGAATCGTTCAGCAGCTCCTTTGGCGATGGCACTCCGATTGCTCCCAGCCGTGAGCTCCATGCAGGCGCTGTTGCCATTGCTGCGATCACATCCTGCACGAACACATCGAATCCCTCTGTCATGCTCGGCGCGGGACTCCTTGCGAAGAAAGCTGTTGAAAAGGGCCTCTCCGTACCGTCGTATGTGAAGACCAGTCTCGCTCCCGGTTCCCGTGTTGTCACAGACTACCTGGACAGGGCAGGACTCACACCGTTCCTCAACACGCTCGGTTTCAATCTTGTTGGTTACGGATGCACAACCTGCATTGGCAACAGCGGGCCCCTCCCCGAGGAGGTTGCCTCAGTCATTGAAGAGAAGCAGCTCACAGTGGCTGCAGTCCTCAGCGGAAACCGGAACTTCGAAGGCAGAATCCACCCTCAGGTGAAGGCTTCGTATCTTGCTTCACCCCTCCTGGTCGTCGCATTTGCGCTTGCAGGAACAATGCTCATTGACCTGAGCCACGATCCACTGGGAAGCGACGCATCAGGAAATCCCGTATATCTCCGCGACATCTGGCCAAGTCGTGAGGAGATCTCGGAAGTGCTTGCAGCGTCCATCACGGACGAGCTGTATGCGACGGAATATGGCAGAATCTTCGATGGTGATGAGCACTGGAGGTCACTTCCCATTCCTGAGGGAGCGCTGTACAGCTGGGATTCCTCCTCAACCTACCTCCAGGAACCTCCGTTTTTCGAGCATCTGCCCCTGGAGCCGCAGCCAAAGCACGCCATAGAGCAGGCAAGACCGCTCGCAGTGCTGGGGGATTCCATCACGACTGACCACATTTCTCCTGCCGGCAGCATCTCGCCGACAAGCCCTGCTGCAGCGTACCTCCGGGAGCATGGAGTTGAGCTGCGGGACTTCAACACCTACGGCTCACGACGGGGAAACCACCACATTATGGTGCGTGGAACCTTCGCGAACATCAGACTTCGGAATGAGCTTTCTCCTGAAAAGGAGGGTGGGTTCACCCATTTCCTTCCCGACAATGCACTCATGACCATTTTCGAGGCGTCTGAGAAGTATGCTGCTGCCCAGACCCCAGTGTGCATCCTTGCAGGAACGGAATATGGATCAGGGAGCAGCCGCGATTGGGCAGCCAAGGGACCGCTCCTCCTCGGCGTCAAGTTTGTCATCGCACAGTCCTATGAGCGCATCCACCGGAGCAATCTTGTTGGAATGGGCATTCTCCCCCTTGAGTTCCTTCCGGGGGAATCCCGCGACACCCATGCCCTTGATGGTTCGGAAACGTTCACCATCCGGGGGCTCGACAGCCTTGTCCCACGGGGCACAGTCACTGTCGAGGCAACTCGACCCGATGGGCGCACATTCTCGTTTGCCACCCGTTGCCGCCTCGACAGCACGACTGATGTGGACTACTTCACCAATGGTGGCATCCTCCCCTATGTCCTCCGCCAGTACTTCAGGTCCCTCAGCACAAGTGCATCGTAACGTTCGCATTCGTCAACACTTTGTCACCCACATGCGTGGCTTTCGTCCTACTCTCTAAATGACGGTGGCGTCAGGACTTCACGCCTGCTTCCGGAAGCACTTCACGTCCAATCCGTCCGGAGACATACTGCCATGCGCTACAAGGTGATCTGGATTCTGGGGACCATCATTGGTCTTGGTCTCCTCCTGACTGTGTGCACTCCATCACTCGTTTCCGCAGAGAGTGCCTCGCTCGCCATCAATGGCGGCACGAGCTGTGGAACTGCTGGCCTTGCCTTCTCCTGGTCCTCGAATCCCTTCAGCTACAGTCCTGTGACCCTCACGGGTTCGAGCAAGACAGCAAGTGTCTCCCCCACGCTCACAGTCGTCGACTGCTCCGGCACAGGAAACGGCTGGAATCTCACTGCCTCGGGCACAACCTTCACTACTGGAACTGGCGGCACGTTTTCCACTGTCGTGTCCATTCCCAGCATCACGGGCTGGAGCTGCAGCACAAACTCGACGTGCACAACCCCCGACAGCGCGAGCTGCACCACGCCAAACGATGGCATCACCTACTCCGGATCCCTCGACATTCCCCTTGGCGCAGCGCCTACACCAAACAAGGTGTTCGGAGCAGTTGCAGGCTGTGGCATGGGTTCGCAGTCCGTGAGCCCGACAGTGCAGCTCACCATCCCTGCAGGCGCACTTCCCGGCTCCTATAGCTCCATATGGACGTTCACGCTTGCAGCAGGTCCCTAAGCGCACTGACCAGCACATGTGCGTTCCCCACTTTTGGTCTACACTAGAACGTACGCGCTTCCCATCCCCAAGGAACTCCCCACCATGAATTTCCTGCCCCCAAGGTTCCACCCGCTCCGCGCTTGTCTTGCAGCAGTCACCGCATGCTGTCTGCTCCTTCCAGTCACAGTTCTCGCTGCAGGAACACCCACTGCTGCACCCTCGAGTGGATCGCTGTATGCAGGACCCTGTTCAGCAGGCAACAGTTCGTACTACACCCTTGACCTCGCACCGGGTGCGACCTACACAAACTGCCTCAACGTTGCCAATACCACTACCTCGCCAATGCCTGTAGCAGCCTATCCTGTCGATGGCCTCACCGGTGTCACCTCGGGAGCCGTGTACTCGAATGAGGGAGTAGCCCTCAAGGGTGCAGGGACATGGATTTCGATGAAGCAGCAGGATTACACCCTGTCTCCAGGAGTCCGCACGAAGATCTACTTCACTATCCATGTGCCCTCTAGCGCAACACCCGGAGACCATCTCGCAGGAGTGGCAATACAGCCCTCCCACACGTCAACATCAAAGGGATCTCTCTCAATTACCATCGTCAACCGGCTCGTGATCGCAACCGTCATTGTCGTTCCTGGACCGGCCGCTGTGCGGTTTGCGATAGACAGCGCGAAGATTGAGGAGCTTCAGGCGACGCACTCCGCCTCGATTACCACTGGACTGTCTAACACTGGACAGCTTTTTGGCAAGTCCACAGTGACTATCCGGATCCACAATTCGTCCTACGACAAGACCAACACCCTCAAGCTGGACAACATCCTTCCTGGAGACACGATTCCGTATCCATTCCGATGGCCTTACAGCATTCCCGCAGGCACCTACACTGTGACTGTGACTGTCAAGTGGCATTCGCAGGGCGCAACAGGCACACCAGAGTCCACGACACGCACATTCACAAGCACTGTCGCTTCCTCCCTCAAGGCAACAAAGCAGAATGTCGAGTACGTTCCTGAAGCCAGCTCACAGGGTGTTCCCCTGTGGGTTTGGTTCCTTGTGGGTGGCATTCTCATTGTCGTCATTGCTGCTGCTGTCATCATTACGGTTCTGGTCAGACGGCAGCGGAACCTGAAGCAGGAGCTTCGACTCTCAAAGCTGTAGCCAAATGCAGGTACCTGCGATACTGTTACGGGCATGTGGACCCAAACAGCGTCTCTGTCGCAGTGCAGTTACCAACCCGGAAGTGCGTCCAGAGAAAGGCATACTGAGTTCGGTGAAGTGCGCCAACATAAAGGATGAGCTTGTGTCATACCAGCAAGGGACGCGAGGCACGTTTCGACCCATGCGCGTGATGGGTGCTGCCTTCGTGTGTTCCATGCTTCTATGTCTATTCACAGTTGGCAGGATGTCTGCGTTGGCTGGAACGTCAACAGCAACGATCACCGTGGTTGTTCCCTCACCCTATGTGACAGGAATACTTCCCTACAACCTTCCCCAGTCAACCGCAACAAACATCACCATCACAGGCAATGGCTTCACCGGCAGTGGCGGAATCACCATGGTCTCGATCATGTTTTCTGGACCCCACCAGTACATTGAGACATCGGGATGCACTGTTCTCTCGCCAACGGAAATATCCTGCACGACACCGCAGATGGATGCCGGGTCCTACCAGATCATCGTGACTCTCAGCAATGGACAGCAGTCCACTCCTGCGACCACCGGATCAAACATCATTGTCGTGTACTCGCAGACAGCGCCCGCAACTCCATCACCGTCTCCTGTGCGCACAACACCCACACCCACACCCACACTTTCCCCTTCTGCCTCACCTTCTCCAGCTGCCTCACCTTCTCCATCTGCCAGCCCGAGTGCTTCCCCCACGAGCACCCCTTCTCCCTCCTCCACACCTGCGCCCCACAAGCCGGGAACGCCCAAGGGGAGCCAGGGAGGGATTGTCGGCTCCATCTCCCATGCGTTCTCCTCAGCGGGTCATGCCATTGGAAGCGGCGTGAAGTCTGTCACGACATTTGTCTCAAAGCATGTTGTGATCGTGTCGTCGAGCATGATCATCCTCATCATTGTTGTCCTCATCGTCGTCCTCCTCCTCACAAAGAGGAAGAAAAAGGAGGATGACGAACCCAAATCCCGTATTCGTCTATGATGTGATCGTCACGATCTGTGGCAATGTGCTGCCCGTATCCCCCTATGGAGTCCCCACATGCTTGACCCATTGACCCAACTGCGCGCTGACTGGAGACAGGCTGTAGCTGTCACTGTCCCTGCGAGCGCACAGGAGCTTGCGGACATTCTTGATCGCTCGCTCGATCTCCTCAAGGAACACAACCAGCTCGATCAGGATGGCCTTGACATGGCAATCCAGGTGATCTCCGATGCCCTTCCTCTCGAGCGCCCTGAAACGCTAGACATACTGCGGGAACGTCTTGGACGGGCAGCGCGGGACTACCTTGCCCAGGTTGGCGTTGGTGACGAGGGCGGACTTGGGGATGCGTTCGACTCTGCAGCGAACCTTGCAGAGGCACTGTTTGCCATGGCAAGTGGAGACATGGTTGCTGATGATGCTCCAGAAGAGCAGGGTTCGGAGTCAGAGGAGCAGCGCATGCAGGCAGCTGAGCTCAGAAAGACCCTGGCCAAGGAGCAGCGGCGACAGCAGCGCAGTTTCAGGAAGACATTCGGAAGAGTCTTTGGTGTTGTGCGCATTGTTCTCATCATTGGACTCATTGCGCTCGCTGCCTATTTCTTCCTCCATCCAAACGTTCTCCAGAAGACAGTGAATGTCACTCAGACGAACATCATCACATCGAACACGACCTGAGATCCACCTGCCCTGACTGAGACGTTGTGACGCATCTGCCGTTTCCTGGCAATATCGCACGTATACTCTGGGTGAACGCATATGAGAGCACGTGCCCTGAAGTCAATCCTCCTTCCACCAGTGCTCATCCTGCTCCTTCTCAGCGGGCTGGTCGCTTCATCTCTCCATGTCTCAGCAGGAGTGCCCGCCGGCAACTGGACGCTTGGCACAGTGGGCCAGGTTGCAACCTCCGATGTCCTTCAGGGCATAGACTGCTTGTCGCAAACGATGTGCATAGGCGTTGGGTACGACTGCACTGCAAGCTGTGGCACGGGATCAGAGGTTGACCAGACGCTTGCGGAACTCTGGAATGGCACTTCTTGGCTCCAGATGCCCCAGCCTTCAGGTGAGGTGACCTCACAGGTGTACCAGCTGCTCAATGTCAGCTGCCTTTCCGCATCGGAATGCTGGGCTGCAGGCTTCTTCAAGAATGCGAGCGCGCTCTTTCAGCCGCTCATCATGAGCTGGAATGGCAGCGTCTGGAGCATCCTTCCCCTTGCGAACATCGCTGGTGAGAGCACAACTGTGAACTACCAGTTCACTGGGATCTCATGCCTTCCCTCTCCTGCCACGTTCTGCGCTGCAGACGGCATGACTTGGAATGGCACAGTCTGGCAGACGTACATCCTCACCTGGAGCGGTGGGACAACCTGGAGTGTCGCAGGATCTCCAAGTGGTGAGAGCACGTCAACGCAATTCACGCTGTATGGCGTCTCCTGCGTAAGCTCCTCGGACTGCTGGGCTGCTGGCACGACATGCGTTGCATCCTGCGGCCTCTCAAGCGAGGATGATGAATCGTTCTTCCTCAACTACAATGGCACTGCATGGAGCCTTGGATCCCAGGTGGCGGAATCCACGACTGTCTACTACGGCATTCTTGGCGTCTCGTGCGCATCAAGCTCACTGTGCTACGCAGTCGGGTACATCCGAAGTCCCAACAGTGGGGGAGTTGACCAGTCCCTCTTGATGGAGTGGAACGGCACAACATGGTCGATAACCTCCAATCCAGCATCTGAAGTCACAACGAGCGCATACGTGCTCATAGGAGATTCCTGCCGCAATGCGACTTCCTGCTGGGCAGTGGGCTACGAGACAACCTCCGGGTATGCGCAGCCACTGGAAATGTACTGGGATGGCTCGACATGGTACATCGTAAGCGGCCCCTCAGGCGTCTCCGCATCAGGAAACTACTACGTGCACGAGCCGTTCTGCGTTTCCGCATCCTACTGCTGGGAAGTAGGGGACACGGCAGCTGGGGCTCCATTTGTCGCGCAGTTCGGCACGATCTGCTCCGGAGGAGCGCTCTCCCTTGCAGCTCCCGCATCCATTACAGTTCCAGGTGTGACGCTCAATGGTTCCACCCAGACGACTACTGGCAGCCTCGCTCTCACAACGAACGATGAGACAGGCACAGGAAACGGCTGGAGCCTTGCAGTCACCTCGACAACGTTCACGACAGGTTCGGGCCACACGCTCCCCACCACTGCATCAACCATCACTGGTGTCTCGTCCCTCACAGCAGGAACTGGGAACTGTGCCCTTCCCACAAACTCCATTTCGTATTCGCCCGCGCTTACTGTACCAGCAGGATCCACTGCGCCAGCGACCGGAATGACCATTTTCACTGCTGCTCCAGGCACAGGAGAAGGGCCAGCAAACGAGACCTTCTCATTTGCTGTTGCCGTTCCAGCAACAGCGTATGCGGGCACATACACCTCGACGTGGTACGTGTCCATCAATGCAGGACCCTGAGAGGCTTCACCATCCTGGAGAGATCCGCTCGGATGCGCAAAAGACGCGACGCGCATTGCTGCGCGCCGCGTCAGGAGCCAGCGGATTGCTACTGGTTGAGTACTGCCTCGACTTCAAGAAGCAGTGTGACTTCCTCGCCAACGACCACACCACTGCCTTCAAGTGGAGCATTGAAGTTTACATTGAAGTCAAAGCGGTTGATCTTTCCTGTGGCAGTGAAGCCAACACGGGTTCCCATGTTCGGATCCTTCCAGAAGCCGTTCACCTCAAGATCGAGTGCGACTGGCTTGGTTACTCCCTTGAGGGTCAGGTTTCCCTCCATGACAAAGTTGTCACCCACCTGGCGGATGGCAGTGGACTCGTACGTCATGGTCGGGTATTTCTCCACCTCGAAGAAGTCAGCCGAGCGGATGTGTCCATCCCTCTGCTCATTGTTTGTTGCAATCGAGGCGAGATCAATGGTGGCTGTCGCCTTCGACTGCTCGAACGACTCGCCCGTGACAATCTGCCCCTCGAACTTCGTAAAGTGGCCGCGAACCTTGCTCACCATCATGTGACGAACTGTGAACGATACATCGGTGTGCGCTGTGTCGATTGACCAGGTTCCCGCAATGTACCCTGGAATCTGAACTGCAGTTTCTGTGCCCATG
>JAJZLL010000035.1 GCA_021803465.1 bacterium
ACGCACGTGGTGGGTCCAGTGCTCGAGCGTCTCATTGGACCCATCGTCATATTCGCTGTCATCTACATCATTGGCCGGCTTATTCGGCGCATCGCCACAAGAGCTGTCATCCAGGCCAAAGGGGATGTCCAGGTGCGCACCCTTGTCCACAATGTCATCACTGTCACAACGTATGTCACAGCCTTTCTCTCAGCGCTTGTGGCTGCTGGGCTCAATATCAGTGTTCTCCTCACCTTCGGCGGACTCACAAGCCTCATCATTGGACTCGCATTCCAGAATCTTCTCCAAAACATCCTCTCGGGCATCTTCATCCTGCTGGAGAGGCCATTCAAGCATGGTGACTGGATCACTGTATCCGCAAGCGTGAATCCCGCCTACGGTGTCTCTGGCTCCGTCCAGTCCGTGACCCTGCGGACAACGACAGTCCGCATGGCGGACGGAGAGCTCGCCTCAATTCCCAACTTCACTGTCTTCTCGAATCTCGTCGTGAATGCGACAGCTCTTGACAGGCGCCAGCAGACGTTCACTGTTCGCGTGCATGAGACAGATGCAGTCCGACCCATGGTCGAGCACATCAGGACTACCCTGCCCACAGTTCGTGGAGTGGAGAAGTCCCCCGCCCCAATCATCCGACCGGAACCGCACACGGATGGAGGCTTCCTCATCAAGTACTCATACTGGGTGAACCGCAAAAGGAATGACCTCGATGCTGTCGCAACTGCTGTCGCGAACGCACTCTGGGTCGACATCACTCCCACATCGCTGCCAAAGGATGAGGCGTAACTCGCCTAGTGCTCGTCGCGCACACTTGGCCCCTCCTCCACTGCCCTGTCCCGGAGCATAAGCACCTGGCATGCTGCGTGGTGGAGGACATACGATGCTGTCCTTCCAAGCTGGAAATCCTCGAACTTCTCTCGATATGGGACGCCAAGCACAATGAGGTCCGCTTCCCAGCTTTCCGCCTCGTCCACAATCGCAGGACCCGCTTCTCGCGACTGGACAATGACGAGTTCACATTGCACTTCAAGCTTCTTCGCGACGCCCTCTATGTCAGCGAGCCACTCGTCTGCCTGCATGGCAAGCTCATCACGGACATCCGTGATGGGCAGGCCACGAGGCACCTCGACAACAGTCATGGCGTGGATGACTGCTCCCTCACGGCGTGCGATCCGGCACGCAAGCTCTGCAGCCTGACGGGGCACAGCCCTCCCTCCAATGGGGAGGATGATCCGCTTGGGTGTAAACTCTAGTGGTCGGGGATCTGCCCCCGGTTTCTGATCAGTCATGGTCGTGGACGGTAAAAGGACGCATGCGAGTCATTATAGTTGGGTGTGGCCGTGTCGGTTCCCAGCTCGCCCGGGAGCTCGATCTCGCACACCATGACGTCACTGTCATCGACGAGAAGATGGAGGCCTTCAACCGCCTCGAGGGTGACTTCGGTGGAACAATGATTGTCGGCGATGGAGTGGATGACGATCTCCTGAACAAAGCTGGCATCCGCGATGCCGATGCGTTTGCTGCTGTCACAAACGGGGACAACAGGAACATCATGGCTGCCCAGATCGCGCAGCGTGTGTACCATGTTCCCCATGTCATTGCCCGCATCTACGATCCCCTCCGTGAAGAGTTCTACAGGACAACCATGAAAATGGACACGCTCTGCACGACAACTCTCGGTGCCTCGATCATTGCGCGAAGCATTCTTGATCATGCTGATGCGGAGAGCGCATCCACTTCCGTGCCAGGAGAATCCTCATGACACAATCCCAGCCATATGTCATCATCATTGGCGGTGGCAATGTGGGGTACTACCTCGCCCGACATCTTCTTGAGCGTGAATATGAGGTGACCCTCATCGAGAAGAATCCGAAAAGGGCTGAATGGATTGAGCACCATCTTGGAAGCCTCAACATCATGGTTGGGGATGGGGATGAGCTTTCCTTTCTGCGCACGACTGGCATTGGAAGGGCCAATGTCGTCATCGCATGCACTGCGGATGACGAGGACAATCTCGTGGCATGCCAGATCGCGAAGTTCTCATTCAATGTTCCCCGCACCATCGCCCGTGTCAACAATCCCGTCAATACCCGCATCATGCCCCTGCTTGGCATCGATGTCGGCGTCTCCAGCACAGAACTTCTCATGGGCCTCATCGAGGCTGAGCTTGGCCACACCGAGGTCATCAAGGCGATATCCATCAAGGCTTCGGGAGTGAGCATCATTGATGTGGCAATCCCCGAGAACTCGGAGTATGCGGGTTCTCCTGTCGATGCGCTTCGCCTCCCTGAAGGATTCCACCTGGTAAGCATCGTGAGGGATGGAAGCGTCCAGTTCCCCACACCCACCTACATTCTCCATGCGGGAGACGAGCTCATTGTCCACTCTGAGCGGCTCGATCCGGAAGCACTCCGGCGCGCAGTGCTTTCCCCTCCCGTGCATAGCTGATGGGAAGTTCCTTCCCACGCCCTCACGGCTCTGTGCTGTATGTGTAACAACTCCGCATTCCCGCATGCAGCACACTTCAGCACTGCTATGATTGGGCAAACATGAAGACTAAAGCTACGGGTTTATCATGAAGCGACATGTCCGCTGGTTCCCGGTTATCGCATGTGTATTAGCCCTTGCAGCACTCACCTCGTGCGGCGTGGACACAAATGTGTCGTGGACTGTCTCCAGCGATGTGGGAAGCCAGACCGGGGTGAGCTACACCTACAACTACACAGCTACAACGGGGGGAACGATCAACAGTGTCGAGATCGCACTCCCGCTTTCCACACCGACAGCAGGAGTGACACCCACTGTGTCGTCCGTTTCCGGACTGGGAGCTGGCACAGTGAGCATCGGCAATGGAACGAGTTACGTTGGAGAAATGCTGGGCATCTCGTGTCCAACCTCGAGCGAATGTCTCTCCTCTGGCTTCGGCGGACTCTCATATCTTGGCAGCTCCCTCACAACGGCTCCATCCTGGACGGAGTACGCGAACTCTGGTGCAGGACTTACCTCCATGACGAAGACTGGTGGTGCTGTGACGGACGTTGCCTGTCCTTCCACTGGTGTGTGCTATGCCGTGGGCTTCCAGTGGGGAGCAGGAGCCGCTCTCAACGGTTTCATTGCGGAATCGAACTCCAGCGGATCCGGTGCATGGACTGAGCAGCTCCTCACCTCAAACACCCTTTTCTATGCAATCTCCTGCACAAGCACCACAACCTGCGAAGCTGTTGGCAGTGCTGGATACATCTACGGAACGACCAATGGAAGCACGTGGACATCGCAGACTTCAGGCACCTCGAATGAACTCCAGGGCGTCTCCTGCATCAGTGCAACCACCTGCATAGCAACTGGCGTCTCAGGTACAGCGGTCTACACCTCGAATGGGGGTTCCAGCTGGTCCACAGCAGCTGCAGTGACCACGAATGATCTCGAACGCGTGAGCTGCACAAGCACTGGCATGTGCCTTGCTGCCGGGACAGCAGGCACCATACTGCTTTCCTCGAACTCTGGACAAAGCTGGACAGTGGAAACCTCCGGCACGACAAATAACCTCTACAGCGCTGCATGGGCGCAGGGATCCACAACAACAGCCTTCATTGGAGGTGCGGGCGGCACCCTCCTCACGACCACAACAGGTGGCACAAGCTGGAGTGCAGTGGCAAGCAGCACAACAGGCATTATCCTGGACATCGTCTGCCCGCTCAACTGCTTTGCCGCTGACGATTCCGGTCAGATTCTCACGAACGTATCCGGCTCGTGGTCAGCTTCACCCGGGTCAGTGGTTCCCACCCTCACCTACACTGTCACCTCTCCCGCATCTGTCTCAAGCGGCACAGCGATCTCACTCACCATAGGCGGTATGACCAATCCCCCTGTGGGTCTGTACCCGAGCTTCATTGTCGACGAAGTAAGTGGTGGCATAGCAGGTGGTGACTGGGCACTCACAAACCCTGTCAGCTTCGTCCTGACCACATCCAGTCTCACAGCGAGCCAGTCCATCATTGGGGGCACACTCTCCTTCGCTGCTGCACCCGCAAATGTCACCTTCTCATCGATCACCCTCAACGGATTCAACCAGACAAGCACTGCAACGCAGTCGCTTGACATCGGTGACAACACGGGTTCTGGCAGTGGCTGGAACGTGACCCTCTCCAACACACCCTTCACAAGTGGGTCCAACCAGCTCGCAAGCAGCGACTTCACTGTTCCCGCGCTTCCCACCCCTGCCTGCGACACTGGCTCCACATGCACCACAGCAAACCTTGGGACATGGTCAACATATGCTCTTCCCGGTGCGACAGCAACGAAGCTTCTCTCTGCTGCTGCAAGTTCGGGGCTTGGCAACCAGACCGTGAGTCTCGGCTGGCAGGCGTCCATCCCCTCCTCAGCCTTTGCTGGCTCGTACGCCTCGACTTGGACAGTCACACTCGTGAGTGGACCGTAGCCTCACACTTCCATTCAGCGCATGGGAACCAGTAGCACGTCACCTACTGATCGAAAATCCAGTGCTCGGCAGGACACACCTCATGAAAACCCATGTCGACATAGATCTGGTTTGAGACTTCCTTCGCTCGGTCAGCATAAAGGTAGCATGCAGCGAATCCCTGCTCAAGGATCCGCTCACACAGTGTCGACACCAGAGACTTCGCATATCCCTGCCGTCGGTGCTCCTCAGGTGTCCATACTCCACGGATGGTGAATCCATGGGGAGTGGGCCGGGAAGCCATTGCCATCGACACGGGAACGCCCTCCGTCTCCCACAGGTAGGTTCCTTCGAGTTCTCCTGGCATCCCGATGCGGTGGTCCACTGTCTGCTCCACAAGGGCCCTGTCAACAATGCCAAGCCCTTCCTGCTGGAACTTGTCCAGCCAGTCCACAAGTATCTCCCTGTCCGAGGCGCCTGCCTTGCGAAACCGGCCCAGTGAAGGTACGGGCATACTCACGTGCGCAAGCTCGTAGATCACTTCCTTCCGTGCCACCCTGCACGGCACTCCAGGATGCACCTGAAGCCACTTCGCAACAAACATGTTCCCCTCTGCATCGCCTGTGGCATTGAGTCCGGGAAGCGATCCCGCCACACCAGCAATGTCTTTTGCAAGAAGCCGCATGGCATCAGCATCATCACATCGGGAGATGACGAGGTTCTGCGGCGGAATGCGCAGTGCTGCAAGAACTATGCCTGCTGGACCAGCCACAGTGCTCAGGTATGCCTGGGATGGCCCCGGTTCGCCTGATTTCGCGAGCTGGTATGCGAGTCCAAGGAGAAGATGGTGGCGTGCCTCCTCGGAAACGAGGAACGCTTCCGAAGCAGCAAGAAAGGTCGCAGCAGAGTCATAGCGGGTCAGTGTGAGTTCCCGGTTGAATCCCTGATCGACAAAGGTTCCTGATGAACGGTTGCTGACATCCATGTTCGGTAGTGTACTGGAATGCTGCCAGCATCGTGCAGATGCACAACGACCCTGGATGACACTGTCGCCATCCAGGGCCGTGCAGTTCTGATGGAAAGCGCGATTAGGCCTTGCCGATCTTGAACATCTTGGTGCCGCATGCCGGGCAGACGCCCTGCGTCGCAGGCTTGCCGTTCTTCATGGTGACCGGCTTTGCGTCCTTCATCTCCTG
>JAJZLL010000030.1 GCA_021803465.1 bacterium
CGGTGCTGTCGTGAGGCTGCCAGCTGTGTCACCGTTCACAAACCCCGTGTACGATGCGCTCACTCCTGGCACCACACCCCCGTATGTCATCGAGGAACTCGACGCCGTAATCTGCAGCGCTGCTGGGTTTACAGTGAGTGACCCAGTGCCTGAGGAAGGCTTAAACGAAGCATTGCCTCCATACGAAGCAGTCAGCGTATATGGGGTGCCTGAAGCATTGAGCACCCCAGCATTCAGAGTGCATGTTCCTGACTTTGCTGTTGTTCCTACATTGGTTGTGAGTGTGATGACACAGACTGTGGTTGCACCCTGGGTGACTGTCACAGATCCAGCAGGTCTCCCGGTTCCTGATGTTCTTGTGACAGTTGCAGTAAGCGTTTCGACCTGCTCATTCCCGTACGTGATTGGATTCGTGTCAACAGCGAGAGTGGTGGTGTCGGACTGTGTGCCGCTTGCTGCTGAGACCGTGATACTGTCCTGAATCTGGGACGCGGGGAGATAGTTCGCGTTTCCTGGCTGGTTGTAATCCAGAAGGCATGTTCCCGCAGCGAGATAGTAGACCACACCGCCCGTGATGTAGCACACAGCGGAGCTGCTGCTGTCCACAGTGATGGTCACTGGAAGACCTGAAGAAGCGGTGGCAGATGGCGTGAATGTGCCACCGACAGAACCTGCTGTTGCGGGATTTGTGTTCGTGATCGTCTGGCTGCCTATTCCCACTGAGAACGACTGCTGGACCTGGGAAGCTGGAAGGTATGCTGCATTGCCTGCCTGGTTAGCATCAAGCGTACAGGTGCCCACTGCAGTGAACTTCACAGTGCTTCCAGTAATGGAACAAATGGACGAACTTGAGGAATCCACAATGATTGTGGGAGTGAGTCCAGACGTTGCGGATGCGAAAACTGAATATGTTGCTCCACCAACTGTGGCGCCTGTGGGAGCTGTGCTCGTGAACGATACTGTCTGCGGTGACGCTGCAACAGTGATTGTTGCTGTCGAGTTGCTGCCATAGGAGTCATACGACGAGGCGAAGTACGTATCTGTGAAGTTCGTCCCTCCAGGGGATCCAATCACGACTGGCATTGCAAGCGGACTCAACGCAGTGCCTGGAGCATACGTACCCGCTGCGTAGGTGCAGTTCACAGTCTGCCCAGTGATCGAACAGGACCAGTTTGTTCCTCCAAGCCCTGTTGCTGTTGGCGTTTCCCCAGAAGGAAACGTGTCCGCGACATAGATGGGATCCGTCTCTGCAGAACCACTCGCTGATACCGTGACGTTCGCAGTGTACGTGAGTGTCTGACCATTCTGGACACTTGCTGGACTTGTTGATAGAGCTGTGCTGAGCACAGGAGTGGGACCATTTGATGTTGCCACGACATTGTTCACTTCATGGATGTCCGTGCTGCCTCCGGTTGAGCCCACAAAGCCAAAGTCGAACTGATATGGCAAACCCGTCGTCGGATTGACCCATGAAGCGGGATACAGCCCGCCTGGTATCTCACCGTTCAATGTGGTGGGCATGGGACCCGACAGTGTCTGCTGTGTGGACCCAATGGGAGTGAATGCAATTTCATAGTCTCCTGCAGAAACTGTGAGACCACTTGGAGTGGTGACTGGTGAGCTGCCAGGATTGATGACCACCTCGACAGGCACTTTCGCAGCAGCGCGTTCACTCTCCTGTGAGGCAGCCGATGTTGGTGCTGTCGTGCTTCCCTGGAGCGCAACAGGATTGCCACCATCCGTCGCAGCAGTGCTTGTGAGTATGCAGTATCCCACAGTGCCGTTCCCAGGACCATGTACTGTCACCTGCTCAGCCTGCAGCGAGCTAGTGAGCCATGCACCAGGACTCGTGCACCCGCTGCCCTCAAACGTGTTGTTCGTGTAGTTTCCATACACATCGAGCCCAAGTCCAAGATACCCATCAACCATGCCTGGCAGCCCCCCGCTTGACGAGTAGCCCAGATCCCCACCAGGCTGGCCTATGTTCGTGACGGGAAGTGGATTCGCTGGATTCACGGCTGCGAGAAAGAAGGCAATGCCATCCGCCTTGCTTGAACTCCCATACTGATAAGAATTGAACGTGATATCTATGCCTGTGGAGCTCGGGATGCTCTCATAGACAACTCCTCCCTCCTGGCTCCCTGTTGCTGCTGTCAGTCGCAACGCTCCCGAGCCTACGGGGTCTGTGTAGCTGCTTGAGCATCCAGGGACTGGAGTCTGGCCAGTGGCAGTGCTTGCAGTGAGACAGACGACATTCGGTCCACCTCCTGAAGGGCCAAGCGGCGAACTCCAACCCGAGTTCACTAGCGATGCGCCAAGAAACGTCTCTGAGACGAAAAGCGTCGAAGCAGCAGCCACGGGAAGTGCCATCTGCACAGCCAGCGCGACATTGAATGCGAGTGCAGCGCATGCAAGCACAGCAGGTCGCATTCCAAGTGTTCGCCGCCTTGGCGTCATGACACCCCGGCCAGTCAGTACAGGAGATTCATATAAAGTGTCATGATTGGCTGGCACTCTCGCTTCCCTTATCTCACATCACGACACAAAACAGTCAACCACCCGTTTTATTTGTCGATTGTACATGAGAGCATAGCGAAAGATGCCTTCCTTGCATATGCGTTGTCACACAATGGAACATGAATGCTGCATGTTCGTCCAGATGCCCTGCACTTGACAAGGAACATGTCAGTCGACCTGCATTGCGAAAGCCAAATGAATCCAAGTGGACTATATACTCGAATCCAGATATGAACCAGTACTCAATCTTGAAGAGGGCTTCAAAGGAATCCCCTGCCGCGTTTCCAGAAGTGCACCTTCGTTCCTTCATGGCCCTTTGGCTCCCTGCCACAGTGATCCTCATGTCAGTCACTGCAGTTCTCGCGGTACTTGCACGACAATCAGCTCAATTCGTCCCGTATGCGACTGGCGTCGTATGGGGAGTTCCCTTTGCATGCACTGCTTCATTTCTGATTGGCTGCACTCACATGCTTTTCCAGACATATCCTGCCGTTCAGGCTCGTGCCCATAGCAAAGCACTTTTGCGATTGATCTATGGGTGCACTGCGATGTTTTTTGGAATTCTGGCAATAGTTCCAGCAAACATGTTCCTTACCTGGACAGGAACATGGCCAGTTGCTGGGTGGACGAGAACGTTTGCGACTGTCACTGCTATCAACTTTGACTGTCCATCTCTAACAACTGGAGCTGCTGCTGTGAATACTGCATGCGCCTTCTATATGACAGTTCAGTACGCTGCGCAGCAAGGCGCCCATTCCACAACGGAATCATTTGACACACCTGACCAGTCCTCACGACCCTGGATGGGAGAACACATCCCCATCGAATACGACCCACACAACCCATCAAACGCGCATGATCTCGCTGCCCAAGGAAACCTTGGAGGTCAATTTCTCATTGCCCTCATCGTCATAACTTCCCTCGAAGCTTTCTCCGGAGGACTTCTCGGACTTATTCTCCTGCGAAGAGCAAGAATCCCCCATCCACCAACCTCAACATCTTCCGCTGTTCCTTCACCCAGCTCACCATATCACCAGCAATGGCTCAAGAAGACCATTGGCTTGGAAAATCCGAATGCGGAGACTGTATTCAGTCTTCTTCATTCCTTCAATGCCAGTGGCGGTACGCCGGAAGATGCAGGTTTCACATTTGCCTCTTCTCCTGAAGAGCAAGATGCGTGGAATCGTGCTTTCCCTGATGAACAACCTCTCATCCTGCGAGCATGCAACGAATTCCAGCATCTCCAGACTCTCATGCATGAACATCCAAAAACAATGTCGGATTCCCAACTCTCAGATCCTGGCAGGTGGAGGCTAATGCTGAAAGGAGAAGTGGGATCAGCCCCCGTTCATGTTTGGAGCTGGACCCCATGGGATGAGGGCCTTGTGCTCAACGTGATGACTCCAACGCCCACATCGCATGCAGGCATTTACTTTGACTTCGTCTAGCTGAAGTACCCAGATTGGTACTTGTCCGTCATACATGCCCCCCAATGCGGAACCCGCACTGTGGAAACTGTGCCTGTGGATGGGGACAGCCAGTGCACATGACCGTCCTGGCTTCCTCATAATATGGTTGGTTGAACGAGCAATCAATGGCAGGTGTCCTGTTACAACACTCTTCCTTGCCGTTCCTTTGGAGGTACCACAGTTTCGTATTCCAGTGCTTGACGCCATGTGCGGTTCACGTGTACTGGATACTCTTCATGTCACACCAGCTGCCATTGAAGGTATGTACGGATTGTACTCAGATTCCTAATGTTCTGAACCACGCGCATGGCTAACCGAGAAAAGCGGATGACGCGGTTCAGGTTCCATGCAATTGGGATGAGCATCCCAACAGCTCAGGAAAGCAGCACCACCACACTCCTCCAGTCTTAATGATCTCGGCAGACCAGGGTTCCTCGACACTCATCGGATATGCCCTGGATGGATATGGCATATACCTGGAGCGGAATCCCTCAGGAAACCTGCTCACCAACCAGAATTTCGATGCCTGTCATGGAAGAACCTCGGCCGTCTTGTGGAATGGCAAGCTCCAGACCGTGTACCACTACGACGTGACACTCGAATCTCCGTACACGCTCGGCTGCTACCACGGCACACCGATCAGCATCCGTGGCACGCCTCCCCCTCCCGCATAGAAGCACAGGCATGCTGGAGTGTGCCTGGATCCAATGCCCTCCTGGCAAAAGCGCCTGCTGATCCGCAAGGATGGATAGATGGCTTGCAACTGGGAACCTTCACCCGCAAATCTCGTCCGCACACTTGCCCTGCATCTCGCACAGGAACCACTGCAACATCGGCAGATCATTGCCATTGCAGGGCCCCCAGGAAGTGGAAAGACCACCCTCACAGAAATCCTCAAGCGTCTCCTGGAGGAAGAGCATGGTCCGGTTTCCCTTCTGCCTATGGATGGGTTCCATCTTCACAATTCCACCCTGCAGCAGCTGGGGAAAGCTGCAATCAAGGGACATCCGTCAACTTTCGACAGTGCTGCATACCTCGCCTTCCTAGAGCGGGCCCATCGAAGCGGCACTGCTCTTGCCGCACCCGTGTTTGATCATGGTGTCGGTGAACCTGTGGACAATGCGCTCCCCATTCCTCCTGAAGCCCAGGTCATCCTCACGGAGGGGAACTACCTCCTCTCACGGGACTTCCCATGGGCAGGCATCAGGCAGCACTGCTCAGCCACCATCTTTCTCGACATTCCGTGGCCAGTCTGCAGGGAGCGGCTCATCGCTCGCCGACTGTCCATTGGGCAGGACATCACATCCACACTCGACTGGGTGGATCGCAGCGACCAGGCGAACTACGCGTACGTCATGGACCAGTCGGACAGATCAGGCGTGATTACTGTCAAGAACGGTTAGCGACTCCAAGAATTCCAGCCTCTCTGGGCAGGTCCTACATCATGCATCACACCTGGTCGATGTAGGGCATGATGCTGTCGCGGATGACCTCGAACGGTTCGCCCTCCCTGATGTTCGGAAACTTGAGGACGCACTGTTCCACGCCTCCATCAGCAAGTGTGGAAAGGTATTCGAGGAGCGCACCAGCAGAGGTGCTTCCCTCACGCCCATCCCGTGTGAGGAGCATGTCGATGGTGGTGTATCGGGGAACGTGGAGACGGGGAGCCAGCTCCAACTGCACGCCATGTCCACGTGCTGAGAGCCCATCTGCTCCTTCATCCGATGACTGCTCCACGTCCTCAACTGCGCGAGTGGCGCCATCCGCACCTGCACTCTCCCGGACAAGCAGAAAGGAGGGAATCTGCGTACGGACTGCCTTCCCAAGAAGTTCCATGCCACCATTCCAGGGAGTGCTGGCTTCATCGGCATGCCCTCCAGTGTCGAGCACGTCACTCCCGTGGTAGCTCCGGAGCAATGCATCAGTCCACACAGCGTCAATCCCCAGAAGAGCCCGCCCCCAGGTAAGCTCATCCAGCGTATGCACAGCACGGAGCATGTCCCGCGACCTTCTCGCGCTTCCTGCTGGCTCATGCACCCCAACAGCGACATTTCTCACGATGCCTGAGATGTAACCAACCATGGACCACGCATCAAACACCCGGGGATGCCGTGCCGTATCGCCTGCATCCGCATACACGTCGTCTGCCATCCAGATGCTGTCAACGGCCGTCTCGTCCGCAGCGACAAGCAGCTCATGAAAGATTGCTGCTCCAAAGATGTCGCTGTCATCCCACAGCTCATTGGGTACGAAGACTCCAATCTTCATCCTCTGTACCTCCTCATTCCACGCTTCTGGTTTTCCGACAATGGGAAACGGGCGTGGAGGCGAAGAGGGTCACATCGCTGAAACAGTCTTTGCCAGCGCTCGTCAGGATATGAGGTGAGATGCGACTCTAATAAAGTTCATTCTAAACGTTGTCCATGACGCTCACCATTTTGTATGGGTAGCGTACCACACCACCAGGGGCACTGCAACATGTCCTAAAGCATTCCCCAATCCCGCTACTGGATCGACTGTCCTTGGGGCCCGATAGCAGGACCCCGCAGGGCAAGCGTTCTCGTTGCCTCATTGCCAGCAAACACTGCGAAGCGGACATTTCTGACAAGTTCCCTCCGCACAGGAAGGTCCACCTTTCTGCAGGCTTCCGCAAGCTTCGCCCATTCTTCTGCCGTTGTCCCGTCACAGTATGCAAGGCTCATGTGGAAGACATGGTCCCTCACAGTCCTCATTGGACCAAAGAGGCTGACGGACGCGTCCCGCATCCTCGATTGAAGGGACGTGAAAGCGGCTTCAAGTGTTGGTGTCGCACAGCATCGGATGTACACCACACGAAACGGATCAGGAAAAGTCTCGATGCGAAGCGTCTCCACTTCAAGGGGTTGCTGGGCTGCTGCCCACTGTTCCACAGTGCGCTCAAGCGCATGGACACGTCCTGGATCCGCATAGGATCCAAGCGTGATGTGGGGGAAAACGGGATATGTGGCAGTGAGGGGAAGGAGGTCGCAAATCCTTTTCTGTGCTGCGGAAAACAGCTCGCCAACCTTCCCTGTGGGAACAGCCATGACGAACTGCTTGCCATCGAGCGCTGCTGCAAGATCTGGAGCGGGAAGGTGTCGTTCTGTCATGCTTCCCTCCATACTCTGCATCCAGTGCACAGCAACATGCCTGCCAGGCATTCCCTGTGGAACGATTGTGCCGTTCCGGAATATTGTCGTGCTTCCATGCGCAAAGCGTACGTGCGCACGCCGGACAGGAAACGTACAATCGCCCTTACGGAAGGACCACGCACGCATCCCCACCAGGACAGTTCCGCACCAGCCTGTGCGCCAAGGCACCACGAACGAGGCGTGCCTCAAGATCACGGACATCCCACCCCAGCTGTTCCGCATAGGCATGGAGGTACTGTCCACTCCTCTGAGAAAGTCCCAGATGGTCTGCCATCCATGCTGCCCTATTGTCATACGGGATGTCCGCGCAGTGCAGGCGCCCCCGGAGCTCCCTGAGAAAGATGCGAACAGTCACCGGGCCCCACCCCGGAAGCCCATCGAGCAGAGCAACACCCTCCTCGGGAGTTTCCGCATTCCGGAGGAGCGCAGGTAATCTCCCGCTGTACTTCTCCCTGAGCATCAATCCAATGGCCTGAAGTCGCGTGGCTGTCCGGAAATCATAGCGAACATAGTGGGCATCATCCAGGAGATGCACGATCTCTTCCCACGGAGTGTCTGGAGCAGTCGCAACAGTTATGGAATGCGCCTTCAGAAGACGGAACGCATCACACGCGATGGTGCTGCCAATCCGTGTTCCAAACAGTGTCGCAGCTGTCAGCCATTCAAGGAGTCCCGCATCGCCACTATCCGTGTCTATGCCGAGCTCCCGCGAGTACATGCCCAAGATGGGAAGCAGCCGCTGCAGCATGCGACACTCCCTGTCAAAGTTCGCCTTCGTGGGCATGGCATGGCATGCGGGCGCATTTGTGGATGCAGACATTGCGGGACCTCCTGCGCTGATCCCCTGCACCTTCCATGTTGCGCGCTTTTCGCGCAATTCGCGATCCTCTTCAGCGGGATAGGGTACTGCTGTCCTCCATCCATGACCGTATGAGATGGGAAGCAATGGAGACTGCAGGAGGAAGCTCCATGGTTCCACGCTCCACCTCTTCCAGGAGCGTCGTTCTGTCTATCCAGTGCAGCACACGGTGCTCCTCGTTCTGCACGAGATCCCCTGCATGGGCTGGCTCCACGTGCACACGAAATCCCAGCATTAAGGAACGCGGGAACGGCCAAGGCTGGGATGACACATACTGGATACCATCCACCTCGAGGCCACTCTCCTCACGAACTTCCCGCCGCACCGCCGTTTCCGCAGACTCGCCTGGCTCCACAAATCCCGCAAGCGGCGACCACCGCGCTGCAGGAGCGCCCTGACGCTGGCCAAGCACACACCGTTCTCCATCTGTCACCAGCATGATGACTGCAGGATCCATGCGTGGAAAATGCTCTGCGGAGCACTTGGTGCAGCATCGCAGTGTCCCTCCCTGGATCCTCTCTGTCACTGAACCGCACGCAGTGCAGTACAAGGACATGGCATGCCACTGCTCATAGGCGACAGCTGTGCAGGCAATTGCCGCTTCAGAAGGTGAAAGGGTCGCGGGCAATGTGCGGAGGGTGCAGAAGCTGTCTATGCTTTCCGTCTCCTCATCGGGCATGCTCCAGAAAATGCGGCCTGCTGCATCACGGCCGAGCAGGGTGCTGCGTTCGAGCGCACTCCTCTCTTCCACCTGTCGAAGTGCAAGCGCACCTCCAGCTGTGCATGGCACTGCACCATCACTGCGAACGGGTAGGATGAACGACTCCGCAGCGGACCAGGCCCTGACCAGCTCCTCTGGGATGCGCCTTGCAGCATCCATTCTGTCGAGTGCCTCGTTGAAGAAGGGCAGCTCGTGAAGCATCCACTCCTCGAAAGGTGTCGAATTGCCCGCCATTCTGCCCATGGCACCATTCTGTCATGCGCCAGACCACACCCGCGCTGCCCTACTCCCTCAGCTCGCCTGCCACTGCTGCAAGAGCAGCCTGAACCTCTCCAGCAAGTTCTGCGAGTTCCTCGTTCCCTGTCTCCCGCACAATGGAGGTGGGATCCTGGATGTCGATCTCCACACCCTGAGGCACCTCGCGGACAACAACGTTGCAGGGAAGCAGCACACCAAGAGCTGGCTCCAGATCGAGTCCACGTGACGCGAATGCTGGATTGCATGCACCAAGAATGCGGTAGGGCGCCTGCTCTTTACCAAGCTTCAGCCGGAGAGTGGCTGCAACGTCAATGTCACTCAGCACTCCGAAACCGTGGCCAGCAAGAACAGTCCTCACCTGCTCCACAACATCCTCAAACGCATCGTGCCGCACGATTGCTGTCGCATACATCGCCAATACCTCCCTGGTGTCTGTAGTGAAGGTGTACCCCGACTTGGCAGCCCGGGAAACAGACTCCGTGAGAGGAAGGGGCAGTGATACCCTCAAGGAGGTACAGACAACATGGAGGAGATGCTCATGGAACAGCGAACGCTCGGACAGGGACTTGTCGTATCCGCTCTCGGTCTCGGATGCATGGGAATGAGCCAGTCCTACGGCTCTGGCGATGATGCGGAGTCCATAGCCACGATCCACCGGGCCATTGAACTTGGCATCACCTTCCTCGACACTGCAGACATGTATGGACCATTCACCAATGAGCGTCTGGTGGGAAAGGCCATTGAGGGACATCGTGACGATGTCGTTCTCGCAACAAAGTTTGGCAATGAGCGGCGGGAGGATGGAAGCTGGGTTGGCATCAACGGTCGTCCAGACTATGTCCACCGGGCATGCGATGCCTCTCTCACCCGTCTCGGAGTCGATCACATTGATCTGTATTACCAGCACCGCGTTGACACCTCCGTTCCCATTGAGGAAACGTGGGGAGCAATGAGCGAACTTGTCTCTGCTGGCAAGGTTCGCTATCTTGGCATTTCCGAGGCCTCGGTTTCCTCGCTCAGGAAGGCGCATGCTGTGCATCCAATTGCAGCAGCCCAGTATGAGTACTCGCTCTTCACCCGCGACATTGAGGAGGAGCATCTATCCGTCTTCAGGGAGCTTGGGATCGGATGCGTACCCTACAGCCCACTGGGTCGCGGCTTTCTCACGGGAACCATTTCCTCACCCTCCCAGTTTGAGGAGACGGACTTCCGGCGCAACAATCCACGGTTTGCAGGTGACAACTTCGAGCACAACCAGAAGATTGCCTCGAAGATTGCTGCATTCGCGGAGGAGCGCCATGTGACACCAGCACAGATAGCACTGGCGTGGGTGCTCGCTCAGGGAAAGGATATAGTTCCCATCCCTGGGACAAAGCGGAGATCCTACCTTGAGCAGAATGTTGCTGCCTGTGACATCACGCTTGATGCAAAAGACCTTGCTGCACTTGACAGCATTGCGCCGCGGGGAGCCATTCTTGGTGACAGGTATCCAACGGAACACATGTCTCGAGTGAACGTGTAGGAGCCCAGTGGACGAACTGTCCTGCGCTCTTCCCCATCTGGTCCGCGGGGCAGCTTGACTCCAACCTACAGGCTGTGGCCAGCTGTCTCGATGATCGATGCAGCGTACTGTGCTTCCTCAGCAATAGTGGGATCCGCGTCGCTGGTGTACTGTGCTCGGAGGTTCATGGAGCGGAGTCCGGAGAATGCAACGCGACGAACTGCTGCGTTGGGATCGTCCATGAACAGGAGCAGACTCTTCTCGTCCACCATCCGTTCAAGAGCTGCGATGCGGATGTCAGGATCTGGATCCGAAGCGAATCTGCATCGGAGCGCATCTGACTCTGCAGCCTCGACAATTGTCTTTCGGACTTCAGGGTTGGTTGAGGGAAGGAAGCGCTCTCGTGCCTCGTCCGTCGTCACCCGTTCTGCTGCTATGCGGACTATTTCTGGCGACCGATCGTTGGCGAATTCCACCAGATACTCATCACTCTCAAGGAGCTCTGCGAGAAGCTTGCGGATGGTGTACGCTTTGTCATCAAAGAACTCCATCCGCGAATGGTCCGATGTCATGCCCTGAAGGGCAGCTTTCCGCACTTCAAAGCTTGGATCCTTGGAAAACTCGCGACGCAATGCGTCCGATGACAGTCGCCCAATCGCCTCGATGCGAATGTCAGGATACAGATTCTTCGAAAACTTCATGAGCACTTCATCTGTGGAGGCCGTCTGTACTGCCTTGACAATGACTGCATGTGCTGCATCATTCATGAACGAGAGGCGGTTCTCATCGTTCTCAAGATGCATCACGACTTCAAGTCTGACCTGGTCATAGCGGGATTTCGCGAAAGCCATTCGTCCACTGTCTGTGGTCATCGCTGAAACTGCTGCGCACTGCACCTCCGGATTGCTGTCATCAACGAACATGCTGCGGGATCCATCGCTGCCAAGCCGGGAGGCCACAATCGCGCGAATGCCTGCCAGGGAATCTCGGGAAAACGCAGCAATCGCTGTCTCCTCCTGTGCATGCTCGACAGCTGCCCTTCGGACCTCACTGTCCGGATCAGACACGAATGATGCCCTCGCTTCCTCACTCTCCAGGGTTGCAGCCACGATGCGCCGCACCTCAGATGACGGATCGTTCATAAAGCACATGCGACCGGCATCACCCTTCATTCCTGCAACTGCAGCCCTGCGCAGTTCCGGATTGCTGTCAGCCGCGTACTCCTTCCGCACATCATCAGATGCGAGTCCAGCAACAGCTGCATGAACAACAGATGGGAATCTCGACCGGAAGAAGGCTGAGCGGAGTCCATCACCCTCAGCGCCACGCACTGCTGCAAGCTGAACCTCCTCGGAGGGATCATCGAAGAACATCATGCGCGTCACATCGCTCGCAGCTGTCCGCGCAGCGAGTTCACGAACTGAAGGATCCCGATGTGAAGCGTAGTAAGCCCTTGCAGCATCACCAGTTCGTGGATCCCGAAGCACAACGTAGGGATCAAGTGCTGCAAGCGTATTCCGCTGCCGGTCTGTCAGGCGGTGCTCCAGCGACCCACGGAGAAACCAGTAACGTGTGCCTCGCATATCCCTTTCCCCCTCCATGCCGAGGAGTGTTGCCCCCCCCAGTCTTGCACTATTGTGCCACAAAGGAACGCACCAATTGCACCACTGCCCAGCCACGCAAGCATTGCTGGATCGCAACCCGATCGAGGAGAGCACACTCAGGTTTTGTCCGTCACCCGTCCAGAAGCCAATGGTACAACTGACACTACAATGCAACATACTTCACGACCACTCTCCCATCTTCGAAGCGTATGCGTCTTTGCTGGATCTTCCCTTGGTAACCACCCTGAATTCCAGCGCACTGCAGAGGAGCTTGGAAAGGCAATCGCAGTGAACGGCTGCAGTCTTGTATATGGGGGAAGTGACTGCGGCCTCATGGGCACAGTTGCGGAAGCGGCTCTCCGGGCTGGAGGCAAAGTCATTGGTGTCACACCGTACTACTTCAAGCGCAACGAGCAGGGCTCCCTCGTCGACATCGCGCGGCGTGCAGGCGTAGAAGCACGCACTGTCCACCATGCATCGCCACCTGCAGCATCAGCATCTGTTCTCCATCCAGATGCCATGGCTGAGGAGCACTACGTGCACACAATGCATGACCGCACCCACCTCTTCAAGGTCTTCTCCGATGCCTTCATTGCTCTCCCAGGTGGTCTGGGCACAGCGCTCGAGATTGCGGAGGAGCTTGTCTTCCGCCAGGTGGGCGTCCATGCGAAACCGACAGGGGTACTCAACGTGCAGGGCATTTTCCGCCATTTCCACCACTTCGCTGACGACCTCGTTGATGCTGGCTTTCTCAAGCCCGAGCACAGAAAGATGCTGCTAACCGAGTCCAATCCTTCTCGTCTCATATACCGGCTCAACCGCGAGATAGCACAGTGTGAGGGCGCATCTGTTGGCTGGTAGCTAGGCAGCAGATGGACATTCCCTCTTCGGTATACTGTCACTCATCCCCAGGGAGTACCGTCCCTTGCCAGCCCACACGAGGAGGATCCACGCATGGCTCCGTTGTTCCGCCACACTGCCAGCTCTGCGACCCCTCATCATGGTCCCTACCACTGCACACAGATTGAATGCGCTGCAACCGATGCAGCCCAGTGCACGTACATCGATCGTTCAGGTGATGCCTGCGCAAGCGCATGGTGCGCGTCCCATCAGGTGCTTGCGCATGGAGCAGCATACTGCAGACGGCATGCAAACACTGTCCTGGCGCTGAGTCCCGATCAGGAAGTTCCCAGCTGGCAGCTCCCCGCAGTCAAGGACCGCATGCCCTCCCTCGTCTATTGGGTGGCGCAGGAGATCTCTCCTGACGTACGGCGCAGCCTTTCTGGACACCATCTTTTCCATGACCACATCGATGCAACGCCAGTGCTTCATGTCCGAGAGGGTGATGGCCATTTCCACTGGGAGAAGTGCTGGACTGCACACCGCAGTCATGGCACCCCAACGACAGTTTCCCTCAGCGTGCGCGATGATCGGCCAACAACACTCGTATGCCGTGTGCGCAATGCGGTTGTCTACCGCTCAGTTCCTCCCTGGATCAGTGCTGATGAAGGGGGCAGCCGCGTGGGTCCGGACATCACTCCCGATCTCCGGAGTGCCTTCCACAAGGCACTGGTGGCTGCAATCCTCTCCGGCACATCGCACTGAATTGTTCCGTATCACCTGCACAGTCAGTGCATGCGGTAGGGAACGATGACAACGACCATGAAGAGATAGAGCATCACGCTTGCTGCAAGTACAGCAAGATGGAACACCTCGTGATAGCCGAACACATGTGGCCACAGTCTGGGGCGCTTTGTCGCATATGCCACTGCTCCAAGCGAGTAGAGCACGCCACCAGACAGGACAAGTATCAGCGGCATGCCCACAACAAGAAGATTCGGCAGTATGACAACGGCACCCCATCCCATGATGATGTAGAGCAGTGCAGTCACCCATCGTGGAGCGCGAATGGAGAATTGCGTTGTCGCTATTCCAGCAGCCGCACACGTCCAGGCTCCTATGATGACGCCAAGCCTGACACCTCCATGGAGAAGCACGACTGCCACAGGAGTGTAGGTGGCCGCAATGAAGAGAAAGATGTTCGCGTGGTCGAACCGCTGAAGCACTTTCCTGATGCGTGCTGGCCAGTCGCCGATGTGGTACATCGCGCTGACTGAGAGGAGGAGCACGAGGGCAATGCCATAGACCATGAGGGGAATGCGCTTCAGCGGGTTGCCCACATGGACCAGCAGTGCCGTGACTGCCACTACAGCAATGACAGCTCCCACTGCATGGGACCACCCCCTAAGGAGAGGCTTCCGCTGTGGTGGATCCACATCGAGATCCCATCTCTCATGCTTCTTGCTTCGCTTCTCTGTACCCATGATGCTTTCCGAAGTGCTTGCTTCTCTTCTTCTCCCCTTCCAGCGTACACCTCGCACACTGGTGAAACGGAGATCACTCCTGGGCTGTTACGCAATGTGACAGATGACCGTTTACTCGCTGTCAGGAAAGGTCCGGGTAGCGTGGTTCCCACATGGATGCGCGCACTGCAGCAGAAATGTCCTCCACTTCACGTGTTGCGACACCATCGTGTACTGCCTGCTGGGCAACAGCGATCCCCACCTCCTCCGAAGTGTGCCGCAGGTTGGCCACTGCTGGCAGGAGTGCTGCACCAGCTTTTGCCATGTCTACCTGCGTGGCAATGGCGTACGCGGCTGCGGAAAACATGCCATCAGTGATGAGTCGTGCCTGCACGATGCTGACACCAAGGCCGAGTCCAGGGAAAAGTAGTGCGTTGTTCGCCTGTGCAATCGTGTAGGTGATTCCCCCGTAGTCAATGGGAGCGAACGGAAGACCAGTTGCAATGAGTGCACGTCCATTCGACCATTCGAGAAGGTCCTCTGGACGTGCCTCAAGCTTCTCGGTGGGATTCGACATGGGGAAGATGATTGGTCGCTCAACATGGGAAGCCATTTCCTGGACAATCTGTGCAGTGAATGCTCCTGTATGCGTGGACGTTCCTATGAGCACAGTCGGCTGGACATGCCTGATGACCTCCAGCAGACCTCGATCCCCTGTTCCCCACGCTGCAACATCCTCGACAGGCCGCGCATAGCTGCGCTGAAAGCTCTGGAGATTCTCCATCGACGAAAGGAGCAGACCCTCGCGATCGATGCACCAGAATGCACGTGATGCCTCCTCCCGGGTGGCTCCACTGTGCACCATGGCATCGCGAAGCTGGTCCGCAATGCCAATTCCCGCCGTTCCCGCTCCATATATCACGATCCGCTGGTCCGCAAGCCTCTTTCCCGTGACTGCAAGAGCATTCATGAGCGCAGCTAGAGCAACAGCACCCGTTCCCTGCATATCGTCATTGAACGTGCAGATCCTGTCGCCATAGCGCTCGATGATTGCACGCGCATTCCCTGGGCCAAAGTCCTCCCAGTGGAGGAGCGCATGCGGGAACAGCTCGGTCACAGTATTGACGTACTCGTCAATGAATGCATCGTAGGCATCTCCACGGACACGGTGATGCCTGTTTCCCACGTACCATGGATCACTGAGCAAAGTCTCGTTGTCTGTCCCAACATCGATCATGACCGGGATGACACGACCTGGATGGATGCCTCCAGCAGCCGTGTATACCGAGAGCTTCGCACATGAGATTGCCATGCCACCAACACCCCAGTCCCCAATTCCCAGAAGTGCCTCGGCATCTGTGGCAACAATGATGTCTACATTCCCATTGTCGTTGTCCCAGGATTCGAATGCAGGGCGTATGTCCTGTGGCCTGTCGATGGAGAGGTAGATGCCACGAGGCCGGCGGTATTCATGGCTGTAGGCCTTGATCACCTCGCCAACTGTTGGCGCGTAGACAATTGGCAGCAGCTCAGTAAGGTGGCTTGTAAGCACCCTGTAATAGAGGATCTCGTTGCGGTCATGGAGCTGCTCAAGATCGACATTCTTCGCGAGATCCGTAGGATGGCGCTGCAGCTGGGCAAACGCGCGTTCAGCCTGCTGCTCGAGGGTGAGCACGCCTGGTGGCAGCTTCCCGACGAGACCGAACCTCTCACGCTCTTCATGGGTGAACGCAACACCACGGTTGCAGAGCGAGCTCGTAAGAAGCGCTCGACCGTACAGTTTCACAGTGCTCACAGGAACCTCCGGGGACACTGGTGCGGGAGATGCGCACGTCCCTGACTTCTTGGCACGAGTATAGCTGATGCCATGTACCCTCCTCATTCACGACCACGTCAGCCGCGATTGCCACTCCCCTTTCCATGATCATCAGGTACATCATCAAGCCGCAGCGCCAGCTTCGGACAGAGGGTGACAGCACGCTTGGCGTGTGGCAGAAGTCCTGGTCCAATGGGTGCATCGCCCACAATCGGATAGCCCCAGGAGTCAAGCTCGACCCGCTCCGGAACGAGCTCGCTGCACAGACCACTCCCGTCACACAGGATGGGATTCACCCGCAAGATCTTACGCATGGCTCACTCCTGATACTGCAGCACTGCAAGGTACGCATCCCGCTCACTCCTGTCGCAAGCCCCACGCCTCATATGACGGTGCACTTCCTGCTGGAAGACCTTCATTCCGCTGCGCAGCACGCGGATTGCTCCATCCGGATGATGGCAGGCGCCACGTCCGGACTGCAGCTGCGATTCCCAAAGCTCCAAACGCTGGAGATCTCCCTCGCTCGCCCGGCCACGCGCAATGTGTTCCACCTTCTGCGAGACAGCCTGGAGACCATGCACACACGGCCCGCACTGCTGAGCACTCTGTCCTGCAAGATACTCCGCGAGGTAGTCCACCTCGACAAGTCCGCAAACGGATTCAGGTACGTAGACAAGCGTGCCACATCCAATTCCTGCAACTGTTGGACCAGCAACTTCGCGAACCTCGAGGGAGCCATCCCCATAGGCATGCCATGCGCCCTCGAATCCCCCTATGAGCACTGCCTGGCATTCCTCGACAAGCCCACCAGCCTCTGCAGCTAGCTCAGCAAGAGTAAGGCCAACTGGCACCTCGTACACGCCCGGGTCAGCAACCGCACCAAGCAGCGTGACGAGCCTGAGGCCAGGAGTTCCATGGTGGCCAAGCTCCCGGTACCACGCTGCTCCATTGCGTGCAACAAGGGCCACCATCGCAATCGTCTCAGCATTGTTCACAAGCGTTGGAAGGCCCCGTACCCCTCGTTGAAAGGGGTACGGGGGGTTCAGGATTGGCAAGGCATCATTTCCATTGCAGAGCTGCACAAGGGCAGACTCCTCACCGGAGACATACGCATCGGGAACAGCGAGCACGGAAACAGCAATGCGGGAATCTCCCGCACTGTTCCTTTCCACAATCGCCTCCCTCACAGAGGTGATCGCACGACGTGCAGTTCCATTTACAGCAATGATGATTTCCCGAGCTCCTAGTGTTCGGGCCGCAAGTTCAGCACCATCAAGCACCAGATGTGGCCGGAGCTCAAACAGCGCGCGGTCCTTGCGGCTCAGCGGTTCACCCTCAGAACCATTGACAACCACGACAGCTCCCCGTGCATGCTGATCTCTCACTGCCTTCCACTTGCGGTAAGTGGGAAAACCGCTCCCGCTCCTTCCCCGCAGTCCCGCCTCCTCAAGGAGGTCTATGAGATTGTCCAGGCTTGGCAGTTGCCCAAGTCGAGCTCCATGCTCAGCGAACGTTTCCCGTGCGGGTGGCCCACCGAGCAATCCCGCTGTGTCAGTCTGCACAAGCGTCTTCATGATGTCACCGTCGTCTGCAGCACGCCCTGGATGTTTCCCAACTGGTCAACCTGAAGGTTTCCGATGGTCACCTGCGTGGTTCCGCACGTTGCGAGCAGCGTCTGTGGCTGGATCGTCCCAGTTGTTGAGCAGATGACACTTCCATTGCTCATCACTTCCATCTGGAATGTCGTGCTTTGCGGACTCGATATCTTGATGCCAAACCGCAATGACTGCTGCTGTCGGTCGACCACATCGATGAATGCGCCACCCTGCACCGTATTCTCCTGCACTATGCCCTGAAGCTCAGCAGTGACAGGAGCAGGAATACCACCCCCACTCCGTGGTAACGGAGTGGGAGTGGCTGTTGGGGTGGCAGAAGAGGATGAGCTGCTGGCATGGGGTGGCAGCAGCGCGGAGGGTGTACCTGCGCGGAGGGCCCAATTCGACTGAAGCGGCCCTGTTATGGTCCAGAGAATGAGCGCAAAAACGCCAACACTCATCGTGAATGTTGCTGCCTTGCGCTGGGCTGGACCAGTTCGCTGCAGTGACATCCTGTAGACGAGTGATACGACCACAAGAGTGATGCACGCTGCAGTGAGCCAGAGAAACCAGCTGTGCCTGGCATCGCTTCCTGTTCCAAGACCATGAAATACAGCAAGTGGCCAGGACAGGTAGCTCAGAAGGTGGATGCCCTTCCACAGAGGAAATTTCAGTCTGACCCTGACAAGACTCGTGACGGCAATGGCCACCATGATCTCGCCCGAAATCACGCCGATTCCCAGCCAGAGAGGTCGGTACGAGGAGGCAAATGGAATGAGCGCATCCTTGAGTCCAAGGTGGGCAAAAGGATCAAGTATGGCAGTGAGCATGTGAATTGCAAGGAGTGCAATCGAGAAAAGCGCTAGATTCCGATGCAGAGTCACAGTGACAAACCGTGGCAGAGTCTTCGATTGCCACCTGCCAAATGTGAGGATGCCAAGCGCAAGTGACAGTGACAGGACAATCAGCAATACGGAGCCCGTGCCACGCGTGATGTACCAGAGCGGACTTGGGGGAGCCATAGCAAGCATCATGCAGCTTCCCCCCTCGGCCAGTTACCCGCAAACTCCACCTCGCCCTCCACGGTCACGAGCCGCGCGTGCACACCCCAACCCTCGAGGCTTGCGCGTGCACGCGCTCCCCACACGATGGCAGCAGTGGAAGCAGTGTTCGCTTCGACGCAGGATCCCGCAACGACAGTGGCTGTGCGATACGCTTCCGCAACTGGCGCTCCCGTGCCGGGATCAATGATGTGGTGCCTGCGCACGCCATCCTGCATCCAGGCCCGGACTGTCGTGCTTGATGTCGCAACACCTCCTGAAGTGATGCCAATGAAGTCGTCCGCATCAATGAAGGCTGTTCGATGGTCCTCTGCGACTCCCACATGCCAGGGCTCTTGCGGTTCGCCTGCTGCTGCGACATCGCCACCAATGGCAACGCAGGCAGGAGCACCCAGCCGACCAGCAACAGCGGCTGCGCCAAGATCGACAGCATACGCCTTCGCGATAGAACCGAAGTCAAGCTTCACACCATCAGGAATGCGCACAGTGAGCTGTGCAGGATCCCATTCGACAACACGCCATCCAGGAATGCGCACGGGAAGCTGATCGAGTGGGTGAACACTGCGTCCAAGCTCCTCAAAGTCACAGTCATACCCGACACTCTCAAGAGCAGCACCCACAGTCGGGTCAACTGCGCCGTCCGTCAACCGCGCTGCCTGGATCGAAAGCTCAAGGACTGCCCCAAAAGTCGCGCTCACCCTGATTGGTGCACCATGCGCAGCATTGACCCGGGAGAGATCCGTGTCTGCACGGAATCTGCTGCAGCTCGCATCGACATCAGCACAGATACTCAGCACCTGCTGCAATCCCCTAGACAGCGCCCCAGCATCCTCAACCATGAGAATGCCATCCATGCCAAAGACGGAGAAAGCCATCGCTGGTTGAGGAGACATCAGGAACCTCCTGACACCACCCCACCACCACCAAGTAAGCCACTTGACTGTTGGATGGGTGTGGGAGCTGGCTGGGAGAAGAAGCCACCGGACGAGCCAGATGAAACGCTGCCTGCAGGATTCTGGCCAGTAGTCGACCCTGTCGTGGTGGCTGTTCCAGATGTCGGTGCAGTCTGATGTCCAGCGAAACTGCTCACAGCAAGAAGCGAGAACACGCCTGAAAGGACTGCGGATGCGGCTATCGTTCCAATTGTCCACTCGCGGATGTGCGCATGGCCCTGTTCACGTGCTGACGTCATCCGGTAGAGCTGTTTCTTGTCCATGCTTCGAGAGTAGCGCGCATATAATTAGAATCACATTGGAAGCTTCACGGATACTCATTGTCGAAGATGAGACTGCACTTGCCCATCTCATAGAACGGGTTCTCCGCGAGGAGGGCTATGCAACGCACACCGAATTCTCAGGTGAGGCTGCACTGGCAATGGTGATGGCGAGCGAGCCTGACTGCATCGTTCTTGATGTGGGATTACCCGACATCGATGGGCTCCACGTATGCTCTCTACTCAGGGAACGCGGCTTCCGGACTCCCATCATCATCCTCACTGCCCGGGATGCTGTGCCAGACAGGGTGCGGGGTCTCGACAGCGGTGCGGATGACTATCTAGTGAAACCGTTTTCCTTCGACGAACTGCTGGCACGGATCCGTGCCCATCTTCGGCGGACAGCACCTACCCAGGAAATTCTTGCAGTAGGCGACATTTCCCTGGATCCCTCAGCCCACGCTGTTTTCAAGAGCAGCGTGCCAGTGGAGCTCACAGACCATGAGTTCCGACTTCTCGAGATGCTCATGCGGCATACGGGAAAGGTCCTTTCCCGGCAGCAGCTCCTCGACTATGTCTGGGGATATGGCATTGAACCAAACTCCAATGTGGTGGATCTGTACATCTACTACCTCCGAAAGAAGCTGGATACCGACACTTCCCACCGCCTCATCCAGACTGTGCGTGGTGCAGGATACAAGATCGAGGCGTAAATGTTTAGAAAGGCACGGATACGGTTCACAGCACTCACTGCTGGCCTCATCATTCTCATGTTCGCCCTTTTTGTCGGAGGAGCCGTGTTCGCCACAGCACGGCTCATCGTAGCCCAGCAGCTGCAGTCTCTCGACCATCAGGCGCAGGCACTCAGCCATGATGCGGCGGGATCGCTCATCTTCGGCATACCCTTCACTCCGCGGGATGAGCTTACCAGCGCTTCATACGTTGTCTGGAACTCATCGGGAGCAACTGTCACTTCCCATGGAGTTAACCTCACCCCCCTCTCGTCACGGTTGGAGCAGGGATTGTCTGGAACCACATCCCAGGGGAACATCACCCTTGCAGGGCGTCCATACCTCTATGAAGTGGTCCCCCTCAGCCATGACACCACAGTCATTGGGGCGCTCGGCATCGCAACATCCCAGGCTGACATCTCCGATGCTGAACGGGAGGGTCTCACAACAGTCATCATTGCGGGAATGGCGCTCGTCCTCGCAAGCATTGCCGTCGCATGGTACCTAGCTGGACGTGCCATGGCTCCGATAGAAGAGTCGTTCAGGAGACAGCAGCAGTTCACTTCAGAGGCCTCCCATGAGCTGCGCACTCCCCTTACCATCATTGACAGTGGACTCCAGGTGCTTGGACGACATCCGGACCAGACCCTCTCCGCAAACGCTGATGTGCTTGACTCCATGCGGCTCGAGATCCGCAGGCTGCAGCGCCTTGTCGAGGACCTCCTCACCCTTGCGAGGAGCGACTCAGGAACACTCAGCCTCAACCGGGAAACCATCGACGCAGACCATCTCATCCAGGAAACATACAGTGACTTTGCTGTGTCAACGCCTTCCCCTCCGTATGCGTTCGCTCCCTGCACCACGCATGTCGGCAGCGTGTATCTCGACTCCGACCGGCTCCGTCAGCTTCTCATCATCCTCATCGACAATGCAGTCACCCACAATCCGGATGGAGTGCATATCCACCTCACTGCAGCGAGAACCCCCCAGTCTCTCGACATAGTGGTTGAGGACGACGGCATTGGCATTCCTCAGGAGCAGATTGGAAAGGTGTTCGAAAGGTTCCACCGTGTGGGAGTTGCGCGGCATGCACGTGGAACGGGCCTGGGACTCCCCATAGCGAAGCTGATCGTCGAGGCTCATGGGGGTTCCATCCAGTTGCGCCCAAAGGCCCAGGGACTTGCCGTGCATGTCAGTCTCCCCATAACCCGGCCACCAGCAGACGATTCTTCCCGACAGTAGCGCTTCCACTGCTCTGCTGCACCCCAGACACACCAGCAGCCCTGTCCCGTGCGGCAGAACGTGTTGCCACTGGGGAAGGGCTGCTTGTGTAAACGTGTTCTGGCGGAAGTCCCTTAGGCGACTTCCTGACCGCTCACCTCGCCGCGTGCCACTGCACGAACCCGGCTGCGATGCTCCTCGGTAATCCGGCTCACGCGATCGCGCGCAGACTGGCGTGCGCTCTGGATCCTTTCTGCAGTCTCGATATCGACAGTGTCCGCGTTCTTGCGTGCTGCCTCAAGCTTTTCCTCAGCTTCACGGATCGCCTTGAGAGCTGCCTCACGCCGGGATGCTGCCTCGTCACGCGCTGCAGTAATCTGATTGTCGCCTTCCTCTTCCGCTGTTGCACGTGCATCCGCATGGGACTGCTCGAGCTCACGAATGGTGGAATGCCGGCTGGCATAGTCTGCTGACGCTTCCTTGAGACTCCCAGCCTGCTCGCGCTGCGCACGGGCCTGGCGGGCTGCTGCTGCTGCCTGCTGCTCAAGCTGTGCTGCATAGGTCTCTGCACGGCGGGCCTGCTGCTCTGCCCTGCGCTGTGCACGCTGCACTCGAACGGCATGACGCCGTGTGAACCAGGAAAGCTGGACGTTCTGCGTCTCAGTTGCTTCTGCCATTGATATTCCCCCTCTCCATTCACCAGTGGGATTTCGATGTGTTGCATTTACTATATCAAGGGGAAAATGTCCAAAGACGGACATGAGACGTACAAACGGATCATGCCCTCAACGACTGCGACACGCCCTTTAGCCAGTGGAACACCATGGTTTCTTTAGGGTAGACCGAGTACAGTGAAGTTGGCCCGAACAGCCACACCAGGAGGAAGACGTCATGACTGGATGGATGAAACGCAGCACTGCGCCACTTCCCTCACCACCGGCAGCAGATGCACCATTTGCAGAAAAGCTTGAGTACTATCGTGCGCTCCACACGTCGAAAGGCGTTCGCGCAACACACCTTGTCGGCATACCCACAGTGGCGGCCAGCATTCCACTCCTCCTCACCCGGCCCAAGCTTGGGCTCAAGCTCTTTGCTGGGGGATGGGCACTTCAAGTGGCTGGACATGCCATCTTCGAGCACAACAGTCCTGCAGTCCGAGCAGGGCCAGTCTCCTACCAGCTGGTAGGACTCGCCTTCTGGGCGGAAGAGGCCACCAACCTCATTGCCCTGTGGAATGCAAGACAGGGAAACCGCCCTTCCCCAGGCTGAAACCCCGCAAACCCAGTCTGGCAACGCGCAGCTCTCATTGGCATAATGGTGGCAAGGAGCGTGATGGAGGATGCAGCAATGGCAGGCGATGAAACATTCGATGAACTTGATGATGATGGACTGTGGACGGAGGACGATGATGCGGACCTCTCTCCTGAGGAGCTCGCAGATGCTGAAGAGTATCTGAAGCTGCTCGAGCAGAACATTGCCGAGATGGAGCTCCTTGTCCGTGAAGTTGAAGCTGAACGGGATGAACTTGTGGCTGCAGTGCACGACCATGCAGAGCGGGACCCAGTCACAGGATCCTATGCCCGGAACGGCGGTCTCCAGCTAGGACATGTGCTGCTCCTTGACTGCATTGAGAATCCTCCTGCAGTGGGATCCCTGCTCTACGTTGACTGCTGCCAGCTGACCCCAACAGGCGGAGTGGACTCCGCCAACACGGATGCGCTCCTCGTTGCAGCGACAGACGCGCTCTCTCCACTCCTTGGAGAAGGAGATCTTCCCGTCCGGCTGGATCGCACCACGCTCGCCTGGATCCTTCCACACAAGGGGGAAAAGGATCTTGCCCCCCATCTCAACGCGCTCCAGGAGAGCATCGATGCGCTCCTGAAACACAGGAAGCATTCCTGGACACTCCGGGTGGGAATGTCGCACGCGCAGCAGGACGAGCTGTCCGATGACGAAATTGTCCAGGTGCTCATTGACAGGGCGGTTGAGCACTCACACGTCCTCGCCTCGCACTAGACACAGCAACGCCAATCAGACGCGGCGCACGATCCTTGTGAGGTGGATCCTTCCGATGATCCGCTGCTCCCCGAGCGTCTGCCTCTGGTACCTGTCTATTCCCAGGTACTTCTTCGCAAGCTTGTCAACGTGATCCTCCGCCCCCTCCTCAATGAACTCGACAGTCCCCTGGGCAATGCATGTCCTGTATGGATCATTGCGGTCAGTCACGGAAACTGCGACATGAGGATTCGCAAGAATGTTGCGGTGCTTCACCCGCCCCTTTGCAGTGTTGAAGAGGATGCATTCGCCATCCGTGTCCACCCAGATGGGTGTCACCTGAGGTGTTCCATCAGGATTCACTGTCGCAAGATGGGCTATCTGCGTCTCACGGAGGAGGGCAATTTCGTCCCCACTGAGCTGCGGTGTCATTCCATCTCCCTGTATCAGTCCCATACGCACCATTCTCCCATCTATGTACCCCTGAGTGCGATATGCCAAAACGATGCCTTAGCTGCTGTCCTGCAAAAGAAGGAGCGGATCGCTCCGCTCCTTCCCTAGCCGTTCCGCTTGAGCAGACCCAGCCGCTTCGCACGCTGCTCTGCCCGCTGGAAGAGAGCTATGCCCAGCACAATGAGGACAATGCCCATCAGGAGGAGGTGCCAGAGCGTTGTGCCGAGCGCACTGACCGATGCACCATTGAGCAGTGCATCCCTCATTCCCGAAAGGGTGCCCGTGAGCGGTGAGAGCATCCCCACACCCTGCAGGACCCGTGGAAGCACCGAGATCGGATAGTAGACACCTGAGACAAGCAGCAGCACTCCCTGGATGGCGACAGTCATCTGCTCACCCTTCTCTGGCGAGAGAAGGGGCAGAATTGCACTGAGAATGCCGAGTCCAATGAGTGGCAGTGTGGAAACGAGGATGACTGCACCCGCACCCGCCAGATTCGCATGGGCGAGGTTGAGGTGAAACGCAAACGTCACAACGATGAGCACTACCACAGTACGCACAAGCCCATAGACGACGCCGAAGGAGCAGACTCCGAACAGGTGTGTAACCCTCCGGATGGGAGCCATGAAGGTGTACTCGATGGTTCCTTCCCAACGCTCCCAGGTGACTGCTGAAGCAATCTCGAAGAAGACGAGGGAGAGATACCCCCAGAGCACAGCTCCCACCAGCAGATACAGCTGTGTTCGCTCAAGGGATGCCCGAGCCTGTGCCGTGTGGGCAGTGCCGAGCCCGGATGCGAGATATCCGATGCTCAGCACGCTCACTACGTTGTACACAAGCCAGACAACCTCCCACAGCCAGTACCGCTTGTACAGGTTGATCTGTCTCTCAAAGAATCCCACAAACGCAGTCCATTCATGGCGGAATGAATGCCGAAATGTGTTCATGATGCCTCCTCTCGTGATTCCTCATCCTCCAGGAAGGTGCGTCCTGTCATGGTGAGGAAGATCTGTTCAAGTGTTGTTTGTGGTGACAGGCCGTTCTGGGTCCTGAGATTGTCTGGTGTCCCGTCACCGATGAGCTTTCCGTGATCGAGAACGATGATGCGGCTGCACAGCGCCTCTGCCTCAGCGAGATCATGCGTGCACAGCACCACAGTGAGATCCGTCTCCCTGTGCATCTCCTGCACGACATCCTGCACCTCATGCTTCGACCTTGGATCGAGTCCTGTTGTTGGCTCGTCAAGCAGAAGGATTGCTGGACTGCTCAGGAGACTCCTGACAATTGCCACCTTCTGCTGCTGCCCTCGCGAGAGACCGTTCATTGGCCGATGCACTGCATGCCGTGGAAGTCCAAGCCGCTGGAGGAGGGCTGTTGCCCTCTCCTCGATCTCCTTCCCGGTCCTGCCATATAGCCGACCAGCGTAGACGAGGTTTTCCCACGGACTCATCTGCTTGAAGAACGATGCCTCAACTGACACGCGGTTGATGAACGTCCGCACGAGCGTTGCTTCCCGCACGACATCATGCCCGAAGACACGCACATTGCCCGCGTCTGGCGTGGTGAGTGTCGCAAGGATGCGGACGAGTGTGGATTTGCCACTCCCGTTCACACCGACAATCGCTACGCTTTCCCGTGGCGCAACCGCAAGCGACACATCAGCAAGTGCTGGCGGAAGCGTGACTCCTGCACGGCGCTTTGCCCACGACTGGGAATATGCCTTTGAGACGGATTCGACGTGAATCGCACTGTGTGTGGAATTGAATTGTGAAGATCGGAACATGACGGTTACCTGATGAAGAACTCTCGCACCTGTTCAGGTGCATGACAGATCGCGCAGAACGCGATATGGAGTGTGGCGGCTGCTGCCCTGAGCACCGCCTTCGCCGTCAGGCGAGTGGTCGCCTACCGATCCAGGGAGTGCACGGACAGTGCGCTTACTACTCCGCCTGCATCTCTGCAGCGAAGAAATACGGGCACTGTAGACATTGTGCAAATCTCCTACAACTAAATGATGTAGATAATACTATACTGCGTTGCACTTCAGCTTGTCAATTCCAGCCCTCCACCACAGGGCATCCAGCTGGTTTCACGACTCTGATACGGTAAGAGCCGGCTTTAGCATGAAGAAAGAGGAGACGCGAGGATGGTCAAGAAGCACTGGATCCCGGTTCTTGGAGCGCTCTCTCTTTCAAGTCTCCTCACCTGCTGTGCTCCCCCTGGAACATCGCCCACAGCTGGATCGCCGCAGTCGTGCGCTTGGAGCGCAACCCCTGTCACCTATCCGGCATCGACAATTCCTGCCACCTCTGCGGGAAGCTACGATACCCTTTCTGGCATTGCTGCGATCACACCGAATGACCTGTGGGCAGTGGGTTCCTACGCCACGCACTTGACCACTTCTGGCTGGCCCTACAACGCAGTGTTTGTCGAACATTCGGATGGCAAGCAATGGACTCCGTATTCCGCTCCCGATGCGCTTGATGCGGGAAAGTTCAGCGGCGATTCCCTCAGTGCCGTTGCTGGAAGCAGTGCCACAGACATCTGGGCAGTAGGCATGATTGGCAATACAGGTGACTCACTCACTCCTCCATCCCAGACACTGACTGAGCACTTCAATGGTTCATCCTGGTCCATCGTGAATGCGCCAGATGCGTATCTCGGATCCTCGCAGGGCTCAGATGACCTTTCAGGTGTTGCAGTACTTTCGCCATCCAATGCCTGGGCTGTTGGCACAGCAGCATGGAACTCCTCCCTTGCGATCGACTCCTCCTTCACAATGGGCCTTGTCGAGCACTGGGATGGCACGAGGTGGAACGTCGTCACCCTACCCTCTCCAGTGCCTTCCCTCACTGCTGCGGCATGGTCTATCCTCAACTCCCCAACCGCTGCTCTCCCCACACAGGCAATTGGCTCGTGGTCGCTTTCGGGCATCGATGCCCTCAGCGCATCGAACATTTGGGTCGTCGGCTCCGAAACCCCCAACGTCACGACCACGCTCAGTGAGCCGCGAACACTGGTCGAGCACTGGAATGGATCGACATGGAACATCGTTCCCACTCCAGATCTGACCCTGAATGAACCGATGTTTGACAACAGCAGGCGAGCCACTGACTCGCTCACTGCAATCACCGGCACTTCGTCGGACAACCTCTGGGCAGTTGGAGGCGCACTTCCCCAGGGCACGCTCACCCTTCACTGGGACGGCTCATCATGGAAGATCATCCCCTCCCCTACCACAGGAAATGTCAGATCCTACGGGAATGCCACACCCCTCACAAGTGCAGCAGCCACAGGTTCTGCCGTGTGGTCTGTGGGTGCTGTGCTCATGGAGTGGAATGGGGCGGAGTGGAAACCAATGTATACCGTGAATGGCCAGCAGTATGGCAACCTCACGGGTGTCGCAGCACCCAATTCCGCAGATTTGTGGGCAGTAGGCAATGAAGCGATTCTTCACCGGCACTGCGGCTGACCTGCCACTTCCATATGCAATGATATTGATGAAAATTGTCACCACATCATTTTGGAGAATGTCCTCGTGAAGCAATCCAGCACCAGCCGTCTTGCTCTCGCCCTCGCACTCCTTGCCATCACAAGCTGCGGAACAGTCCATGGCTCCACTGCAGGGGCACCTTCCAGCGCATCCTCCACCAAAACTGTCCAGTGGAAGAAGCTTTCCCCAGGGAGTTCTCCCCTTGCTCGGGACTCTGCCGGCATCGCCTACGATGCACATTCCCAGAGCATCATCCTCACTGGAGGGGAGACTGGCTGTTCGCCAAACACGACGGACTTCTCCGACACATGGTCGTGGAATGGAACAGACTGGACACTGCTCCACCCGAAGGGAATTGGTCCTGCGCAGACGATCATCGGGGAACAAATGGAATACGATCCGCTCACACAGACCGTTGTGGCCGTGACTCCCCCCGGAGGATGCGGGCAAGGTACATTCACTTGGACGTGGAATGGCTCAACCTGGAATGTCTACAGCAACTGCTATTCAAACACGAATTCATCCGAAGTACCCTGCCCCATCACTTCACCTCGTCTTGATGCACTTGGATACGATGCTGCATCACAGCAGCTCATCTACTTTGATCCCTCCCAGTACCTCGATGCCAATGGAAACACCATCTCAACGCCTTCAACGTGGATGTGGTCTGGAGCAACTACTGGAGCAACGCAGCCCAACATGGGCTCAACCGCATGGACTCATATGACGAATGCCAACTCCCCGTCAGCGAATGCGGGCCCTGTCACAATGGTCTACGATGCGGCAATGAAGAAGCTCCTCATGTACGCCTCTTTCACGGGAACGATGTATGAATGGGATGGCAGCTCATGGTCAACGATACCGTCGACCACATCCCCCTCCCCCCGGACAGGAAGCGCACTCGTCTACGACCCTGCACTCGGTGGTGTCGTCCTGTTCGGAGGAGCCACCACATCACCAACCAAGGACAGCACTGGAGAGACTGTATACACTCCTGGCACGCCCCTCAATGACACCTGGCTGTGGAACGGGTCCAGCTGGCACCGCCTCGACACGACAACACCTCCTGGAGCGCGGTTCTATGCCCAGGCTGCATACGATCCAGTGCACAATGCCTTCCTGCTCTTCGGTGGAGCGCGGAGCCTCACTGCAGACAGCAATGACACATGGGAACTTCTGCCTGCCCACTGATTCACCACCTGAGCGTATCCCGGGCATATAGCCATCCGCACAAGAAACATGTCGCTTCAAGCACCATCGTCTATCATGGATGTGAGCAGCAGCAAGGAGTCATGGGCCACATGTCTGAACCAGAATTTGTGTACAGGGCCGTGAACAGGGGTCAGTACGGGGTTGTTGGCATTCCTGTACGGAATTCGGAGACAGTGCTCCACGTCCGCGCAGGAGTGATTGGTCCATGGCCATCCCCCGAAAATCGGGAACGCCTCCACACTGCTCTCCATGACATTCTCGCTTACGGTGGGGCAACCACAACATCCAGGGAACGTGCTGCACAGGAGCGTCTGCTAGAACCGGCCTTCAGAATGTGGCAGTGCATCATGGATTCAGCAGCCGTCCAGGCAGATGCTATACGTGGGAAAGAAATCAGGTTTGAGCGGGGCATGACTGCTGCATCACGCGAATGGTTTGAACCTGCAGACCGCGTGTCCTTTCCCGAAGCAGAGGCTTTCCGCAATGCGACTGCTGTGCTCCATG
>JAJZLL010000002.1:0-4248 GCA_021803465.1 bacterium
GCGCATCTCGAAGAGCAAGCGCATTGATGACTGTTGCAAGCATGCCCATATAGTCGCCTGCGACGCGGTCCAGTCCCTGCGAGCTGATCTCCACGCCGCGGATGATGTTGCCACCACCAACCACGACTGCAAGCTCCACGCCAAGCGCATGGACATCCCGCAGCTGTTCCGCGATCTGGTAGACAGTGCCCGTGTCAATGCCATACCCACGGCTGCCCATGAGGGCCTCGCCACTGATCTTGAGAACAACACGACGGTATTTTGGAGAACGTGCTGTGGTTGCTCGTGAAGCGGCTACTGCCGCTTCAGGCATGTCACTCGTGGTGTCCATTCGCGGAACTCGTGGACGATGTCTCTCCAACCTGAAACCGCGAGAACCGGGAAACAGTGATGTTCTCTCCCATCTTCGCGATCGATTCGTGAATCATCTCGCCAATGGTCTGCTTCCCCTTCTCGTCACGGATCCACGGCTGTTCAAGAAGGCAGACCTCCTTGTAGAAGGCATCAAGCTTTCCTGCAATGATCTTCTCGACAATGTTCTCCGGCTTTCCTTCCACCTGGTTGCGGAAGATTGCGGTCTCCCGGTCAAGGACATCCTGGGGAACATCCTCCTTACGGACATACAGTGGAGCCTTCCCAGCAATCTGGAGTGCGATCTCCCGGGCAAGAGCCTGGAAATCGTCCGTTTTTGCGACAAAGTCCGACTCGCAGTTCAGCTCAACAAGCACTCCAAGTTTCGCAATGCCGCTCGACTTGTGGACGTACGACTCGATGATGCCTTCGCGGGCTTCACGGCCAACCCTGCTTGCTGACTTCGCAAGTCCCTTTTCCCGAAGCCAGTCCTTGGCCTTCTCCACATCGCCCTCGTTTTCGACAAGCGCCTTCTTGCAGTCCATCATGCCTGCGCCTGTCATGTCGCGAAGGCTTTTCACGGCCTGTGCTGTGACTTCAGCCATCTTATGCCTCTCCACCTTGTGCTACTGCAACTGCCTTTTCACTTCCTGAAGTCTCCCTGACGGATGCTTCAGCCTTCCGCTTCCTCTGGAGCTCCATGCCTTCCTCAATCGCTCCCTGCACTGCTGTGAGAATGAGGGAGATTGCACGCATTGAATCGTCATTTCCTGGAATGACATACTCGACCTTGTCTGGATCGCAGTTCGTGTCGACAATCGCGTAGATGGGAATGCTGAGAGTGTTCGCCTCCTTCACAGCAAGACTCTCGCGCTTGCAGTCGATGACGAAGAGGACTCCTGGACGCGCATCCATGGTGGCAAGGCCGCCAAAGTTCGACTCCAGCCGCGTGAGCTCGTCCTGATGCACGTTCGCTTCCTTCCGCGACATGCGCTCAAAGTCTCCCCGTTCCTTCAACTCGCGAAGCTCCTGGAGCCTGCGCACCCGCTGGCGCATGACAGGGTAGTTTGTGAGCATGCCGCCAAGCCAGCGGTTCACTACGTAGTGCTGTCCTGTGGCATCGCAGACTTCGCGAATGGCGTCCTGTGCCTGCTTTTTCGTTCCCACGAAAAGCACCTTCTCTCCACTCGCCACTGCATCGCGGATGGCATCAAGCGCCTCATCGAGCATCGACTTCGTCTGTGCGAGGTCGATGACATGCACACCGTTCCTCGAAGTAAAGATGTACGGGCGCATCTTCGGGTTCCATCGGCTTGTGCGATGCCCGAAATGTACGCCTGCTTCCAGCATCTGCCGCATTGTGACTGTGGACACAGTACACATCCTCCAATTGTGGGTTGACCTCCACAGCAGATCACGTGCTCCCAGTTGCGCTTGTCGCGCCACCCTCTGAGGGCATCACCACTGTGTGTGAATTGCTTCCACAATACCAGATACGAAGGAGCAGGCCGCTTCAGCTACTCCCCGTCATCCGCACTTCCTGACTGCTTCGCAGCCTTCGGTGGACGGTATTTGCAGGTTGGATACCCAGAGCAGGAGATGAATGGACCGAACCGTCCCTGCCGGGTCACGAGCGGCTTGCCGCAGTCAGGACACGTCTCGCCTGTCGGCTCGACTGCTGGTCCTGCTGATGCAGCTGCGGAGGCAGCGGCTGCAGAGTTGGGCTCAAGTGGAGCTGTATGGCGGCATTTCGGGTACGCTGAGCAGCCAATGAAGGCACCACGTCGGCCACGGCGGATGACAAGCGGACTTCCGCAGTCAGGACATGGTCCAAGATCCGGTGGAGGTGCGCTTTCCCCCTCCTGGGCAGTTGGCGCGACATACCTGCATGACGGATACCCCGAGCACCCGACAAACGGGCCACGTCGTCCCACCCGGGTGACAAGTGGCTTGCCGCAGAGGGGACAGTTTTCCCCAGTAGGCTCGGCTGTGGAACCCCGCTCATTGCGCACATAGTCGCACTCGGGATACCGGGAACACCCAACGAACTCCCCGTACCGGCCCTCACGGATGACAAGCTGTCCCTCATGGCATTTTGGACACTCTTCTCCTGTCTCCTTGACAGGAATCTTCACACGCTGCACTGACTCGTTCATGGTCTCAACTGTCTTCTCGAATGGACCGTACCAGCCTGCCACAATGGGCTCATACTCCGAGATGCCTTCCTCGATCTTGTCGAGCTGGCCCTCGAGTTCCGCCGTGAACGCCACATCGACCACAGAAGGAATGTTCTCCCTGAGCACAAGATCCACGGTCTTCCCCAGTGCTGTGAGATACAGTTTCCGTTCCTTCTGCACGACATACCGCCTCTGCTGGATGACGTCCAGTGTGGGAGCGTACGTTGATGGTCTGCCAATGCCCTTCTCCTCCATGTCCTTGATGAGGGAGGCCTCGGTGTATCGGGGAGGAGGCTGGGAGAAGTGCTGTTCCGCATCGATGCGGAGACCTGGAAGCGACTCCCCCTCGCTGAGAGCGGGAAGGATCTTCTCCTCCCTGTCTGTTCCCTCATCACGACGCCAGATCCGCTGGAAGCCATCAAACTCCACCACGGATCCCGAGGCACGGAAGAGGCAGCCTGCACGCTCCAGCACTACTCGGGTCGACCGGATCTTCGCCTCTGCCATCTGGCTTGCGACAAACCGTTTCCAGATGAGCTCGTACAGCCGGAACTGTGAGGGATCGAGAACTTCCTTCATCTTGTCGGGCGTTCGTGCGACATCCGTGGGTCGGATGGCCTCATGGGCATCCTGCACATGGAGAGCGGACTTGCCACGCTGGACGGGCTTTGTCGTGCGCACATACCTTTCGCCGTACGTGGAGCTGATGTATCCCTGCGCCATGCCAACCGCTTCATCACTGAGTCGTGTCGAGTCAGTACGCATGTAGGTGATGAGTCCGACAGGACCCTGGTCGCCAAGGTCCACGCCCTCGTAGAGCTGCTGCGCGAGCAGCATAGTCCGCTTCGGGGAGAACCGGAGTCGGGTGCTCGCATCCTGCTGGAGCACGCTTGTGGTGTACGGGAGCGGTGCGGAGCGGGACTGGTTTGCTGTCGTGACTTTCGTGACATTCCAGTGTCCTGGTCCATCGAGAGGAAAACCGTCCTTCGCATAGCCAAGCTTCTCGAGAAGTGCTGCTGCCTCTTCCTCAGAATGGACGAGCACACGCTCCTCGCCCTCCTTCTCGTCCTGCTCCTCAGTCTTACCCTTTTTCTTGTGAGCTGCCTGTCCATCAATTTCGCTGAGCCGTGCAGTGAAGGTGTGGCCATCCGCGTGCTCGAGCACCACCTCAAGAGACCACGATTCAACAGGCACAAATGCCTCGATTTCGGCTTCCCTGTCCGCCACAAGCCGCACGGCAACAGACTGCACCCGTCCAGCACTGAGGCCTGCACGAACCTTCTTCCAGAGAAATGGACTGAGCTTGTATCCAAGAAGCCGGTCAATGACGCGTCGTGCCTCCTGGGCTGCGACGAGCGACCTGTCAATGCTTCGGGGATGTTCCATTGCCTCCTCGACAGCTCCGCGCGTGATCTCGTGGAACACGATGCGCACGGGATTCTTCAGCTTGAGCGCTTCCGCAAGATGCCATGCGATAGCCTCTCCCTCACGGTCAGGGTCCGATGCAAGATACGTCTCCTCAGCTTGCTTTGCAGCCTGACGGAGCTCCTCAATGCTCTTCTCACGCCCCTTGATGACCTGGTACTGCGGCGTGAATCCATGCTCGATATCGACCCCGATCTTCGATTTCGGAAGATCCCGGACATGACCCATCGATGCTTTCACGATGAATGACGATCCGAGAAACTTCGAAAGCGTTCTCGCCTTGCTTGGCGACTCC
>JAJZLL010000002.1:4258-5152 GCA_021803465.1 bacterium
CACAATGATGAGCTTCTTCCCCATACGAGCCTCTATCCCACACAACGCTTCATTTGACACATCGACTGATACGATCTGACATCCGGAGTCCCGAAGGTTCCCTCTCCGATGCGCTGAACGTGCGCTACTGCACTATACCACGGTCTACAGCGTGAATCGCACAGGTGCGGGAAGCTTCGTGCATGTGTGCGCAAGCGTGAAGCGGCACCTGCATGTCACATGGCCACGCCGACCACGGCCAATGAGCTGCAGCGGAGATCCGTGCGTGAGTGGCAGAGTCTGTCCTGAGAACCTGCGTGCCTCCAGGGAAGTTATGAGACCACAGTCGAGTGCATGCTGCACCCACGATGGAAACTCGTGGATCTCCGTGTCCTGCATGAGGCTCAGGAGATCTCCTGGGCTGGTGCGTGTGCTCCGCGGATGCGACGGAACTCATGGATTGCTGCCCATGTTGCAATGGCATCCGTGCGCTGCTCCGCTCCATGCATGACAACCCGTCCACCACCCATTGCATGGGAAGGATCCGAGATCTTCCACTTCGCACGGTACGCTGCAATCGCTTCTGCTGCCACTCTCCATGAAGCTGCTGCCTCAGGAGACTCCGGCATTGCGCCAATCATGTTCACAAGGTACCGTGGCGGCACCATGGCTGCACGGACGGAATCCGGCACGACAACGCCTGCTGCGGATCCTGGCACGAGCCGTACGAGGCCTGCATCGGTGAGCTCGAGGAATGCCCGCTCCATGTCCTCACGGGAGAGTCCTGAATCTGTGAGTGCAGTGTCGGCTCCCTGGTGATCGTACAGCCAGCGGAGCAGGGTCTTGGCACGAGAGGTGAGCGCTGCGCCCACAGCATCGAGATTTGGCTCAACCGCCTCGGGAGTGTGATGTGCA
>JAJZLL010000010.1 GCA_021803465.1 bacterium
AATGCCTTGGAACCTGCCTTCCCCCCTGTCACAATCCATTCCCCTGAACGTGCACCATTCCAGAATCCACAGTATGCTACGAGGAGAACGCTCTTGTGCAGCTCGCACACTGGTGCCCCTTGCATAGGTAATAGGAGAAGTACGGTGGAATCAGCAGCACTTTTTGGGGGACTTGTCGCCCTCCTCATATTCATCCTTCTTGTCATTGGATGGTCCAAGATCCGTTCAGGGAATGGCGATTTCCATCCCCGAACCCTCTTCCGCATCTACGGCCACACCATCAGCCTGGTTGGACTTTTCCTGTTTCTTGTAGGTGCTGTGCATCTCCTTACAGCCCTCTTTGGAGCCATCTCGCTCGACTTCGTCTTCCCACATGGGAGCACCTCGACAAATCCCATCCTCGGCTCCCTCCTCAACTCCTCCCAACCTAGCCAGCAGGCCCTTGAAAAGGCGCAGACCATCACAGGCATCGTGTATTTCATTTTCGGTGCTGCCTTCTGGGCAAGCCACCGGTATCTCATGATGCGGATTGAGCCGGAAGAAGAGTTTCTCAACGGTACACTTGGCGCACTCTACAACGGCTTCGAGATGCTCGTTCTTGGCATCGTGAGTGTGGGAAGCGTTGTCGCATTCTTCGTAGATCTCTTCTACGACATCTTCTTCAACGGTTCGCAGCATGCTGCAAACAACCCTCCAGGTGCGGAGCTTGCCTGGCTGATCGTTTTTGTCATTGCAGCCTGCGTCGTGCTCCGACGGTATGCGTACCTCCTGAAGCTCCTCCCTGCAGCACCACCCGCATCGGAATCAAGCACTGAGCACATGCCGGATCCGCAGCCACGGCCACGGTCAACCCGCAAGAAGGAAGAGGAGTAGGAAGACAGCATCTCCTGCGTTCCCTATCCCTCACGCACAAGGTGCACAACCGTCTCGACGTGGTACGTATGGGGGAACATGTCGACAATGTCCATGCGCGTTGGCACATACGGGCCAGATGCTGCGAGCACGTGAAGGTCTCGTGCCAGTGTGGATGGATTGCAGGACACATACGTGACATGCTGGGGTCCCTGGAGGACGAGCGCCCCCACCACCCGTGGCTCGCATCCTGAGCGTGGCGGATCCAGCACTGCATGGTCAACGGTTTTCGAAAGGTGCTCGGCAAGCACATCCTCGACACTGCCACGGACAAAGTGCAGCCTCTTCTCGAGCGCGTTCATGCGGGAATTGAGCATGCCAAGATGCACGCTTGCAGGATTCGATTCGATGCATGTCACATCAGCTCCCGCTGCAGCGAACGCTGATGACATCACGCCAATACCCGCGTAGGCATCAAGAATGGTGTGCGCATGTGACTCGGCAACGGCGTCCAGAACGCACTGGTACAGCGTGTCCATCATCTCCCAGTTCACCTGGATGAACGTGTCAGGCGTGATTCGGAACGCGAATGTCCGCCAGTGGAGTGTTGTCGCATCCGTGCTCCATCGCACACTGCTGTCCGACCTGAGCGCGATCTCCTCAAGGACATCATCCCTCACCATCCCAAACGGCTTTGCACGGATGAGCAGCTCCTGTCCGTGCTCACCAACAGTGCAATGCAGGGTGGACAGACCAGAAAGACCACCACGCTGGACAAGCTCGACAAGTTCTGGAAGGGCGCTGCGGATGGTTGGGTGGTGGATGAGGCAGTCATCGACAGCAACTGGCACCCACCTCCTGTGCTCATTGAATCCGAGCCTCGCATCCCCCATGCCCGCGTCACCCGGAACGACATGGAACTCTCCCCGATACCGGTACGCCCATGGGTGCTCCATTGCATGCACACGGATATCACTGGGCAGCGGGACGCCCTCATGGTACAGCGCTTCCTCAACAATCTTCCGCTTCATGGCGACCTGGGCAGGATAGGCCATATGCTGGAGCTGGCAACCTCCACATCGGTCAGCAAACTGGCATGGGGCAGGAATCCTGTCTGCTGATGGAGCAGCGATGTCCGCCATTCTGGCAAACCAGATGTTCTTCTTCCGGTACTGAAGTTCGACTGTTCCCTGCTCGCCCTCGATGGCATTGCCAGCGAACACGAGAGTACCGTCATCAAGATGCGTTCGTGTCAGTCCGCCATATACAGCCTTCTCGATGGAGACGGAGGCACACTCGCCCCGTGCATGGTCACGAGCCGCCATTCTAGGAGGAGAGCAGCTTGGTGAGTACTTCCCGCACAAGGGAAGCATCCGCCCTGCCCCTGGACGCTTTCATGACTGCACCGACAAGAGACTGCAGGGCAGCTTCCTTGCCACCCCGGAAGTCATCCACTGCCTTCTGGTTGCCTGCAATTGCCTCCTGGCACATCGTCTCCACTGCACTGCGGTCAGACACTTTGCCTAGCCCCCGTTCTGCCACAAGAGCAGCTGGAGATCCACCAGCTTCATACAGCTCCTCAGCAAGCGCCTTCGCAGTCGCACCGTTGATCGTCCCATCATGGAGTAGCTTCAGGAGTTCCGCTGCGCCTTCGATGCCAAGTCCAGAGTCAGCAATGGCAGTCTTCGTCTCCTTTGCAAGCTTCGCGAGGTCCCCTATGCACCACCTGGCAGCAAGCACGGGGTCGACACCACGCTTCACGATCTCCTCGAACGTTGCGGCCTCATCCCGTTCCTGGGTGAGCACTCCAGCCTCGTAGTCGGAAATGCCGTAGCTGGTGACAAAGCGTGACTGCATGGCAGCAGGAAGTTCCGGAAGGCGCTTTCTGAGCTCCTCCACGAGCTCCCTGCTGATGGAAAGTGCAGGAAGGTCAGGATCCGGGAAGTAGCGGTAATCGTGGGCCTGCTCCTTGCTCCTCTGGCTCACAGTCCTGTTTTCCGGATCTATCCATCCCCGTGTTTCCTGGGGAATGGTCTCTCCTCTTCTGAGAAGAGCTGTCTGCCGCTGGATCTCATGCTCAAGCGCCCGCTCAATGGAGCGGAACGAGTTCATGTTCTTGATCTCGACCTTCGCCCCAAGCTCTGTGCTTCCCTTCGGACGGAGCGAGATGTTCGCATCGCAGCGCATCGACCCCTCCTCAAGGTTCCCATCGTTCACACCGATGAACATGAGGATCTTCCGAAGCGTCGAGACATACTCCCTCGCCTCTTTCGGTGTGCGGAGGTCAGGCCGTCCCACAATCTCCATGAGGGGAACGCCAGCCCTGTTGAAGTCAACAAGCGATGCGTGGGAGCTGTGGATGCCTGTGCCCAGATGGTGGAGTGTGCCAGCATCCTCCTCGAGATGCACACGCTCTATGCCGCACGACACCTCCCTGCCATCAACCATGAACCTGAGCGTCCCATCAATGGTGAGTGGCTGGTCAAACTGGGAGATCTGGTATCCCTTCGGAAGGTCAGCATAGAAGTAGTTCTTCCGGTCGAACTTCGACACTTCAGGAATGGTGCACTCAAGCGCGATGCCCGTGAGGACCGTATCCCGTATCGCCTCCTCATTCATGACAGGCAGCACGCCTGGCATGCCCAGACACACAGGACATGTGTTCTCATTTGGTCCAGCAGCGATGTACGAGGCGCTGCATCTACAGAACATCTTGCTCTTCGTGAGGAGCTGTGCATGAACCTCGAGTCCTATGACAACCTCGTATTCAACATCTGCAGGAGCCTGGGCCATGCTTGCGTTGTCCATCATGCCTCCACCTCCTTCGCGAGAGCTGGCTCGGCTGCATGCCACTCCGTTGCCTGCTCATACGCATGCGCAATCTGGAGCACACGGCCGTCCGCAAACCGTGGTCCAATGACCTGGAGTCCAACAGGAAGTCCGTCCGAAAAGCCACACGGGACAGAAATGCCGGGGAGGCCTGCAAGGTTCACGGGAATTGTAAGGGCATCCAGCAGATACATCGAAAGCGGATCCGATTTCGCTCCCTTCGGGAACGCGACTGTTGGCGATGTTGGACAGACAATCGCATCGACATTCTCGAACACCGAGGTGAATTCGTTTGCAATGAGGGTCCGCACCTTCTGCGCCCGACGGTAGTACGCATCGTAGTACCCGCTCGAAAGCACATAGGTTCCAAGCATGATCCTTCGCTGCACTTCCTGGCCAAAGAGTGTTCCCCGGGTTGCCCGATACGATGCATGGAGGGATCCATCCTGAATCCGCACTCCATACCGGATGCCATCAAACCGCGCAAGGTTCGATGAGCATTCTGCAGGAGCAATGATGTAGTACACGGAAAGCGCAAGATCCGTGCTCGGTAGCGACACGTCAACAATCTTCGCGCCAAGCGTGTCCTGCAGGACAGCAATCGCCTTCTCGACCTTCTCCCTGACTCCGGGCTCAATGCCCTCAGAGAAATACTCCTTTGGCACACCAAGCCTCATGCCCGCAATGGGCTCCTTGAGACCTCCGAGGACTGGTTCCACCTCCCGTGTGGACGTGGTGCTGTCCATTGGATCCGCACCTGCCATCGCCTCGAAAGTGATGGCAGCATCCTCAACCGTTGTCGTGAACGGTCCGATCTGGTCAAGAGAAGAGGCAAACGCGATGAGGCCGTAGCGGGACACCCTTCCGTAGGTGGGTTTGAATCCAACTACTCCGCAGAGAGAGGCTGGCTGCCGGATGGAACCACCCGTATCCGTACCAAGTGCCATCGGGACAGTGCGGGCAGCGACAGTTGCTGCGCTTCCCCCGCTGCTTCCTCCAGGAACCCGGGTGGGATCCCAGGGATTGCCAACTGGGCCATAGGCGGAGTGCTCGTTCGAGGATCCCATCGCAAACTCATCGCAGTTGGTCTTTCCGACCACGACAGCTCCTTCCGCAAGGAGCTTTCCCACGGCAGTCCCAGTGTATGGCGGCATGAATCCTTCGAGAATCTTTGATCCTGCAGTCGTGGGTGCACCCTCGAGCGTGAGGACATCCTTCACTGCGATGGGAATGCCACACAGGAGAGGCGCCTTCGGGTCCGCAGCGAGGCGGTGTGCTGCCGCTTCCGG
>JAJZLL010000004.1 GCA_021803465.1 bacterium
ATACGGATCTGCTGCTGCTGTTTCGGGCTCAAGGTAATTGTCTCCATGACCGACATTTTCCCTGGCGACTTATACCGACAATATCGCTGGCGTTCGACACACGTGCAGTCAAATGTCCGCCCAGTGTCCGCTCATGGTCCCTAGCATGTAAGTATGAATACAGCTGCGATTAGAGAGCAATACCGACTTTCGATCCCGATTCATCGGATCAAGAATGAGGTCCATGTGCGGCATCTCACAGAAGACGAGGTGCAGAATGTGCTTTCCAGCAGTTCTGTGCAGCCAGTCTCCGATGAAGCTGAAGTTCTGGGTGTTCGTGACGCAGAGAGTCTTCAGACAACCGTGGGAGTCCATGGTGTCAGGACGTCCCTCCAAGACATCGCTTCCTGCAACAGGTAAGAGAGTCGGCAGCGACTTTCTGGACCTGAGAGCGACTCACCGCGTTAGGAGCAAGGTTGATGCTTCCCGTCTCTGCTTCCAGACTGAAGCGGAGGACCGGTGGCCACGCTATGGACTACGATCTCAGTGTGTCGAAGGAGATGTGTGTGGCCTGTTCAGCACGAGGAAGGTTTGCAGACTCTGCAGGTATCGCCATTCCATGGCTCACCCGGATTACACGAACCTTTGTTGTCGACACCGTCGTCGATACGAAATCTCGTGCCTGTGATGTCGTGTTTGCTTGCTGACCTTTCATTGCTCACTCATTGTACTCGTTCCATAGGACATGCTCAACGTGCTGTAGCGAAATCGTTCATTGCTGTCATGTGCCACTCCTGCCAGCAATGGACTCAGTCCGGTACGATGATAGTGACAACTACCAGATGGGATCCAGGTGGTGAGTGCCAATGTCCGTTATCTGTCCGCCTTTCTCAAGTAGGGTGAAACTGTAATGCAACTTGTTGAAGCGGCACCAATCCCGACACCAGCTGATGCAGAGCGTCTTGTTGCGGATCTCTGGCAGATGACATATGGGCGACCCTTGGGACTGTTCATATTTGGTTTTCGTGGAGAGCGAGTGCTTCTCGGTGTCCATTCCACGAATCCGATGATTGAGGATGCAGCGACTGCCACAGTTGCGGACCAGTGCGGCGGAACGGTTGAACCGGGATGGACGATTCCACATCTTGTGGATGTCGCAGACGAAATGTCCGTCATCAACATGGTGCCAACGGACCGCCATCTGGCACTCGACAGCTCAACGTTTGGGTGGCAGAGGACTGATCCACTTCGTGGAGCGTATACGATTCTTGCCAATCTTCCGGAAAGCTCAGTTGCAGGGGTGGGCATGACACTGCGATCGCTTCCAGGACTGCAGTGTGTGGTATCACTCGCAGCATTCGCGCTCGGACCGGGAGCTGACATGGTTGCCATGCGGCTCGCCTCAAGCTACGGTGGAGTGGGGGTGCTTCTTCGCCGTCCATTCTCGAAGAAGCGGACCATTCGGCGCATGTTTGATGCCGCATTGAGGCGGCCAACTTCCGTGAAGCGTGTTGAGGTGGTATCCCTGTTCTGGCATCCTCCCTACAATCAGGATGCTGAGCAGGTGATGGGTCGTGTCCACGCTCCAGGCACAACCGCGTTGACGGTACCTGCGCCATTCCACTGAGCGGCCCTCGAGCTCCTGTGATGGCGTCACACGAGTGTTGCAAGTGTGCAACGAGGAGTGCCCAAGATTGGACGTGTGTCCTATCCTGAGAGTTGCCGTGATGTCCCTCATACCCCATCAAGCCGCCGTATCTTGGCGTGCTGCATGCTTGTGCAATGTGGTCGTGAGGGGTGCAGTGCTGTTGTGTGGAGCCATGGAGGAACGGACGTTCAATGAGTAGAAACCGGTTGATAGCAAGTCTCATCCTTACTGCAGTGATGGTCGTGGTCATTGGGTTCATCGTTGGATTCGAAGCGCTCAATGCAACTTCGACCATTACGGTGTATCAGCTCACGCAGTCAGTCACTGCAGGACAGCCCTACCAGTCAAACGATGTGGTTGCTGTCAATATCCATGGATCAACTGGCGAGTTCAATTACTTCCAGTACGATCCAGCTCATGCGCCTGGCTATGTGTTCAAGGTACCAATGCAGAAAGGGGACCTTGTCCAGGCTGATAATGTGGCACCACCCGCACAGCAGCTGGTGCAGGTGGCCATCCAGATAAAGCAGTCGCCGAACCTTTCCCCAGGCAGTCTTGTGAATATCTATGCAGTCAGCACTGGATCCTCTGCAACCACCTCAACGTCTGGCACGCCAATCCCCATCCTCATTGGACACAATGTCACAGTCCTCACTGGAGGCGGTGGCGGTGGAACAGTCACAATCGCTGTCGCTCCAAAGGATGAGTCCCTGTGGCTTGAGATCAGTACAGACAGTTCCGTGCAGCTGTATGCGACAGTCACCAACGGCGGTGGCGTTCCACCCCAGGCGAATGCAGGAGGTTCATCCGCAGCAATAACGCAGCTCAATGGAGAAACGCAGACTGCAGGAGGTTCGAGCTAGAACATGAGCACCCTCATAGCGGTCTACACGACTCGAGCTGGTCAGACGTCGACGTACTGGGCCACGTCTCTCGCGTGGACGCTTGCTGAGAACCGCCATGTCATGCTCATAGACAGCGACATGGAAGGAGGGACGATCGCGGATCTGCTGTATCTCAAGATTGGAGACCAGAGCCTGGGAAACTGCTTTGGTGACCGTCCTGCACGGCCGGATGAGCTGGCAGCCCAGTCCGTGGTGGTGCCAAACCGCCCGAATCTCAGGATTGTGCCAGGCCTTCGTGGCAGTTATGGCTATGACATTGCGGAGTGCCTGAGAAAGATGCATGTTGCATATGCGGGACTCCCTGACGATGTTGTCATTGCTGACCTGGGACATCCACTTTCCCATCCAGGACTGCGGTCGCCTCGGGCAGCTGCAGAGGCGATCTGCGCAGTGTTCCACCGCGCATTCATTGTGATTCGTGATGATCCGCCACTTGTTGCGTACAGCATCAACGTATTGAGGGCTGCTCGGCCACCGTTTGGGGAGATAGTCATCTGCCATCAGCGGAGCAGGGCCTTCAAGCGGGAGATCGTGGCTAGCATTGAGCGCGAAATGCCAGACCTTCCTGTCCGGGACATTTGGAGCTGGGATGAGCGCCGTGCCACCAAGATGGGAGATCAGGGCATACCGATGCACTTCGGTGGAATTGACAAAGAGCTGAACATATGAGCGCTGTTGCACAACCGTACCAGGGATCTTCTCCGGGACCGCCACCAGGCAGTGACGGTGTCGCAATCAGTACATGGCCTAGCATGCCACCAGAAGTCCGGGAGGTTGCGCAGGTGATCGCGTCGAAGGTTATACAGGCACGTGGAGGCGAGCCTGCAGCAGTAATCCACGAGGAACGTCTTGAGGAGGATGTGCGGGCAACAATCACTAAGGCGATTGAGTCACCGCAGACAAGTGGCCTGCCACTCTCCGTTATCTCGGAGCTTGCAACTAACGTGCAGTATCGGGAGATGATGGTGGTCAACGCGAAGATACTCGCGTCGCATCTCTGGCCGCTTTCCCTGCTCATTTATGGAGCCGATCTTGAAAACATTACCTGTCTGGGTCATGACAGCTGGCTTGTGAGCACTGTTGGACGCAAGCTCCTCCTTGCAGGGAACAGTCCCTTCCAGAGCGATGATGACTGCGTCGAGTTCTTCCGGAAAGTCATCAGGCTGCGCGGTGTGACGGGAGATCAGAGCCTGACTGACGCCTCTCCAATCGCCGAGTCGAACATTGGAAGCGTTGTAAGAGTCGTGGTTGCGAAGAAGCCGGCCGTCTCCGGGCAGGCCGGGATCAAAGCATCAATCCGCGTACCTTCGCGGTCAAAGGTCAAGGCACTTGATGACTATGTCGCCAACATGGTTATTCCCCGCGGTGCAGCACAGTTCATAGAGGCTCTTGTCAAAGGCAGGGCGAACATCATGATTGCGGGTGGAACTTCCACGGGGAAAACCACGTTCATGCGCGTGCTGTGCGGAATGGTATCGGATTCCGACCATCTCGTCGTCGTTGAGGACGGTGCTGAACTTCATCTGGACCAGGACAGGGGGGATGGCACTGCATGGCACAGGCTCACCTCTGCTGTTTCCACGATTCCATCAATCCGTGCAGACGCTGAGGGGCAGCACATCACCATGTTCGACCTTGTCCGTCATGCCCTCCGTTTCCAGCCAGACCGCATCATCCTTGGAGAGTCTCGAGGTGAGGAAATGGCTGCCATCTGCAAAGCGCTCATGACTGGCCATGATGGTTCCATGACGACAATCCACGCGGAGGACGCAGAACTTGCCGTGGACCAGGCAATGCAGTACGTCATGGAAAACCCCCGGTTCACTGGAAACGAGAAGATGGCCAAGCGTGTCGTTGAGCAGGCGCTTCATGTGGTCATCCACCTTGCAAACCAGGAAGGGAAAAGGCGTCTTACAGGAATAATGGCCATAGAGCGGGGGGGGAACAACAAGTGGGTGTACCAGCAGACGGACAATGGAGGCTGGGAACGCCGCACAGAGCTCATTGGCAACCTTACCAGACTGGCACCCCGCATTCGACCATTTCTCTGGAGTGACGAGATACCGCAACCATGATGATAACCCTGTTTCTACTGCCTGCAGCCGTTGGCTTTATCCAGCCTGTGTTTGTTGTGCTGCTGGGATGCATGGTGCTTGTCGCATGTGGGCTGGGCCTGTTTGTCGTCGTAGGCGAGGTTGGGCCGCTAAGCAACACACAGAACAAGAGGCGGCAGCTTCCTTCCTTCATCGAGCGTGAAGGCGACATCGCTGCCCTTGCGCTTGGCTGGCCCGTGCGGCAGTGGTATATCCTCAGGGTGGCTGTCATCGTCATTGGAGGCGTGCTCGGCTGGAGTACTGGAGTGGTGCTCATGATCCCCCTCGGCCTCGTTGCGGGAGTGGTCATTCCCCGTTTCGCGCTCTCTGGACGTGCAGCGAAGCACCAGCTCAACATGGAGCGTGCATTTCTCCAGCAGCTTCGCAATCTGCGGGACAGGATGTCGCTGACGAACCAGTCCCTTGACACAGCACTGCAGGAAATTGGCAGGAACCCTGGGAAGGAGCTCAAGTACGTACTCTCTCCACTTGCACGTGGAGGATCCGTTGTGCAGAACATCGTCGAATGCGCAAATCGTTCCCGCTCTCCACTTCTCGAGAATGCACTGAGTGTGCTCATCTGGTCACGGAGCAGGAGTCTCGAATCACTCATCGATGCGATTGACGAAATCATTCTTCCCATTGGTGAAGCGCAGCTCTCCGTCTCTGAGGAAGCGATGACGACCCTCACACAGCAGCGTGCTGTGACAATGGCAATGGCAGCACTCATGACTGTCATGTTCGTTTCTGTCATCCGCGTTCCCATCTTCCGGTCGTTCTATTCGACGTTTGAGGGTGCGATTGTCCTTTCTGTGGTCATACTCATGTTCTCGTTCCTTGTCTGGATGCTGAGCATCATCGTGAAGATCGAGTCATGGACACGATGGGACGTTAAGGAGATTGCACGGCAGCAGGAGCAGCTTCATGTCTAGTCAGTTCCTCCCGGCTCCCCACATCCTCGCTTCCTTCAACGCCATCGACTTCTTCTCTGCCCTTCCGTATATCCTCATAGCCGCATTCTTTGTCCTCGTATGGTGGATCGCCATTCTGCAGCTCGATGTGTTCACGCCTTCTGACATCCGTGCCTGGAGGTCGCTTTCTGGCATGCGCGGCTATGCAGGACCTGTTGGCACCTTCGAGCGCCTTGCCACACGGTCCGCGCTGCTTGGGAGGATCCAGAAGGGACTGGACCTCGCCCGTCTACTTCCCATTGCAAACTACGATGTCACTCCCCTCGGATTCATTGCGAATACTGCGGTTGTGGGACTCATCGCATGCGCAGTGTTCATGGCACTCGAAATGCTGGGATACTTCACTGGAGGAAGCTGGTACTTTCCACCCGTGTACGTTGTCCTCGTATTCCTCTTTGTCTATGTGTTCGCCATTCTCCGCTTGCAGCGCACTGCACGCTCCCGCCAGGAGACAGCAGACAAAACGATCTCCGACATGCTCATGATGGTCGCAATCATGACGGACGGTCGAGGGCTCCAGGTGGAGGACGCAGTGAAGATCCTCTCCCGATGCACTGAGGATGGAACACTGCAGACAATCGTTGATGACCGTGGGTGGACAAAGCTCATCAAGACTCATCGAAGCACTGCGGAGCTTTACCGGATGATAGGTGATGCGTACGAGATTCCCATGTTCACCATGCTGAGCGATGCGCTTCTCAACACGAATGTTGGTCTTGCTGAACGGAACACGTTCACCAACCTCGCGCGCATTTCGTATGAACGGCGACTGACTGAGGCTAAAATGAATGCAGCGAGGGCAAAGATCCTTGTTACGATTCCGGTCGCAGGAATGCTGCTTCCGCTTCTCGTACTCATTGGATTTCCCGCATTCCAGTCCATTGCAGCAGGTATTGGAGGTCACTGACGGATCATGGCTAAGCGACTACTTCCGGCATGCGCCATGAGCGTGGTCATGTGTCTTGCTGCGGCCTTTTCACTGGGGATGCCTGATTGGGGGGCTCTCGGCATGTTCTTCAGCGGCCAGTCCATGACGGATGCTGCAGTCATATCGTTTGCTGTGCTCATTGTGTGGGGTGTCATCCTGGCATTTGCAGCGGGAGTCATTGTCAGCGCATACCATGAGGCATCGCAGACGGCCGTGGTCCAGCAAACCTGGTCGCGCATAGTGATCTTCTTTGTTGCTGGAGTACTGCTCTGCGCACTTGGACTTGCACATCACACATCCCGATCGTTCTCCATGTGCTGCGGCAACAGCCAGCAGATGGTTCAGGAGGTGCAGAATTTTGGCCAGTAGCGGACAGATGGGCTATGCCTTCATCGTTCTTCTGAGTGATGAGGATGATGCCATGGGACTTGCGCGTCTCCTTGATGACGTGAAACTTCCCGACGCTGCTGTGCCTGCTGCGTTCCTTGCTCCCCCCACACGGGGCAAGGCGTTCTTTGCGGATGACTCGGTCCAGGCTGACATTGACAGCTGGTGGGCAGAAAATGTGCCGAGAAATGACCATCCTGTCTTCCTGCTTGAGCATGAACCTGGACTTCTTGAGTGGATCGAGGGGCTGGATGGTTCCTTCTACATTGGAGTGAACACTGTCCAGGATGGCCAGATCTATGAGGCGTCCAAGGAAATCAAAAGCTTCATTGCCCACGGACCGCTCGACTTTGCTGCCATTGTCATGCGTGAGTTCAGCGGGGGAAATGGTACGGGTGACGACATCTTTGACCAGGGAGAGGCCATCAGGATGGCTGCACTCAGTGCGGACTTTCCCATCGACTTTGACGATTCAGATTTCTATCCGGAGGAGGATGTCCAGCAGGGAAATCCGCTGGATACACCATTGCCGCAGGCAAACGATCCGTTCACATCGCCATTCTCTTCGCCATATCCGCCGCCAACGCAGCAGACGAATACTGCTGCGCCACGGCCAGCACCATCACGTCCAAAAGAAATTCTTGAGCCTGCGACTCCCAACCCGTTTGACCTGCTCAGTTCAGGCACAGGAGTGGGAAGCTCAGCTCCAACTCCCGTCTCGAACTACGACTCGCCAGTTCCTCCACCTCAGGCAGCTCCCCCGCCACAGGCTCCACAGCGTCCAGCATCGGCGGGCACGCCTTCTCCACCCCCCTCTCCCTTCGCATCGCAGCCGCAGCAGCAGGAGTGGTCGCCAAGCGATCCCCTTTTGCCTCCGAGCGCCCTCAATCCCTATCCTGGAGCACCTGGCTCTGGTAGCGGACTGTGGGGTGGCAACTCGGGGTTTGAGGGGCTTCCCACAACGCCACCGCCCACTCAGTGGCAGGGTGGACAGTCCTCGCAGGGGAGTGCTGGGGTTCCTCCGATTGCTCCTGGAGCTTATCCCCAGATTCCAGCAGGGAACGGAAACCCTGCTGGATTGACTCCAGGAGGCGGATATCAGCAGCCAGCACCATCCGGCAAGGAACGGAAGAAGGTGTCGCTTCCCGCCATATTCAACGTGAAGAAGGGTTCGAAAGGTGGGTTTCGTGAGACGCCGAACGCTGACTTTGCCCAGTGGATGGTGAACAGGGGACCAACCATAGTTGTCATGGGATCCCGGAAGGGCGGAGTGGGAAAGACAAGTTTCGCTGCAGCAGTTGCCATCGTTGCTGGCACTGTGCTTGATTCGGTTGGCCACAAGGCAGCAATAGTCGATGCGAACATCGCAAATCCCGATGCGTGGGGGCAGATGAACCTTCCCAATGGTGCAGCCACAGTTCGCGAAACTGTCGCTGCACTCACTGCAAACCGCGAGGTTCCTGCACCTGTGTTTGCCTCGACACCAGCACTCGCATGCTATCCGGAGGACCGTGAGACATCCGAGTACTCAAAGACCGACATCCGAAGGCTGGCGGACTATCTCAAACGGCGGTACACATTCATAGTTGTCGACATGAGCAACCGCCTTCCCGATCCCATGGCAGGACCTGAGGCAGCAGCAGCAGCCTACTGGCTGGAGCTTGCAGATGTGCTTGTGCTTCCGACAACCTCATCGAAACAGGACTTCAACGGAGTTCTCGACTATCTTGATGTCAGGGATCTTCCACCGACTGTGGTGCCATACATTGTTCCCAAGGCGAAGAAGAACCGGGAGCATCCTGCAACCCAGCAGTACCTTTCGACCATCCGAGGCAGAGTCCAGGCCATTGTGGAAGTTCCCGATGAAGCGGACACTGTCAGGCTTGCAGGCATGCAGGGTGTGCCTGTCGAGCAGATGTCTCCAACGCTTCGCATGGCATACCGCGAGCTCACGGAAGTTGTCGTACGGTGTCCTGCACGGATGGGGAGAAGATAGGAATGGGTCTTTTCGACAAGCCGCAGAAGAAGGGTCAGCAGGTTGGCCCCCAGCCTGACGAGATCCGTGAGCAGAGGATTGAGGAGGTTCGGCATCTCACGGAAAAGGTACTGTATGACATTGCTGACCTGCTGGCAGGAAACAGTCCGACATTCGAGACGTATGTTGCACCCCAGGTTGCGCAGTGGCTCCGGCAGTCAGTGGCTCCGTTTCTCGCAACTCGCGATGCCATGCGTCCAAATTACGGGGACTACGCTGCACTCCATGTTGAGGGGAATCTCGTGGACTTCACGCAGCCCATCGATGCTGTTGTCGAGTTTGATGACCAGTCCGTCAGGGAGACTGCGGACGGGACAGCCATCCCGCAGCCCAAGCGGCGCATGAGGCTCAGCATGACGATCGATCCCAGCTGCAGGTTCATCCAACGGCTCACTATCGAGCAGGTGCAGCAGTAGAGGGGAGAGACCTTCATGGGATCGTGGTTCAAGTCGAAGAACAGCCAGCGGAACTACATTGACCGCACCCCACAGAACATTCCCATGCCGATTGGTGATTTTGATGTGGTGCACAAGAACAGGCGCGTATCGCCACTCACGAGGTTCTGGCACAGGAACAGCCGCAACCTCATCGTGGTCATCGCACTCGCACTCATGGCCATTGGGTCATATGCTGCCGTCAACAGGCCCGTTTCCGAGGTGTACGCGTACGGAGGAAACATCGTTGTCGACAGCAATGTCCTCACTCCGACTTCGCAGGACATGTACTCTGGTGCAGCAACATATCTCCTTCGGCCCTCCTCCTCCACAGCAGTGGTTGGCACTGCAGCAACGTATGTGTCAGGAGTTGCCGTAGTGGGGACATGCACCATGAATGAGGAGCTCCCACTGTCTGTCACAGAGACCTGCAGATTCACATGGAACAGCACATCGATCACCTCAATCGACACGCTTGCCCTTGATGGGAGTGGCATCTGGACAAGGACGTACAGTGATGGCACAGTGGTGCAGTTCGAAGTCCCTTCCCAGGGTTCTGCTGTGCCCGCTCCATTCCCATTTGGACTCTCTGTGTGAGCAACAGCAGCGTGAATGGTTCGTAACGGTCCTTTGGGAGGCTGTCACAAGCTGTGGCATCGTGTGTACGATGAACATGGAGTGGAGCATGCTCTCCCTCGTGTACATGAGGATTAGCTGTGAATGCACCTAAGACGAGTTCCTACAAGAGCGACCTCGCAGTAGTCGGGGTAATCGCTGTCGTTTGGCTCGTTCCGTGGTTCCTCATCACATGGGCAGCGAAGCTGGCAGGAGGAGGTCCAACGGCCAGTCCATTCGGCTTCATATCGAACATCTTCTCGTACTTTGGTGGCACGAAGCACGGATCCATGTGGGGAGTGTTCGTCGGGACGCAGCATCCGATCAACATGTTTTTCTTCTGGACGTTCATGATCCTTATCGTCGCCATAGTCGGAGGAGGAGGGTTTTTCGCTGCAATGTACTGGAAGGGCGGGCTTCCTGCTGGACTAGGACGCTTCTTTGCACCCTCGGGACTCCGGAAGAACTCCCGCTGGGCTACCTGGTACGACCTCCGAGCACTTCGCGTCACACATCCGCGCCAGGGATCCTTCATCCTGGGACGGAGGGGCACTGCTCTCATCGCAACGGAAAAGGAAACGAGCCTTCTTGTCATTGGTCCAACCAGGTCCGGCAAGACGACTGGTCTTGTCATTCCGAACCTCTTCGAATGGGATGGGCCTGCAATTGTCACCTCGACGAAGAGCGAGCTTGTGGACATCACTGGGGGCTACCGGCAGGGTGTTGGACCAGTGTATGTCTATGATCCGACTGGCGAGATCAGTGACCGGTACCAGTCAGTCACCTGGTCTCCCATCACGGGATGCCAGACACTTGACTATGCGTGGATGGTCGCCTCGTGGCTCACTGCAGGACTGCAGCCCGCAAGCGGTGGCAAGAGTGACAACGACTGGGCTCACTGGGCGGAATCAGGAAAGCTTCTCATAGCGCCGCTCCTGTATGTCGCAGCGTCGACAGGGCAGCATTCCATCATTGATGTGCGCGGATGGATTCAGGGGTACGATCTGCAGACCCCGATGGCGATACTCCAGGACATGCTGGATGAGGAGGAACATCCAGAGAACTCTGATCCTGAGCGCGCGATCAGCATGCTCATGTCGATTGACCAGCGGCCGGAAAAGGAGCGCGGCACAGTGTTCTCCACCGTGACCCGCATCTTCAGCGTCTTCAATGAGAAGCCTGTGGCAGAGTCTGCGATGACGAGCCGCTTCAATCCTGACGAGTTTCTCCGCAGGAAGGGAACGCTCTATCTCTGCACACCATCCCAAACTCCGGAACGGGTGGCGAGCCTGTTTGTGGGCATCCTCATGACCGTTGTCACGCGCGGTTATCTCATGGCAAACCACATGCCCCGCGGACGGCTTGTGCCTGAGCTGGGACTCTTCCTTGACGAGCTCGCGAACGTTGTTCCCATCGAGGAACTCCCTTCTGTTGCATCGCAGGGCGCAGGCCGAGGAGTGATCATCATGTCGATCGTGCAGGACCTGAGCCAGATGAGGGCACGCTACGGACCCGACAAGTCGAACTCCATCATCAACAACCATGGTGCCAAGATGGTTCTTCCGGGAATAAGCGACCCGGAGACAACTGAGCTTGTCGCAAAACTAGTGGGTCGTGAGCAGTATACTGACGTGTCCGTGAGCCAGAACGATGGCAAGACGAACAAGACGTTCGCAGTGCGGCAGGACCAGATGGCTACACCCGATTCATTGAGGCAGCTGCAGGCTGGCACAGCAATCGTGCTGTATAGGGGCATGTCACCGACAATTGTCAGGCTCCGGCCCTGGTACCTTGAGAAGCGGTTCGTCGAGCTGTCGCAGAGGAGGTTCTTCCGCAATGCGGAATATGTCTCGTACGAGCGCGCATCCTAGTGGAGTGATCGCATCTGCAGCATGTGATGCGCATTGTCCGCGTTCTGTCCTGTGGCACTTCGTACCCTGAGAATATGGAAGAACGACACACATCCCCAGTGCAGCCCGATGGAACTGTTGCCTATTATGTCCGCGCCAGACTCGAGGCAGGACATTTTCCTGTCAGGGAGTATCCCTCCCAGGAGACAGCAACGTTCATCGCGGAATGTCTTGCAGCGAGACCACGGGTGAAGGGCTGTCTTGAGGCTCCCCATGAGCACCGGACCATCCAGGAGATCGAGGTGTACTCTGTCACGAAGCAAGCCCGAGGCGAGAGGATTCTCGAGGTTGAGCATGTGCTGGACAGGTTTGTCACGCAGCAGGGTGGAACGCTCGTTCGTGCAGGTGTTGAGACGGTTTCTCTCACATAAAGGCGCTTCTTCCGCGTCGACCTGTGGAGTGATCTGCATGGAGTGTGGCAGAATGGGATTCAGATCAGCTGCGGGCGGGAGTAGCTCAGTTGGTAGAGCATTTGCTTCCCAAGCAAAGGGTCGCGAGTTCGAGTCTCGTCTCCCGCTCCAGTGACCACATGTGCAGGTTTCCGCCAGTGGTGCATATGCTGCGTCTCAGAGGATGCCCGTTCCTTTCGGTAGACCAGTCCTTCCCGTGATGAGCAGCAGAAGCGATGCTGCGCTCGATCTTCGTGCCGCAATGCGGCCCGCGAGTTCACAAGCTGAAGCAATGCCTGCATGGAGCAGCCCAGGCGGAGAAACGTCGAGAGCGCGGGCAAGATCGCATCCGTGCACTGCAAGCTCGAAGGTTCTGGTGGGAAGGTAGCCAGCAAGCGTCATCGGGCCAACAGGAGTGCCAAGGAGTTCGGAGTCTCCAGTTGACTGCACACGTGCACCTACACGAGCTGCAAGTTCCTCCAGTGCTTTGGCAGGATCTTTTCCCAGCTGCAGTCCCGCCTCCACACCGCGGGAAGCTATGGCATCATCCTGGTTCAGCTTGCGTGCAGGATCGTCAGCATCTGCCAAAGCAAGGAGAAAGTATTCGACGGGATCTGTTATGGCAGGGCCTGCAGCATCCCGTGCGAGGTAGTCCTCGACAGTGGAGATAGCCCTGCTCGCATGACCAACGAGATCCCTCACAGTCCAGACACCAAGTGCTGGCGCATTCCAGGCATCTTCTGGAATCTCCTTCACGAGTGTGATGAAGGCTTGTGAAGCAGTAAGGAAGTGGCTTCGGAAATCTGCCGACTGTGGTTGATGCGTCATGGTCAAGTACCTCCTGCATGCCAGTTTCACTGCACATGGTTGTTGGAGTGATCAGTGGATTCTACTATCGGCATGTTCGCATAACAGTTGTCGTGGACATTTTCGCTCAACAGTCACAGGGGCTAGAGTATTGTCCCTGTCTTGTCTCTTCGGCTGCAGTAGAACTGAGACATGAACAGTACACCAGCACCAACAAATGCAATCAAGATAGAGACTACGCCAACACGTGAACATGTACTCCGGCATGTGGAGAGTGTTGACGAGACAGGCTGGACGAAGCGGGAAACTGAGCCCTGTGAATACGATTTTCGGACTGGTGTCTGCGTGACAGCATTCTGCCGCAATCTTCCGGTCACATCGCATGAAGTCTGGCGGAATACAGCCTTTGGCTACCCATTCCCTGCTTTCGATCGGCGTCTCATGCGCGCTGCATCCCGTGCCAAGAAAGAGGCACATGCAGTGGATGCAGTGTGGACGCAGCTGAAGGCGACAAGAGATGGTCGCGGTCATAGCGGTGAATCAGCGGACCGCATCACCGCAGGCATCAGCGGTGGCACCGGTAAGAAGGGTGGCATAATCATCAGCTTAAGCAAGAATGGTGAAACCCTGTGGGAACGTCGAGTCTCCAAGGGCTGGACATTCCGCCATCGACTCGCCAAAGCCACGAAGAAAGCGGAGCGGATCATTGACACCCTGTCATAGATGCTGTGCTTGCTGCTCCAGATTCACATGATTCTCAGCTTGACCAGCAATTGATGGAACATTGTGGTGCTGAGCCTTTGCTGGAGTTCCCTCAGTACAGATTCGAGCTAAGGAATGAACCTCCTGTGTGAGGGGGGGAATCGCCCCGTCTCTTCCATGGTTAGAGGAGTGAGTTCGTGAATGCAGGCAGGAAGGTGGTTCATTACCATGTGCTGCATCGATGCTGCTCGATAGGCAGCATGCCGGATGCGGCATAACCGCTGGATGCGAAGCACACTGCTGCACCCATTGTCCCCAGGATGTCCGCCACGTGACCGGTACGATAGTAGGGACGATGCCTTCTCTACTTCTTTTCAAAGTCCTCGATGCGCAAGCGAAGCCACCCTACCACAGTGCTGGCCGCAATCCATATGATCTGCCTGAGGGGGGTGAGCCCGGCAGATGGACAGCTTCGATCAGCAATCCCAAGGTGCATGTCCGCGGGTACCATCTGACCAGGGATCCGGCACTGTACTGGAAGGGGAACAATCGACTCTTTGTTGCCCAGGTGCAGGGAGACACCGATATTGCGGGAGACAAGGTGGCCTGCGAATCCGTGAGGCTCCTTGAGGAAGTTGGACCGGAGTGGAGTCTCCTGTCACTGTATCCGGAAATCCGCGCTCTTCTCGCCTGGCGGTGGAGGATTGAGAATCCCGAGGAATCCATGCCTCCCAAATGGGCGAATCTCACACGGCTCAACATCTCGAGGGCGAAACTCGCCCGGATTGTGCTGTCCGGTCTCCGGTGCACCAGTCTCAATGCAAATGGCGCGGAACTGACTGGCGCCACATTGACAGGAGCCATTCTCACAGGGGCGAAATTCCGGAGGGCAGTGCTCAACAATCTTGCGGATACTACTGGAGCGGACTGCACCGGTGCCGATTTCCGTGGAGCAGACCTTTCTGGCACAGACTGGTCGAATGCCATCCTCGTGGGTGCGCAGGTATCCCCTGAGACTGTCGTGCACGGTGCACGCTTCACAAGATCCCAAACTGTGCAGCTTGGTCTCACAGCGGAGCAGAGGAAACTCGTGCGCATTGTCCCCGATCCTCCCCAGCGGCAGGGATGGTCGATAGCGTAGATGCGTGAAACGTCTCCAATTCCCTCCACGGTATCCTGAGGAGAGAACACGAAGACATGTTGAGGTTTGATCCATGAACTCGGTTGAACGCTTTCTTGCTGCAGCGCACTGTCAGCCAGCAGATGCCACACCCGTCTGGTACATGCGGCAGGCGGGCCGCTGTCTCCAGCAGTACCGGGATCTCCGCGAAAAGTACGACATTCTCACGATCACGAGAACGCCGGAGCTGTGCGCCAAAGTGACACTCATGCCAGTCGAGGAATTTGGTGTGGATGCAGCAGTGATGTATGCGGACATCATGCTTCCGCTCTTTGGCATGGATGTTCCCTTCAGCATCGATCCGGGTCTGGGGCCAATCATCGCGAATCCTCTCAGGAGCGCATCCGCCATAGCTTCACTCAAGATTGTTGATCCGCGAGATGCGACACCAGACCTGTTCGAAGCAATAGGGATGGTGCGAAAGGAGCTTGAAGGGAAGACAGCGCTTGTTGGCTTTGCGGGTGCACCGTTCACACTTGCCTCGTACATGATTGAAGGAAGACCAAGCAGGGAGTATGCGTACACAAAGCAGATGATGTATGCGGAGCCTGCACTCTGGAAGCAGCTCATGGATACCCTTGAGGAGGTCACAGTCCGGTATCTCCTCGCCCAGGTTGAGGCGGGGGCCCAGCTTCTCCAGCTCTTTGATTCATGGGCAGGCGCACTCACCCGCGATGCATATGCCTCACAGGTGCTTCCGACACTCCAGGCGATTGTGCGAAGGGTGAAGGAGCATGCCGAGGTGCCCATCACCTATTTCGCGACGGACAGCTCCCATCTGTATCCGCTCTTCAACACGCTTGGCGTTGACGTGGTGAGCATTGACTGGAGAACACCAATTGATGAGGCTTGGACAGTGCTCGGAAGCGGTGTTGCCGTGCAGGGAAACCTTGATCCTGCTGCTGTGCTTGCACCCTTTGACTGTGTGAGCAGTGAAGCAAGACGTGTGCTCGACCGTGTTGGCAGCAGGCCAGGGCACATATTCAATCTTGGGCATGGAGTGCTTCCGATGACAGATCCTGCCATCCTTCGCGAGCTTGCGAGCTTTGTCCATGAGACTACGTCACGCGCAGTGGCTGAAAAGGTCCCCGCACGATGACGCCACCTGTCGGAGTCCTTCTCCTCACCTACGGTTCTGCGACAACCTCCCAGGATGTTGCAGCATATCTCGAGCATGTGCGACCAGGAAACGGTTCGCGGACAGAGCTTGTTGATGAGTTCAAGAGGAGGTATGACCGGATTGGCGCCTCCCCTCTCATTCCCATAACGCTCCGTCAAGGGAAGGCTCTCCAGCAGGAGCTTGATGCGCAGCATGGCACTGGCGCATATCATGTCGCGGTTGGCATGCAGCACTCCGCACCATTCATTTCCCAAGCTGTGGACGAAGTGCTTGCTCAGGGAGCTGACACTGTCACCATGGTGCTCCTGTCACCGCAGTTTTCTCCTGTCCTCATGCAGGGATATGTCACTGCAGTGGAGCATGCTGTTGCCGAGAGCCCACATGCCGCAGGGAAAGCAGTAAGCATCATCCCGCCGCAGTCATGGTGCACGAATCGTGCGTTCATCCATTGCCTCGCGGGCAAGGTTGCGGAGGCGCTTGCAGCATTTCCGGAAGATGCGAGAGACCATGTGCCCATCATCTTCACAGCACACAGCCTTCCCAAGTCCGTCATAGATCGGGACACTGCGTACCTTGAACAGATACATGCCACTGTCAATGCGGTTGCAGCGGAGCTCCATCTTGATCCCTCGCGCTGGCAGTTCGCCTACCAGAGTGCAGGACATACTCCCGAAGAATGGCTGAAGCCGGATGTGAAAGAGCTTTTTCCCGTGCTCGTTCAGGAGGGATACGAACAGGTCCTTGTCGTTCCCACGCAGTTTCTCGCAGATCACCTTGAGGTGCTCTATGACATCGATGTCGCTGGCGGGGAGGAGGCGGAGGACTGTGGCATGACAATGGTGAGGACTGCCATGCCGAATGATGATCCCGAGTTCATCACTGCTCTTGCTGAAGTTGTTGTCGAACATGCTCTGTCAGGGGAGACGCATGCCGAGCCAGTATGAGTCGGGTGAGAAGTTCATACGTGTCATCCAGCTCTACCAGCGCCTGTGCGACACGACTGTCGGGCTGACGACCCAGCAGCTTTCCGACGAGCTTGAAGTGAGTCCACGGTCTGTGCAGCGGTACATCGCCACTCTTCGTGACAGTGTGGGGATCGACATCGAGGATGTGGACGGTCGATGGAGGATGGGGGCCTATTCCAAGCTCCCTGCGATGCAGCTCGACAGGTACCAGGCAGTTTCTCTTCTTGTGGCGCTGCGGCTTCTCCACAAGATGCGCCAGGACCATGATCCGGGACTTGTGGGAGCGCTTGCCCAGATAGCGAGGGCGCTCACGCTTCCCACTGTCACAGAATATGTCGAGCAGACGATTGCCGATGCGGAACGCAGGCCAAAGCGGCAGGAGCGCCGGTTAGTGGAGCGCGCAGTCATCGATGCGCTCGTTGACAGAATGCAGGTCGAGATAGGATATCGGGACAGCAATGGTCGGGAGTCCAGTCGCACCATCGAGCCATATTTCATCGAACCCCGTCCAGAAGGCCGGGCACTCTACATCTTTGCTTTCGACCATGCATCTGGCGAAGTGCGTTCCTTCCGAATGGATCGCATTGTCCATGCCCACCCAACTGGTCTTCCATTTGCAGCAGGGGTGCGTTTTGATGTTGGAGAACTCACTGCACAGTCATGGGGCATCTGGCTTGGAACTGGCGGTGAATCAGAGGAAGTGCGGTTGCGGTTTGCGAGGGAGGTAGCCTGGAAGGTGCGTGATGCTGTCTTGCACAACTCGGCTGTCCTGGAGGAGGAGGAGCAGGGTTCCCTTTTGGTCACGCTTCGCGTGACTAGCTCGGTGGAGATGAGGCCGTGGATTCTCGGCTGGGGAGGGGATGTCGAAGTGCTTGCTCCAGAGAACCTGAGAATGGCCATTGCCAGCAGTGTGCGTGCAGCCTCAGCGCACTATGTGGATGCATTCCAAGGGTAGCGACAGACTGCTGTCGCGATGGGCTGCCACACTCAGCCCATGATGACAGGAAACACCACCACCTTCCAGGAGAGACTCTCCAAGCTCCTCGACCAGTATGGACTGGCAGAGCTTCAGCGCAATGCGTCAGTGCTGGCTCCAGTGGCAGACTGCGGGGCAGTGCATCGCCATGGGGGAATTCGCGTTCAGAAGCGGAGTGGGCGGACGCAGCAGCAGTGGAATGCGGATCAGCTCACCTTCACCTTCGAATGCAGGTAGCGGCTAGGGGCTGCATTCCATGAGCGTGGGTGAGAAGGGAGCGAGCCGCTTTTCCATGACGGCGACTGCATCAGGGTGGGAGTCCACCATGATGAAGCGCCTACCATTACGGGCTGCAGCTTCTCCCGCAGTGCCACTTCCCGCGAAGAAATCGAGGACAGTGTCTCCTGGCCGAGAGGAGGTTCGGACAATCCTTTCGAGGATGGCAACCGGCTTCTGGGTGGGGTAGCCAGTTTTCTCCCTGCTGTTTGTGGGGACGATCGTGTTCCACCAGACATCGGTTGGAAGCTTGCCTCGCTCAGCCTTCTCCCGGGACACAAGGGAAGGCGCAAGATACGGAAGTCGGTCAGATTGGGTCAGGTCAAACTGGTACTGTTCCTGAGACTTCACGTACACGAGTATGGAATCATGCTTCGCTGGCCAGCGCCGGAGGGACCTGCCTCCGTAGTCATATGCCCAGATGATCTCGTTGAGGAAGCAGTCCCTTCCGAATAGCGTGTCAAGGAGAATCTTGCAGTAGTGCACTTCCCGCTGGTCAATATGGAAGTAGAGGAGTCCAGTGTTCGAGAGTATCCGGCGTGCCTCGATGACACGAGGCTCAAGGTAGGAAAGATAGTCATCGAAACGGTCCTGGTATGCCATGGTGCTGAGGACAGTCTCCTCATACCGCATGCCATTGAAGCCAGTCCGCGAACCTGATGCTGACCGGGTCGTGGCAATCTGGCGTTTCCGCTGAACCGTGCCGGTATTGAAGGGAGGATCAATGTAGATGAGCTGCACTGAGTTTTCCGGCATGTGGGGCAGGATGCGGAGGTTGTCTCCGTGGAGGATGAGGTTGTGGGAGCTTGCGAGCTCGTCCGTCAGCTGAGAGATGTCCATGCTGTGGGTCCTGCGCTGGTGGGGAGTGGTCAGGAATCAGAAGTGTATGCATCATGACGAAAACAGCCCGGCATCGAGCGGGGATTGACAGCCAAGTTCCAGACCACACTTCGCGGATGAAGCATGTCCGGCAGTCTCCAGCCCACCTCCTCATGGAAGGTGGCACGATGCTTGCAGCAGGAGATGCTGGTCTTCTTGACCCTGTCGAGTGCAGGGATGCTGGACTTTTTGCCAATGACACACGGTTTCTCTCCCGCTATGTCTGGAGCGTGAATGGGCGCACGCCAGTGTGTGTCGAGGTGATCCAGGATGGCTATGCGCAGGCACAGTACCGATATGTGCTCGATCCAGAGCCAGTTGAACGTGCAGCCATTGTCAATGCGGTTGCAGATGATGCTCTACCCACGCTCGAGTGCACTGTCACACGGGAGATTCACAGGGGTGGATTCACGGACACCATGGCATTCGATGTTCCGGCTGGCCATGATGCTGTGCTTGTACTGAGTGTGGAGTCGGACTTTGCTGATCTTTTTGAGGTGCGGACGCATCAGTGGCAGGGGCGGCCCGGAATTTCCTCCGTGTTTGATGGAGCAGCGCTTGCCACATCATACCGGTCAGAGCATGTTGAGCACGAGACGGTTGTGCGAATCAGCGGTGACATCGCTTCCCTCGCATACGGGAATGGCGCATGCAGCGGGATCCTTGCATGCGGGAGAAGGGCGGAGGTCCACGTTGCGGTCGAAACGGCAATGTCGATTCCCTGTCGGGAGTCGGGGCCGTTTTCCAGCAGCATGATTCCGTGCATATGTGAGCACACTGAGCCAGGGGGGCCACGTCTTGCGCGCGCACCAGAGCATGTGCTGCGTGCATGGAATGGGGCGAAGGCTTCCCTTCGCGCACTCCGTCTTCAGGGTGTTGGTCCACTGCAGCTGCCAGAAGGGGTGTTCTCCTATGCTGCTGGAGCTCCCTGGTTCATGACCCTCTTCGGCAGGGACTCACTGACAACATCACTGCAGACACTTTTGGATGGCCCGCAGGCTGCCTACGGAACGCTTGCTGCACTGCAGCACTTCCAGGCTACAGACGCCGTGTGTGCCATCGAGGCTGAACCTGGAAAGATTCTCCATGAAGTGCGTGTCGGAGAATGGACCCATGCCAAGAGGACGCCGCACCAACCGTACTACGGTGCGCATGACACGCCCGCACTGTTTCTCATGCTTCTTGGAGCGCTCTGGCGATGGACGAACGACACGGAGATGCTCCGCCAGTTCCAGGCTGCTGCCACAAGGTGTATCTCATGGATCGAGCAGTTTGGGGACTGCGACCAGGACGGATTCCAGGAATATTGGGGACGAGCTGAAGGAAATGTTGGTGCAGGAGCAGGACATTTCTCATGGAAGGACAACGACGACAGCATTCCCTGCGAGGACGGTTCGTGTCCGAAGTATCCCGTCGCCATGTGCGAGATGCAGGGATATGTCTACCAGGCGTACTGTGGCATGGCTCCCCTGTTTGGAGCCTGGGGTGACAGCACCATGGAAGCATCCCTAGCGAAGCGGGCTGAACGTCTCCTCAGCCAGTTCTCCGAAATCTTCTGGGACAGTGAGCTCACCTGCATTCCCATTGCACTTGATGGGAGCAAGAAGCCTGTCCGTGGAGTGTCATCAAATGCTGGACACTGCCTGTGGACAGGCATCGTGGAGCAGGAGCGGGGACAGCAGGTTGGAGCCCACCTTGCCCATCCGTCAATGTTCACGGGCTGGGGGGTCAGGACGCTTTCAAGTGCCCATGCACAGTTTGATCCCCTTTCCTACCATCTCGGCTCCGTGTGGCCCCACGATTCTGTCATCTGTGCGCATGGCCTGCGGCAGTACGGGATGCATGCTGAGGCAGCCAAGATCATTGCGGGTCTGTTTGACGCGTCGTCCTGCTATCCCGATGCAGTTCTTCCGGAGCTGTTTGGTGGCTATGGAAGGAATGAGGGATGTGCGCTCGCCACCTACCCCTTCATGAACCGTCCCCAGGCGTGGGCATCGGGAGCTGTCATCCATGCCATCCAGTGCCTCCTTGGACTTGAGCCGGATCTTCCCAGCCATGTGGTGCGTCTTGATCCCATCCTTCCTTCCGGATGGAGCGAGCTCGCAGTTGAGGATATTCCCCTCGGCACCTCGTTGCTGACAGTGAAGCTCGCCCGGACACCACGGGGAACGCTTGATGTGGATGCCTCGTGTTCAGGCACACAACTCTCTATTGAGGTGAACTCTCCCATGGCGCTGTGACTGGCCATGGTGGAAGCTGGGGGAAAAGGCCTTTAATGGTGTGAGGACATACAGATTGGGAGACACACATGGCAGGACCGAAGGACACGCTTAGGCGAGATGAGGCGCAGGCACGGAAGATGCTGCTCTCGCACATCGAGTACGGAGTCCATCTGGAGCTCGCTGATGATCCTGCTGCCGAAACTTTTCGGAGCACGTCAACCATCACGTTCGATGCTGCGACGCCAGGAGCCTCTACTTTCGTCAACCTCGATGCAGCTGAGATTGAGGAGATTGAGCTCAACGGGACAGCACTCCCAAAGAGCGCATGGAGCGGTGGCAGGATCGAGCTTCCGAATCTTGCTGCATCAAACACGCTGAGAGTGGTCGCACGCTGCGCATACAACCACACGGGCGTCGGTCTCCACAGGGCACAGGATCCTGCTGACGGTGCAGTGTATCTTTACACGCATTTCGAGCCATACGATGCGCACAGGGTGTTCGCCTGCTTTGACCAGCCGGATCTCAAGGGAACATTCGCTTTCACCATTGACGCTCCGAAGGCATGGGAAGTAGTGAACAACACGGAAGAAGTACAGGCATCACCCGCAGGTGCAGGAATCGTGCGCCACGAGTACCAGCGCTCGAAGCCCATGTCAACGTACCTTGCTGCTCTTGTCGCTGGACCATATGCCAAGGTGAGCACCACCCACAAGGGGCGGGAGCTTTCCCTCTACTGCAGGAAGTCGATGCTTCCCTACCTCGAGTCGGATGAGATCTTCGAGACCACAAAACAGGGTCTCGACTTCTATGAGAAGCTCTTTGGCATTCCCTACCAGTTCGGCAAGTATGCGCAGATCTTTGTGCCGGAATCGAACATGGGAGCCATGGAGAATCCTGGCTGCACCACATTCAACGAGGGATATCTCTTCCGCTCCCGAGTGACGGACATGCGGCGCTCCCAGCGTGCAAACGTCATTCTCCATGAGATGGCGCACATGTGGTTTGGCGACCTTGTGACGATGGAGTGGTGGGATGATCTCTGGCTCAATGAGAGCTTTGCCACGTTTCTCTCCTTCCTTGCACAGACAGAGGCCACGCGCTTCAAGGATGCATGGACGAACTTCTTCTTCTCGCGGAAGTCCGCTGCACTAGCCCTTGACCAGAAATCGACAACCCATCCCATTGTTGCGGACATTCCCGACACGGATGCTGCACGCCAGAACTTTGATGGCATCACCTACTCGAAGGGAGCATCCGTTCTCAAGCAGCTTGCAGCAGTTGTCGGACGGCAGGGTCTTGGCACAGGGCTCCAGGAGTACTGCAGGACATACCAGTGGGGAAACACGAGGCTTGGCCAGTTCCTTGCAGCCCTTGAGAAGGGATCCGGACGGAACCTTGGCGCCTGGGCGAAGGAGTGGCTCCAGACAAAGGGGATGAACATCCTCACTGCGGACGTTGCCATTCGTAAGGGAGTCATTGCGAAGGCTGCCATACGCCAGACAGTGGGAGCAGGCGATGATGTGCTCCGGACCCATCACATCGGCATTGGCGTCTACAAGAAGGACGCAGCAGGCGACCTCCATCAGGTGAAGTACATTGAGCGGGAGATCTCGGGCAAAGCGCTCGATATTCCAGAGCTTGTTGGCATGCGGGCTGACTGTGTCATTCTCAATGACCGCGATCTAGGCTACGCGAAGCTCCGGCTCGATACCGCCTCACAGCGTGCGCTCATGAAGGGACTGCATACGATTGACGATTCGCTGACACGCCAGATGGTGACAGGAATGTTCTGGGACATGATGCGAGATGGCGAAATGCGGAGTTCCGAGTACATCACGATGCTCATTCCGCATGTGGTGAAGGAGCAGGATCCCGATGCAGTGCAGCGAACAATGCAGTCAATGAGGGATGCGCTGCTCTATGCTGACCCCAAACGGTACGTGAAGCTTCGTGAACGGATTGCCCAGTCAGCACGAAACGGTGTTGATGCTGCGGCCCCTGGTTCCGACCTGCAGCTCGCATTCTTCAAGGTGTACGCAGCATCCGCTGTGGATACAGGGCAGCTCAGGGAGCTCACGTCTCTCCTTGCGGGCACGGCCTCCATTCCTGGGCTGGTGCTCGATGTCGAACTCAGGTGGACAATGCTCAGCACGCTTGCTGCAAAGGGAGCTGCCTCTCAGCAGGACATCGACCGTGAGGAGAAGCGTGACAGGACGGACTTTGGGAAGCGCAATGCCATGACGATAGCGACATCCTGTCCGGATTTGGCGGCCAAGGAGCACGCATGGACACTCCTCACGACTGCATCAGGCATTTCCCTTGCGGAGATGCGGGCACTCGCATCAGGTTTTGACAGGGCAGGCCAGGGCGCGCTGCTCAAACCATTCTGGGGCAGATACGAGCAGGAGCTTGCAGGATGGTGGCAGTCGCGCAGCCCTGAACAGGCTTCCACCCTCACGGGTGGGCTGTACCCAACGTACCGTGGTGATGATGCTGTGCTTGAGCTGGGGAGCAGGCTCCTCGCGCGCACGGATCTTCCACCAACAGCCAGGAGAATCATTCAGGAAGCGCACGAAGGTAATCTCCGACTTGCACGGTGCCAGACTGTGGATCGTGCGAAGTCCATCAAGGCTGCAAGAGCAGCACATATTTTGGAGGAAGGCCGTGGCATTCCAGAGTGATATCCAGAAATACATCAAGTCCGTGTTCGCAAAGGAGCGGGTGGCTGTTGTTCCCGTCTGGGGAGCAATAGGAGGCCAGGTCCGCTCTGTCGATACTGTCCGACTTCTCACCCGAGTGCGGGAGGATCCAACAATCCGGGCAGTGGTGCTTGACATCGATTCTCCTGGGGGAGGAGCCATTGCCTCCGAGGCGCTGTACAGGGCCGTGAAGCACCTCGCCCACCGGAAGCCAGTCGTTGCCTGGATCCGCGGAACGGGAGCATCAGGCGCGTACTTCCTTGCGTGTGGTGCGTGGAAGATTGCAGCGTTTCCAGGAGCGCTTGTTGGATCAATAGGGGTCATGAGTGTCCGGCCAGTTCTTGTGGACCTCCTTGCGCGCCTTGGCACCCAGCTTGTCGTGACAACGACTGGGCCCTACAAGGATCTTGGCGCACCGTGGAGGAAGCCCTCACCGGAGGACCACGAGAAGGAGGAGCATCTGGTGAACGCGCTCTTCCAGCGGTTTGTCACAGCTGTACGCGAGTCACGGCATCTCTCGGAGGAGCAGCTCGGAAAGGTGACGACTGGAGAAGTCTGGCTTGCGGAGGAGGCGATGGAACTGGGCCTTCTTGATGAGCTTGTCGATGATGAGGAAACTGCTGTTGCGCAGGCACGCCTCCTTGCGAAGCTCGATCCAGCAACGCCGATGATCCGAATGTCCGCACGGAGAAATCCCATGCAGCGCCTGCTTGCTCCCGCTTCCGCGCAGCGTTCTGACACAGTGCGGTGGATGCAGGAGATTGAGAGCTGGCTTGGGGTTTCACGACTCCACATGTAGGAGTGTGCCCAGACACGCCATTCCGCTCCAGAGCGGCTTTCCTGCCCGCGTTGCGGGAAAGGAATGCATTCGTGATGGGAACAGCTATCCGTAGAACGCGCCTTCGCATTTCCCGGATTCCGCATTGACAGTCCAGAGCACCACATGGAGTTTCCAGGTGGTTGCACCCGGAACGGTTCCAGGTCCACCGCCCCATGAGCCGTGCTGGGTGATGGGGAAGTTTCGGGGAGTGACATTCACTATCCAGAGAGGATGCATTGAAGGAAGGGTGTACCCATACGAAGTGTGCATGAGGGCAAGCATCGTGCCATGGCTGTAGGAGCCTGGAAAGCTGGAACAGGAGACTGCGATGGAGGCTGCACGCTGCTGTGAGATCTTTGGAACATAGCCACGGGGTGGTGTCGTGATGGAGTACCCCTCCCCGATGATCTCAGCATCGGAAATGCCAGGGAGATGGAGAGGAACTTCGCCGAGCGCCTGTTCGGAAGGTGTCGTGCAGAATGCTGTTGGCGCCTTCTCCCCTTCCTTGGGACAGGGGAGCGGAGAAGCAGCGTGGAGGATGGCAATGCAGGCAAGCACAATGCCAAGGATGCATGCGCACATCACTGTGATCCACCGCTTAGGCAAACGGGACATGGCTATTCCCCGTGCGGGATGGTGCAGCGATCGAGGGCACTGCGGGCAGCCAGAATCGGAACGTGCTTCCCGTGGCGTTGCCTATTTGCGGGGAAGGGCAGTCGTGTGATGCCGTGGCGCAGCATCGCAAAGGATCTCGATGGGGTCTCCATGGGTGACCTGTGCCTCAAGGTGTGTGGAGCCATCCTCCTCCCGATGCGCATGGACGGAAAGCATGCGGTTTCCGACACGAAGATCCTCCACGGAGATCGTGGGACACCATGTGGGAAGGTGGGGATGGAAGCGGATGACGCCATGGGGGATGTCAGGATCGATGCCAAGCAGGATGTCTACGGCATAGATGATGGAACCTGCAGCCCATGCCTGGGGAATGTTTGGTCGTCGATACGGCACCGGAACCGGGATGGCTGAGCGGTCAAGGCCAGAGAACACTTCAGGTATCTGCGCATTCGTGAAATGACCTGTCGCATCGATGACTCCGCGGATGACAGCCCATGCCTCTTCCACGAAGCCGTACCGCATGAGTCCTGCTGCTGCAATCATCGAGTCATGCGGCCACACGCTTCCCCGGTGGTAGGAATGGGGATCATAGGCGGGATGTGAGGTGGCAAGCGTCCGGATTCCCCACCCACTGAAGAGCTCGGGAGAGAGAAGCTGCTTTGCGGAAGCCTCGGCAACATCCTCATCGAGGATGCCCATCCACAGGCAGTGACCAGTGTCTGATGATGGGCTTGAGATGGCATGTTTCCTGCCATCGATGCAGAGTGCAACAGTGCCTTTGTCCGGAAGCCAGAACACTTCGCGGAACCGATGCTGGAGTTCTGTTGCCTCACGGTGGAGTGCTGCTGCCCGGTCTCCGTCTCCCCAGACTGCAAAGAGCGGGGCTAGCACCTGCTTTGCTGCGTAAACGTACGCCTGGAGTTCCGATGTTCCGATCGGATGGGAAGGCGTGTGTCCCTCCTCATCGGGAACGCCATCAGGAGAGTCGCGCCAGCACTGGTTTGGATATCCAGTCATGGCTCGCGGTCCATACTCCTGGAACCCGTCCCCATCGATGTCTCCATAGCGGTCCACCCATTCGAGCGCCTTGTCAATCGAGTCCCGGAACTGCTTGAGCCACTCCGCATCGCCAGTCCACTGGTACACCATGCCGATGAGATACAGGTAGAGGGCTGTCGCATCGGCTGAGCCGTAGTAGGGATTGTGGGGGATGAGTCCAAAGACAGCCCATTCGCCCACTCGGAGCTCATGGCAGATCTTGCCCGGTTCAGCATCTCGGTAGGCATCGTGCTTTGTTGCCTGGAAGGCTGCAAGTGCAGCAATCGTGCCCCTTGCAAACTCCGGATTGTGCACCAGAGTCTGCAGAGAGGCGATCACCGAGTCACGGCCAAAGAGTGCGACGAACCAGGGAATTCCAGCAGCAGGAATGTCTTGGAGGGACTGTCCCGCAGGATTGGGGATGCGAAGCGCATGAAGGTCGCGGGCGGACTGGTCGAGGGCTGTCTGGAAGGCATGGTTGGCTACACGGTAGGTTGGCACATCATGGGGAAGTTCAGGATGGTGGGGAGTGTGCTCTCCAGTCACGGGTGATGCTGCATGCCAGGCAGGGAGGGGACATTCCATTGGCTCCTTTGCCACAGCACGATCCGTGATGAGGCAGTGGCTGAGACATGCGTGCCACTGCTCGCCAGGAGACAGTGTCACGGAGAAGCTCACTGTCGAACCATTCACGGATGGAGTGGTATCCGACACAATATGCGAGCGCCGTTCACGATAGAAATCCTTGTTCACGTACTTCGAGGAGAGGATATGGTCATCTGGATTCCATTCAGTTGCAGTGGAGCGGGACTGCCACTGCTGGCGGCGGACTTCGAAGAGATCAGCAAAGTCTGAAGCCAGTGCGATGGACATTGTGAGGATGACCGGGACAGTGCCGTATGCGCTGAGAGTGAGGTCCTCATGGAGCTCACCCTGGATCATGAAGCGGTCAAGCGTGATGCTCACTTCCGTGGGTATGCCGTCAGAACTTGTGATGAGCGCTGGTGCTATGAGGACCCACTGCCCATGGGCATGGTCGAATTCACTGTACGTGAGGCAGAACGGTTCCTTGTCATTGACCGCTATCTGCCACTTGGACAGAAAGCGCGTGTCGTGTGAGTAGAGGCCGTCGGAGTACCAGGAATCACGTATGGCATGATCCTGGTGGGAGACCCAGAAAGTCGCACCGGAGTTGAGTTGTGGC
>JAJZLL010000041.1:0-58193 GCA_021803465.1 bacterium
CGCTTTGATGCACTCAAACCTGAACTCGAACTCGTTGTGCGTGATCCCGATATGGGTGTTGAGGGATATGTTGTTGTCTGGAACACCCTCGCAAGTGTTGGTGGCCCACTTGGCCGTGTTGGCAAAGGGGGAACACGAATCACACCGGACGTCTCACTGGATGAGATTCGCATGCTTGCACGAATCATGACCCTGAAAAATGCGGCTGCTGGACTTCCTCTAGGTGGTGCAAAGTCTGGACTTGTCGGCGATCCGGATGCGCCAGGTTTTGAGGCGAAATATCGTCGCTTCGTTGAACTTGTCAAGCCGATCCTTCGTGAGAATGGAGGCATCTTCGGCGGGTTCGGTTTTGACCTTGGTGCACGTCCTGAGCACGCTCTCTGGGCGTGCGATGTGCTGCACTCGCGGCAGTCGTTCACAGGAAAGCCACTTAGCATGGGTGGCACTGATTATGACAACGAAGGGGTGGCAGGTCTCGGAGTGGAAACCGCTGCGGAAGTTCTCCTCCAGGAAGATGGCATCGATCTCAGCCAAGCCAGCTGTGCAGTTCAGGGTTTGGGTGCAATGGGAGCTGCAATCATTAGGTATGCGTCCGAGAATGGCATCAAGGTGGTCGCATTTTCCGATCCCCGGATTGGCGGTACTGTACTTGTCCCGGATGGACTCACCAAGGATCTGCAAGATGCCATTGTGGCAAGAGACTTTGATCGGACAAACAGTTGTATCAAGACAGGGAACTATGCCATTCGTCCCCTCGAGGATGTCATGTATCTCGATACCACAGTCTTCTTCCCTGCTGCAAGGCAGGATGTCATAGATGGCACGAATGTTTCCAGGGTGGCAGCAAAATATGTTGTTGAAGGAGCCAACAACCCAGTGTCAGAAGAAGCCCGCACGTACCTACATGAGCATGGCATCAAGCTGGTGCCGGACTTCATAGCGAATCCGGGAGGCATTGTTGCAGCATTCGTTGAGCTCACTTCCACTGCGGATCCTGAGGAGAATGTGAAAAGCCGTGTGAATGTCTCTGAAGCCAAGCGCATGACGGTCGACAATGTCTCAAAGAACGTCAGGGAGATGTGCAGACTGGTTCAGGAGCATGGTGTTGAACCATCTGATGCAGGAATGTATCTTGCATTGAGTGCAATCTTCAAGGACAGGTAGACGGAGCGAAGCTGGAGAAATCCTGGCAGGGCATTCCTCATGCCACTCTGCATCACCTAATCGGGTCGTGAGACCTGCAGCTCAGGCAGTTCGTTGTGTGCACTTCATGTAGCAGGGATTCACTCTGTGATGAAGCCGCTCACCTGGTGTTCCCACAGCTGGGCATAGAGGCCACCGTGCGAAAGGAGCTCCTTGGGAGTTCCATCTTCGACGACATGCCCCTTGTCGAGCACGATGATCCTGTCCATGTTCTGGAGCGTGGAGAGCCGGTGTGCTATTGCGAGGACTGTCTGGCCACGGCTTCCTTCGATTTTCCAGAGATTCTCGAGCGCATGCTGAACGAGGAGCTCGCTTTCGGTGTCGAGTGCTGCAGTCGCCTCATCAAGAATGAGGATGGGTTCCGCCTGCAGAAATGCCCTCGCAATGGCAACTCTCGCACGCTGGCCAATGGAGAGTTTCACACCCCGCTCACCGACAAGCGCATGGTACCCCTCGGGAATCTCATTGATGAACTCGTCAGCATGTGCCATCTCTGCAGCCTCTCGAATGCGGGGATTCACTGCTCCGTCCAGGAAGGGAGGAATGCGTGCAGCATAGGCGATATTCTCTGCAATGGAACGGTGAAACATCGAGGTGTCCTGGGGGACAAAGGCAATGAGTTGTGACAGTCCCTCCCGCTTCACATGCTGTCCATCGAGCACGAATGCTCCTCCTGAAACGGGATAGTATCCAAGGAGCAGCTTCGTGAGAGTTGATTTCCCAGCACCGGACCTCCCAACAATGCCCACCTTCTCCCCACGCTGAAAGGTGAGGTTCACATGATCAAGGATGAGTGGAGCGTGATCCGGGTAATGGAAGCTGATGTCATGGAGCTCAAGGGTCTGTTCAAACGGGAGTGCTTGCACCTCCTCCAGTTCAGGATCCCGGGTAATGATCCTGTCTCCAAAGAGGTATCGATGCGCTTCATCCGTGCGGGCAACCTGGAGCTTGAACTGCGACAGCTGCCAGATGGACTCCCAGATGGTTGTAGTGAAGATGAGGACTGCGGACAGCAGGGTTGCGAGCTGGGTGATGTTGATTGTGTGGTCGAGATAGAAGTACACGTTTAGGACGATGCTCACAGGCCAGATAACTCCCCGCACAATGAAGCTCGAATTCCCCCAGTACTTGTATGAGGCCCAGAACGATGCACGCACAGAGTCCAGCACCTTCTCCTGCTCTTCCTGCAGTGCACGAATCTCTGTCTGCTCGGAATGGAACGACTTCACATTCTGGAAGTTCGCGATGACATCAAAAAGGATGCCATTCCTGGTGGATTTCGCATCAGATGCGAGGCTTTCCGCAGCAGATGCGGGACCCTGGAATCTCCTCCCGACGAAGTAGAGAATGACGAGTCCACATGCATAGACAACCGTTGTTTCCCAATTGACTGAGAGGAAAATGACCAGAATCGAGACAATGGAAACCACCTGGCCAACATAGTTGTAGGGCAGCTCCTGCGTGAGCATGTCGAGCTCCTGCCTCATGAGGGTGATGTAGGAAGCGATCTTTCCTGTGAGCTTGTCCACAAAATATGGGTACGGCTCGGAGATGACGTTGCTGAAGAGCACCTGCTCGTAACGGAATGCAAGCGGCTTCATGTAGCGCAGGTACAGGATTTCAGACCCCCGCCAGCTCGCCATGTGCGCAACGGAGAGACCGACAAGAATCCACATGAGCAGGAGGACATGTCCACGGTTCACATGGGCAGCGGTTACCTCACCCGTGAGCTTGCCAATCACGAATGGCAGAACAGCAAGGAAACTTCCTGCGATGAGAAATGCGAGACAGACAAGAAATGACGCAAGCATTCCCTGGGAACGCAAGAACGCCCAGTAGGAGCGAAGCGAAATATGGTGCTTCACGTTTGAATTCCCAATTAGGCCTGTGCTCCGCACGTGGTGATGTGGGGGTTCCATGCTGGAGGATACGGCAGCTGCCAGTAAATCGTAGTCTATCTGATCAGAATGAAGTGGAGAAGTCGACAGCAAGCAGTTTCATGGGAGATGCAAGCGTGGGGTGTTGCTGTCAGAAGGGGCGAAGTGCGTTGGAGCGTCATGAACATGAAACCCTAAGCTATAGTCCCAATAGGCTGGACAGTCACAGAATGGATACGGTGTCATTCTGGGTGTCTCTGGACAGCTACTATCGTTTGTGCATATGGATGAAGATTCTTCTGGGATGCAGGGAGCGTGTCATGGAACGGAGATTTGATTTGGAACGGCCCATCACAGACGTTAGGCAGATTCCTCTAGCAGAGGCGCTCGCTGAATTTGCCAGAAAACAGGAGGAAGCAGAGCGGGGCGATGCGGGTTCTGCAGGTGACAGCCATGTCCCTGACCGTGCTGCCATATCAAAGCCGGCTTCTGTGAAATCTAAGAAACCCACAAAGGCGCAGTTGGCGAGGGAAGAAGAGCTCAAGAGGAATTTTGACAGAATCCGCATTCCCAGAGGGAGCGATCCCCTGCCAGAGAGAGAGCTCGGGTAGCGAGCATCATTGCGGTTAGACTGCAGGGTGCCCTAACTGTTACATGCACTGTGGCAGGCTGGTGCGGATTGCAGCTACTCAACGTGCGCCATCGCTCTGGTGGAACCCCTGCTGGAGCATGTGCAGTAGGGTATACTTGATCCTGCGACATCCTCTCCCAGGGAGGATTCATATGAGGCAGGTTGCACTTCCTGCTGCCGCAGATACTCATACATGCGATCACTTCGGATCGGGAATAGCGATCGGGACCGTGCACAGCTTGTGAACATTGGGCACGGCGGTATAGCTCAGATGGTAGAGCAGCCGGCTCATACCCGGTATGTCCCTGGTTCGATCCCAGGTACCGCCACATGGCTCTCCACGGTTCAACTCTTCCTCCAGCTGAACGGACACTTGCGATTACACGTCTCAGACGACGTGTAGCTCGTCTCGCTGCGACTCTAGAACCTCTTCAGCAGGATGCAACCCTCGTTGTTGCAGTGAGCGGTGGCCCTGACTCCATGGCACTTCTGGACATCCTTGCACGTCTTGCACCGCCAAGGAATTGGAGCCTTCATGTTGCCCATGTCAATCATGGTCTGCGCGAGGATGCTGCACGGGATGGCAGTCATGTAGGTGAAGCTGCAGCAAAATACGGTTTTCCCTTCCACCTGCGGGAGGTGGAGGTGAAACGTCAGGGATCCATCCAGGCAAATGCCCGTGAAGCACGATATGCTGCGCTTCGGTCTGTTCTTGCAGAGACTTCAGCAGGAGCCATCGTGACAGGCCATACTGCCGATGATCAGGTTGAGACTGTGCTCATGCGGGCCCTGAGCAGTGGCAGTCCCAAGTCGATAGGGGCCATGCGATATGTCAACGGCGACCTGGTCAGACCGCTTCTTGCCACCTGGAAGGATGAAATCGTCGAGTATTGTTCAGAGCGTGAAATCTGGTATCTGACAGATCCATCGAACGCTTCCTCCCGGTACATGCGAAACCGTCTTCGGCATGAGGTCATTCCTGCAATTGAGCAGGTATATCCAGCTGCAAAGCGTCGTCTTTGGGCCCTTTCATTCCGGCAGCAGAAATGGATCGATGCAGATCTCCTGGAGGGGAAGGGGAACCAGTCCCCAGAAGACTGAGCGGGATGCTGCCTGTGCATGAATGGGCCAAGGCATGAAACACCAGCTCGCATGGCTGGTTTGGTGTGAACGCTTGCGCAAGCTGCCGTCATGGCAAGAGAAGTGATGAACAATGCGCAACACCTGCACTCTTCACCTGTCTGGCAGCTTCCAGCACGGATCCCGTTCAGGCGGGTACTGGTGCAGACTGGTTCACGTGCTGTGTGGAATGGGGACAAAGCAACTGCACAACATCTGCAGCAGTGTATCCATCAGTGTGCGCGCACACAAGAGGACGTATTGATGCAAGCGCATCACCACTTGTCACAATGGGTGGTTCCTCTCCATCCTTCCGCCTCTGACCAAGTCCAATGGTTGCGAACAGGCCGTTGCAGAGGCACTTTCTGCCAGATGCTGCATCCACTGTACCTCCGTGATACAGGAATTCCTGCACGGGTTCAGCTGCGCAGCGGTACGCAAGAGCACCTGTAGGAGACACATATGCTTCACGAAGGTAGCCCAGGTCACAGATGCGTTCACGCTTCTCGTAGGTTGACTGCTGAGAAATGGAGCCTTCCAGCTCCACAACCTTGAAGGGAAAACCCGTTGAGGAAGCACGGGAATCAGTAGTCACAACGGAAGTTCCGTCAAGTACCCTTCTGCAGACCTGTTCACGGAGAGAAGCAGTCATTCCGGACTCCCTGCAAAAGGCAAAAAGTGTTCCCACCTGTACGCCTGAAGCACCACACTCCAGTGCATGCACGACGTGCTCCCGGGACGTGATGCCACCAGCAAGCCAAAATGGATGGCCAAGCTCACGGAATGCTTCGAGATCCACAGCATCCCGCTCACCATAGATGGGCTGTCCACGGTCATCAAATTGTGGGACACCTCGTGGTGGAGCATTGTGACCGCCAGCGGATGGTGCCTCCAGAATGAAGCCCTCAACTGGTCCTGATGCCTTGCGCGCCATCATTGTCGCAAGTGTGGCTGAGGACACAATCGGTAGAAAGGCTGGTCGATCCAGTGAAGAGGACACCTTGTAGCGGCCAGGCACGAAGGACCGCTCACATCGATCTGCTACTGCTCCCACGCAATCGATCCTGAGGGTCACAGCTTCCAGTGAGGAAAGGTCATCCAGCAGTTTCGGTATGGCTCGGGGTATTCCAGCTCCCATGAGGACAACATCAACCCCTGCAATCATTGCCCCAAAGAGGGTGGGCACTGTTGGGAATTGCACTTTTGTCAGAAGATTGATGCCCACCATTCCCGTATGGCCGCGTTTCGCGAGTGCCACCTCGCTATATGCGGCAAGGACTGTCACATCATCGCGAGCAGCTGGACTGTGGTGGGAATACAGGGGAAGGAGGCGATATGGTGCATTCTCTGATGCTCGTGGACGGGCATATCGGTCAAGTACGCTCCCCACAATTTCCTGGTTGGGAAAGGCATTGAGACATTCTTGCAGAGCTGGAGAAACTCCTTCATCCTGGAGGCGCCGTATGAACACAGTATCGAGTGCAGTCCCTGAAACCACGCCAAGCTGTCCAGTTGCTGCCACTGCTGATGCAAGGCTCCAGCCTGAGACGCCGACACCCATACCACCCTGAATGAGCCACGGATGTGGCCGTGAGTTCCACAGTTTCATATGCGAATCTTCCGTACTCTGTCTCTTCGATCACACCAAGCGTACTGCGAAAGAACAGCTTTCCCATGGGCAAATGACATGCACGATTTTGGCCATGATGTCCAATGCTCATCAGTGCGTTGGGCATGGATATTCCCTTCGAAGTGATCATGGTGGGATTCACGATCGAGGAATGCTGACCAGTAGTGCAGAATGTCCAGAGACAAGCAGTCGGTCATCTCTATGGGTGTGCAGCATGATGGTGATGCACGGTGACTGATCCCCGAATCCCGTTTTCCGGGAGAGCAGTGTCTACGCGTGTGCAATGGATGCGAGTCCATGTCGCTGGAAGATGGAGGGATGTGCATGGAAATTGCGCTGATGGATCGGGGGCCATAGACAGCTTTGTGGTGCGTGCACCAGAACACGCGCTTCTGTGCGAAGGACTGGGGTGTTTCTCTTGACGCAGATCCAGAACGGAACGGTTTACTGGATCTTTTCCATGATGAAATAGTGCGAACTTCCTTCAAGTTCGACAGTCTCATCAGGTCTTACGGGAGGTGCAATGAGAACAAGAGCGTAATACGTGACGAGAGCGATTGCGATGTGCATTGCCATGAGCACGAGCACAGCAAGGAAGGGCGCACCAAAGATGAGAATGTATGCATCAGGAAGGAAGAGTACGAGCGTTGTCACCACTGCGATCCGTGAGAAAAGCCAGCGGGCATCGATCGCAAAGTGGGGAAGTATCCACCAGCCAGCACAGGCGATGAGTACGCCAATGACAGTGAGCCTGGAGTAGTCCATGAACTGGAAGTGGGGATACTGTGCAATGGAGGGAAAGAGGTGTGATGCGAGTCCAACGATGATGGCGTCAACGACAAGGGAGCCCACGACTGCAATGGCAGTGGCTCGTGCGAGTGCACGGCTTTCCGGGCCACTCCGGAGAGCGATGAGATCAATCTTGAAGCGCTGGAGAAGTGGATCGAGTAGCATGACAATCCGCTCGATGAGTGGATGATGAAGTGCACGCACAACTCTGCCAGTGAGAGGATCAATGTCGGCCGGATTCGAACTCAAATTCATGGTGTATTCCTGAAGGGATGTTCTTGGCAACTTGTGAAGCATATCGCACGGAATATTAGATTCACATTTGAGCTGATCTTCGAGCGAAGATGCATTCCATGACGTGAATGTAACGAAGCCTTGGCAGCTGGCTCACAAAGGAAGTCCATGACGTCCCTAACGCATTGATCCACCGTACAATTGCGACAGATGTTTGCCAGCGGGAAGAGAAGTGCATGAGGGTGAGAACACGTCAGATGAGGGCACGAATCGTGGCCGTGCTCGCTGCCTGGGGTATGGCACAGGTGGTGTGCTTGTCCCTTCCCGTCCGTGCAGCAACAGTCACAATGGACATCGCGACAATCTCGGGCACGGGATCTCCAGGATATGCAGGAGATGGTGGGCCAGCAGCTGCAGCAACACTCGCAACGCCAAACTCCATCACATCCGATGTGCATGGCAATGTGATCTTCTCGGACAATGGCAACAGCGTGGTACGGATGATCGCTGCCCAAAGCGGAACCTTCTACGGCATTGCGATGGCTGCTGGGGACATCTATACGGTCGCAGGGGATGGGACAGCTGGATATCTTGGAAATGGCGGGCCAGCTACAGCTGCAGAACTCAATTACCCAAAGGGAGTGGCTGTTGATCCGGCTGGAAACCTCATCATTGGCCAGAATGATGTGGTGAGCGCAGTTGCGGCAGTATCTGGCACATACTACGGCATTGCAATGACAGCTGGGGACATCTACACGATTGCGGGAAACGGCACAAACGGTGTGTCGGGCAGCGGAGTTCTGGCCACAAGTTCTCCCCTGGAAGCGCCAGTGGGTGTTGCAGTGGATGCCCACGGAAATGTGGTGTTTTCCGACTACAACAATCAGAAGATCCAGGTGGTAGCAGGTTCCACAGGTACGTATTACGGGACAGCGATGACCGAAGGGTATCTCTATACAATTGCGGGCACTGGCACAAACGCATACGGTGGAGACGGTGGTCCTGCCCTGTCGGCTTCATTCAGCAATCCCATCGATGTCGCTGTGGACAGCTCGGGAAATATCATCGTCGCCGATGTTGGCAACAGTCGCATCCGAGCCATTGCAGCCAGCAGTGGAACGTTCTATGGGGTGTCCATGACTGCTGGGGACATCTACACCATCGCGGGAAATGGGACAAGCGGCGCTACTGGAATTGGCGGTCTTGCCACATCAGCAGAGCTGGATCTGCCCGTCGGAGTGTCGATGGATTCCTCAGGCAATGTGCTCATAGCTGACCCGTCAAGCGCTGTTGTCGATGTGCTGGCTGGTTCCACAGGGTCCTACTATGGGGTATCGATGACTGTTGGGCACCTGTATTCCCTCGCAGGGAATGGAACGAATGCTGAAGCTGGCGATGGCGGTCCAGCAACTGCAGCCTCCCTCGACCAGCCTTCATCAACGGCAGCTGTTGGTGGTGTGGTGGACATCACTGACAGTGCTGGGGATGTCATTCGCCAGGTGTATGCGTCGGATGCAGTACAGGCGAGCTCAACAATCACCGCAGGAACACTTTCCTTCGCAGTCCAGCCTGCGCCAGTCACGTTTTCGGCCATTACACTTTCTGGTCTCGATCAGAGTTCTTCCGCCACGGAGCTCCTTGACATTGGTGACAACACGGGGAGTGGGAACGGGTGGAATGTCACCCTCTCGAACACGACATTTACGGATGGATCAGGTGCAACGCTGCAGAACAGCGACTTCTCGGCCGCCTCCCCTGCTGCACCATCCTGTGACAGTGGAGCAAGCTGCGCACCTGCAGTGTGGACATCGGGGTTCGTGCCTCTTGGAGGTTCAGGACTGCCAGGCGCAACTGCAACCAAGCTCCTTTCTGCAGCCGCCAGTGTCTCTGCTGGTTCGCCAAGTGGCATGGGGGACCAGACAGTAACGATTCTCTGGAGCGCAGCCCTTCCATCATCAAGTCGGGCTGGAACCTATGCGTCCACCTGGACAGTTACCCTTGCAGCTGGTCCGTAGCACTGATTGCTTAGCGAGAGCCAACTCCTGCAGCACCACTCTCCGCTCAAGATTGAAAGCGGGGGCAACGTGATAGACTTCGAGGTATGAAAACGAACTCCCAGAGGAACCTGTTCCTCATTTTCATTGCTGTGGTTGCAATCATCGCGCTCTTCTTCTGGAAGTCGCTTCCTGCGCAGAATCCTCCAACAGCCAGTGCAGGCATGCTTACGCAGTACCTTCAGAAGAACGAGGTGTCTACCAGTTCAAAGCATCAGGCAGTGCTCTCCAGTGACGGTGAGACTGTCACGTGGTGGACTTCCAAGGGAAAGGAATACAAGACAACATCGACATCGACTGACACGATTGCGAAGCTTTTCAATGCGAACAAGTTCTACAACTACCAGGTTCAAAGTCAAGGTGGCAATGTGCTGATCAACTTCGTACTCCCGTATCTCCTGCCGCTGCTCCTCATCGTCTTCATGATCTGGCTTTTCATGCGCCAGTCACAGAGCGGAGCAAATCAGGCACTCTCCTTCGGAAGAAGCCGTGCCCGCCTCATTGCCGGTGACCGTCCAACTGTCACATTTGCGGACGTTGCAGGAGTTGATGAGGCAAAACAGGAACTCACGGAAGTCGTCGAGTTCCTCAAGAGTCCAGAGCGGTTCACCTCAGTTGGTGCACGCATTCCAAAGGGTGTGCTTCTCATAGGACCTCCAGGTACAGGAAAGACGCTCCTCAGCAAGGCTGTCGCAGGTGAAGCCGGAGTACCATTCTTCAGCATCAGCGGTTCGGAATTCGTCGAGATGTTTGTAGGAGTCGGTGCAAGCCGTGTCCGGGATCTCTTCGACCAGGCGAAGAAGAACAGCCCATGCATTGTCTTTGTTGATGAGATCGATGCTGTCGCACGGCAGCGGGGAGCAGGACTTGGTGGTGGGCATGATGAGCGCGAGCAGACGCTCAACCAGATGCTCGTCGAGATGGATGGCTTCGAAACGAACACCCATGTCATCGTCATCGCGGCTACAAACAGGCCGGATGTCCTCGATCCTGCAATCCTGCGACCTGGACGGTTTGACCGTCATGTCGTCCTGGATGCTCCTGACATCCGTGGCCGCCGTGCAATCCTCGAGGTGCACTCCCGACACAAGCCACTGGATCCCTCCATTGACCTTGATGTGCTTGCGCGCCAGACTCCTGGCTTCAGCGGAGCGGACCTTGCGAACCTCGTCAATGAGGCAGCAATCCTCACAGCCCGCCAGAACAAGCACACGATTGGCATGCACGAGCTTGAGGAGGCGATTGCCCGTATCATAGCTGGACCTGAAAGGAAGAGCAGGCGGATTGGCGATGAAGAGAAGAAGATCATCGCCTACCATGAGATGGGGCATGCGCTTGTCATGAAATCACTTGAGCACAGTGATCCAGTGCACAAGATCACCATCATCAGCCGCGGCATGGCGCTTGGCTGGACTATGAGCCTGCCTCAGACGGACCGCTATCTCACACGCAAGGTTGAGCTTCTGGACCAGATGGCGGGAATGTTGGGTGGACGATGCGCGGAGGAACTGCTCCTTGGTGAAGAGAACATCACCACTGGTGCAGCTGATGACATAAAGAAGGCGACATCGCTTGCACGCAAGATGGTCACGGAGTGGGGCATGAGTGACAAGCTTGGCCCGATGACCTTTGGTGAGAAGAATGAGATGGTCTTTCTTGGCCGGGATCTTGGGGAGCAGCGGAACTACTCTGAAGAGCTGGCAGCGGAGATCGATGGTGAAGTGCATGATCTTGTTGACAATGCGAAGCGCAGGGCACGGGAAATCCTGAGCCGGCGCGAGCCTGTGCTCCATGTCCTTGCACAGCGGCTCATAGAGGTCGAAACGATGGAAGCTGCGGAAATGGATGCCATCATCGCTGAGACTGACAAGTCGGAAACTCCAAGCACCACATCTGCATAACGAACTCGCAGTCCGCTCCGGAGACGGACATCTGACGGACTAGCTGCAGAATTTTCAGGCAGCTGGTACAATTGGTCTTGTGCTGTTGTGCGAGGATTCCTCGCCGCGACGCACATGATGGAGGGGGACACTGCATTGGAGCGATGCATTCGGAAGTCGACAATTGGCAACGCCATTGTCACGCGGAGCGATCCGTACCAGCCGACTGGTTGCGCTCTGAGCCGTTCACTCATGGTTGCTGCGGACCTTATCGAGGGAGAGCAGATCCATCTGCTCAACCAGCAGACGCGCGCATCAGTGGTGACCCATGTCATTGAGGGAGATCCTGGCGAGGTGGCTGTTCTCGGAGAGCTTGCTGGCTTTGCAGCAGTTGGTGACTCCCTTTCCATGGAATCGTACGCATGGGTGAGTGATGACGAGTGGGATGTGTTCCAGCCTCGGAACCTCCATCTCGACACGACAAATGGTGTTGTGGAGACACCGGTTTCATAAATGCCAGTTCACGTTGGAAGCAATTGTTGGTAGGGTTTTTCGCGCAAGCGCGATTTGGGGAGGAGCGACATTGTCCACTACAGCAGTATCCGCACTTGAGTCTTTGACAGAATCTTTGTCTCCTGAGGTGGTCGATGCAGCCATCGACCGTGCCCTCAGTGAGGATGTTGGCCCGGGGGATGTGACAACCGATGCCATCGTCCCTGAGGACATGACCTGTCGGGGCAAGGTGGTCTGTCTGCAGGATGGTGTCGTTGCTGGCCTGCCTGTCATGGAGCGTGTGTTCTCCTACGTTGATGAGAAGCTCCAGTTTGATGGCAAGGTTGCTGATGGGGAGAAGGTTCAGGAGGAGCAGATCGTCGCAAGGATGTTCGGCCCAGCGCGCAGCATGCTCAAGGCGCAGCGGGTTGCAATGAACTTCTTCCAGCACCTGAGTGGCATTGCCACCATGACTGCCAAGTATGTGAAGGCTGTCGAGAACACGAGCGCATCCATCATCACGACCCGCAAGACGACACCTGGGCTCAGGAGCCTTGAGCTGTATGCTGCTCGCATGGGAGGAGCCTCCAGCATCAGGATGGGACTGTATGATGCCGTCGTAATCCGTGACAGTCACCTGGTCCTCTCAAGCGGAGTTGGATCTCCACTCCGCACGCTTAGGAAGATGTATCCAGAGCGGGAAATCACGGTTGAAGTGACAAACATGCAGGAACTGGAGCATGCACTGACTGAGAAGGCCACATGGATCATCCTCAGCAACTTCGCTCCAGGACAGGTCAGGCAGGCAATGCAGATCATCCGTGGACAGGCAACCGTTGAAGTCTCGGGGCCCATTCCACCAGCAGGTGCACGTGCATACGCGCTCGCAGGAGTGGATTACATCAATGTTGGGGCACTCGTCCATGGTGCAACTGCGCTTGAGATGACCATGAAGTTGAGCCGCTACTAGGCCTCCAGGCGTCGTCTTTGGGAAGTTGCATGAAATCCAAAGTACCCACATTTAGGGGCTCTGCGTGGGCAGTACAGCAGTACGGAGCATATGTTCGCCACACCGCGAAGCTGGTGCGCCCGGGTGAGTGGTGTGTCGAGCGACTCCGTGCACGCGGCCTCTGCGCACTGGATGGCTGGATGCTTCCCATGAATCCACCAGCATGGAACCGTGCCGAGGAGCAATACAGGAACGCTCACGGATTCCGTGCAAGGACTCGGGCTGCAGCTCAGTGCGCAGTGTCATACGCAGGTTATGGCATGTTTGGCGCACTGGCCTCTCTCGGTGCTGCAGCACTTGTGCTCCTGGGCATGGCTGCTTGGGCAACTGCTGCTGTCCTGCCTCTCCCGGTGCTCGCTGTGGCTGGTGCGGCTGAAGGCGTGCACCAGCTCCACGCCCATGCTCTTGGTGGGGCCGCACCGAAGGACAGCTCAGTGACGGAGACGCAGGGACGAAACCATGATCAGCTCCAGATTGCGCCCTTGGAACGAGAACACAGGATGGCGAACCTCAGTGGGAGGGGCAGCAAAGGCATGAGAGACCATCGCTCCCGTGTCATCCTCAGGGGTCGTGGAGATCAGTCCATAGATCTCTGAAGTTGCTCCCCGGGCAGGAGTTACGATACGGTGTCCTCATTGGAACTCCAGTGTGAGTTGCGCGATAATGAGTGCGTCCGGTTGGCCCTGGGGGAATGCGGCATATCATGGCATCGAAGAGCGGGTATTCACCTGTTGTAGCATCAGCGGATGGTTCAGTCGTCGTGCAGTTGTCCGACGATCATCCAGGTTTCGCTGATCCCGCATACCGTGCACGGCGCAATGAGATCGCATCACTCTCCATTGGACATGCTCCAGGGGAACCCATTCCCCATGTCATGTACACCGATGTTGAGCATGGCGTTTGGAAGATCGTCTCGACAGAGCTTGTGCCGAAGCATGACAAGTACGCCTGTGCAGCATATCTCGAGGGAAAGGAGGCGCTCCAGCTTCCTTCGGACCACATTCCCCAGCTTGATGAAGTGACAAGCCATCTCACTCCCATAACGGGATTCCAGTATCAGCCAGTGGCTGGGCTTGCTCCCCTCAGGGAGTTCTACAGTTCCTTCGCCAGCCACATGTTCTTCTCCACACAGTACATCAGGCACCATTCCGTTCCGCTGTACACACCGGAACCTGACATCATCCACGAGGTGATTGGCCACGCCAACCAGCTCTCCAACGACAGGTTCGCAGCAATTTATGACGAAGTGGGGAAGGCAGTGCTGCGCACAAAGACGCGTGAGGCGCTCGAGTTTCTCTCCAGGGTATTCTGGTTCACAATGGAATTCGGCGTCATTTATGAAGATGGCCAACCGAAGGCCTACGGGGCTGGTATCCTCTCGTCTTTCGGGGAGCTCGACGTGTTCCAGAAGGCAAGGATACGTCCCCTGGACTTTCAGGAGATGGGGATGATGGAGTATGACATTACCCACTATCAGCCACTTCTCTATTCAGTCGCATCCATGGATGAGCTGTACGACCGCCTGATGGCGTTCTACTCAACCTATGACGACTCCACCTATGCAGCGCTGACCAAGGGCATACCATCGACCGAGGAGTAGCCCAAGCTGCTACCAGCTTTCGAGGGCATTGACGATTTCTTCCTCGATCCAGCCAAGCACCATGAGCATCCGGTACTCCGACTCATGTTCCTTCTCAAGGGTTTCGTCTGCGCTCCAGGATTCGTCAGTAATACCCATCTCTGATGCAGCAACATGGCGGAGAATGTTGAGGACACGGATGAGCATGAGGGCATCTTCATCTGTGAGCTCTAGGGGAGGCGTGGACTGGGCGAAGATGGAAGCCACACGCTCGATCTCAGTGGCCCGGGTTGCAGCGAGTGCAGGAGTGACCCACTTTTCATACTCCTCCTGTAGCTCAGGATCCGCATATGCTCCGCTTGGAGGCTCCCACGATTTGCCAAGCTTCCTTGCAAGATGCTGGATGATCGAGTAGATCGCCATCTGCTCATCATGGTCAATGGTGAGCCGGATGCGTCCCTCTCGTCGTTGAATGGATGCCACGATCGTCCGTTACGCGCGTGCCAGCGTTGCCTGGAGACCAAAGGCATGGAGCCGTGCCACTGACACCTCAGCCTGCTCCCGGGGCTGGGTGGCGACAACAGCCTTGCCCTCGTTGTGCACCTGAAGCATGAGGGTGGTGGCTGTGGCCTGGTCGAAGCCGAAGAGACGCCGAAAGACGAGCACGACATAGCTCATGAGAGTGACGGGATCATTCCAGACAACGACATGCCAGCCATGTTCATGCTGTCTGGCATGTGCGGGGGAGTTCGTGGTTGCTGGTTTCTGCTCAATGACTGTTGCCATGTCCTCTGTCTCCTGCCGATATCGTATCATGCTGCAGAATGGGTCACCAGCAGATCCGGAAGGGCGTGGAGAGGCTGCGAGGAATCACTGGGTCATGGGGGACGACTTCTGGGGGAAGTCAATGATGGCTCCCCACGCCTGCGATACTGCGGTCGGAACCGGATCGGGGAAGGAGAGGACAGCCTGGAGAGGCATTTCGCAACGATGGCAAACGATCCAGATCGGTCCAGGTTCGGAGATCGGACGTTCTAGGAGATGTTTAGCGCCGCATTCTTCACAGGTGATAGTGATTCTCATAGCTCACCAAGCGTCTCATGCAACCCGTGACGTCGGACTGACGACATGTTATGGTCCTGTAACGATCCCTCCCCGGTTGTGTGAATGGGCCGGAAATGCAGATCGCGGGCCAGTTGAGCGATGATAGATGAAAGCGCTTTCCGCCCTTGAATGCGCCACTTACCAACCAACATGGGCATGGACAAAAGGAGTCTCCGACTCGTGGTAGAAGAAGCAACAACAATGGAGCAGCTCCTTGAGCAGGAGGAGCAGTCATTCCGCATCCTTGCTCACGGAGATATCGTTGATGGAACTGTGGTTCGCGTTGACCCGGATGAGGTTCTCGTCGATATTGGAGCGAAGGCTGAGGGTCTTATCTCGAACAGGGAACTGGTCGTCGTGCGTGGCGAGGGCCCCATCATTCTCAACACGGGAGACACCATCAAGGTGTATGTTGTCGAGCCGGAGAACGAAGAGGGGAATGTCATCCTGAGCCTGAAGAAGGCACGGACTGAGACCTTCTGGCAGATGATTGCTGAGAAGGAGTCGGATGGCGAAGTCGTCGATGCGGAGGTCCGCGAGCAGAACAAGGGTGGACTCATTGTCAATGTGCTTGGCATCCGTGGATTCCTTCCAAGCAGCCAGGTTTCACGCCAGTTCACGGGAAATCTTGCAGATCTCGTGAGCACGAAGATTCCCGTGAAGATCCTTGAGGTCAACCGCAAGCGCAACCGGCTCATCGTTTCCCAGCGTGTTGCGGAGGAAGAGGACCGTGCACGGCAGCGGGTTGAGCTCTTCGAAAAGCTCCATCTTGGAGATGTTGTCACGGGCACAGTGAGCGGACTCACATCATATGGTGCATTCATCAACCTTGGCGGCGCAGACGGGCTCATCCACATCAGTGAGCTCTCCTGGGACCGTGTGACAAATGTGAGCGATGTCCTTGCTATCGGGGATGAAGTGACTGTCAAGGTCATCAAGCTCGATCCTGAGCTCAACCGCATCAGTCTCAGCCTTCGACAAATGAGTTCGGACCCATGGGCAGACATTGACGACTACTTCCCACCCGGAAAGATCGTTGATGGTGAAGTCACGAAGATCAAGAAGTATGGCGCATTCCTCCAGCTTTCCGATGGCGTCGAGGGGCTCCTGCACATCTCAGAGATGTCATGGGACCATGTCGAGCGTGCAGAGGACATCATCGACATTGGCGAGAAGCTTCAGGTCATGGTGCTCAATGCGGACAAGGAGCGCAGGCGGATCAGTCTGTCCCTGCGACAGCTGCAGAGCGGGCCGGATCTTGAGGAAGGTGCAACGTTTGAATTCGTATCGCCTGAACCTGAGGAAGTCGCATTGCCTGAACCTGAGGAAAAGGAAGAGGAATCTGCGCCTGAAGCGGAGCTCGAGACTGTCGGGGGGAACGACGAAACCGGTGAGGAAGAGTGACTTCTCTCACATCTCTATGCCAAGATGTCTGCGAGATGATTCACTTCGAGAAACGGTGGGCATAATTGCTGTAGGCGCATGAAGGTGCGTGTGGCAGCGTAGGAGGTTCCATAGTGTATCCATTCGAGCGGTTCACAGACCGAGCGAAGAAAGTTCTGACACTCGCCCAGGAAGAGGCCGAGCGTTCCCACCACTCGTACATTGGGACAGAGCATCTTCTCCTGGGTCTGCTTCGTGAAGGTGAAGGACTGGCAGCAAAGGCCCTGAACAATCTCGGTATCGAGATCAACAAGGTCCGGAGCACCATTGAGTCAGTGCTTGGTCGCAATGAGCGGATCATCATCCAGCAGATCATTCCGACTTCGCGGGTGAAGAAAGTCATTGAAATCGCCTTCGAGGAAGCCCGCCGAATGGGAAACAACTACGTTGGCACGGAGCATCTCCTGCTGGGTCTCCTCATTGAGGGAGAAGGCATTGCAGCTCACGTGCTGGAGGATCTTGGCGTCACCCTTGAGAAGGCTCGTGCTGAGATTGAGCGGCTCCTTCACGAGTCTGGCATCGAGGAAGAGTCCAGGGATACCCCCAAGAAGCCAACCAAGACACCGCTTCTTGACCAGTTCTGCAGAGACCTCACAGAGCTCGCGCAGAAGAGTACGCTCGATCCTGTCATTGGCAGGGCTTCAGAGATTGAGCGGGTAATCCAGATCCTGAGCCGCAGGACAAAGAACAATCCAGCTCTCATTGGTGAGCCTGGTGTTGGAAAGACAGCCATTGCGGAAGGACTTGCCCAGCAGATCATCATGGGCAACATTCCTGAATCGCTCATGGGGAAGCGGGTGCTCACCCTTGACATGGGGGCGCTTGTTGCGGGCACGAAGTATCGTGGAGAATTCGAGGAACGGCTCAAGAAGATTCTTGATGAGATCCGGCAGTCCCGTGAAGTCATTCTCTTCATTGACGAGCTCCATACCCTGGTTGGGGCTGGTGCGGCCGAGGGTGCAATTGATGCTGCGAACATTCTCAAGCCAGCTCTTGCTCGAGGGGAAATCCAGTGCATCGGCGCAACGACACTCAACGAGTACAGAAAGTACATTGAGAAGGATGCTGCCCTTGAACGCAGGTTTCAGCCCGTCTTTGTTGACGAGCCGAGCCTGGAGGAGACGATCCAGATCCTCAAGGGTGTCCGGCCGCTGTATGAAAAGCACCACAGGGTGCACATCACGGACGATGCTCTTGATGCTGCAGCGAATCTCAGTGTGCGGTATGTCAATGACAGGTCACTTCCTGACAAGGCGATTGACCTCATCGATGAGGCGAGTGCCCGTGTGCGCATGAAGCTCACAACCACTCCCGAGAATCTCCGTGAGATGCAGAAGGAGATCCGCGAGCTGCAGGTCGAGAAGGATGACGCTGTTGAACGGCATGAGTATGAGGAAGCATCAAAGCTTCGTGAGCGCGAGAAGACGCTCAAGGAGGAGTACGTCTCCCTCGAGATGCAGTGGCGGGATGAACTTGGCGCGACTGTGCCGGATGTCAACGAGGAGCATGTGGCAGAGATCGTCTCATCATGGACTGGTGTTCCTGTGTCACGGCTGGTGGAGGAGGAGTCTGCACGGCTCCTCAGCATGGAAGAGGAACTGCACAAGAGGATCATTGGCCAGGACGATGCCATCAAGGTCATCTCCCAGGCAGTGCGCCGTGCGCGTGCAGGTCTCAAGGATCCGAAGCGTCCCATTGGTTCTTTCATGTTCCTTGGGCCCACTGGAGTGGGAAAGACGGAGCTTGCACGGGCACTTGCCTCGTTTCTCTTCGATGACGAGGACGCAATCATCCGTCTGGACATGAGCGAATTCATGGAGCGGCATTCAACTGCACGCCTTGTGGGTTCGCCTCCTGGATATGTTGGCTACGATGAGGGCGGCCAGCTGACTGAGGCTGTCCGGCGGAGACCATACAGTGTGTTGCTGTTCGATGAGATCGAGAAGGCGCATCCTGAAGTCTTCAACATGCTTCTCCAGATCCTTGAGGATGGACGTCTCAGCGATGCGAAAGGCAAGGCTGTCAACTTCTCGAACACGATCATCATCATGACGAGCAATGTTGGCGTGTCACAGCTCAAGCCTACGATTGGCCTTGGATTCCAGCCAGCAGTGCCTGATGACAAGACGACCTCCACAGAGCATACAAAGATGCGGGACATGATCATGGACGAGCTGAAGAAGTCGTTCCGTCCCGAGTTTCTCAACAGAGTTGATGCTGTCGTCATCTTCCATCGCCTCGATATGGAGCAGATGCTTGAGATCGTGGATCTCATGCTCAGCAAGGTGGAGAAGAATCTCACAGCATCGCATGAGCTCGAGTTTTCAATTACGGCGGAAGCGAAGAAGCAACTTGTCGAGGAAGGCTTTGACAAGCTCTATGGAGCACGTCCCCTGCGTCGAGTCATCCAGCGCCGCATTGAGGATCCACTCAGTGAGCAGCTTCTCCGGATGAAGCATCATTCTGGTGACACGGTTGTCATCGACTACAAGGATGAGAACTTTTCCATCTCGATCGCTCCACACGTTGTGGCGAAGAAGGAGAAGAAGGAGAAGCCTGACGTTCCTGCCTCCACGGCTGCCTCACCGACAACAAGCGAGTAGTGCCCTGTGGAGAACCGTCCAACTCTAGCTCTACTGCTGCGCACTGCCGAGGATGGAAAAGAGCCTGAAGGCACATCCCAGCATGAGGTCGTGGAGCGGTACACTGGTGCACTTGAACGTGCGGGTGCGGAAGTGAAGGCGATCCCTATGCAGGATGATGAGTCACGTGCATCGGAGACTATGAGAGAAGCTGCAGGCGTTGTGCTCATGGGGGGGGGAGATGTTCATCCCTTCTGGTACCATGAGCATCCCTCAGAACTGCTCCGCTCAGTCGATGTGAGCAGGGATGAGTGGGAGATTGCCTGTGTCCATGCAGCGATTGCACGAGGTATTCCGTGTTTTGGCATCTGCAGGGGAATGCAGCTTCTCAATGTTGCCCTTGGCGGAAGCCTCATCCAGGATCTTGGCGATCAGAGGCGCCACGAGACGGCTGAGCGCGAGCCGAAAGAGGTTGCTATCACCTGTGATCCAGAGGGCATGCTCTTCCGTGGGGGATCGCATCCTGTGCTGCACTCAACATGCCAGCACCACCAGGCAATCAATGTGCTTGGAGAGGGACTGTCGGCTGTAGCCCATTCCGAGGATGGCGTCATTGAGGCAGTGGAACGTCGGAGCGGCAGCTGGATTGGTGGTGTCCAGTGGCATCCGGAGCGGACAGCAGCTGTGCAGCCGGAGCAGCAGGCACTCTTCAACCAGTTCGTGAGGCTCTGTTCATCGCGTCTTCTCCATCTGTGACAATGGATGGAGATGGTGGTACAAGAGTATTCCAGGGGTGAGAAGTGGCACACGATGTGATCGTTGTTCGCGGTGCTCGTGAACACAATCTCAAGAATTTCGATCTCACCCTCCCTCGTGACCAGCTCATAGTGGTGACAGGGGTCAGTGGAAGCGGGAAGTCCACCCTCGCCTTCGACACGATCTATGCGGAAGGCCAGCGCCGGTATGTCGAATCACTCAGCGCATACGCCAGACAGTTCCTCGGACTCATGGAGAAACCCGATGTCGACCACATTGAGGGGCTGAGTCCAGCCATCAGCATTGACCAGAAGGGCACAAGCAGGAATCCGAGGTCGACTGTGGGCACTGTCACGGAGATCTATGACTATCTCCGTCTTCTGTACGCGCGGATAGGGATTGTCCACTGTCCCAACTGTGGACGGGTCATTACGCGGCAGTCCATCGACCAGATTGTTGATCTAGTACTCGGCATGGGGGAAGGAGCACGACTCATGATTGCTGCTCCTGTCGTGCAGGGCAGGAAGGGAGAGCACAAGGACGTGCTGCAGTCTGCCCGTGTCTCCGGCTACGCGCGCGCACGGATCGACGGTTCCATGTACGATCTTGCGGAAACAATCGATCTCGACAAGAATCTCCGCCACACTGTCGACATCATCATTGACCGAATCGCTGTCGATCCGGAGGAGAGAGCACGCCTTGCAGATTCCCTTGAACAGGCTTCACAGCTCGGCCGTGGAGTTGTGCGCCTCATACCTGCGGAAGGCGGGGGGGAAGACCAGCTACTGAGCCTGTCGTATGGCTGCCCTGTGTGTGGCATCACAGTCGAAGAACCACAGCCACGCCACTTTTCCTTCAACAGTCCCTTTGGCGCATGTCCGGACTGCACAGGCCTTGGGCTGTCCATGGAAATCGATCCAGAGGCACTCATTGCGGACCCCTCGCTCACCCTGGAGGAGGGTGTGCTCACGAAGTGGCTTCCTGGTGGTCCGATGTCGTTCTGGCTTGCTGACACTGTCAAGTATTGGGCAACCATTCTCGACATTCCACGGGATGTCCCGTGGGAGAAGCTTCCCCTCGAACAGCAGCAGGCGCTGCTCCTGGGAGGCGATGCAGTGGTGAAGAAAAGGAGGCACGGATGGCATGCGTCCTCGACTGCGGAAGGGCTTATTCCCTACCTTGAGAACCGGTATCGCACCTCGGATTCGGACTGGGTCAAGGAGGAGATCACGAAGCTCATGATGCAGAAACCTTGCCCCACATGCAAGGGTGAGCGGCTGAAACCCGAGTTTCGGGCAGTGACAGTTGGTTCGCTTGGCATCATTTCCCTGACACGGCTTTCCATTGCCGATGCTCTCCAGTGGGTTGATGAGCTTGTCCTTGACGAGCGTGAGTCACTCATTGCCCACAACATCCGCAAGGAGCTCCTTGAACGGCTTGGTTTCCTCAATGCGGTTGGCCTCGACTACCTCACACTCGACCGGTCGGCAACGACGCTCAGTGGTGGGGAAGCACAGCGCATCAGGCTTGCGACCCAGATCGGGAGCAAGCTTATGGGTGTGCTCTATGTGCTTGATGAACCAAGCATCGGCCTCCACCAGAAGGACAACCACAAGCTCATTGAGACACTCCAGATGCTCCGTGATCTGGGAAACACGCTCATTGTTGTTGAGCATGATGAGGAGACGATGCGTGCCTCGGACTTTCTGGTCGACATGGGGCCAGGAGCTGGCCGGCATGGAGGGGAGATCGTCGTTGCAGGGACCATTGACGATGTGATGTGCCATCCGGCAAGTCTCACTGGCCAGTACCTGAGAGGGGACCTTGCCATACCAGTTCCTGCAATCCGCCGTTCCGGCAACGGGGACGCCCTCATCATCCGTGACGCATCGGCCCACAACCTGAAGCACATTGATGTGGAGATACCGCTCGGGTGCTTCGTTGGCGTTGCAGGTGTGAGCGGGAGTGGTAAGAGCACCCTCATCAACGACATCCTCTATGCATCCCTTGCCAAAACTCTCCATCGGGCGAGAACCAAGCCTGGAGCCCACGGGGATATCGAGGGAGTGGGAGCAATTGACAAGGTCATCAACGTTGACCAGTCACCAATTGGCAGGACACCACGAAGCAATCCCGCAACATATGTCGGTGTCTTTACAGACATTCGCGAACTGTTCGCGAAGCTTCCTGAGGCGAAGATCCGGGGATACAAGCCAGGACGCTTCTCCTTCAATGTGAAGGGGGGCAGATGCGAAGCCTGCCAGGGGGATGGAGTCATAAAGATCGAGATGCATTTTCTTCCGGATATCTACGTCCCCTGCGAAGTCTGCCAGGGGAAGAGGTACAACCACGAGGCGCTTCAGGTGCAGTTCCAGGGACATACCATTGCCGATGTGCTGGGCATGACCATTGATGAGGCTCTCGCAATCTTTGCCCACCAGCCGAAGATCGTGCGCAAGCTGAAGACCATTTCGGAAGTCGGCCTTGGGTACATCACCCTTGGCCAGGCTGCAACCCAGCTGAGCGGTGGGGAAGCGCAGCGGGTTAAGCTGAGTTCGGAACTCAGCAGACGGGATACTGGCAGGACAGTGTACATCCTTGATGAGCCAACGACTGGACTGCACTTTGCCGATGTGGACAAGCTCCTTGCTGTATTGCACCGGCTCGTCGATGCGGGGAACACTGTGATTGTCATCGAGCACAATCTCGATGTGCTCAAGACTGCAGACCATCTCATAGAGCTTGGGCCGGCTGGTGGTGACAAGGGAGGAGCCGTGATTGCAGCTGGAACTCCCGAGGAGATACTGGATAACCCTGCCAGTGTGACTGGCCCATACCTCCGTGATCTCGTGAGGCGAGCAGTTCACGCCTAGGCAGCTCGACAGACCGGGATGCAGGAGCGATACACTGAGCGGGAAGGGGTTGGTAGCAACCGGGTGTGATGGAGGATCGGAAATGACGATGACTGCTGAACAGCTGTGGAATGGCGTGGAATTTGGTGAACTCTGCATGACATATGGAGGCTGCGCAGAGAACGACACGGTAGTTGCTGACGACATTGATGTCTTCGGATTCAATGTTCTTGTGACAGCTGCACACGAGGCATCGCAGAACTAGGACGCTGGTGAAGTATTCAACTCCTTTCATTTGCGTTACTCTATTCATGCGATGATGTATCAATACGGGTCCGACCAGGAAGAACGGCGCATACGCCTGCGTCGTCTGGATGACTGCCTCACAGTGCTTGAACAGGCGCATGAGAACAATCTCACCCATGTGTCACAGCTCATGGCGGAACTCGTTAGTGAGCGCGTTCCCACCATCTATGAGGGAATGCTCATCTCAGAGGCAATCGAAGAGGTGCTGCATCAGCAGGAGCCGTACATGACGCAGATCCGGCCCGAGACGAACAAGCGTGTTCGGAGGCGCCGGGATCCGTTTGACATCAGAATGCTGCTCTACAGGCGGTGATGCACATCGTTCCCACTGCGGGAGATGAGCGGAGACCGGTAGACTTCAGTGTATGGGAAATGATGATCTCAACATTGACGATCTGTTCAATCGGCTTCGGAAGCGACCGCGCGTAGTGAAACGCAGCACGTGGAAAGGGAGACTATGGCTCTGGGGCATCATTGCCCTCGTTATTGTTCTCCTGTACAGCATCAGGTCGCTTTCCAGTCTCTACATGTCGTACCTGTTCTATGCGAGCGTGCACCACACAAATGTGTTCTGGACACCGTTCTGGACACAGGTGGTGCTGTTTTTCATTGGCGCGATCCTTGGTGGGGGCATCATGCTCCTCTCCTCGCGGAACTGGGTGCGGTCTGCAGGCAGCCTCGATGTGCATGGTGAGAAGTGGGCATCGAGGCTGCGCTGGATCGTCATTGCGCTTGTTGCAGTGATCATAGGAAGTGTCGCCTCAAGCATCTGGCAGGATGTCCTCCTGTGGCTCCACGGCCATCCATTCCCCACTTCGGATCCATATTTCCACCTCAATGATGGATTCTTTGTCTACGACCTTCCGTTCATTGATGACTGCGCAGGCATTGCATGGCTGCTCCTCGTTCTAGACAGCCTTGTCACAGGTGCGCTCTGGATATTTCTCACTGCAGCGGACGCTAACCCCACAGAGTTTCCCATCCATTTCATCCGTCCTGAAAAGCCGACGCTTGAGTATGGAAGGCGCGTACTCGCCCGACACGCCCTCGTTCTCCTTGCTGTGTTCTTCCTCCTTGCTGCAGCAGGATCCTATACAGGGATGCTCCATCTCGCAACAAGCTCTAACGGTGATTTCATTGGGCTCGATGCGACTGACCGCAATGTGCTCCAGCCAATGCTTGTCACCTGCATGGTGATTGCGGCAGCAGGAGCCATTGCGAGCATTGTACTCAGGTTGCGGTCAAAGAGCAGCTCTTCGCGCAGAGTGCTCCTTCTGATTGGGGGAACAGTGGGGGGATGGCTGGTCGTGGCAGGACTTCTTCAGGTTGCCCCGGAAGCCATCTATGCCAATGTCGTGGTGAATCCGAATGCCCAGCAGATGCAGACACCTGCCATCAATGCGTACCTCACCTCGAGCCGGGAGGCATGGGGACTTGAACCTGGACGGGACGTGGCAGTCAAGCCATTCGGCAGTGTGCACGCGCCAACTCTTGCGGATCTCGCAGCAGATCCGGGCACGCTCAACAATGTCCGCATTGTCGATGCGACCCAGCTTCCTGACGTCCTCCAGCAGACGGAGAGGAGCCGAAGCTATCAGACCTTCCCCACAATAACAGTGGACCGCTACACTCTGCCAGACGGCAGCAAGGAGGAGGTCATGATTGCTCCGCGTGAAATTGCGGAGCAGGATCTGCCCAGCCAGACTTTCATCAACCAGGCGCTCCATTACACCAATGGCTATGGGATCGTGGCTCTCTCAGTGAACCAGACAGGCCAGGAGGGAAAGCCGTATGAGCTGGTCGGGGGACAGCCGCAGGCTGCCATTGCACCTCAGTCCCAGGTTCCTCCAGACCTGCTCTTCAGGGGAAATCCCTCAGCGGATCCCCGCATTTACTGCGGTCTCTCTACGACACAGCCAGTAGTGGTCAACACGAAGGAACCTGAGTTCATCTATCCCTCAGGGAGCGGAGAGCTCACTGCGAGCGGTGCTGGAGCTGGCATGAACGGCATTCCGCTCACCAGTCCCCTCACGAAATTTGCTGCCTCAGTCTCGCAGTTTGGGGGATTGAACCTCTTCTTCACGGACCAGCTCACAGGAAAGAGTCTTCTGCTCATGCATCGCCAGATACAGAACCGGCTCAACACGATCGCACCGTTTGTCACGCTTGACAGTAGTCCGTACATCGTTGCGGATCCAGCAACAGGCCACCTCGTCTACATTGTCGATGGATACCTCACATCATCAAACTTCCCCGAGTCATACCAGCTTGGGAACGGCGTCTCCTACATGCGGAACGCAGTGAAGGCCGTCATCGATGCGAAGACATGCCAGACCACTTTGTATGCTGTGGATCCCTCCGAGCCGCTGACTGCCACCTATGAGGCGATCTATCCTGGAATCTTCAAGCCCCTCAGCGCGCTTCCCACGTACCTCAGGGCGCATCTCCGCTATCCTAAGGATCTCTTCCGCGACCAGGCTCAGGTGTACACGACAGTCCATTCCCAGAATGCTGCCGTCTTCTTCAATCGTGCGGACTTCTACCAGCTTTCCCAGGAGATAGTGAACGGGGTCCAGCAGGCAACGCAGTCGTACTACGTCGAGATGACGATTCCTGGAGCGTCAACCAACCAGTTCGTGCTGCTGCAGACGTTCACTCCTGCATCGAACGGCAGTGGGGGACAGGCGAACAACATGACAGCCATGCTTGTTGCGACATGCAACTACATGAACACGAGCCATCCAAAGCTTGTATCCATACCGCTCAACAATGCGGACAACGTCCTTGGACCACTCCAGTTTGACAACAACATCAACACTGATCCAGCCATCAGTGAGCAGATCACCCTCCTCGGCCAGCATGGCTCCCAGGTCCTTCTTGGCAATGTCATTGTCCTTCCATTCAACACGGATTCCTTCCTCTATGTACGTCCGCTGTATGTCATTGCTCAGGGATCGAATGGTTCTTCAAGCTTTCCGCAATTGCGGGACGTCATTGTGGGTACACAGAACAACGTGGCAATGGGCTCGACATTCTCATCGGCACTGCAGCAGTTGTTCAACACCCAGTCGGCCATTCCGGGACTCAAGTCAGTAGTAGTGGGCACATCCCCATCACCAACCGTACAGCCGTCAGGCAGTCCAACACCAATACCAACACCAACACCAACACCAGCTACACCTTCGGGAGGAACAGTGCTCACTCCCAAGGAGCAGGCACTCCTCACGGATCTTCTGCAGAATGAAGCAGCAGCAGCAAACGCGTTCAAACAGGGTGATTTCGCTGCATACGGTCAGGCTGAGGCGAAGGTGCAGAGTGATGCGCAGCAGCTGCAGCAGTTATTGGGCCAAGCACCCTAGAGGAGAACTTCGTGGAGTACATTGCACCTCACATCCGCCAGCTCGACACGCTTCTCGCTGGGAAGTCGCACATCTCGGCAAGTTTCCTCATTGAGGGAGACGAACCTGCACTTGTCGAAGCGGGAGCGCAGAGCAGTGCACGCACTGTAATCGATGCGCTGCAGGCTATTGGCATTGGTCCAGAAGATCTCCGCTGGGTCATTGTCACCCATGTTCATCTTGACCATGCTGGAGCAGCTGGAGACCTCCTAGCTGCCTTTCCGAAGGCGAAAGTCGTTGTGCATGAGGTTGGAGCACGTCATCTTGTGGATCCGACGAGGCTTGTTGACAGCGCCTCTCGGGTATACGGTCCACTACTCGACACGGTGTACGGGAGGATGACGCCGTCGGACAGGGACCGTGTCGTTCCTGCAGCCGATGGCATGGAAATAGCAGTGGGACCTGGACACAAAGTCCGCATCATCCATTCTCCAGGCCACGCGAAGCACCATCTTGCTGTGCTGGACCTTCCAACTGGAACCTTGCTGGTGGGAGATGCTGTTGGTGTCCTTATTCCTGAAGTGGGCATTCTTCGCCCTGCAACTCCTCCGCCCGACTTCAATCTGGAGCAGTCAATCAGGAGCCTTGGCATCTTCCGTTCCCTCAATCCCACAGATGTCGTGCTCACACACTATGGTCCAGTTCCCGATCCGATGGAGACACTTCTCGCAGCCGAGGGACTCCTCGTACAATGGGTGGATGTTGCAAAGATGGAGTTGCAGCAAAACCCTGATGCCACAGTGCAGGAACTGGCCCATGTGTTCGAAGTCGCCTTCCGTGATGTCTATAAGGAGATCGCTCCCGAGGACCTCTCCATGTTCGAGCTCCTCAATGGTCTCGAAAGCAATGCAGCGGGAATTTCCCGGTACCTCACCCTCCAGCAGGATGCTCACGTGGGGGGACGGTAGTCACGCATGACTGAGGCAACTGGGTGGATGCTGACACCAAAACGCCTTCTTGCGCTTGGGGTCCTTGTGGTGGTGCTGAGTCTCCTCGCAGGAGGAGGCAGCGCCTGGGTGATCGCAAATGCCTCTTCGGGAAGCCCAGTGCAGTACTTCGGTGCGACAACCTCACAGAACTCTTCAAGCGCAGGCACACTTGTGCCGTCAAGTGTCACGCAGGCAGAGGCTTCCGTTGTCACCATTGAGACCCAGCCACAGACCCTCCAGATGTTCCTCAGCGGAAACACTTCGGGGATTGTGCATGGTTTCATTGCCACAGACAGCGGCATAGTCATCACCTCAAGTTCCGCAGTGTACGGGGCCACCATGCTTCGCGTCATCACCACAGCTGGCCAGTCATACGATGCAACGCTTCTCGCCACGGATGCGAGTGCAGGCATCGTCGCACTCCAGCTGTCCACTACTCCCACTGCAGTGCCTCTTGGCATTGCTGGCCAGGCTGCCGCATCAGGCACTGCAGGGTATGTGCTGTACCCATCCGAAGCGCAGTCGCAGGTGACAGCTGTTGGGGCAGTGCAGACAGTCGGGGAGCAGGAAAGCTTCCATGGCCAGTCAGTCAGCGGTGTGGGCGTGCTTGGTACGCAGACACTTGGAACTGCTGATGGTGTTCCTGTTCTGGACAGTGCAGGAAACGTGCTGGGTGTCGTGTTTGCCAATTTTGATGCACCGACAATCGGTGCAGGGCTGCCCTTTGTCGGAAGTGGTGTGCTTGCACATTTCATCAATTCTCTCAATGGATCGGGAGCGCAGCAGAGCGCATCGTTCGGAACGACTTCCGTTCCCGTTACGCCCACCCTGGGTGCCCTTCTGGATCTCCCCTCCGGAGCGCTCATCACTTCAGTGGAAGCAAGCGGATGTGGAGCAGCTGCTGGACTCCATGTTGGCGATGTTGTCCAGTCAGTGAACGGCGTGGACATTGGCGGGCCAGTACTGTTCGATGCTGCGCGGCTCGGACTCGCACCTGGCTCGACAGCAAACATCAGATTTGTGCGGGAAGGCGCTTTGCAGCAGGCATCATGCGTGGTGAACACGCAATAGGAGGTAAGACATGGAGATCGCGTATTACGGCATGGGCTGTTTTCGCCTCAAGGGGAAGGAGCACAATGTTGTCCTCGATGTGACGGATGATCTCGTGCGAAAGCAGGTGACGAAGTCGGGTACCGTGTTCTTCGTCGATACAGATGGTCACTGCGATCCTGCAGCTCTGCGCAACCAGGAGGCTGGCACGCAGAGAGTGAGTGGAGCAGGAGAATTCGAAATAGGAGGAACTGAAGTCAAGGGCATCGCCTATGGTGGAACTACAGCAATGCTCGTGACGATCGATGATGTCCGATGCCTCACTCTTGGCGCTGCGGACAGCATTCCCGATGATGCAGTCATTGATGCCATTGGTCATGTGGATGTGCTCTTCATTCCCACAGGCGGCCATTCTGTCCTCGATGCGCCAGCTGCAGTGAGTGCCATCAGGGCAATCGAGCCAGCTGTCGTCATACCCATGCACTACCGGGCAGAGTCCGTTCCTGGGAGTGACGGCTACGATGAGCTTGATCATTTCTGCAAGGAGTTCGGACTTGAGGATGTGAATGCACTTGCGAAGGTGTCCATCTCTCCGAGTTCATCGCAGGAGGACGATGGTTCCACTGCAGTGATTCTCGAACCCCAGAGGTAGGGGAAGCGCCAGGAACGCATGGTACGATGATGGACGATGCAAACTGTACGGAGGGACTGTGAGCCATGCCCAAGATCATCTTTGTGACAGGCGGCGTTGTCTCGTCCCTTGGCAAGGGCATCACTGCTGCGTCCATTGGAGCACTCCTCAAGGCGCGGGGACTCACTGTGAGCATGCAGAAGCTCGATCCCTACCTCAATGTTGACCCTGGGACGATGTCCCCCTACCAGCACGGCGAGGTGTTCGTGACTGATGATGGTGCTGAGACGGATCTCGATCTAGGACATTACGAGCGCTTTGTCGATGTGGCACTCACGAAACTCAGCAATGTCACTTCGGGAAAGATCTATGCTGCAGTGCTCGCGAAGGAGCGGAAGGGAGAGTATCTCGGTGGCACAGTCCAGGTCATTCCCCACGTGACCAATGAGATCAAGGAGCGCATCCAGCTTGTTGCAAAGCAGGGCAATCCCGCACCGGATGTCGTCATCGTTGAAGTTGGAGGCACAGTGGGCGACATCGAGTCGCTTCCTTTTCTCGAGGCCATCCGCCAGCTGAAGAATGACATTGGCAGAGAGAACGTCTGCTATGTCCATCTCACGCTTGTGCCATACATCAGCACAAGCGAGGAGTTCAAGAGCAAGCCTACGCAGCACAGTGTCAACGAACTCAGGAGCATTGGCATCCAGCCAGACATCATTGTCGCGCGAAGCACGACTGCGATAGACGATTCCATCAGGGAGAAGATCGCACTCTTTGGCGATGTGGAAAAGCGTGCTGTCATCAATGTTCCCGATGCGCGTTCCATCTACCATGTTCCCCTCATGCTCAAGGAGGCTGGGCTCGATACGTTCCTTGTGGAGCATCTCCATCTTCCGGAGGGAACGACTGACATCACCAACTGGGTGCAGCTCTGCGAGCGGATTGACCACCACGACACCACAGTCCGCATTGGCATCGTGGGAAAGTATGTGGCGCTTCCCGATGCCTATGTGAGCGTGACGGAATCACTCAGGCATGCGTCTCTTGCAGCAGGAGTGGATCTCGACATCGTCTGGGTGAGTGCGGAAGATGTGGAGAAAGGAGCGTTCGATCTTGGAACGCTCGATGGCATCGTTGTTCCGGGAGGCTTTGATGGCCGAGGTGTGGAAGGGAAGATTGCAGCTTCCCGGTTCGCCCGGCATCATGGGCTTCCATACCTTGGCCTGTGCCTTGGGATGCAGTGCGCAGTCATCGACATCGCGCGGGAAGCGCTGGAGGCACCGGACGCGAACTCCACTGAGTTTGACTCTGAGACAGGCAATCCTGTCATAGATCTCCTGCCAGAGCAGAAGACCATCTCGGACAAGGGAGGCACGATGCGCCTGGGAGCGTACCCTTGCCACCTCGTACCCGGGAGCCATGCGGCAGAAGCCTACAGCACTGATGTGGTGTATGAGCGCCATCGGCACCGGTACGAATTCAACAATGCGTACAGGAAGGCACTGGAAGAGGCGGGAGTCGTAATGAGTGGGCTTTCTCCAAATGGCAATCTTGTCGAGATCATTGAACTGCCTGCACATCCATTCTTCCTTGGCACGCAGTTCCATCCTGAGTTTCGTTCCCGGCCACATCGGCCCCATCCGCTCTTTCGCGCATTCATCGATGCAGCGAACGTTCGTGAGCATGAACGCACTGGGGATGCTGGTTCACAAACTGGACACGGTAAACCTGAACGGACGGCAACTCGGAAGGCATGACCCAGACACACACATACGCGCGACGGCGACGCATCCAGCGGGAGATCCATCGGGGACTGGAACTTGTCAGAGCAACGGAGTCAGCTGCGCTCACAGTGGGAAGGTGGCTTGGCCGTGGTGACAAGGTGGGGACCCGCGAGGGCTCCCAGCAGGCAATGTCAGACGCGCTTGAGGCAATGACCTTTGATGGCAGGATCGTGATAGGTGTCGATGATCCTGCGAGCCTTCTCCAGGTGGGACGCCATGTGGGCACAGGGCGGGAGCAGCTGGATCTCGCACTCCTTCCAGTGGATGGGATAAGCCTTGTGACAAATGGCTTCAGCCAGGCGCTGAGCATCGCAGTGAGCACGGAGTCAGGAGGCATACCAGCACCTCTTCCTGTGGCGTACATGGAGAAGATCGCAGTTGGGCCACAGGCACGGGGTGCCATCGACATTCTCGACACGCCAGAGAACAATCTCCGACGCATAGCATTCGCAATGGACATGCCCCTCCAGGATGTGACGGTTGTCATGCTGGACAGGCCGCGGCATGAACCACTCCTCCAGCGTGTCAGGGAAGTTGGTGTCAGGGTGGCACTCATCAGTGATGGAGATGTTGGAGCTGCAATGATGGCTGCGTGGCCAGGGAGTGGTATCCATGTGCTCATGGGGAGTGGTGGAACGAAGGAGGCAATACTCGCTGCCTGTGCGCTCCGATGCCTTGGGGGAGAACTCCAGTGCAAGCCGTGGGTCCGGCATGAGGAGGAGGCAGCTGCACTGCGCCATGTGAATCTGGATCCTGAAGGTGTCATTACAATGCATGACCTTGTGCCAGCAGGGGACATCTCCGTTGCTGTGACAGGAGTGACAGGGGGAGGGATTCTCAAGGGTGTCCAGTACCATGACTGGTGGGCGGAGTCACACAGCCTGGTCATGCGGCTCAAGAGTGGCACGATCCGGGAGATCCGCACCCGGCACCACTACGCCTCAATGCCTGAGCACAAGCAGCGCATCAACTGAGGCTGGGTGCACGCCCGAGAAAGCTGGTCCAGCGCGAAGACATCTCTCCCATCGCTGCAGAGATGAAAACAGCCGGACCACCATGAGGGGCGATCCGGCTGTTACATTTCTTGGGTGTCTGGGTTAGGAGAGACCCTCGCCACCAGTCACTGGAGCTGCAGGGCTTGCATCCTGCCAGCCATCAGTTCCCTTGGTAGCCGCGTTCGGTGACTTTGATGCCTTCTCGGCACTGCGCCTTGCAGCTTCGACTGAAGGGATGGGCCGTCCAGGATAGTATCCACGGTACCCATGGTCCTTCTCAGCAGCGCTTCGCGCATTGGAGATACCGAAATCGACAGTATCGATGAGTCCAAACTCCTTGGCTTCTTCCGCTGACATCCAGTTGTCACGGTCAATGGCCCTGCGGTACTCCTCGGGTGTCTTTCCAGTGTGGAAGGCCATGAGGTTGACCATCTCGTCTTCCGTATGCTCCATCTCCTTCACCTGGGTCCTGATGTCCGCGATGTTGCCACCAGCTCCAGCAGACAGGTTGTGGATCATGATCCGTGCATTTGGCTTTGCGGAGCGCTTGTCGCCAGCTGCAAGCAGGATTGCGGCCATAGAAGCTGCCTCTCCAGTGCACACGGTATGAATCTGCGACCTGCAGGATTTCATCACCTCATAGATCGTCATGCCAGCTGTGACACTGCCACCACCTGAGTTGATGATGAGGGTGATGGGCTCAGAACCCATCTGGTCAAGAACCATGAGCTCATGGCGGATCATGAAGGCACTACCAGCAGTGATGGGACCATCAAGGGTGATGATCCTCTTCTCGAAGAGGTAGGTGACAGGATCAATGCCAACTGCACGTCCTGTGTCGTCCTTGCGAATGACGGTTGGGAACATGTACGAGGACATGTTCGGCTCTTGCGTCTCTTCGACCTCTGCTTGGTTGACGTTCTTCGCCATCAAGACCCCCCTCGTATTCATCTGACTTCGTTAGACTATATGATCAACTCGGACAATATACGGACAAATGGGGGTCCGTCAAGCCCCTTGGCACATTCCGGGAGGTTTCGGCCAAGGGGAGTGTGGTATAACGGACTGTATGAAATCGAACATCCATCCCACGTATTATGCCGAAACAGTCGTGAAGTGCATGTGCGGCAACGAGTTCACCACGGGGTCGACCGTACCGGAAATCAAGACTGAAGTGTGCAACGTGTGCCATCCGTTCTATACCGGCACCCAGCGCATTGTTGACACTGGTGGACAGGTTGAGCGGTTCCGTCGCCGTGCGGAGAAGGCTGCCCACTAACGTTCAGCTGGGGGGCTTCACAGCATCCGCATGGACTGGGGAGTTCTGTCCGGGAGTACTCTGGAATGTCCTCGTTTGATGACCGCCTTGCAGAACTCGAGGCACGATACGCTGCGATCGAGGAAGAGCTTGCGAGTCCTGACGTGTACACGGACCACGTGAAGGTCCAGCACCTTTCACAGGAGCGGACACAGCTTGACGAGGTGGTAAGCGCCATCCGGAACTGGAGGGCAACTGAGCATGATGTTGCGGAAGCTGAGGAGCTCCTCCACACGGAATCGGACCCTGAGCTGCTTGAGCTTGCGGAGGAGCAGATGCACTCCGCCAAGGAGGCAGGCGAGCAGGCACTCATGGCACTGAAGAAACTTCTCCTTCCCGAAGATCCGCGCGATGCGCGTGATGTCGTAGTGGAGATCCGTGCGGGCACTGGAGGAGAGGAGGCTGCACTGTTCGCAGGAGACCTGTTCCGCATGTACAGCAGATACGCGGAACAGCATCGCTGGTCGATAGAGGTGATGTCCTCCAGTCCATCCGATTCCCATGGCTTCAAGGAACTCATCTTTGAGGTGAAGGGGCGTGGTGTGTACTCCCACCTCAAATACGAGTCAGGAGTCCACCGTGTGCAGCGTGTTCCAGAGACGGAATCGCAGGGACGGGTGCACACCTCCGCAGCAACAGTTGCCGTGCTCCCTGAGGCAGAGGAGATCGAGGTGGAGATCAAGGAGGAGGAGCTCCGCATTGATGTCTTCCGGAGCACTGGACCTGGTGGGCAGAGTGTCAACACCACTGACTCCGCAGTGCGCATCACGCACCTGCCGACAGGCATGGTGGTCACCTGCCAGGATGAGAAGTCGCAGATCAAGAACCGGGCAAAGGCGCTCAAGGTTCTCCGTGCCCGGCTGTACGACCGCATGCTTGAGGAACAGCAGAGCGAACTGAGCCAGGCGCGTCGGGCAATGGTGGGAACAGGTGACAGGAGTGAGAAGATCCGCACATACAACTTCCCCCAGGGACGGGTGACAGACCACCGCATCGACCTCACACTGTACCAGCTCCCTAAGGTACTGGAAGGCGATCTCGATTCCATTGTCGAGCCGCTCATGCAGGATGACCAGGCGAAGCGTCTCCTTGCGCAGGAAGCATGACCCGATCGCCTTTTCTTGTGAAGGATGCCCTAGTCCGGGGCACAACGTATCTCCGGGAGCATGGCTGTGGGCAGGCACGGCTCGATGCGGAGCTCCTCATTGCCGAAGTTATTCAAACCGACAGGGTCCATGTGTACATGGAACTCGAAAGGCCCCTCACGGCATCTGAGCAGGATGAACTCAGGGAACTGCTCGTCCGTCGGGGCAGGGGAGAGCCCACTGCGTATCTTTGTGGTGAGCGGGAGTTCCATGGCAGAGAGTTTTTTGTGAGCAGTGCTGTCCTTATCCCACGGCCAGAAACGGAAACGGTTGTCGAGGTCGCACTCCATGAGGCAGCAGCTCTTGGGAAAGATGCGGGAACGACAGTGCGTCTCCTTGATGCGGGTACGGGGAGCGGGTGCATTGCACTCACTCTCGCCCTCGAATGTCCAGGGCTCGCAGTCACTGCTCTCGATGTGAGTGCTGACGCGCTTGCTGTTGCCCGTGCAAACGCAGAGCGGTACAGTCTTGGAAATGTGGTGGACTTCCGCGAAGGGACATGGGAGACTGCTCTCCGCAGTGGCGAACAGTGGGACATCATTGTGAGCAACCCGCCATATGTCACTGCGGAGGAGTGGCAGGGCCTCGACAGGGATGTCCGAGAGTTTGAGCCGGAGCTTGCCCTCTTCGGTGGTGAGGATGGACTTGGACCGTATCGTGAGATCGTCGCAGGTGCGAAGAGTGGACTCAGTAGGCCAGGCATCCTCGTATTCGAGGTGGATCCGAGAAGGTACGATGATGTGGCCTCAATCGTTCTCGACGCGTTTCCCCATGCTATCATTGGCTCGGCAGTGGACCTGACAGACAGGAAGCGCGTGCTCACTGCCAGATGTGCGAGCCTGCATGAACCCGGTGTCACAACATGAAGCCAGACAGTTCGCTCGTGCGCTCCATAGGAGCGCTTGTTGATCAGCTGAACGCTGAGGGAGTCGATCCTGCACGCACGAAGTGGCTTGGCGAGCAGAAGAACCTCCTCATAGAGTCACATCAGGTTGGCAACATCGAGGCGGCGCTCAAGGTGCTTGAGGGGAGGCTTGGTGACCTGTACGAATCCGTGGTAGTGACTGATGGACGCCATGCACTCAGGGGTGGCTTTGCCTCACTCATTGCCGAAGTCACAACCCTTCAGGAACAGATTCGGGCAGGCAAGTTTGTTCCGGATACTCCACCTGCTCCTCCGCCATTGCAGGCAGCACACCGGGAGGAAAGTGCCACAACCGGCGAAGATGGAAGCGAGGCAGCTGTCCGCTTGATGCCTCGCGAGGATGCTTCCCGCATGGGTCTCATCGGACTTGTCACTGCTGCCATTGGCCTTGTCTTCATCTTTGTTGCCATAGCATCGCTCGCTGTCCTCCCAGCTGGAGCCTGCAGCCTTCCGTCAACCGCAACAAAGACGTGGCTTGGGCTTGTGGGGAGTCTCGTGTTCGGCGTGCTCACCATCATTAACCAGTCAATAGAGAACCAGCGCCAGCGACGCATGCGCGGATCCAACGCACTTCCCCGTGGTGCACACACGCTCCAGCTCTTTGGGATCATCCAGATTGGGTTGTTTGGGCTGATTGTGCTGGTGCTGCATGCTCACGGCTGCAGTGTCCTTTAAGGGGGACAGGAGGAGCGACTGGCATGCGAGGACTGCTGACCACGCTTCTCAACAGGTCGCCGAGACTCCTCAACTGGTATCCGCCATTCATTGGGGCAGGAATTCGGGTGAAGTCCATTGCGCCAGACTATCGCAGGTGCGAGGTGGTGATGCCATTACGGTGGTGGAACCGCAATTATGTCGGAACTCAGTTCGGGGGCTCGCTGTACATGATGGCGGATCCGTTTTTCATGCTGATGATGATGCATCAGCTTGGATCCGGATACATTGTCTGGGACAAGGCAGCAACCATCCGCTTCCGGAACCCGGGCCGGGGTGCAGTCCACTGTGTATTCACCCTGACTGACGAGGATATCTCAGAAGCGCGGCAGGGTGCTGACACGCTTGGCAAGCATGACTACACGCTCACTGCTTCGATCGTGGACGATGCGGGAACGTGCATTGCTGAAGTGGAGAAGGTGCTCTACATAAGAAAGAGGAAGGAGGGAGAGTCGTACCACACGAAGTCAGTGTCATCTCCCCCTCGGGAAGCATCACAGGGAAGTCACAGGAGTGCAAAGCATTTGAAGGGGGGGACAGATTCCCCGTAGCCTTGGCATATGGACCTTGATGCCCTCCACTCCTCTGCGCCAGCACCACTGGAACAGGCCGGAGAACTCCGGCGAAGCTCGTGCACTGTACGCATCATCCATCCCGACGACTGCCGACCAAAGCCAGGGAGCTTTGATGCGGATCCAGCAGTTGCTCCACCGCCATGGAAAGCCTCGCAGGAGGAGCTTGCTCTCGCGACTGCGCTCGAGCCTGGAGCCATCCTTAGCATGGTGGATCCATTTCTCTGCACAGACGGGGTGTACTACGTTGCAACTGCATGGTCAGTGACTGCCGTGTTCAAGCCGGCTGCGGAGATCGACTCGTCACGGGAGCTTGTCCCTCTGCGCACAAACCATCTGAGAGAGGTTGCAGCATACCGGCTTTCCCGGCTTCTGGGGTTCCCAGATGTGCCGGCCACACTTGCTGTAGTCGAAGAGGGACGTGGGCCAGGGTCGCTTCGGACATATGTCTTGGGACGGGTGCTTGAGGATGATGCGGGGATGGATGCGAAGCTTGAGGCGCTCAACGTGTTCGATTTCCTCATTGGAAGCCAGGACAGGCACAGGGAGAATGTCATCATTTCAGCGGGAAATGTTCCTGTTCCGATTGACAATGGACTCTCATTTCCTATCAGTGATGAGCGGGAGAGCCTCCGGCTCCTCGGACCTCTTCCCTCGCTTCCCCTTCCCCAGACCTCTCCGCTGCGAAGGAAACTTGCAGGAGTGCACCCGGACACCATTGCAGCGCTTCTTCTGGACTGCGGCATAGAGAAGGAAGCAGTGGATGGCGTTCACGCACGGAGGATCGCACTCCTCAGGGGATGATGCATCCCGCAGGGATGCAGAGGCGTGAACGGTTGTGACACAGTGCAGGTATGGGTCAGGCACCCCTCTTTACAACGATTGATGCAGCGCATGCCCTTGCAGAGGGAGCTGTGCTTGCCATACCGACGGATACGGTATATGGACTGGCATGCGATCCCTCCAATGCGGCCGCTGTGGAAAGGATCTATGCCATCAAGGGGCGGCCAGCCTCGCTTGAGCTCACCATCATGGGCAGCAGCTGGAAAGACGTGCTGGCTGTGTGCTCTCCAACCCATGAGGCGGAGATCCTTGCAGCAGCATTCCTTCCTGGTCCCCTTGCGCTCGTGCTTCCTGTCCGGGTGCCACGCGCATACGTTGTCCCGCGTTCGGGTTCGACAGTCGCTGTGCGGGTGCCGGACCACGAAGTGATCCGCGATCTGTGCGGACATGCTGGCCTTCTTGCAACGACGAGCGCAAACCCCCATGGAGTGCCAGCTGCACAGTCGGTTGAGGAAGTGCATGAACATCTGGGAGACAGCATTGATGGGGTGCTTGCTGGAGCGTGCGCATTTGGCATGGCATCAACTATCATTGATTGCACAGGCAACCCCGTGAACTTGCTGAGGACGGGACCGATTCCGTTTGAGGACATTCGCGCAGTGATTGCGGAGGCGTGACTGTGGAAAATGGACTGCACGTCCCACGTGGAGGAGAATGATGACACCGCGAGGAACTGCAGAAGAGGGGAGCACATCAGTGCTCGCCACAACACCATCCCTTGAGCGGGTATTCGCTGCCGATCCGGAAACTGCAGGGCTCATGGAACGGGAGCTTGTGCGTCAGGAGACCACCCTCGAGCTCATTCCTTCCGAGAACATCGCCTCGCCAGCAGTGCTGCAGGCACTGGGATCATGGCTCAACAACAAGTATGCCGAAGGCGTTCCCGGGAAGCGGTACTACGGTGGATGCGAGATTGTGGATCAGGTGGAGGACCTTGCTCGCAAGCGGGCATGCGAACTCTTTGGCGCAGACCATGCGAATGTCCAGCCACATTCTGGATCCAATGCCAACATGGCTGTGTACCAGGCGCTGCTTGAGCCGGGAGACCGTGTGCTGGGCATGGCTCTTGACCATGGAGGCCATCTCTCCCATGGATCGCCCGTGAATTTCTCTGGCAAGCACTACGATTTCCATTCGTACACCGTGTCTGAGCGCACTGGAAGGATCGAGTACGATGAGGTCCGCGCAGTCGCGCTCGCGGTGCGACCGAAGCTCATCGTTGCTGGCTACAGCGCCTATCCACGCACACTCGACTGGGCTGCGTTCAAGGACATCGCCCAGGAGGTGGGGGCACGGCTCATGGTTGACATGGCGCATGTGGCTGGACTAGTCGCAGGTGGGGTGCATCCAAGTCCTGTGCCGCATGCGGATGTGGTGACGATGACCACGCACAAGACGCTCCGTGGTCCGTGGGGAGGACTCATCCTCTGCCGCGAGGAGCTTGCCAGGCGATTGACAAGGCCGTCTGTCCTGGAACCCAGGGTGGTCCACATCTCCATGCGATTGCTGCGAAGGCAGTCATGCTCCACCAGTGCATGCAGCCATCATTCCGTGACTATGCGGCTGCCGTTGTCGCAAATGCGCAGGCACTCGCTGATGCGCTCACCTCATGTGGTGCGACCCTCGTCACTGGTGGTACGGACAACCATCTCATGCTCATCGATCTCCGGCCGCTTGGCATCGGGGGACGCCGTGTGCAGCAGGTGTGCGATTCCGTAGGCATCACACTCAATGCGAACACGTTCCCATATCACGGTGGGACACCCTTCAATCCCAATGGCATCCGCCTTGGCACTCCGTCAGTGACATCGAGGGGGATGGGCACAGGCGAGATGCGCACCATAGCAGAACTCCTCTGGAGCCTTCTCAGCAATCTCGAGGATCCTGGTGTGCACGAGACGGTGCAGCATGCGACAAGGGAACTGTGCAGGGCATTCCCCCTTCCGTATCGGAGCTGAAGGGAACATGATGCTGCTCGAAGTCTCCACTCCTTGGCTCCAGGCAGTTCCTGCATTCCTCATCGCTGGCATTGTCACCCTTGCAGCAGTGCCGCTCTCAATGATGCTCGCACGGCATGTGGGCGCTGTCGCCCAGCCTGATGCGAGGAAGCTCCATGCCCGGCCCACGCCCCAGCTTGGGGGAGTCGCCATGGCAGCTGGGTTTCTCGTCGCGCTTGCTGTCTACCACGGTTCGATCACGATGGTTGGCATCATTGCAGCAGCGCTTGTGCTCATTGTGGTGGTCATGACGCTCGACGACATCTACGAGCTTCACTGGTGGATGAAGCTCGTACCAGAAATTCTCGTGGGCATCATGCTTGCTGCAGGAGGTGTCGCGATCACGTTTGTCGCACTGCCAGGTGGTGCGCATGGAGCCCATATCGTCGAACTTGGCGTGCTCGCTGTGCCTGTGACTGTCGTGTGGGTTGTGGGCATGCAGAATTCCATCAATCTTCTTGATGGATCGGATGGAGTCGCTGCGGGCGTTGTCGCCATCGTTGCGATCGTCTCGCTGCTTGCAGCTGTCACCAGAAGTGATGTTGCTCAGACGACGGAGAGCGGCGTCATCATCATGTCAGGCGCTCTCTGCGGAGTGTGCATCGCGTTTCTCGTGTTCAACCTTCCGCCCGCCCAGGTGTTCATGGGCGATTCAGGAAGCCATTTCCTGGGAACAGCGATTGCCATCATCACCATACTTGCTGTGGCGAAACTTGCTGTCGCGTTATCGCTCCTCGTGCCGCTCATCGCACTGGGACTCCCCATTGGAGACACTGCAGCAGCCATCATCCGGCGGAAGTGGAATGGAAAAGGCATCATGGAGGCGGATGCAGGACACCTCCATCACAGGCTCCGTGCGCTTGGACTCACTCCGATGGAAACTGCAGTCACCTTCTATGTGATCACTGCAGTCCTTGGGTGCATATCGCTATTCATCATCGGTCACCAGCGGGTGCTCGCAGTCATCGTGGCGCTCTTCATCATCGTTCTCGTGGGCATTGGCGCCCGCCTCTATGCGCGAAACCGGACTGAGAGCACTGCAACCTCAGCAGGAGAACTCACCATTGAGGTGGAGGGACGGCGTGAGTTTGGTGGCAGAGGAGACCATGAGCCACATGTGCACCGTCATGGCGGAGATGAATGAGTCCGGACCGGACAGGGAAGCGCCCACCGTCCAGTCTTGATCTTGGCATAGCCATACGTCTTGCGCTTGGTTTCCTAGTTCCATTCCTCATTGGTGTGGGCCTTGCATCAGTACTCCATGGAGCCGCCTGGTGCATCCTCGCTGGAATAGGAACTGGTATTCTCGTGATGGGGGTGATTCTTGCTGGAGTTGTCCGCGACCTGCTTCACCACCCGTAGGAGGAGTTTGGGGTGAAGACGATCGTCATGCGCGTTGGCATCGTGGCAGCTGTGCTTGCCATTGCAGCGACAGCTGCAGGAATGGCAATGCACAGGCCGTATCTTGGCATCTTTGTTGTCGTTGGCTTCGCGCTTGCAGCATCAAACCTTGCGTATGTGCGAAAACTGCAGCGGAATGTCGGTGCCTTTGTCCTTGTCACCCTTGCGCGACTCGCACTGCTCACGGTTGTCGTGCTTGGGATCGGCTTCGTTTTTTCCATGTGGCCAGCTATCGTCACAGCATTTGCGATCGCGATCGCGGAACTCATTATTGGCTCGATGTATGCTGCCCGATACTTAGTATGATGGTTCAGACATGCTAGCACTCGATCTTCCACTTACACAGACGCAGGCAAACGCCTGCAGCGGATCACCGTTCCTGTGCCAGTACGACTATGTGACGATCGGCTTTTCGATCTTCTGCGCATTGCTCACGTTTCTCATTGTATACCTCGTTGCACGACACTTGTCGCACCGCAAGCCAGGCAAGCTCCAGATGATCTTCGAGCTTGTGTATGGATACATCCGGGATCTCACCTACACCTCGGTTTCCGAAGATGCGGACTTTGTCATCACCATTGCGCTCACGATCGCGCTCTTCATCCTCATCTCGAACTGGATTGACTTCCTGCCCCTTCCCGATCCGATCCGTCCCATCATGTCCGATGTGAATGTCCCGTTCGCCATGGGAATAGTCGTGTTTGTTGTCACCCAGTGGTACAGCTTCAAGGTGCTTGGCTTCAAGGGCTACTTCCGTCGGCTCAGCAGGCCGTTCGACATGCATCCTGCAGTGCGCACGCTTTTCATTCCGCTCAACATCCTTGAGGACCTGCTCAAGCCCATTACGCTTGCTCTCCGGCTGTTCGGCAACATCTTCGCAGGCACGATCATGGTCGCCCTCATAGCCGCCTTCACGCAGTTCCTCAGCAATCTCCATCCCTTTGGATCCGTTGCTGCGAACTACCCAGTGCGGGGAGTGCTCGGGTTTGTTGGTGTCCTCATCCTTGGGGCATGGAAGGCGTTCGACGTGTTTCTCATTGGAGCAATCCAGGCTTTCATCTTCATGTTGCTCACCATCATCTATTTCCAGATGGCGCGTGAGGGAGATGAAGAGGAAGGTCATGGGACCACCCATGATGTACAGCAGGAACAACGGCAGGGGAAACAGTCCCTTGCAGCAACCTAAAAGGGGAGAACGAGCATGAATCATGCCATCGCCTACGCCGCAGCACTGATCGCAGGCGGACTGGTTCTTGGACTTGGCGCAGTCGGTGCGTCGCTTGGAGACAGTCTTGCAGGGAGTGCAGCCATCAACGGCACAGCACGTCAGCCAGAAGCTCAGGGTCGACTCATTGGCATCATGCTGCTGACAGTTGGACTCTGCGAAGCCATGTACTTCATCAACCTGGCATTCGTGTTCGTGCTCACTGGCATGGCAAGCTCAGTCCACTAGCCCAATCCCGAAGGAGACTGCACAGATGAATGTGGCAGCCAGCATCATCGTCATTCCGAACGCGACCTTCATTGTCGAACTCATCACGTTCATCGTGATGCTGCTCGCACTGGCACGGTGGGCATATCCACCACTCATTGCTGCTGCGGAACGGCGCCAGAAGGAAATCGAGGAGCAGCTCGCTTCCGCAGAACGGCTGCGGAACGAAGCTGCACACTCGCTTGAGGATGCGAAAAAGTCGGTCGATGAGGCGAAGCAGAGTGCTCAGACAATTCTTGATCGGGCACGTAAGGAAGCGGATCTTGAATCCCGCGAGGCGCATGAGCGCAGCCGCGCTGAGGCGGAAAGGCTGAAGAAGTCCGCAGCGGAAGAGATTTCCCGGGAGCGTCAGCGGGCCTACGATGATGCGAGTCGTGATGTCGCTGCACTTGTCGTGGATGTCTCGCGCAGGGTTCTTCCGCAATCCATCGACATTGCCGGCCAGAAATCTCTCATTGACAGCACGATAGAGGTTGTCCGCGCAGAGCGGCCATCGCCCACGAAGGAGTAAATGAAGGAAACCGCACCATGAATGATGCGATTGCCCGAAGGTATGCGGACGCACTGTACGAGGTGGCTGTGCAGGCCAATCGGCTCGACGCTGTGCATGCAGGACTGGAGCATGCACTGAAGCTTGTTGCCACGTACGAAGTGTCACGTCGGCTCACGCATCCTGCAGTGACTGCAGCAGATCGGAGCGAGCTCATCAGCGATGTCTGTGATGGCATTGACCCCTTTGTCGTCAATGCCATCCGACTTATGGTCGAACATGGGAGGACGGAGGAAATCCAGCGGCTTCCGCATTGGCTGGCATCACGGATGGATGCGGCTTCCGGTATTGTCCGCGCAGCAGTGACTGTTCCCCAGGAACTCAACGAGGACGAGAAGGCGAAGCTCGACACTGCGCTTGCTGCCCGCTTTGGCCATGAAGTCCTCACGACCCTTGCAGTGGATCCAACACTCATCGGTGGACTCATCATCAAGGTCGGCGATCACATCATTGACAACAGCGTGCGGACAAAGCTGCAACTCCTGCAGCAGCAACTGACGACAGCCAACTAGCCACACTACACGAGAAAAGGACAGGATTCCATGGCAGTGAGAAGCGACGAGATCAGCGAGATTCTCAAGAAGCGCATTGCGCAGTTTGAGGCACCCATTGTTGAGGCGGATGAAGGCATCATCACCTCTGTGAGTGATGGCATTGTGCGCATCTACGGTCTTCAGGGTGCAATGGCAGGGGAGCTTCTCCGGTTCCCGGAGACTCCATCTGGTGAAACGGTCATGGGACTTGCGCTCGACCTCCGGGAGGATGGTGTTGGTGCAGTCGTACTCGGAGAGTACCAGCACCTGCAGGAAGGGGATACCGTGCGCACAACTGGCCGCATTGCGGAAGTTCCCGTTGGGGACGCACTTGTGGGACGGATTGTGGACTCACTTGGCCAGGTTCGAGATGGCAAGGGAGCCCTCAAGACGGACAAGACACTCCCAGTGGAGAGGGTCGCTCCAGGCGTCATGTTCCGACAGCGTGTGGACACTCCGCTCCAGACCGGCATCAAGGCCATTGATGCCATGATTCCCATTGGCCGTGGCCAGCGGGAGCTCATCATTGGAGACCGGCAGACAGGAAAGACTGCGATCGCACTGGATGCCATCATCAACCAGAAGGGAACCGGTGTCATCTGCATTTACGTTGCGATTGGGCAGCGCGCCTCGAACGTTGCACGCGTGGCAGCAACACTTGAGCAGCATGGCGCAATGGAACACACCATCATCGTTGCTGCGACAGCTGCTGAGCCAGCAGCCATGCAGTACCTTGCACCCTACACGGGATGCGCCATCGGAGAGTACTTCATGCAGCAGGGAAAGCATGCGCTAGTCGTGTATGACGATCTCAGCAAGCATGCGGACGCGTACCGCCAGATTTCGCTCCTCCTTCGGCGTCCACCCTCGCGCGAGGCATATCCGGGAGACGTCTTCTATCTCCATTCCCGCCTGCTTGAGAGGGCAGCACGCATGGCCGACAAGGAGGGCGGTGGCTCACTCACTGCGCTTCCCGTCATCGAGACGAAGGCGAATGACGTGGCCGCATTCATTCCCACGAATGTCATCAGCATCACGGATGGCCAGATCTTCCTTGAGACGGATCTTTTCAATGCGGGTATGCGGCCAGCCATCAATGTGGGCATTTCCGTTTCCCGTGTTGGTGGTGATGCGCAGACAAAGGCCATGAAGCAGGTTGCTGGCCAGCTGCGTCTCGACATGGCGCAGTACCGGGAGCTCGCTGCGTTTTCCCAGTTCGCAGCTGACCTCGACAAGCGGACACGGGAGAGCCTGGACCGGGGACAGCGGATGACGGAGATCCTCAAGCAGCCCCAGTACCGGCCAATGCCGTTCGCAAAGCAGGTCATGGTCATCTATGCAGGCACCCATGGCTTTCTCGATGCTGTCGCCATAGACAAGGTGAAGGAGTGGGAACTCGGTTTCACCCGGTTCATGGACCATGAGCACAAGGATATCGAGGAAACCATCACGAAGGACCGGAAGATCGAGGATGCGACAGCCACAGCGCTGGATGCTGCGATTGCGGAATTCAACAAGGGGTTTGCAGGATAGATGGCAAGCTTACGGGATCTCCGGAGGCGCATCAAGAGCGTCACAAGCACGGAGAAGATCACAAAGGCGATGGAACTCGTCGCAGCCGCGAAGGTGCGCCGTGCCCAGGACCGTGTGCTCAGGGCACGTCCCTATGCGGAACACCTCGAGCAGGTCATTGTGGACATGATCCGGAGATCACAGAATCTCAAGCACCCATACGTGACTGAGCCTGCTGGTCCCCGGAAGCTCGTCATTCTCGTGACAACAGACCGGGGCCTATGCGGAGCACTCAACAGCAACACAATGCGCATTGTCCTTCAGGAGATGCGGGAGCATCAGGAACTCCCCTGGCCTGTTGTCGCAATCGGCAAGAAGGGTCGGGACATGATGCACCGTCTTGACAGGAATGTCGTGGCGGAAGTGACAGGCCTTGGTGACCGTCCCCACGTCACTGACATTCTTCCTGCTGTGCATGCAGCAATGGAAGAGCTTGAGGAAGGTCGTGTTGACGAGATTGACATCGCGTATGCCAAATTCGTGAGCCTGGGAAGGCAGGTCGCAACCATGAAGAGACTCCTTCCCGTGGACCTGCCGGAAGATGTGGAACCACTTCCAAGCGATTTCGACTACGAACCGGAACTCGAGATGCTCCTTGAGGAGATACTTCCCCGGTATGCCGAAGCCATGGCCTACCAGGCTGTGCTCGAGAACGCAGCCTCGGAGCAGGCTGCGAAGATGCTCGCCATGCGGAACGCATCGGAAAACGCAAACGATCTCATCAAATCCCTGACGCTCACTGCGAACAAGGTGCGTCAGGCGAACATCACCCGCGAGCTCATGGACATTGTTGGCGGGGCAGCAGCACTTGAACAGTAGGCAATGAAGAGCAGGGAAAGGAGAGGATGATGGCACAGGACGCCACCAAGTCAGGAACAGGAACAGTCGTGCAGGTCATCGGGCCAGTTGTGGACGTGGAATTCCGCGGGGAAACCGTTCCCGACATCCTCGATGCCGTTGAGGTCATGGTCGGTGACAGGCGTGTCGTGCTTGAGGTGCAGCAGAACCTTGGCAACGGAGTTGTGCGCACCATCGCCATGGACACGACTGATGGACTCAGGAGGGGCGTTCCCGTCACTGCGACTGGGAGCCCTATCATGGTTCCTGTCGGCACAGAGACGCTGGGACGCATGTTCAACGTGGTTGGGGATCCCATCGATGGCAAAGGCGCAGTCCCGAACATCCAGCGTGCTCCCATCCACCGTGAGCCACCGAGCCTTGTCGAGCAGAACACGGAAGTCCAGATTCTTGAGACAGGCATCAAGGTCGTCGACCTCATCTGCACATTCTCGAAGGGATCGAAGATTGGTCTGTTTGGTGGAGCAGGTGTTGGAAAGACAGTCATCGTCATGGAGATGATCCGGAACATTGCGAAGGAGCACAGTGGATACTCCGTCTTCGCAGGTGTCGGGGAACGAACCCGTGAGGGCAGAGACCTCTATGGAGAAATGGAGGAGTCCGGTGTTCTCAACCAGACCTCCCTTGTCTTTGGACAGATGAATGAGCCACCGGGAGCACGTGCACGCATTGCGCTCACAGGACTCACCATTGCAGAACATTTCCGTGATGAGCTTGGGTCGGATGTGCTTCTCTTCATTGACAACGTCTTCCGCTACACCCTTGCTGGTGCAGAGGTCTCCGCACTCCTTGGCCGCATGCCAAGCGCAGTCGGCTACCAGCCCACGCTCGCAACAGAGATGGGTGACCTCCAGGAGAGGATCACCTCGACCCAGAAAGGCTCCATCACGTCAGTCCAGGCTGTCTACGTTCCCGCTGACGACTTCACTGACCCCGCAGTCGCCACAACGTTTGCGCATCTTGGTGCCATCGTTGCACTGAGCCGCCAGATCGCGGAAGTCGGCATCTATCCTGCAGTCGATCCCCTCGAGTCCGTCTCGAGCATTCTCGATCCTGCAATCGTCGGAGATGAGCACTATCGTGTAGCCCAGGGCGTGAAGCGGATTCTCCAGGAGTTCAAGGAACTCCAGGACATCATTGCCATCCTTGGCCAGGAGGAGCTCTCGGAGGACCAGAAGACGACTGTTGCCCGTGCACGGCGCGTCAGGAACTTCCTTTCCCAGCCATTCTTTGTCGCAGAGGTCTTCACAGGACGTTCAGGGAAGTATGTCCCGCTTGCAGAGACTGTCCGCGGTTTTGGAGAGATCCTTGATGGCAAGCATGATGCACTTCCCGAGGATGCCTTCTACATGTGTGGAGGCATTGACGAGGTGCTCGAAAAGGCGAAAGACATGATGAAGACGGGTGTCGAGATAACGACAGCTGAACCGGAAGCGCAGGAATCTCCGGAAGAGGAGCCTGTCGCATCCGGAGCGAGCGAATAACCCAGCACAAGGAGCAGTCATGGCTGAACCGATCAGTGTCCGCATCATCACTCCCGAGGAGGTGCTCTACGAGGGACGTGCTGCATTTCTTCGCATGCCTGGCATTGAAGGGGAGTTTGGCGTGTTCCCAGGACACCAGCCAATGATGACAGTGGTGAAAACAGGGGAGCTCAAGATAATTGAGGACCACTCCGAGCACTATCTCTTCGTCTCGGGAGGCTTTGTCGAGGTGACACCTGACAGCGTTGTCGTTCTTGCTGATGTGGCTGAACGGGTTGAGAACATTGATCCGAAGAAGGTCGAGGAAGCGCGTGCACGTGCACAGGAAGCCCTTGAGCGGAATGCGGGTGACCAGGCAGCAGCAGCAGCCCTTGAGCGGGCACTCTTCCAGATGAAGCTCCATGAGGCGCAGCAGCACCGCAGACACTCGAGGGATGATCTTGCAAGCCATATCCAGCAACCTCCAATGGAGCAGTCATGATGGATGCAAAGAGCGCAGCAGTCGAAGATGTCACACCATCACGGCTCCGAGCAGCTGCGAGGACAGTGTACCGGCCCATTGAGGGGATCATCTTCAGGGAGCGCGCGTTCAGCAAGCGCAACCAGAACCGTTTCTATCCGTATCTCGAATGGCCAGGACCCATCGCGTACGCGCACCGGGGCGGCAGTGCCAACCACCCGGAGAACACGCTCGCTGCATTCGACAATGCGACTGCCCTGGGCTACACCTATATTGAGCTCGATGTCCATCTCTCAAAGGATGGAGTGCTCGTTGTTTGCCATGATGGGAAGCTTGACCGCACGACCAATGTGCGGGGAGAGATCCGTAACCTCACTTATGACGAAATCCGGAAGGCCGATGCAGGCTACCGGTTCACGCGGGATGGTGGAAAGACGTATCCCTACCGTGGAAAGGGAGTTGCAGTCCCACGGCTTGAGGATGTGCTGAAACGGTACCCGAATGCGCGGTTCAGCATTGATCCCAAGTGTGACGAGGCAGTTGGCCCCCTCATGGACCTGATCGCAAAGCTCAACGTGTATGACCGTGTGGGGCTCACCTGTGTGCCAATCCGGCGGATCGAGGAGGCGAGACGCCGTGCTCCTGGAAAGATCTGCACAGGAATGAGCATGCCAGAAGTCGTCCGTGCATTCGCAGAATCCCAGGTGGGAGCAATTGCTCCACGGGGTGCCCAGTATGTCCAGGTGCCGCTGTACCGGAAGGGGATTGGCGTCGTCAATGCGAAGTTCGTGCGAGCAGCGCATCTTTCTGGACTCCGTGTGCATGTCTGGACAATCAATGACGAGTCGACCATGAACTACCTGCTCGACATTGGCTGCGACGGCATCTTCACGGACCGCCCGGAGCTTCTCAAGAAGGTGCTCATCGAGCGTGGCATGTGGATAGAGCCGAAGACGCAAGGCAGCAGGCATAGGCCGTTTGGAACCCTTGGCAGACTGTTTGGACACCGGAAGGGAAACATGCAACCCCCAGTAGGGAATGTGCTCAACTAGAGGGAGTACCCCATATAGCTGAAGCGTACTGACAGACCTGTTCGAAGAGCATTCCTTCCTTCGTGCATTCTCCGTATCTTGCTACACATTTCTGGTCTGAAGCTTCCAGTGCAGATCCGTAGTCTTCATGCATGATCCAGTGGCCGATGTGCTCCGTGTATGTGGGTGCAAGAAGCTCCAATGGCTGTCATTCCTTCTGAAGGCTGACTGTCCCGAGGTGCTGGGTACAGAAATAGCTCATATGACATCTTCTGTACCGAGGCAGCAAGGGATGTCTGTATACTTACATCCACTGCCGTTTGGATGGCAATCGCTGATAGGGGATTGAACTATGCAAATCAAAAGACTGTGTCGGGTGCTGACTCCAGTTGCGGCAGGGGCTGTTGTCATTTTTGCAGTTGCACTATCTGGCGGGCTGGGAAGTCCAGTTCAAGCCAGTTCAAGCGGTTGGCAGACTCCTACAGCCCTGGGAGCGAACCCCACTTCGGTGTCGTGCGTAAGCAGCAGCTTCTGTGCAGCCGTGGATGGTTCGGGCAACGCGAGGACCTACAACGGCTCGTCGTGGTCGAGTCCAGTGAACATCGATGGCACCAACAGCCTCACCTCGGTGTCGTGCGTAACCAGCAGTTTCTGCGCTGCAGTGGACGGTTTGGGCAACGCGATGACCTACAACGGGACATCGTGGTCGAGCGCAGCAAGCATCGATGGCACGACCAGACTCAACTCGGTCTCCTGCGTAAGCAACATAAGTGGCAACTTTTGTGAAGCGGTGGACAGTTTGGGTAATGTTGTTACATACAGTGGAACATGGTCGAGTCCATATAACATTGACGGCTCCAACCCACTCACCTCGGTGTCGTGCGCAACCTTCTTCATGTGTGAAGCGGTGGACAGTTCAGGTAACGCTTTATCCTACCAGGGGGCGTGGTCGCCTGCAACGAGCATTGACAGTACGTCCTATATCACTTCCGTGTCGTGTGGAAGTCCCACTTTCTGCGTCGCAGTGGACTTCTACGGGAATGCGCTCATCTATAACGGGACGGTTTGGTCTCCCGAAGCCCCCGTTGACTTCAATGGCGATATCAGCTCGGTCTCGTGCGTGGTCAGCGGCTTCTGCGTTGCAGTTGACAACTTTGGATATGCGATGACCTACAATGGCACGTCGTGGACGTTCGCGACGAACATTCATGGGACCGTACCTATTAATGCCGTCTCGTGCATAAGCAGCAGTTTCTGCGTTGCAGTGGATAATTATGCGAATGTCCTTACCTACAATGGGACGTCCTGGTCGAGTCCTGCGAGTTTCGATGGGTCAACCTCCCTGTTCGCTGATTCCTGCCCAAGCAGCAGCTTTTGCGTAGCAGTTGATCAGTCTGGAAATGTGCTCACCTACAACGGAACGTCGTGGTCAAGTCCAGTGAATATCGATGGTGTGGGCATGCTCAGCTCGGTATCGTGCACGAGCAGCACTTTCTGCGCTGCTGTAGACCAGAGTGGAAATGCGTTCATGTACAACGGGACATCCTGGTCGGGTCCATTGATCATCGAAATCGGGAATGGTCTCGACTCTGTCTCGTGCGCAAGCAGCAGCTTCTGCGTTGCAGTTGACAACTATGGGAACGAGCTCACCTACAATGGGACATCGTGGTCGAGTCCAGCAATTATTGATGGCACGAACTCCCTCAGCTCGGTGTCGTGCGCGAGCAGCAGCTTCTGCGCTGCAGTTGACAGCTTGGGAAACGCATTCACCTATAACGGGACATCGTGGTCAAGTGCAACGAGCATTGACAGCGCCAACACTCCCACCTCAGTGTCGTGTGTGAGCAGCAGTTTCTGCGTTACTGTCGATCAAAATGGGAATGCCCTGACCTACAATGGGGCATCGTGGTCGAGTGCAACGAACATCGACAGCTCGAACAGCATCAACTCTGTTTCCTGTGCGAGCAGCAGCTTCTGCGTCGCAGTGGACGGAGTGGGCAATGCGCTTACCTACAGCGGGACGTCGTGGTCGAGTCCAACGAGCATTGACAGCACAAATACCCTCACCGCGGTGTCGTGCGCGAGCAGCAGCTACTGCGTTGCATTGTCCAGCCAGGACGCGATTGCCTACGTGGTTGTCACGCCAACGCCAACGCCCACACCCACACCCACACCCACGCCAACGCCAACGCCCACACCGGTGTCCAGTGGAAGCTCAACCCTCGCTGCGAACGCACATCTCGCATCAGGAGCATCGCTCACATCTCCGAACGGCCAGTTCCGTCTTGTGATGCAGTCAGACGGCAACTTTGACGAGTACAACGCAGCAGGAAACCCCGTGTGGAGTGCGGACACGTACGGCACAGGAACATCCAATACGCTCGTGATGCAGAGTGATGGCAACCTTGTCATGTACAACGCGTCAGGGAAACCTGTGTGGAGCAGTGGCACCTACGGCACGGGATCATCGGATACGCTTGTGGTGCAGAACGATGGCAACATCGTCATCTATACCGCTTCAGGGAAAGCAGTCTGGAGCACGGGTACATACTGGTCTTCCAATGCAGGAGCAGTGCTCTATGCAGGACAGGTGCTCCACGTTGGGCAGATGCTCACCTTCTCCAACGGCGTTGGTGCTGGCACGTACAGCCTTGTGATGCAGAGCGATGGAAACCTCGTGGAGTACGCGAACGGTTCCCACCTGGTCGGGAGCACGACCTACACACTCAGCGCACAGCCTGTGTGGGACTCAGGGACATACGGAACGGGGAACAACAACACTGCAGTGATGCAGAGCGATGGCAACTTCGTCATCTACACGGCAGCAGGAAAGGCAGTGTGGGCAACCAGTACGTCCGGAACGGGAGGATGGAATCATCTGTACCTTGCAGGAGATGGCAACATTGTCGTCGGAACAGTGACTGGGTCGAACGTCTGGCAGAGCGGCACCGGAAGTGTGGCGAGCTCCATGTTCACTGGGGAGATGCTGCATGCAGGACAGTCCATCACGTCAACAGGTGGTGCATACACGCTCACGATGCAGAGTGACGGAAACCTCGTGCTGTACACCTCATCGGGGAAGACAGTGTGGGACTCAGGGACATACGGAACGGGGAGCAACAACACGCTTGTGATGCAGAGTGATGGCAACCTTGTCATCTACACGGCAGCAGGGAAGGCAGTGTGGAATGCTGGTACGTACGGCACTGGAGCAACGACGATGACTGTCGGTTCCAACGGCGTTGTTACTGTGCGGACAACTGCTGGCAGTATCGTGCCTTTTAGCAGTCTCATCCAGCTGCAGCTTACGCTCACTGGTGGTGGCGCTCCATCAGCTGCCGTTTAGATGACGGATCACACCACCACTGCAAAGTGAGCACAGTGGCTGGTCAACAGTGTGCCATTTGACTCTGGCTGGAATGGTGCTCTGTGCAGAAAGGTGATTGCGGTCGTCAATGCGAAATTTGTGCGTGCTGCCCATCTTTCAGGAAATCGCGGGCATGTCTTGCCCAACTGTGACGAGGCGACCATAAGCTGCCTGCTCAACATCGGATGCGACGGCGTATTCACGTACTGCCTGAAGCTCCTCAGAGGGGTGCTGAATGCACGTGCCATGGGGATCGAACCGAAATACCTGGGATGGAAAGGCAGACTGATTGTGAACATCATGAACCTGTCGGACACTGGAAGAGACACATGAAACAGCAGACAAGGAGATGCGCTCACCTGGAGTGAGCACAACTAGTGCTGCAGAGTTCTAGGAGGGGGTGACTCTGATGTCACAACTGTGCAGTGCCACGTGTCAGGCACCAGTATCTGAAGGGATAATGCGATAGAGATGAAACTATTCCATCCCAAGTTCAGAATGGTGTGCTGCTTTCTCATCGCACTTGGCGCGATCCTGTGCGACGCTCTCCCTGCAGCCGCTCTGTCTCCCATTGGAACGAGTGGCTTTGAGATTACGACAGCAGCGGGAAATGGCACTGCGGGATTTCTTGGCGACAGTTCAGCAGCCACTTCTGCTGAGCTGGACAATCCATATGGAGTGGCAATCGATGCGCATGGAAACATCATCATCGCCGATTACCTCAACAACCGGATCCGCGTTCTTGCTGAAGCTACGGGCACGTTCTATCAACAGCCGATGGTGGCAGGCGACATCTACACGATCGCGGGAAATGGAACTGCTGGCTTTCAGGGTGATGGAGCTGCAGCAACTGCTGCGGAGCTGAACAATCCCAGGGGAGTCTATGTGGATGCATCAGGAGACATCCTTGTAGGAGACTACTTGAACAATCGCGTACGGGTGATCGCGGAGTCAACTGGTTCACACTATGGCCAGGCAATGACAGCAGGAGACATCTACACGATAGCCGGGAACGGAACGGGGGGATTTTCTGGAGATGGTGGGGCAGCAACAGCAGCAGAGCTTGTGAATCCTGTTGGTCTCGCAATTGATCCAAATGGAAATGTCGTAATTGCAGATGTGGGCAACAACCGTATTCGGGTAATTGCCGAATCGTCAGGCACGTTTTACCAGCAGGCAATGACAGCAGGCGACATCTACACGGTTGCAGGAGATGCAACCCAGGGGTATACGGGCACAGGAGGTCCGGCCACATCAGCTGAACTGTACTGGCCCCACGATGTCCATGTTGACAGCAGTGGAAATCTTGTGATTGCTGACACGTACAACAATGTCATCCGTGTTGTTGCTGAATCGACTGGCACATATTATGGGCAGTCCATGACTGTGGGAGACATCTACACCATTGCGGGAAACGGCACTGCAGGATTTCTCGGCGATGGTGGTGCAGCAACATCAGCAGAGTTTGACACAATCTACAGCATTGCGTTCGATGCAGAAGGCAACATTCTCCTCACAGATGCCACGAACAACAGGATACGTGTCCTTGCTGAGTCGACTGGGATGATGTACGGCATGCCGATGACTGCTGGGGACGTTTACACCATAGCGGGAGACGGCACAGCGGGGTTTGCGGGGGACGGAGGTGCTCCAGTCTCTGCCGAGCTGAATCTGCCTACTGGTCTCGTGACCAATTCTGCAGGGGATGTATTCATAGCGGACATTTACAACAACAGGATCCGCGAACTTCTTCCAACAGAGTCGTTGCAGGCGAGTGCAGCCATTGGTGCAGGAACACTGAGTTTTGTTTCCGCACCAGGGAATGTCACGTTTACCACTGCAACACTCACAGGAACGGACCAGACTGCCACAGCATCGGAGACGCTCGATATCGGCGACAATACAGGGTCTGGTTCAGGCTGGAATGTCACGCTCTCCAATTCGGCATTCACTAGCGGCACGCACACGCTTCCCAGTGCAGATTTCACGGCAGCCACACCTGGCGTGCCCTCGTGTGACTCGGGTGTCTCCTGCTCAGCAGCCACCTGGTCAGCAAACGTTGCATATCCCTATGCGCTGCCAGGTGCCACAGCAACGAAGCTCCTTTCCGCATCGGCCACCACGGGCCGTGGTGACCAGACAGTCATCATTGCATGGAGCGAGAAGATTCCTGCTGCTGCATACACTGGCACGTACAGTTCCACCTGGACATTGACACTCGTGTCCGGGCCGTAAGTCCGGGAAGTCAGTTCTTCTGCATCTCCCTGCAGATCAGGCGACTGTCACCTCGGGATTGAGGTAGACGTCCTGGATTGCATGGAGCAGCTCGATGCCTTCCGCCATTGGCCGTTGGAACGCCTTTCTTCCGCTGATGAGTCCCATGCCGCCTGCCCGCTTGTTGATGACAGCAGTGCGCACTGCCTCAGCGAGGTCACCACTTCCTGTCGAAGCACCGCCTGAGTTGATGAGGCCGGAACGGCCCATGTAGCAGTTCACGACCTGGTACCGTGTGAGATCAATGGGATGAGGGGTAGTGAGCTCGGAATACACTTTCGGGGAGGTTTTACCGAACTTGAGCGCTGTGTAGCCGCCGTTCGTCTCTGGTAGCTTCTGCTTGATGATGTCCGCCTGGATCGTGACTCCAAGGTGGTTTGCCTGGCCTGTGAGGTCGGCAGCGAGATGGTAGTCGACTCCATCGTGGTTGAACGCGGGATTGCGCAGGTAGCACCAGAGAATGGTTGCCATTCCGAGATCGTGGGCCATGGCGAACGCCTGGGAGACTTCCTGAAGCTGTCGGGTCGACTCGTCGGAGCCGAAGTAGATCGTTGCTCCGACAGCGACTGCACCCATGTCGTACGCCTGTTCGACAGAGGCGAACATCACCTGGTCGAACCTGTTCGGATATGTGAGGAGCTCATTGTGGTTGAGCTTGCAGATGAAGGGAATGCGGTGGGCATACTTCCGGGCGACTGATCCAAGCACACCAAGCGTTGAGGCAACAGCGTTGCAGCCCCCCTCGAGGGCGAGCTCGACGATCGCCTCACTGTCAAAGTAGCGGGGTTCAGGCGCGAACGATGCGCCTGCACTGTGCTCAATGCCCTGGTCAACAGGGAGGATGGAGAGATAGCCCGTTCCCGCAAGCCTGCCTGTGCCAAAGAGGGTCTGGAGGCTGCGGAGCACACGGATCGAGCGGTCCGATGCGGACCAGATCCGGTCAACGAACTCCGGTCCAGGAAGATGGAGAAGTGCCTTGTCAACTGTCGTGCATGAGTGTGTGAGAAGATCCGATGCATCAGTGCCGAGAAGGGCCTCAATGTCGGATGTTGTGCGGCTTGCTGTGGCAGTCATGGTGGATTCCTTCCCTGTGGTCCACATGACAGTGGACGTTCCGGAGTCATTATGCTCATGATATACACCAGGCGCCAGGTGGGGCAGGGAGACATGCGGAGGGCAGAATGGGCGAGCTGACAATCGAGGGCGGTACTCCGCTGCACGGAGATGTCGCCATGTCCGGGAGCAAGAATGCTGCTCTTCCCATCATGGCAGCAGCACTTCTCACGGACGAGCCTGTTGCGCTCACCAATGTGCCCAACATACGGGACATTGAGATCCTGGCTGATATTCTCACCTCGCTTGGATGCGTTGTGGAAAGGACTGCACAGGATGCCTGGACTATCGAAGCACGCAACCTCACATCCGCAACAGTTGGCCATGAGCTTGCTGAGCGGATACGTGGCTCCATTCTCCTCATGGGAGCACTTGTGGGGAGGCTCGGCGAGGCAGTTGTGGCAAAGCCTGGGGGAGACGATATTGGTGTCCGCAGAGTTGAGCAGCACATTGAGGGTCTCCGCATGATGGGAGCAGAGGTGCAGACTCACGAGCGGGAATATGTCGTTCGCGCGAACAGGCTTCGTGGCGCCTGGATTGAGCTTGACATGCCCACAGTCACTGGCACAGAGAACCTCATGATGGCCGCAACATGCGCTGAGGGTGTCACCATCATCCAGAATGCTGCACGAGAGCCCCATGTGGTGGATCTTGCAAGGTGCCTTGCCGGCATGGGTGTGCGCATCCAGGGGGCTGGCACTGACCACATCATGATCGAGGGCGTGAAGGGTCGTCCTCACGGGACACGGCATGCTGTCGTTGCGGACTACATCGAGGCGGGTACATATCTCATCGCAGCTGCAGCAACCAGGGGCAATGTCACTGTCACAGCGACTGATCCTGCTGACCTCACCTGGCTCATCAAGAAGCTTCGGGAAGTGGGGTGCGATGTTGTGCAGGGCGCTGACCACGTGCGGGTCAGTGCGGCTGGACATGTGCTCCGTGGTGTGGATGTCACAACCTGGCCCCATCCGGGCTTCGCCACGGATCTTCAGGCCCAATACGTCTCACTCATGACACAGGCAGAGGGCACGAGCGCTGTGAGCGAGGCAGTCTATGAGCACCGGTTCCGCCATGTTCCCGAACTTGTGAAAATGGGAGCCAAGGTGAATGTCGAGGGCCGGAGCGCCATTGTTACTGGACCGACAGTACTCAAGGGTAGTCCCGTGGACATCACGGACATCCGGAGTGGTGCAGCGCTCACCATAGCAGCACTGTGTGCAGAAGGGACGAGCACCCTCTCGAATGTCTTCCACCTCCACCGGGGGTACGAGTCGTTCGAGGAGAAGCTCCAGTCCCTTGGGGCGCGCATCAGCTTGTCGGATGCTGGGGATACGACGGATGTTGCTGGACGGATGCGGTCAGTCATTGGCGACTGATTCCGGAAAGCCCAACGTGGGAATGCATGGCCATGCTTGGTAGGAAGGTGGGAATTGCGATCGAGGGTGAGACCATCCGAACCTGCACAAGGCTTGGGGGAAGGGTTGTCAGCATACCCGCCTGCATTGCACGGAGTGCGCGTCTTGGGAGTGCACGTCACTATGTGGGAGAGGATGCGCTTGCCCGTCATGCGCAGGATCCGGAGACATGGGAGATCCACTGGCCACTTCTTGGCACAGAACATCATGACAAGGATGGAGTGTACCAGCTTCTCCGGGAAGTGGTCATCCGCATGCTCGGCAGGGGACGGGTGTTCCGTCCAGAAGTCATCTGCGCAGTGGATCCAGAGCTCAGTGGCACTGCGAGAAGGCAGTTGCTGCAGGTGTTTTCCTCCTTTGGAACACGCACTGCATATCTTGTGGACCTTCCTGTCGCACACATGCTGGCCCTCCAGAAGTCGCACGCCCACCTGGGCCGATATGTCCTCCTTGACTGCAGCAAGCACCGCATCGGCTGCTCTGTCATTGCTGACGGCTATGTCATCTCAGATGTCAGTCTGAGGGAGCGGATGGATTCACCTGCAGCTACTGAGCGGGAACCACTTCCAGAGGATACGCTGATTTCCCTGTTCGAAGAAGCGCAGGCCCGTGCGCCACGCGATGTGTGGGATGCGGCGTACACCCATGGTGTGGTGCTGACTGGAGCCTTGGCATCGAATCCCTCGGTGCAGCAGCGTGCATCTGCCCTTATGGGCACAGCCCTCCATGTCACAGCAGATCCGGAATTTCATGCAGTGCGGGGTGTCACGCAGGCGATAGACGACTGGAATGCGATCAA
>JAJZLL010000041.1:58203-90229 GCA_021803465.1 bacterium
TGCGTATGTGTACATCAAGTAGGAAGCTCCACTCGGTTACGCCACGAATATGGAGCAGCATGCGATCATATCAGTACAGGTGCGGTGTCTGAGGAAGTCCACGTCGCTGTCCGTCAGGCCCGAGCAGGCAGAAGGGAAGAAGTCCCGTGCATGAACTCCTCAGGAATCTCCAGATTTTCCTTGAGAACTTTGGTTGGAGGGATGTCCTCGACATCCTCATGGTTGCTGTCGTGCTGTACTTTCTCCTCCGCCTCATTCGGGATACCCAGGCATTCCAGATTCTTCTTGGACTTGTGGTTATAGCCCTCATTGGCATCATTGCCCAGGCACTCCAGCTGCGGCTGCTGAGCTTCATCTACGCGAACAGCATACAGGCCATCGTCATCACAGTTGTCATTCTTTTCCAGCCGGAACTGCGCCGTGCGCTCAACCAGATTGGTGGATTCGGTTCCGTTCGGATCCTGAGGCACAGGGAAACGGATCGCATGAAGACGCTCGAGCAGCTTGTCCAGGCGACAGCCCAGCTTCAAGAGAACCGCTGGGGTGCACTCATTGTTCTTGAGCAGACATCTGGACTTGAGACTGTCGTCTCGTCGGGAGTCCGCATTGATGCAACGCTCTCCCGTGATCTTCTCCTCTCCATCTTCTATCCCAATGCTCCACTTCATGATGGAGCTGTCATCATCCGGGACGGACGGATTCTTGCTGCTGGATGCGTTCTGCCCCTGCCGGAACCGCTCGCCAAGGGCGAGACCCACCGGTACGGCACGCGGCACCGTGCAGCAGTTGGGCTCAGCATGGAGAGTGATGCCATCGTTGTTGTCGTGAGCGAGGAGCGGGGATCACTTGCCATTGCGCGTCGCGGTGAGCTCAGCACCAACCTGAGCCTCGGTGCACTCAGGGAAGCTCTAGAGAGGGAGCTTGCACTCACAAGGCCCAGCAGTGGGCACCATGACCTTCCCGATCCTGCAGATAGGGCGGAGGTGCATCCGTGAAGAAAGCATTCTCCATATTGAGGAACCACTTCTGGCTCAAGCTCATTGCGCTCATTGTTGCGCTAGTGGGGTGGACAGGTGTCGTGTACTCCGAGAATCCTCCTGATGCCATCACACTGAGCGTTGCCGTGCCTCAGCAGGCTTCGCTCCTTCCTGAAGGCTTTGTCCTTGTCCATCCCATACCGAATCTCACCATCTCTGTTCTTGGGACACGGGACAATGTCCTCGCATTCCACCTGTCGGATCTCACAGTGACTCCGAACTTCTCGCACATCACTTCGTCCGGCATGCATGACATCCCCATAGACATCGTCAACGGGGATACGCATGTCCAGCTGCAGGGAGTGCCCACCTCAGTGCCTGCTGATGTGGACAAGCTCGTGACGGTATCGCTTCCTGTCGTCGTCCGGGTGACGAGCGCACCCCCGGCAGGGTACATCGTTCAGCACACTTCAGCAAGCCCTTCATCGGTGTCCGTTTCTCTTCCTCAACGCGATGCTGCCCATGCCCAGGCTGTCGTCTCCATCAGCCTCTCCAACATCACCGCATCCGTCCAGCAGGTTGAGGAAGTGGGTATCGTTGACAGGTTAGGTGCAGCCATCCAGCACGCTGTCTTCACTCCAACCTCAACCACAGTGAGCGTTGCCATGGCTGCAACAACTACATCACGCGTGAGCGCAGTTGTACCCACCCTTGCAGGTGTCGTTGCGAACGGCTATGAAATCTCAGGCATCATAGTCAATCCGCAGATTGTGACATTGAGCGGTTCACAGGCTGATCTTGCGCACCTCAGTGAGGTACATACGGGGATCGTTGATGTCAATGGACTAAGCTCGACAACCCAGGTCACTGTACCCCTCACACTTCCCAGTGGTGTGAGCTCTTCATCCGGATCAGTGCAGGTCCAGGTCACTGTCCAGCAGATTCCTGCACAGAGCTCCTCCCCATCGCCTTCCGCGAGTCCGTAGGAAGGTTTGCTGGCGGGTAACTCATACCCCGATGCACACGTTACACTGACATCATGTGTGGAATCATCGGTTACTCAGGTGGAAGAAGCGCTACCAGGGTTGTTCTCGAGAGTCTCGAGCGGCTCGAATATCGGGGATATGATTCTGCGGGCCTTGCAGTCCTTGAGCAGGCTACACCGGACACCATCACCATCGTGAAGAGCGATGGCAAGGTGCAGGAACTCGTGTCAGCGCTGGATCTCCAGGGCATGCCCACTGGACACACTGCGATTGGCCACACACGGTGGGCCACGCATGGTAAGCCATCCGTTGAGAACGCCCATCCGCACTGTGACTGCACGGGGACGATCTCCGTCATTCACAACGGCATCATTGAGAACTTCCGGGACCTCCGCATTGAGCTTGCTGCCAAGGGGCATACCTTCGTGAGCGATACCGACAGCGAAGTGCTCACGCATCTCATTGAGGATGCCTACCATGGAAAGACGACCCTAGCGGAAGCAGTGCGCAAGGCACTCCTGCGCGTTGAGGGAGCCTACGCAATTGTGGTTGTCAGTGCAAGGGAACCCAATACCCTTGTTGGTGCACGGCTCAACGCTCCACTTGTGCTTGGGAAGGGAGAGAACGAGGTCATCATCAGCAGTGACATCACTGCACTCCTTCCATACACGAATTCTGTGGTCATCCTTGGTGACGAGGAGCTTGTGGAGGTGCACGGTGCCGACTATACAGTCCGTTCCGTTGCCACGAACGCTCCAGTGACACCGGAAGTGGTGGAAGTGACATGGGACACGGAACAGGTGCAGCGTGGAGGATATCCCCACTTCATGCTCAAGGAGATTTTCGAGCAGCCCGATGCGCTGCGCAATGCGCTTCGTGACCGTGTCCAGCATGACGGGACCATAGTTCTGCAGGACATGCCAGCTCGGCTCACGGATCCAGGCCAGCCTGTTTCCGAGGTCGTCATTGTTGCCTGTGGCTCTGCGCTCTATGCAGGGATGATGGCCCGGTATGCTCTGGAGCAGCACACGGACATCCCCGTACGGGTTGAAGTGGCGAGCGAATTCCGGTATTACCATGGAAAGGTGGGGCCGGATACTGTGGTGCTCGCAGTGTCCCAGTCTGGCGAGACAGCGGATACGCTCGCAGCACTGCATGAGGCGCACCGGTGCGGAGCCACTGTCGTTGCCATCACGAACGTGGTCGGGAGCGCGATAGCGCGTGCTGCCGATGGTGTGATCATGATGCAGGCAGGACCGGAAATCGGGGTTGCAGCTACGAAGACCTTCATCACCCAGGAAGCCTGCGGCCTGCTCTTTGGTCTCTGGCTCGCCCGTGAGCGGGGGGAGCTTGCACCTGAGCGTGCCAGGAAATGGGGGCGCGAGCTCCTTGCAGTGCCGGACGCCATCGAGAAGGCGCTAGGTGTCGAGCCACAGGTCATCATGCTCGCGAAGGAGCTATCGCATGTGCAAAGTGCGCTTTACATAGCACGGGGCATGGATGTCCTTCTCGCCCTTGAGGGTGCATTGAAACTCAAGGAGGTCTCCTATATCCATGCGGAGGCATATCCCGCTGGGGAACTCAAGCATGGACCCATAGCCCTCCTTTCCGCAGATGTGCCCATCATTGCCATTGCAGCCCAGGAGGCTACATTCAGCAAGATGGTGAGCAACATCCAGGAAGTGGTCGCCCGTGATGCGCCAGTCATCGCACTGCTTCCCGATGGCATGGAATCCATACCAGGAGTTCCAGATTCATCCATCATCCGGTTTCCTGCTGTCAACCCATATCTCGCTCCCCTGGTTGCTGTCGTGCCACTCCAGCTCCTTGCATACCATCTCGCAGTGGAACGGGGCTGCAATGTCGACCAGCCACGGAATCTCGCAAAGTCGGTGACTGTGGAATGACGGGGGAGAGGGATCGCACATTCCGCGATGCCCACCCGGACCAGGCAGTTGGCATCGACACGGTTTCCGTTGCACGTGTTGCCCGCCTTCTTGCCGCGAAGCCACGGTTTGCGGACAGGGTGTTCTCCCGTGAGGAGCAGGAGTACTGCGCAGGCCATCCAGAGCGCTTCGCAGCCCGATGGGCAGCAAAGGAGGCTGTCCGCAAGGTATTTGGGGCAAGGCAGACTGAGGATTTGCCAGCGTTTCACGAGATCACAGTGGAGCGCACTGCTGAGGGAGCACCGTACATTGCCATCAGGGGCAACCGTCAGCCGTTCGCACTGTCACTCAGTCATTCGGAGGAAGCGGCAATCGCTGTCGTTGTTGATGTCGCGTACCAGGGAGAAGAGACCTGGTGGAGTGGCATGGATCTTCCTGCTGAGTTCAGCCTGCCACCGCGCGATGGAGAAGCGCACAAGGGGACCTTTGGTCTGACACTCGTCATTGGGGGGTCCTGGGAGTTCCAGGGTGCTCCGATGCTTGCTGCCCTTGCAGCAGGGCGCTCAGGAAGCGGTCTTGTGCGGCTCTGCGTGCCGGAGGGAATTGTTGGACGGATCGCATCATGGGCGCTAGAGGTCATGATCGCGCCGCTTCCCGATGGTCACCGTGGCATCCTCACGGGGGATGGCATTGCTCTTGTGAGGGAGCGGTATCTGGAGAAGGCGGATGCGCTTGTCATTGGCATGGGAGCTGGCCGTGAGGATGCTGTTGTCGAGTGCGTTGCGGGCCTTCTTGCATCCGAACTCCGCATTCCGCTAGTCATTGATGCGGATGCCCTTGATGTCTTCGCCCACAGCATTTCCCACGCGCAGCATAAGGAGAAACCATGCCAGGTTATCATCACACCCCATCCTGGCGAGATGGCAAGAATGCTCGGATGCACTGTAGCTGAAGTGCAGGAACATCGTGAGGAGATGGCCCATGAGGCATCCGCCAGGTTCTGCTGCATCACTGTGCTGAAGGGTGCGAACACGGTCATAACCCATCCGGATGGAAGAGTGTACACATCGCCGTATGCGGTTCCCGCACTTGCAACAGGGGGCTCAGGCGACGTGCTTGCAGGAATCATCGGGTCGCTTCTTGCCCAGGGGACGGAGCCGTTTAGTGCTGCTGTGAGCAGTGTGGTCATCCATGCTGAGGCAGGGCTCGCGGTTACTCGCCACCGGGGAGAGGCAGGAATCCTTGCACGTGACATCATCGAGTCGCTTCCGGAAGTCATTGGAGCACTCCGGCATGCTGGACCGTACCTGACGCATGGCTGAACAAAACGGCCCTCCGATGAAGTGGGCATCAGTGAACCTCGGACAGCTGACGAACAATGCTGCCCAGCTCGTGCGAAAAGTCGGCCAGAAGACAGCTGTCATGGCAATGGTCAAGGCAAACGGATATGGCCATGGTGTGGAAGCTGTGGCTCAGGCTGCGGCCGCAGGAGGATGTTCATGGTTTGGTGTCTCTTCTCCTGAGGAGGCTCTGGAGCTCAGGACGCTCGGCCGCAGGGAAAGGATTCTCAACGTGGGATGGACCCATCCTGACCACATCGCATCGCTCATCATGGAACAGGTTGACATGACTGTGAGCGATGTGCCGTTTCTCGAACGGGTCATTGCTGTTGCACGGAGTGGGAAGCGGGGAAGGGCACGGGTTCATGTGAAGTTTGACACGGGCATGTCGCGCTTTGGCATTCTTGCAGCCGAGTGCACCGACATACTGGACCTTCTCAGGAATGCGCAGGACGCAGTCGAATGTGCTGGCCTCTTCACCCACTTCGCAGATGCGGACGCACCATTCGATGCGTTTTCGCATGCTCAGCATGCAGCCTTCATGGAACGTATCGATCCCTTCCAGGACGAGTTTCCCGATGCGCTCGTGCACTGCGCGAACAGTGCTGCACTTCTCCGGTACCCTGAGTTCCATCACGGCATCGTCCGTCCAGGGATTGCGCTCTATGGATATCCGCCTGTTGCGACAGAGCTGGATCTCAGGCCAGTCATGTCGATGCATGCGCTTGTCACGAGGGTGAAGGACATTCCCAGGGGAGCAGCTGTCGGATATGGGAGAACGTGGATGGCAACCCGCACGACACGTGTCGCTACTGTTGCATGCGGGTATGCGGATGGTGTGCACAGGCTCCAGTCAAATGCGGGCTTCGTGGTCATTGGCACCACACCGTGCCCCATCATTGGCCGTGTGAGCATGGATCAACTCACGTGTGACATCTCCGGGGCCAGTGATATACATCCGGGAGATGCTGCATGGATATTCGGGGATGAATCCACTGGGACAGTGCGAGCGGACCAGGTTGCAGCACGTGTGGGCACCATTCCCTATGAGGTGCTGTGCGCTGTTGCGCCCCGCGTACCCCGCACGTACGCTTCTTCCACTGACTGCGCTCGTGGCCCGCAGTAATCTGGGACACCAGGACACGAAGGCGGGAGCAGTGCCTCGTTCGCAGGGCTGCTACTTGCTGTAGATGAAGCCTTGAATGCCAGAAGAATCTCCTGGAAGGATGCGTGTGTCAACCCGGTCCCATGCGCCGAAGTTCATCTCCGAGAGCATGAAGTATCCGCCAGGGAGGACTGACTCGACATAGCCAACATGGCCCACATATCCTGCACCATCGCCTCCTGGCCAGAAGACGACAACTGCTCCCACCTGAGGAACATGCCCTTCCGGGAATCCCATGGCTGCAGCAGCTGCATACCACTGGTCCGCATTGCCAAACCATGGAATATATCTGCGCTGCGCCACATACCAGGTGCACTCTCCAAAGCTGAAGTGGTCACCACCATGCGCACCCGAGAATGCGCTGTAATTCACGGGAGGTGCGACATACTGGGCCCGCGCGTTCTCCTGCGCAAGCTCTCCCTGGAGGACGCTTGCCTGCTTGAATTCTGCAGAGATCTGTCTCTTCTCGTTCGCAACCTGCTGCTGATCCTGGACAAGTGTCTGGTGGAGCTGTTCGACTTCCTGGACGAAATGCTGGTCGCCCTGTACCTGGTTGAGGGCATTCTGGAAGTTGTTCGCAGCAAGAAGCGCAGTGAGGAGGCCAGTGTTGTTTGTTGTCTCGTACGTCTGCCTGATGAGGGTTGCAAGCTGGGCCTGTGTCTGGGCTATGGCCGCTGTGTTCGCGTCCTCCTGGCTCACGAGTTCCTTGAGCTTCGCATTGAGACTCGAGAGATCCGCCTGGGCAGATGTGAGCTTCTCCTGGGTCGTCTGGCCAGGAAGTGACGGAGTGGATGATGTCTGGGTATTTGCAGCAGGCGTGGCAGTGGCGACAAGGAGGTTATGCCCATTGCCAGTAGCGAGCTGGACTGGCCCGCCTGATGCCACAGGCGTGGCATGTGTAGTCGCGAGCGGTACTGCAGACAGCAGGCCTGCGAGAACTGCAATGCTGACTCCGTAACGGACAGCGCGTGCGCGTCGTTTCATTGACGGAGTGTCCCCCCTTGTGTGCAACTGTCACGAGATGTTGAGTGTGTCATATGCATCGGTGATGGTGTGCCCCTACTCCAGCCACCATACATGGTCGCCCTCCTGAAAAGCAAATCCGAGATGGGAAGCGGTATGCGGCAGGATTCATGTGGCCTGTAGCATGATACGGTTGGGGAGAGCGTACAACAGTCATCGGAAGAGATGGGAATGGAAGCAGCATGGTTACCGTTCTGACACATTCGCCCGAGGAGACGGAGTCATTCGGCTCCCGTCTTGCAGCACAGCTTGCTCGTGGAGACATCCTTGCACTCAATGGGCCACTGGGTGCGGGAAAGACCTGTCTTGTGCGGGGACTTGCACGTGGTCTCGGACATGATCCACTCCGGGTTCGGAGTCCCACCTTCGTGCTCCACCATGTTTACCGGGAAGGACGGCTTCCTCTCCATCACCTTGATCTCTACAGGCTCGGAAAGGGAGCGCACACTGACGAGTTTGACCTGGATCTTCTTGCTGGGGATGGCGTTGTCGCCATGGAGTGGGCATCCCTTTCAGCAGATGCAGCTCTTCCTGGAATGATTGTGCTTGAACTGCGCCCTCTTGAGGGAGACAGCCGGGAGATCCGGCTCCACGATGACGTGCCAGACCGGGTGCGAAAGGTTGCAGGGGAGTGGACAGCATGAGCGTTCTCGTCTGCGATGCTTCCCAGCGCCACAGGTTCACCCTTCTTCTCGCATCAGAGGAGGGTGAGCTCCTGTGGCAGGCGCCTCCGACAACTGATGGCCGGCTTGGCTCGAGTGGAGGTGCGCTCGAGGCGCTCCATGCGCACGGACTCGAAGGGTGTACAGCATGCATTGCGACAGACGGCCCTGGATCCTATACGGGGCTTCGGGCAGCTCTCTCTGTTGTGGGAGGGATTGCCCATGTGCGGAACCTTCCCATCCACCTCATGGGTGCGCTCATTCCTCCTGTGATCTTCCTGGGTGCAGGAGTGTCTCCCGTGTGGAGCATGTGCGATGCTGGCCGCTCTGGCTGCTATCTTGGCGCGTATGTCTGGGATGGAACAGCAGTGGTCTGCGCTGAGGATCCTGTCCGCACAGAGCCGGGAGAGGGCATGGAGCGCACGGGCGGCATTTATGCTGCATACCGGGATGATCCCGTCTGCAGCATAGGGGCAATGAATGGCGGCTGTGATCCTGCACTTGCGCTTGCTGGCGCTGTGCCTGCTGCACTCGCGGGCAGGCCAGTGGAGCTTGCATCCGTCCAGCTCACATATGCAGTCCCATCAGTGAAGGAGCACGCGGGATGAGCGCAGTGCTCGATGCGAGACGTGAGCGTCTCCAGGAAGCTTCGCACGGAACTCGCCTTCGTGACATGCATCTCCATGATGTCCCCCGGGTGCACACCATAGAAAAGGCAGTCTTTCCCTCAGCATGGCCCGAGAACGCCTATCACATGGAACTCACAAGAAACCACTTTGCGCACTACTCCGTACTCGAGCATGGGGAGAGCCTCATCGGATTTGCGGGGATGTGGGTCATTGACCGTGAGGCGCACATCACCACCATTGGCGTGGACAGCGGGCACCAGGGAAGCGGATTCGGCCGTCTCCTCTTTCTTCTCCAGATTGGTCGTGCATATGCGCTCAGCGCGCACTGCATCACGCTTGAGGTGCGCCCCAGCAACACGAGAGCAGTGGCTCTGTACGAGTCCTCAGGTCTTGCAGTCATTGGCCGCAGAAGAGGGTACTACAATGACAACGGCGAGGATGCACTCATCATGTGGAGTGGGCATCTCCACCGTCCTGCATTCAAGGATGCGTTCATCGCAGCGTATGCAGCATGTGAAGTTCCGGGTATGAGTCCCGTTCCCTCAAAGGAGTACGTCCAATGACGCTGGTTCTTGCGATCGAGTCATCGTGCGATGAAACAGCTGCTGCAGTCATCGAGGATGGAAGGACCATCCACTCTAATGTCGTTGCGAGCCAGATAGACCTGCACAGGCGGTTCGGAGGTGTTGTACCCGAACTTGCTGCACGCTCGCACATTGCTGCAATCCAGACTGTCGTCTCTGACGCGATGGTCCCTGTGGAAGGCGACTGGAAGGCGCTTGATGCCATAGCGGTGACCAGGGGGCCTGGACTTGTCGGATGCCTTCTTGTGGGCACGCGGTTCGCGCAGGCAGCAGCACTTGCTTCACGGCTGCCAATTGTGGGCATCTCCCACCTTGCGGGCCATGTGTATTCCGCCTGGCTTGGCGATGTGGAACTCGAACCACCGTTCCTCGCCCTTGTGGTGAGTGGTGGGCACACGGACTGCATCATGCTCCATGAGCATGGCAGGGCCGAGCATATTGCGGGCACGAGGGATGATGCGGTTGGAGAGGCCTTCGACAAGGTTGCACGGCTTCTGGGGCTGCCGTATCCAGGTGGTCCCTCGATTCAGCGGGCTGCTTCTGGCGTGTCGCCGGATGCCTACCAGTTTCCTGTGCCACATCTTCCCGACTCCTTCTCCTACAGTGGTCTCAAGACAGCAGTCCGCCATGCGGTTGACCGGCTCCCTGATGGGGCGCGGAATGCGGTGGGCGTTCCAGAGGATCCCAGCACTGTGGCAGAACTTGCTGCCGCGTTCCAGAAGGCTGCAGTCATGCAGCTAGTGGACTTCGTTGCCCGCGTTGCAGAGGAGAGGAATGTTGACCGCATAGCGGTTGTGGGTGGTGTTGCTGCAAACCTTGCACTTCGAGAAGCAGTGGCGGCGCGGTTTGCGGGAGTGCATGTGAGCATCCCACCGTTCGCGCTGTGCACAGACAATGCCGCAATGATTGGTGCTGCAGCGTTCCATCACATTCACGAGGCCTCTGACAGCAATGTCGGCTTCGATGTTGAGCCGGACCTCCTCACATTCGCGTAGGAGGTGGGTGCACCCACAACGAGCCCGGTGAGTGGTGCACGAGGGATGAGTGTTCGCCAGCGCACGGGAAACCATGCTGCGCTCGTTGTCCGTGAAGCGTTCAATCCGTGCATGGACTCGATGTCCAGCTGCTCCTTCACTGCTGCTTGGCGAATGCCTTTCATGGCGGATGAACGGTGCACCCTCAGCCACGAATTCCATGACACTTCCGGATTGCCACAGGACCGCATCACCGAGAACGATCCTGCACCAAGAGAACGCTGCATGGACAGCAGGAACAGTGAGCATGACGGAGATGTGGGGCCGGGGGATTGCAGTGGCATCCGCAGTATCGGGAACGGCCAGTCATGAAGGAGTCGCATTGGAGAAGTCTCCGTGCAGCATCACGCAACCAGACGGTGCAGCCGCTCGGAGGCAATGATGGCAATGACTGCCATGCATGCGCTTGCAACGATGAGCCCATTGAACAGGAAGAGATGTGCTGCGATTCCACCAATGAGCGCACCAAGTGCGGAGCCCCCAGCAAGGGTGATGGTGTAGAGCGCCATGAGGGATGCACGGTCGTTCGCGAAGAGATCCGAGTGCTCAGCAAGATATGAGACGGCTGAAGGGCCAAAGCCGGATTCGATGAGAATCCCGATGGCAAGGAGTGGGAGCAGCACAATGCTGTGCTGGAGCGTGATGTGGTTGATGACAAAGAGAATGACTGGGACGATGAGCGCTCCATACATTGCCCGCTTCATGCAGCGTGTGGCTCCCCACCTGAGGACAAGCGGTATCCAGCATCCCATGCCAATGATGAAGAGCAGCACCCAGCTTCCCGAGATGATGGAGATGATGTGCGGTGGAAAATGGTGCACGAGCGTCTGCGCACGTACTGCCCTCCTGTGGAAGAGTGCTGCAAAGTTTGCGTAGTACATGCCAACAATGCTGTTCGCTGCAATCCATGCTGGAAGAAAGAGGCGTACAGAGGGAGCATTCCAGAAGTTGCGTATGAGGCTCCGCATGGGCGTGACATTGGAGGGGGGAAGCTGGGGAACAGCGGAGGCGCAGAGGATGAATGCCACAAGGTACCAGAGTGCGAAAACGAGGAATGCGCCAGCGCCGAACCAGGTCCATGTGAGTGGACCAAGTATGAATCCGCCTGCATAGCCAGCAAGGACTGCTCCCTCGAAGATGCTGCTTGATGCTATCCGGCGTGCTGCGTGTCCATGCGTCCCAATGGCAAGCGAGCTGAGCGAGGCAGGCACAAACGCAGCAGAGGTGAGGCCCGCAAGCATGAGTGGGATGGCGAACACGAGCGGCACTTTCGTCAGCCAGAACAGGACGTTCGCAGTGATGCCGATGACAGGAGCTGCGATGAGCATCCGTGTTGTACCGATCCGATCTGCGAACCGGGCGAGAAATGGTGCGCTCACCATTTCCGTGAAGCCCTGGAGTGCGCCTGCACCTCCCACGAGCACCAGGTTTGGCACACCGTTCCCTATCGCGATGAAATCGAACTGGAGCGCTATTGCCGTACCGACGGATCCAATGCGGAGGAAGCCCACTGCTGCAAGGAGCCCAACGAGTCCAGGAGTCGACATCGTGCGGACAGGTTGTGGAGGTGCAGTCATATCACGCATGCAGTTCCAGTATTGCAGAGAAGCTGGACAGCTGGAATGCTGGATACCGCAGTGACTGCCCCATCTGCGCGGAAAGCAGTCCGCGCCCCGGGCAAAAGCGTACAATATGGATGTTGTTCCGGGTGTCACGTTGCACGACCGCCAGGCGCAGATACCTCCGATACTCGGATGCGCAGCGGGCAGTGCGGGGACTGCGGACGACCGGATCGGAAGATCCGTCTGTGTACTTCTTTCACCGTGTGTCAAAAGGGAACGCACCATTAGCGGCGCAGCATTACTCATCGTTGTCCTCATCATCGCAGTCCTCTTTTTTGCTGGTGCAGTGCTGTTCTGGCAGGGCAGGAGAACTGCCCAGCAGAACCATGAAGAGCATGTCGTCGAGGCGGACCGCTCCGATGAGGAGTCGAAGCAGATTCTTCTCCAGGCGAAGGAGGAAGCCCTCCGGATGCAGACTGCTGCTGAGCAGGAGGTGCGTGAGCGGCGTGCGGAACTCGTCAGGAGGGAGCAGCGGCTCACCCAGCGAGAGGAGACGCTCGACCGGAGACGGCGGGAACATGAGTCGAACGAGGCGAAGCTCAAGATCAAGGAGGAGCGGCTTGATGCCCTCGAGGAGCAGCTGAAGTCCCAGGACCTCCAGCTCCAGGCAGAACTTGAACGCGTATCCTCCCTTTCCGTGGAGGATGCCCGGGACGAGCTGTTCCAGAAACTTGAGGGAGAGCTTGCGGGAGAGATCGCTGAGCGGATCCATGCAGCGGATGTGCGTGTGCGTGAGGAAGTGCAGGAGCGGAGCCGGGAAATACTTGTCACGGCCATGCAGCGGTACGCATCCGATCAGGCAGGTGAGGCATCAGTGACTGTGGTGCACCTCCCGAGCGACGAGATGAAAGGACGCATCATTGGCAAGGAGGGACGGAACATCCGTGCCCTTGAGGCAGCGACAGGCGTTGACATCATTGTTGATGAGACACCTGAAGTCATTGTGCTGAGCGCATTCGATCCAGTGCGCAGGGAAGTCGCAAAGATGAGCCTCGAACGGCTCTTCTCTGATGGACGCATCCATCCTGCACGCATCGAGGATGTCGTCACAAAGAGCAGGAATGAGATCCAGCAGCGCATCCGTGAGGAGGGGGAGCTTGCCTGCCACGAGATTGGCATCGAGAACCTGCACCCTGAGCTCGTCAAACTCCTTGGCACACTCGCGTTCCGCACAGCATACGGCCAGAATGTCCTGCAGCACAGCAAGGAAACTGCAGCTATTGCTGGCATGATTGCTGCTGAAGTCGGCTATGACGAACAGGAAGCGAGGGAGATTGGCCTGTTCCATGACATTGGCATGGCAGCAGAGCATGACATCGATGGATCCCATGCTGTCATTGGGAGCGAAATCCTTGCCCGTGTGGGCCGTCCGAGCAGGGTTGTCCATGCAGTGCGGGCCCACCACTATGATGAGGAGCCGAGAACTGTCGGAGCCTACATCCTGATGGCTGCTGATGCCATCTCCGCAACGAGAAAGGGGGGACGGCGGGAGACGCTTGACACGCTCATCAAACGGTATGAGCGCATTGAGGCCATTGCAAACGGATTCGATGGTGTTGAGCAGAGCTTCGCAGTCCAGTCCGGCAAGGAGCTCCATGTCATGGTTCGCCCCGAGGAAGTGACGGACGACCAGGCAGTCGCACTTGCCCACAAGATCGCAAAGCGCATCCATGGCTCTGCCACCTACAACGGCCAGATCAAGGTCGTTGTCCTGCGTGAGACAAGGAGTGTCGAATACGCCACCTAGGCAAAATATCGACTAGTGCACCAATTGTTGGTTGGTGCGGTACACTGAACGCGCTATGTCCACGCACGAATCCTCGCCTCTTGAGATCCTCAAGGTCTCCGCATCCAGCAAGCCAATCTCCGTTGCAGGTGCGATTGCTGGTGTGATCCGCAGCCAGCACAAGGTGGAGGTGCAGGCCATCGGGGCAGGCGCACTGAACCAGGCGATCAAGGCGATCGCGATCGCACGGGGATATGTTGCTCCCGCAGGTGTGGATCTCGTGTGCATCCCCTCCTTCATCGACCTTGCCATTGACGGTGAGGAAAGGACAGGCATCCGGCTTCTCGTCGAGGAACGGTAGCTCGCGGTATCCCTGCATTTGGGGGGTGCATGGACCATGCATATCCCGGTACTGTGATATCTATGACACTCGCGAAGCTCAGTGCCCAGGCACGCACTTTTGCTGTTCTTCCGCTCATTGAGACGCCTCGCCATGACACGCGCCTCCCCATTGTGCCCTCCCGTGGACGTCCACCCCGGGTGCATCTGTGGCACATTGGGTGCCAGATGAACGATGCGGACCGGGAGATGATTGCGGAGAGGCTCCGCGAGATCGGCTGCCTTCCGGAGTGTTCTCTTGAGGATGCGGATCTTGTCATCCTCATTACCTGCACAGTGCGGCAGAATGCGGAGCAGAAGGTGTATGGCAAGTTCCGCGAGCTCACACCCTGGAAGCGGGAACGGGAAGGGAGGGCCATCGCCATGACTGGGTGCATGGCTGTCGAGCATGGCGAACAGCTGCTCCGCACCCTTCCGGATCTTGACTACGTCTTTGATGTCCGTGATGCGGACGGATTCTTCGAGCGGCTGCAGCAGACGTACTCCATCGATCTGGATGGCCCGCTGCCGGCACCCCCTTCTGACAGGATCTCCGCCTATGTCTCTGTCATGGGAGGGTGCAACGAGATGTGCACGTACTGCATCGTTCCCTTTGTCCGTGGACGCGAGTCGAGCAGACGGGTGGAGGACATTGTCGAGCAGGTGAGGCGGCTTGTCGATTCCGGTGTGCGTGAAGTGACACTGCTTGGCCAGAATGTGAACTCGTATATGGACCCTGCAGATGGCAGGAGGCTCTGGCACCTTCTCGAGGCAGTCGATCAGGTTCCTGGCCTGGCACGGCTCCGGTTCCTCACATCCCATCCGAGAAATGCCACTCGGGAACTGTTTGCAGCAATGCGCGATCTTCCCACAGTGTGCGAAGCGCTCCATCTCCCTGTGCAGGCTGGCCATGACGATCTTCTCAGGAGGATGCGGCGCGTCTACACCGTTGCGGAGTACAGGGAGCGCATTGCTGAGGCACGGGAAATGATTCCAGACCTCTCGCTCAGCACGGACATCATTGTGGGATTTGCTGGAGAAACCCCTGACGAGTTCGCTGGGACACGGGCACTCCTTGAGGAGGTCGGTTTCGATGTTGTCCATCTCCAGGCGTACTCGGTCCGCCCAGGCACAGCTGCTGCGAGACGGCCAGATGACATTCCCACAGACGAGAAGAAACGGCGGCTCAATGAGCTTCTGGCCCTGCAGAAGGAGTGCGCAGGACGGATCAATGCCCGCCTCCTTGGTGAGAAGGTGGAAGTCCTGCTCGAGGGACGGGGGGAGGATGGCCGCATGTACGGAAGATCCCGGCAGAACAGGATGGTGTGGTGTGAGGGAACGCTGCAGGCAAGTGTCGGGGACATTGTTGCAGCAACGGTGACTGGAACGTCCGCGTGGCAGCTCGAGGCGCGCGTGGAGGAGAGTGCTTCAGCATGACGCGCCGCCAGATGGACCATGCTCCACACAGGGTGCAGGATGAATCGGGAAGCGACCTTGGAGCTGACTCTGCGGAGCATGCTGCTCCAACAGGAAAGGACACTCCCATTGTCCGGGAGTACCGTGACATCCGGAACCAGTATCCGGACGCCATGATCTTTGTGCGGCTTGGGGATTTCTTCGAGCTGTTCGAGGATGATGCCATTGAGGGTTCCAGACTCCTCGGACTGACTCTCACAAAGCGGGCATTTGGCCAGGCGGGAACTGTGCCGATGTGCGGCGTTCCCTTCCACAGTGTGAGCGCGCATCTCCGGAAGCTTCTTGAGTGCGGGAAGTCCATCGTTCTCTGGGACCAGGTGGGACAGGTGGTGCCAGGGAGACTTGTAGAGCGCAGAGTGACCCGTGTGCTCAGTCCCGGTATGGTCATAGAGGGCGAGTTTCTTGAACCTGCTGAGACGACGTACTGCGCAAGCTGTGTGCAGGAGGGAGAGGATGTCGCCTGCGCAGTGTTCGATGCGAGCACTGGGGACACGCACGCCTTTCGTGCTGGTGGCGGTTTTCAGAGCGGAGAGCTTCGTGAGGGACTTGCCAGGTACCGCATCCAGGAGATTGTCCTTCCTTCTGGAATGAGACTTCCTGATGACATCTGCCAGGGAGTGCCTCGTCGCTCACTGCCCGCACAGTACTTTGATGTTGCGCTTGCATCCTCCCGGCTCCAGCGGGTTCTCGGCATTGCCTCCCTGTCCGGATACGAGCTCGAAGGGGAGACTGCGCTCATCCGTGCGCTCGGCGGACTCCTCGCATATGCGGAACGCGCTCAGCTCGACCTCGAGGGGTTTGTTCAGCTCTCTGTCGAGCGTGCTGTGACAACCATGCGTCTTGATGCGCACACACGACGGAATCTCGAGATAGACAATGCACTCGGTGATCATGGTCCGTCTGTCATCCATCTCCTTGATGCCACGGTGACAGCAGGTGGAGCACGACTGCTCAGATCGTGGATACATGAGCCGCTTCTTGCGAAGGAGGCCATCCATGCTCGGCAGCAGCATGTTGCCTACTGGGCCAACCACCCGAGGGAGCGGAGTGAACTTCGTGCTGCGCTGCGGAACATTCGTGACATCGCACGGCTTGTTGGCAGGTGCCAGCAGAGGAGCGCCTCCCCGAAGGACCTCAGGGCGCTTGGAGACACGCTCATGGCGCTCCCTTCAGTGCTTGGCATCCTTGATGCGCTTCCCGCAGCGCACGAAGCGCTCAGGCTGCTCCGGGAGGAATGCGTTCCACCCCTTGCCCTAGCCAGTTCCCTTGACCAGACGATTGTCGCGGACCCTCCGCTCCTTGCGCGCGATGGGGGCTCTATCCGGAGCGGAGTCGATGACATCCTTGACCACCTTCACCTCTCATCCCGGGATGCGAGGGAATACATTGCTGGCCTTGAGCAGAAGGAACGTGACAGGACTGGCATCCGGTCCCTCAAGGTGGGCTACAACAGGGTGTTCGGGTACTATCTCGAAGTGCCGAGTTCCCAGGCAGCAGCCGTGCCAGCGGAGTATGTGCGCAAACAGACACTCGCCTCTGGAGAACGGTATGTCACTCCCGAGCTCAAGGAGCAGGAAAGCATTGTCCTTGGTGCCCATGAGCGGGCTGTCGCACGGGAGCTCGAGATTCTCGAGGTGCTCAGGCACAGTGTCCTTGAGGAGATGACTGTGCTTCTGGGCAATGCGGCTGCTCTTGCTGCCCTTGATGCTGCAGCAGCTCTTGGCACTGTGGCGGACGAGCAGGAGTGGACTGCACCCGAGCTCGTTGAGGAGCCTGTGCTCGAAATCCAGGGCGGGCGCCATCCCCTTGTCGAGTCGATCCTTGGACGGCATGCGTTTGTGCCGAACCAGTGCAGCCTCGATGGGAGCAGGGGCATCATCATACTCACAGGACCGAACATGGCGGGAAAGTCGACGTATCTCCGCCAGAATGCCCTCATTGTGCTTCTGGCGCATATTGGCTCGTTCGTTCCAGCTGCACGTGCACGGATCGGGCTGTGCGACAGGATCTTCACCAGGATTGGGGCCCATGACGATCTTGCGGGAGGACTCTCAACCTTCATGGTTGAGATGGCGGAGACTGCCGCAATCCTCCGTGCCGCCACCACACGGAGCTTCGTCATCCTTGACGAGATTGGGCGGGGCACTTCGACCCATGATGGACTGAGCCTCGCTCAGGCCATTGTCGAGCATGTGCATGATGCGCCCCATCTCCGGTGCAGGACAATCTTCGCTACCCACTATCATGAGCTCACTGCGCTTTCCTCATCCCTGCCTCGAGTGCGGAACGCACGGGTTGAAGTGCTGGAGGAGGGGGACGAGATCCGCTTTCTCCACACCATTGTCGATGGTGGTGCGGACAGGTCGTATGGCATCCATGTGGCAAAACTCGCAGGCATACCGCCATCCGTCATCCACCGCGCACGGCAGCTTCTCCAGGAGCGCGAGTCCCAGAGCGCTCCTGGACAAGCGGATGGGGAGAGCGCAGTGCAGATGGCCCTTTCCTTCGAGGAAGCGCGGACCCATCCTGTGCTGTCACAGCTTCTCGACCTCGATGTGAACGGACTCACTCCGCTCGCTGCGCTCACTGCGCTCGCTTCCCTCCAGGAACAGCTCGATGAAGGACATGATGGACGCGATGACTGAGCGAATCCATCTCCTTGATCCAGTAGTTGCTGATGCTATCGCAGCAGGGGAGGTCATTGAACGCCCAGCTGCAGTGGTGAAGGAACTCATTGACAATGCACTCGATGCTGGAGCGACACGCATCACAGTCCGCGCGCGGGGAGGGGGAATAGCAGCAATAGAGGTCCATGACAACGGTCATGGCATGGTGCCTGAGGATCTCGCTCTCGCATTTGCCAGGCATGCGACATCGAAGGTGTCTCACCTTGAGGATCTCACAGCAATCCGTACCCGGGGCTTCCGTGGCGAGGCTCTTGCGAGCATTGCAGCAGTGTCCGAATGCACCATCACGACCCGCCATGCAGATGCGGCTGCAGCGACCTCTGTGCGGGCACGCTTTGGCTCGCTCCTTCCTCCCGTGTCAGCAGGACGTGATGTGGGAACGAGTGTCACTGTCGAGAACCTCTTTGGCAACACGCCTGCAAGACTCCGCTTCCTCAAGGGAGAACGTGGCGAGCACGCAGCTGTGCTCAGGAGTGTCATGGATGCCATCATCGCAGCCCCTGGCTGCAGCATCCAGTGCGAGATAGGGGAGAAGGTCGCGCTCTCGTCCCGGGGGGGAGAGCTCCATGATGTCCTTCCTGCCATCTTTGGCCGTGGGGATGCTGCGAAACTGCTTCCCTTTTCAGGGAGCGTGGACAGCATACACCTGCATGGCTACCTCTCCACGCCCCTAGCCCACCACGGCAACAGGATGCACCTGTTTGTTCTCGTGAATGGACGGCGCATCCAGAACGCCATGGTGCAGCATGCCATTGATGACGCATATCGCGGGTATCTCCCCTCAGGAAGGTATCCCTTTGGCATTGTCGCCATCGACTGTCCACCGGAAGCTGTCGATGTGAATGTTCATCCCACAAAGCGTGATGTGCGGTTTGTGGAGCCAGGCACAATCCATCGGGCTGTGCACCGGGCAGTCTGGCAGGTGCTGGGCTCAGCACCAGTGGAGGGCCTGGGTCCAGGATCTCCGTCGAATGGCAGGTCCCTGCTGGACGATGCGCACGCAGCAGACAACTCACCATTGCAGAGTGGCAGCTTCCTTTCAGAAAGCGCTTCGCACATTGAACGGAGCACTTCCGTGCAGCTCGTCCTGCCTGAAGCGGAGCCCAGGACTGGACCCCGTCCCTCCATGGGATCGCTTGGCCCACTCCGTGCCATCGGGCAGGTGAGAAACACGTGGATCGTTGCTGAGGGGGATGCTGGCATCGTTCTCCTCGATCCCCATGCTGCACACGAGAAGATCCTCTACGAAGAGCTGCGGAGGGGCCTTGCCGATGCAGCTGTGCCCGTGCAGTCCCTCCTTGTGCCACTCCTTGTGCCGATGGACCCTGCCACAGTCGTGCACGTTCCCGACATCGTGCCCCTTCTCATGTCACTTGGCGTGGCAGTCGACGTGTTTGGCGAGGACATGCTGCGGTGCTCTGGCGTTCCAGCGCTTGGCCGGGGACATGTCACCGAGGACACTATTGCCACACTGGTAAGGGACCTCCTTGACCGGGTGAACCCTCAGGAGGAACGGCTCCACCGCGCTGCTGCCCTCCTTGCCTGCCACACCGCAGTGCGGCTCGGGGATGCACTGGATCTCCGAGAGCAGCAGCAGCTTCTTGATCTCTTCGCCATCACGCCCGAAGCGCTCACCTGTCCCCATGGACGTCCCACTTGCCGCATCATCAGTGATGGTGAAATGCGCCGTGCTGTCGGACGGCCCCTTCGTGAACCGCTCGAGGCGAGATGAACCGGCCACTAGTCATCTGCGGTCCAACTGCATCAGGGAAGACTGCAGTCGCAGTCGCAATTGCGAAGGCTGCACCTCCTGCAGCGCTCATCAATGCGGATTCCCGCCAGACGATGCACACGCTCACGCGAGCGACATTCCAGCCCACGGGAGGGGAACTGCAGGGAATTCCCTGCCATCTCGCAGGTGTCCGCGCTCCGGATGAGGAGTGGACAGCTGCCACGTGGTGCTGGAATGCTGAGCAGTGCCTGCGGACACTCGCAGAGCAGCATGTCTGGAGCATTGTCGTCGGAGGCACAGGACTGTATGTCAGGGGACTCGCCAACGGCTACTCGTTTCCAGGCGATGCGCCAGATCCCCATTCGAGGAGGGAACTTGAGCAGCAGTGGTCCCGGGGGTCTGGACGGGAACGTCTTCTCGAGGAAGTTGGGCGGGCAGGTGTGGCAGTGCAGGCTCCATTTGATGCAGCAAACCCGCGCCGGGTGATCCGTGCGCTTGAGCGGATGCGCTCCGGTGTTGCAGCTGTGCCACGCGATGAGGCATCCCGCGGATTTGGCATCTACGGCATCTGGGTGCCAAAGGCCATCCTGCTTGATCGCATTAGGAAGCGGGTCGAGTGGATGTTCAGATCCGGTGCAGTCGCGGACGACATTGCGGATGGGCGGAATGCTGGCCTTGCTGATGGGGTGATTGCAGGAAGTGGCATCGGATACCGGGAGTGGCTCGCATGCGAGGCTGGACTCTGCTCCACTGAGGATGCCATCTCCCGCGCAGTCCAGCGCACTGCACGGTATGCGAAGCAGCAGCGGACATGGTTCAGGCATGAGCCGGGCATTGAATGGATACTGGGAGACAGGCACACTGCAGACATAGCTGGAGAAATCCTCCATCGGGAACACGTGCGGGCAGCAAGTATTGGCTGATGTGGAGAGCGGGTGCGTCGTGCAGGAGATGCGTATACTTGGCTCGATGACAGTCGTAGCAGGAGGGGCGCATCATGGCAGGTACAGCGAAGACAACCGGCACATTCTCGCCGGAAGAGCGGGAAGCCATGCGGGAGTACGTCAGGGAGCGGAAGACCCAGAAGAAGGGTTCGTCCCGTGAGGATGGCATCCGGGAGGTGCAGGCCAAGATTGGGGAGATGGGAGTGGAGGACCGCGCCATTGCTGAACCCCTGGATGCACTTATCCTTTCTGTGGCTCCAGATCTTGTTCCACGCACGTGGTACGGCATGCCTGCCTATGCGAAGGATGGGAATGTTGTCATCTTCTTCCAGCCAGCCCAGAAGTTCCGTTCCCGGTATGCGACACTCGGCTTCAGTGACAGGGCGAAGCTCGATGCAGGCGCAATGTGGCCAAGTTCGTATGCCATAGCCTCATGGAATGCTGAGGTCGAGGAAGAGGTGAAGGCGCTCATTGTGCGGGCGATCCAGTAGCGCAGCAGCTTCTGCAGCTGTGCGAATGACGTGCTTCTCCTGGGGGTCCGCAGTCATGAATGGTCTGCTATCCAGCTGCAGATGTCATGGAAGACGGGATGCGCAGGATCGATGACATCGTAGTGGCTCACATGCGGTTTGAAGAGCACGTCGCAGGTCTCTCCAATGGATGCTGCTGCAGCACAGTAGCGCTCGCTCTGCTCCATGGGAACCGTGTCATCATCCACTCCGCTTGCAAGGAGTCTTGGAATGCCCAGAGGCAGGTCCTGAATGGGGGATGGAAGGGGATGGGGAAGCTCCTGCAGTGCTTCGAAGTACTCGCGCACAGCACCGTTGCCAATTCCGCACGCCAGTGCTTCATTCGTGTCGAGAACGCCTGCAAGACTCACGATGCCTGCCACATGCATGCTGTCATGCCTCTTCCTAAGCGCTGCTCCAAGACGCAGCGCACAGTATCCCCCCGCGGAGTGCCCCACAAGGACAGTTGTCTTGGGGATGGATGGCAGTGCGTGCAAAGCCTGGAGGGTCATTCCCGCAAGGAGGTCCTCCTCCGTGAGGGGATACCCTCCACCTCCGCCCACACGGCGGTATTCGAGGTTCCAGACAGCATACCCACGCAGTGTGAACGCATGGGCAAGTGGCTCCATGAGTGCTGCAGTCCAAACCTGTCTCCAGAATCCGCCGTGGATGAGGGTGATGAGGGGTCTTCTGGTGGAGGGGGAGGTTTCAGGCAGGTGGAGCCATCCATGCTGGTCTGGATGCCTGCCGTACGTGAGCTTCTGCGCGTTCATGCATCCCTGGTGCATGCTGCTGCTGCAGCAAGGAGGATGCGTGCTGCATGGACAACGTCCGCATGGGTGAGGGCAAGGGGCGCAAACCCGAACCTGACGATGTCAGGCGGCCGCACATCACCAGTGACTCCCTGCGCCACGCATGCTTCCATGACTGGGGTAGCAGCAGGATGGCGGAATGCTGCATGGGCTCCACGCTGGGCTGGATCATGGGGCGAGACGCAGCAGAGAACTGTGTCCGGGTCGGACTCGACAACTTCGATGAACAGCGAGCTCAGTGCTTCAGCTTTGCTGCGCACAGCAGGCAGGTCGACATTCTCCCAAATGGCGAGCGCCTCATGAAGGGCGGAAAGCGACAGTATTGGTGGGGTTCCTGTCTGGAACCGGAGGATGTCGGGATGCGCCTCGTAGTGGGGCGACATGGCAAACGGCGCAGCATGTCCCCACCAACCAGGAAGCGCATTTTGCACTGCAGGCAGCATCTGCGGGGAGCAGTAGATGTATGAGGGAGCGCCTGGTCCGCCATTGAGGAACTTGTAGCCGCACCCCACTGCGAAGTCCACGTCCCAGTCCTCCAGTGCGAGGGGAAAGACGCCAGCCGTGTGGGAAAGGTCCCAGATGACACGTCCGCCCTGCGCGTGGATCTCGGCAGTGACAGCGGGAATGTCGAGTGCAGCGCCCGTGCGGAAATCCACATGGGTGAGAAGGACGACAGCAGTCGCGTCATCGAGGGAGAAGAGGAGTTCATCAGTGGTGTCGAACTGGCGGATCCGTGCTCCCAGGAGAGATGCAGCACCAGAGGCGATGTAGAGGTCCGTGGGAAAGTTCGTTGACTCCACAAGAATGTCCGTTCTGCCCTGCCTGCGCTGCCAGGCTGCTGCAATGAGCTTGAAGAGATTGACTGAGGTGCTGTCACAGACTGTCACATTCTCTTTTTGAACGCCAAGGAGCGGTGCGATTCGGGAGGCAGTCCGTGTTGGAAGATCCAGCCATTTGCCAGCCTTCCAGCTTGCAATGAGGCCAGTGCCCCATTCGTCAGCTATGACCGTGCGCATGCGCTCCTGCACAGCGTGCTGGAGCGGTCCAAGAGAGTTGCCATCGAGATACACTGTTCCCGCATTGCGCACAAAGCGGTCCACATGGGAGCTGAGCGGATCCGCTGCATCGAGGGCAGCAGCCCGCTCCTCGAACGGAATGCCCCCAGCTGCGCTCACAGGGAGTTCCTCACGTCCCAGAGCTCTGGAAAGAGGCGCTGCTCCGTGTGGGAAAGCAGGAAGGACACACCCGAAGTTCCCCCTGTCCCTGTCCGCCGTCCAATGTGCCGCTCAGCAAGAAGGACATGCCGTTCTTTCCAGAGCGCGACACGCACATCCAGCGAAGTGAGGCGCTCCATGAGCCGGTACTGTCCGTATGAGGGCCAACCGCCATGCTCATGGTAGAGGGCTGCAAGCGCTGCTGTCCGCTCCTCACGGGAGCCGTCATGGGCTTTACGTCCATCGGGGAGGTGGAGGGATGAGAGGAAGGAACGCCATACAGAGGGTTTTGCGCTGCCGGGATCCGCGAGGAGGGAAAGGATTGCATGATACTGCCAGGACTGCCCACCCGATGCGGGTGCGAGGGGATCTCGGAACTCGAGGAAATGGTCGACTGGCATGGTGTCGAGAATGTCGAAGGAAGCTGTGAGGTGGATGAGCGTCTTTTCTGTCCGGTCGAGGATGGTGTCAGCCCCAGAAAAGTCGCCTTCATCGAGAAGTCTGATGGCTTCACGGAGCTCATGGATGATGAGCTTGAACCAGAGCTCGAACTGCTGGTGAACGATGATGAACAGCAGCTCATCGTGGCTTGCGGGCGTACGACAGTCCTGCAGTTCAAGGAGCTCGGGAATCCGGAGGTATGCAGCGTACTCCGATGTGGAGTGGGCATCAGGGGTTGTGGACGGAGTGGAGCCATGCATGCGCGAAGATGCCCCTACTGTCCAGTCGGGGCGGGTGCTGCAGGCGCATCTTCACTTGCTGGTGCTGGTACAGCAGCCTGGGGCAGTGAGGCGAAATATGCGTCAAGCGATGCGGACAGCGCTCCTGACGCCTCGCCATGCGCTGTCACACGGGTTGCTCCAGTCTGGGGATCGACGACAGCAGAAATGGCAACCATCGTGGATGAGTCAAACCGCAGCGGAAGAGCAGGAAGGAGCGCGATGGGAAGGAGGAACAACAGCGGGGGAGCGAAGGAACCAATGATGAGGACAAAGAGCAGAATGACTATTCCGAGTGCAATCGCGACATCAGTCGTGTAGCGGTTGCCACTTCTGCCAGAGAAAATGAGGTAGCTTGGTCCCTTTTCCGACACGCTGATCCCTGGGATCGGCCGCATCTGCAGACCTTCAAGAACCTCACCCGGCTTCCGGGATGTCATCGTCGAGAATTGAAACGGCTTCGTGCGATGACCGAGTCTCATCGTTGCTCCTCCTGGCACGGACGGCTCCGCACCCGGGATGTGATCCACCCCACATCCAATACGTCACTTCAGCATAGCAAAATGGTGGAGTTGTGCTTCCTGCCGGGAGCAGCATCACCCTCACTCCGGGACAGTGCAGACAGCAATGATGTGCGTGCCACTGTCCACATTGCCTGCACTGCGGCACGCTGCATCCTCATACTCCTGCAGCAGTGGGGCAGTGCCAGGTGTCAGGAGCTCATCAATGGATGTGCGTGGACCATGGCGGTGGTAGGTGTGGGGATCATGGGTGGAAAGCTCCTCACTGGCAGTGAGCATGTTCGACGCCTGCATGTGCACTGGCGTGCAGCCGTGCGCAGCAAGGAGTGCGCGGAGCCGCTCCGCAGTGTACATGCGGCACGAATGGTGCGCTGCATCGACAATGGGAATGTCGCCTGTGGCAAGAATGGAGGAGAACTGGTCCCGGAACTCGGGTGAGCGGAGCTGCATGAGTATTCCTGGAAGATAGACCCTGAGTGCTCCGAAGAGAGACATGACACTCACGATGAGCGTGCCACCTTGCCGTGTGACACGGATGAGCTCTTCGAGAGCTGTGTCCGCCTCATCGAAGACATAGCTGAGGGGACCTCCTAGGGCTAGGGCTGCATCGAACGTGCCATTCGGAAACAGGCTGAGATCGCAGATGTCCATCTGGTGGCGGCCCCGCACTTTTCCTGGTCCATGGGAGCCGGGTGGCACATGCTCCTCGTTGAGGCGGAGCTGCTCCTGTGAGATGTCCGTGACGGTGACATCGACTCCGTGGCTGAGCAGTACCCTGGTGAAGCGGCCTGGACCTGCTCCCGCTTCAAGTACATGGGAGCCTGGGACAAGGTGCTCACGGAGGAGTGTGGCGTGCTGCCGGAAGCTTGTGCGTCCAGCTGGGGAATCCTCCAGGCGCATCCACTCCTGCTCGCCATACGTGTCAAAGTACTGCCTGGACCATTCCTGTGGTGTCCAGGTGTAGGGGCGGGACCGGTGATGCCTTGGCATATGTACGAGTCTATCGTGGAGTGGAGGTTGCGCACGGTGACGATTCGACAACAGAGGGTTTCCTCTCCTTGCCCTTCAGGGAAATGCCGTGTAGGGTAGTGGTCAGGGAGTCCTTGCATGAACTCCCTGGCAGTGTCCCCTGGAGTTGATGTGTATGGAGTTCGACGTGTCCCATCAGGACACGGTTGACGGTAGCGGTGTGCGCGTTCCGTTGATTGTGGGTGGTCTGGGAGCGGTCATGGCTGGAGTCTGGTTTTTGGCTCTTGCTGTCGCTTCCGTGGCACTTCCCGGCACTGGCATGACGGGATATGCTGCGTTTGCCATTGTCATGCAGTGGATTCTCCCCCCCATCACAGCACTGGTGCTGCGGAAGATGCGGATGTGGCGCGTTTTGGATGGTACAGAAGCGCTCATTGTGGGCGCTGTGCTTGTGGCTGTCACAGGATGCGCTGCCACAGCGCCTGGAGTGATGCAGCTTGCGCTGCGGCTTCCGCTCGGAGTTGCCATCCTGGGCCTGCTGCTTGGAGGGTCGGGTTTCATGCTCTGGAGTCCAGTTGTCCAGGCTGGGGAGCGTGGAGAAAGCGCCCGCTGGATGGGGAAGGTTGTGGCTCTCGTGCTTGCTGGTCTCCCGGGGACCTTTGTGGGCTTCCTGTACTTTGTGCTTCCCCATGCGATTTCGCAGTTTCCCTTTCCCGCCATTGCGTCTGCGCTCAGGCTGCAGGATCAGGAGCGGGCAGGAGCCCTTCTCGCGTTTGGCGGAAAGGGTGCGATCTTTCTCGCATTTTCCATCATGTTCCTCCAGTGGTCACGGACAAACGCTGTTGTCATGGAACACCGTGACATGCCAGGCGATGACACGGATGATGGAATGGGAGGCAGTGGACCAGATCCTGCACGCCCTCCGGACGCCACGCTTCCTGCTGTGCTCATTGTTGTGACACGCAAGGAAGCGACAGCAGGAAGCGTGGGAAGAGAAGATGTGGAGATCCACCTGGAGTAGTCATGGCAACTGAATACACATCCCCCCGTGTCCGAGTTGCTGCATGCATAGTGCGGGATGGATCCGATGTGCTGCTTGTCCAGCATGAGAAGGATGGCAGGGCGTACTGGCTCTTTCCCGGAGGGGGAGTGGATGCGGGTGAGCATCTTCGGGATGCAGCAGTCCGCGAGGTGCAGGAGGAGGTGGCGCTGTCAGTGAAGATTGGCGGACTGCTCTTTGTGGCGGAAACCATTGCGCCCACAGGACGTCATGTCATCCATGTGACTTTTCTTGCGGAGCTGCTCTCAGCGAATGATGAACCTGCAACCGGTGGGGATGACCGCGTGAAAGCAGCATCCTGGCATGCCATTCAGGAACTTGGGGATCTGATGTTTCTCCCCCATGTCGGAGGGGTGCTCGCTTCAGGGTGGAACGGCACGGAGTTCTCCGTGCCGTCGTTCATTCCCTGTCACTGGAAGGAGCTCTCCTAGAAGAGCTGGCTATTCCTCTGTCGACTTTGGCCAGGAGGATCCCATGGTGATGGAGCCGTTCACAGTGGCGCCGTCATCGATCTGAAGCTTCGCGACGCGCACATCTCCTGTAAGGTTGCCTGAGCCGTTCACAATGAGCTTTCCTTTGGCTGTGACATTGCCGTGGACAGTGCCCTGGACAGTGACATCCTTTCCTTCCACTGTTGCTGTGACGTTCGCAGTGCGGGAGATCTCGACATTTCCTGTCGCCTGAAGCTCGCCTTCAACTGTTCCATGCACTTCGAGACTTCCTTCAATGGTGAGCTTGCCTGCGAGGACATCACGTGCACCTAGCACGACATGGTTCGCAGTGGAGCCTGATGCAGGTGTGCCAATTGCCTCGGTCACTGAGGTTTCCGGTGTGGTGGTTTCCTGCTCTTGGCGGGTACGTGTCGCTGTTGCCATGGTGTGCTCCTCTACTCCTGTGCTCCCCGATGCGTGCAAAGCATGTTTTTCCATTGTAGCGTGTTGGAATTTGTGTTGTATGACAGCTTTTCTCGGGAGGAGCGGGAAGCACCCGGACATGCCGGAACAGAGGCAGTACCGTACACTGGTGAGGAGTACCGCATGAGCACACCCCAGTCAACCCGCTACCGGCTTCTCGTCGCAGATTTCTTCGATGCGATGTCCTCGCTCTACGATTCGTGGGCACACGGAGCGAACGCGAAGGAGGCAGCGCGCCTTGCAGAGGAAGCGAGGGTTGGAACGGGAGAGCGGGTTCTTGACATTGGCTGTGGAACGGGAACCGCAACACGGATGATGGCAGAGGCCACTGGAGTTCCCGGTGCAGTTGTTGGGATTGATGTCGTGCCAGCGATGCTCGCATGCGCCAGGGAAGCTGACAGCAGTGGAACCGTGTACGCCAGGATGGCAGCCGAGTCCCTCGCGTTCGCGGACTCCTCGATCGATGTCATCACGTATGGCCAGACCCTGCCATACCTCTTTGAGCCGAAGGAGAGCCTGCACGAGGCGTACCGGGTGCTGGCCAATGGCGGACGCTGCATTGTCTCCTGCAGGCAGCGGAGCCTGTCGACTCCTGCGCAGGAACTCTTCTTCGCACTTCTCCGGGAGGAGGAGCAGCGCCATCCCGCCATTCCCCCAAGGCTCTCCGCTGACCGAGCAGCGCTTGGAGAGCCACGTGTGCTCACAACGATTCTCAGGGAAGCGGGCTTCCGCCAGATCTCAACGTCCCACCTTGTGACAGGAATCACTGCCACGGGTGCAGAGGAGTGGTGCTCGATCATGGAATGGCTTGGTCCGTACCCGCACCTCATGCTGTCGGGCATGGGAAAGGTGCGGCGGCAGGAGCTGTACGGCCGACTTGACAGAAGGATGGAGGAGCTTGGAGACGGTGCGTACACGTTCCATCTCGGGTTCACGTTTGCAACAGCCCACAAAACTGGCTGACACATGAGGATGTTCCAATGACACGAAATGCTTCCCCACTGCTTCTCGATCTTCCTGTCGGTCCGCTGGGAGCGGACATGGATGCGGTAACCGCAGCGGACAGGGGAGACATTGCTGGAATCTGGAGCACGGAGGTGGGGCATGACCCGTTCCTTGCGCTAGTTCCCGTGGCGCAGCAGACTGAACGTCTCGTGCTTGGCACTGCCATTGCAGTGACCTTTCCCAGGAGTCCCATGGTCCATGCGCAGACAGCATGGGACCTTCATCGGGTGAGCCGTGGCAGGTTCATCCTTGGACTTGGCGCACAGGTGCGTGCACACAATGAGCGCAGGTACAGCGTTGCAGGGGACCACCCTGTCGAGCGGATGCAGGATGCGATACGTGCCATACGGGCGATCTGGAGCTGCTGGCAGGAAGGCGGAAAACTCTCCTATGAGGGACAGTACTACCATCACACCCTCATGACTCCATTTTTCAACCCAGGGCCGCTGGATCTACCCAACCCCTTCCCGAAGATCTACCTTGCTGCCGTGTCGGAACGCATGCTCGATCTTGCTGCGCGCGAGGTGGAGGGCATCCATCTGCATCCCCTCCACACGAGAGGATATCTTGCTGACATCGTGCATGCACGTTGCGCGGAAGGCCGAGCCGAGCGGACAGTTGCCGGAGACATCGAACTCTCTGCAAGCGTGATGATTGCAGCAGGGTCCACTGATGAGGAGATTGCTTCCCTCAGGGAGCAGTTCCGAGGGCAGATAGCTTTCTATGCCTCGACGCCCGCATACAGGCATGTTGTGGAACATGCGGGGTACGGTGCCATCTGTGACGACCTCCACCGCATGTCCGTCCGTGGGGAGTGGGATACGATGCCATCCCTCATACCCGATGCGCTGCTCGATGACGTTGTCATTGCAGGCAGATGGAAGGACATTCCCGCACTGCTCAATGACCGGTACCATGGCCTCGTGGACAGGGTCACACCGTATATCGCGGCGGATGTTCCGGGCTGGCTTGCAGTCGCACGGGAGCTTGGCTCAATGGGTCAGAAATAGCAGCATCCGCCTACTTCTGGTTGTGGTCCACTTCATCGAGGTACTCCTCGAGCTGTGTGTACGCAGCCCGTTTCCTGCGGTCCGTGATCTCCGTGTAAACCTTGAGAGTCTCGAGTGTCGCATGTCCAAGGACTTCCTGCACGAGCCTGACATCGCCGCCAGTCGCCTCAAGCAGCGTAGTGGCAGTGGTGTGCCGTGCAGCATGGGGACTTGTGAGGTGGTCAAACAGGGCAGCACGCTCAGGTGTCGTGCCCATGCGCTGTTTGAGTGCCCGGAGCGCATGCCGTGCACCATCTGGGGTGAGACGGTTGTCCTGGGCTGCGTGATGGTGTTCCGTTCCGTTCCGTGACACGTTGATGAACAGGGCGGGACTCCTGTCCTGGCCACGGAGAAGGAGATACTCGTTCACTGCTTCAAGGGCCTCTTTGGTGCAGAAGACTGTCCTGTACTTTCCCCCCTTGCCAAGCACGCGGAATCCCTCCTCGCGGACATCCTGCCGGTTGACCTGGCACGCCTCGCTTATCCTGCATCCCGTGGAGAAGAGGAAGTGCAGAAGTGCTCGATCCCGCTCATCACGGAGTGTCCCACGGGGAAGCGCATGGAGCAGCTGAGGCACGAGCTCAGTGGGAACGGGGTGGGGGTCGCCGGAGACGTAGCGCGGAATGGTCACCTGCCTGCTCATCTCATGGGTGGTCCATTCCTCGTCATGGGAATAGCTGAGGTACTGGCGCAGTGCAACAAGCGCATGCGCACGGCTCCGTGGATGGGGAATGAGCCGTGCGAGCTCAAGCTGGTACTGGTGGAGGAGACTGCGGTCAATTGTTGGGGCAATGGGCGCCGTGATGTCTCTGTACTGGGAGACGAATCCCACAAACTTTGCGAGCTCTGAACGGTATGACCGCACTGTCGTGCTGGGCCGGTTCTTCTCTATCGCGAGCCAGGCGAGGAACTGCTCGATGTCAGGCGGAAGTGGATCCCCAGGATGGGGTACTGCTCCTGCCCAGGGGACTGCAGAAGAACGGTTTTGAGATCGTGCCATGTGGTTCGAGTATATGCGTGGGTCCAGATTCTGCATAGCGCTCCAGGAACGCCACAAGTCATGGGAATGGTCGCACAGCCATGGTTCACGTCCACGAAAGGATGTGCGGGGGGGGGGGGCTTTGCCACACCTACAGTTTCACGACATGGGTCAGCACTGCTGCAACAGCCAGGAGGATGAGGACCACAATGACAGCCACGAGCATGACTTTCGCATCGGACATCTGTGATGACCGGACAGGCACCGTTTCCGCCTTCCCCATGGGGTCAGGCTCATGGAACTCCTCACTCGTGGAGAACGGTTCACTCTCAGGCTTCGCGAGTGGTGGTGGGCTGTCACTGAGGGCCGGGTGGGTGAGCACATACTCCCGTTCACTGCTCGTACCCTCATTCCAGGAGCCCTCATCTTCATTTTCCGTAGCGGGAAAGCCTGGAGGAAGAGGCGGATCCCCTGAAGGAGGTTCAGATTCATCCTCCTGTTTGGCATCCGCATCACCCTGGACTGCAGGTTCCTCCTGCCCACTCCCCTGATCTGGCGCTGCAGTGGAGGTTTCAGTGACAGTGCCAGGCTCGACTTCAGGCTCTTCAGGAGAAGCTCCATCCTCCGCTTCTCCCCGCACACTCCAGGTGGAGGAGGGACTCTTGGGAGTGGTGGTGTCTTCAGCAGAGGCAGGAGGGGAGGACTCGTCAGTGGGAGCGAACAGCTCATCATCATTTTCTGTCTCTGGGGCAAGGAGCATGGAATCCGGGTCATCCCCATCTCCTGGATCTGGCTCTTCTGGCGAGTCAGCACCAGCTGGTGGAGTCTGCTCGTCCGAGATGGATTCTTCCTCCTCTGAGGGTGGCGCTTCCTTCGCAGTGGGATCTGCCGCATCCTGGACAACGATGGGAGCATCCGCTGCTGCATCAGCAGTGTTGACAGAGGCTTCCTCCTCCTGCATTTCCTTTTCGACCTGGACTTCATCCGCGTCCGGAGCAGAATCCTGGTCTGGTGGCAGTGCAGCAGAGCCATCCTCCATGGAGGGCGGCGCATCGGCAGCTGGGTGCGCAGCAAGCTGGGAAGGAACTTCAAAGAGGTTCGCACCGCATTTCGAGCATGTCGTGCCAAGAAGCGGAGCTGGCGTGCTGCACACTGGACAGATCGAGAGTCGCGTGTTCATATCTCTCACGGTAAATGTGACGGTATGTTCCATCATGCAGTCTTTTCCCGATCGCGGAGAGGATGTTACATGTCTGTCATACCTCTACGGGAAAGATGACGGCCCACAGCTACTGTATGCAGTACGGGAATGCGGACAGCGGAGGTGGTTTCATGGCAGCAGTTGCACGATGCATCGTCCTTGGCATCATCATCGTGTCCGCAGCTTCATGCGCAAAAGCGCTCCACACTCCAACGATGCCTAC
>JAJZLL010000068.1:0-19114 GCA_021803465.1 bacterium
CAGCATCACTGCCCCATGGAATGCGACAGTGGATGCGCCAGTCGCCACATCGCCATCGTATGCCGTGTATCGGACTGCAGAGCCTACTGTTTCCTACTCGCCATCCGCAGCTGGCACTGGAACTCCCGTAGTGTACCGTCACAGCTGAGCTGGTACACTCCACAGTGCACGCCCCCGTGCCCGCAGTCCACGAAAGGAGTCGCTCCATGACCCGTTCCGTTGTCATAGTCGCAGCCCGCAGGACGCCCATCGGCAAGGGGCATCCGGAGCGTGGCGACCTCAGGTCCGTCCATCCAGTGGATCTTGGAGCTACAGTCCTCGAAGCTGTGCTCACTGATGCCGAGGTGGATCCCAGGGAAGTCGACATGGTGCATTTCGGCTGTGTTGGCCAGATAGGCGAGCAGAGCACGAACATTTCCCGCCAGGCGCTTCTTGCTGCAGACTTTCCTGTGAGTGTCCCCGCATCGACTGTCGACCACCAGTGCGGCTCCTCGGAGTTCGCCATCCACATGGCTGCCGCCTTCATTGCAGCGGGTGTCCATGACATCGTCATTGCCGGAGGTGTGGAGAGCATGAGCCGCATCCCCATGGGCGCCTCCTTCCTCCATGGCCCTGGGACCCCCTTCCCCCCAAGCGTGATGGCGAAATATGCGCTCACGAACCAGGGACTCGCAGCCGAGATGATTGCAGAGGAATGGCACCTCACGCGGGAAGCCTGCGACGATCTCGCATGCACTTCACAGGAACGAGCTGCTGCTGCGGATGCTCAGGGTGCATTCGAAAAGGAGATTGTTCCCGTGATCGTGACCGAGGAAGAGTCCTCCCGCACCATATCCCATGACCAGGGCATCCGTCCTGGAACGACAAGGGAGACGCTTGCTGCCCTCAAGCCTGCCTTCCGTGAGGATGGCATCCTCCATGCAGGAAACTCGTCACAGATCTCCGATGGAGCTGCAGCCCTGCTTCTCATGTCGGAGGAGGAGGCGAGAAGACGTGGCATGACACCGCTTGCCCGGATAGCGTCGCACGTGTCCGTAGGTGTAGATCCAGTCACGATGCTCAAAGGCCCCATTCCCGCAACCAGACAGCTCCTTGCCCAGTCGAAGCACCATGTTGATGACATCGACCTCTTCGAGATCAACGAGGCGTTCGCTCCCGTAGTCCTCGCATGGCAGCATGAGCTTGGAGCTGACCTCGCGAAGGTGAATGTCAACGGTGGAGCCATTGCGCTTGGCCATCCGCTTGGCGCGTCAGGCGCGCGGCTCATGACGACTCTCGTGCACTCCATGATTGCGCGTAATGCCCATCTCGGTGTACAGAGCATGTGCTGTGGTGGTGGACTCGGCATCGCAACACTTCTTGAGCGGTAGCTGTAGAGGAAACGCCTCCCGAATCATTCCCGGCCGCATGCATGGGACTTGCCAGCAACTGGTCCACGCCTGCAGAGTGGCACGCTCAGCCAGGAGCGCTTCGATATGCCGCTCCGAGCTCCCTGCACTCAGCTGTGGGATGCGGACCGCATCTGTGGGCGCAAGCTCCGCAGCATGACCGATGTTTCCGTTCCGCTGTGGAGCGCCCATCACAGTTCCGCACGCGCCAGGTCAGCGTCCAGCACCTCACCAGCCTCCATGGGAAGTGGAGCTCGACGCTGGTGATGGTGAGCTGATGGATGCTGCTTTCACAGGACTGCCATCTGGTCCCAAAACGAACCAGATGCCAAGCACACCCTCACCATTGACATCGCCAGGGGCTGTGTCATGAACAAACGTGTAGAGCGGATGGCCCGCATAGGTGACCTGCAGCTTCCCATCCGGCAGTGTCAGCGTGCCAAGCAGGGATGCGTTGGCAGATCCCTCTGCAGTTACTGTTCCCTCCGCAATGAGAGGTGGCCAAAGCGTTTGGCATGAGGCTGTGCAGCTCCTGACTGACCCCGTGTCCTTGAGGTCCGCATAGAGAGTCATGCCCGATGAGGTGACGAGAACAATGCCAAGCGAAGTCGATGCAGTTGATACCCTCGTCACAGCAGTGCTCACTGTTCTGGTTGAGGGGTGGGCAGTGCTGGAAACCGCGCGGGACGATGCCGAACCGCATGCTGAAAGGATGAGCACCGCAACCGCGAGGCTGATGGGAAATGCAGTGCGACGCGTGTGTCTGCATGGATGCTGGTCTGCCATGGCTATTCTCCTGCCCCCCGCATGCATTGATTATACGGCCCATGCCTGATTTGGAGAACTGCGACATTTGTGCTTGCATGCTGGCCACCCGGGGAGCGTTCAGCTGCACCCTGCGTTGAGGCCGGAGCTGCGCCAGTAGCAGCAACATGGCAAAGAGAGGGGAATCTGCACAGCACTCGGAATAAGGCTGAAGAAGCTGTCCCTCACCAATGTCCAATCCTGATGCTTTCACCCGCATTCTGTCACAGGATCACGGAATTTCTGTATGGTAGAGATGCATATGAGTCATCTGGAGGTTTTTTAGTGCCAACTCCGCCCGTACGTCGTGGCCGCAAGCCACGTCCAAGCCGGGATCGTCGCAGGGACGATGCTGCAAGCCAGGACGTCAAGGAAGACACCATCGAAATGGATGCAACGGTCGAGGAGCCGCTGCCAAACGCCATGTTCCGTGTGAAGCTTGAGACTGGACAGGAGATTCTTGCATACACCTCCGGCAAGATGCGGAAGTTCTACATCAAGATCCTCATTGGTGACCGTGTACGTGTCGCGCTGAGTCCCTACGATCTCACGCGTGGCCGTATTACTTTCCGGTACAAATAGGGTGCTGTGGTCTACCTCATTGTCATCGTGCTTGCTGTGCTCGCCATGTACGGCAGTTACCGCATGCTTGGAAAGGACCCGCTGACTGACCGTGACTTCGCAGTCTGGTATGTCGCACTCCTTCCGGAACTGTCATCCATGATCACCCTCCTCGAGGGCTCTGAGCATTCTGCTCCACCGGACCGCCAGACGCTGCAGAAGCAGATGAAGCGCGTACGTGCACTCATTGCGCACCTTGAGGACTTCGAGTTCGATGGCACCTCGCCTCCTGAGCTCATGGACATCCAGGATCATCTCCACAGGGTGCTCGATGCCCTTGAGCAGGGCTTCCATGGTGCAGCGAGCCCCTTCTTCCATGAAGGAAGTTCACGGTCACAGTCCGTCCTTGCACTCTGCAGCGAGGCACACGCCGAACTTCAGCTGCTGAAATCCTCTGCTGGTCCCCCCATGAACCAGCAGACCCTATCCGCCCACAAGGAGACCCTTGCATGAGCCATTTCATCAGCACCTTCGTGTCGCACTATGGCCTACTCGCAATATTCGTCATCATGACAGCGGAGAGCTGCGGCATCCCGTTCCCCTCGGAAGTAACGATGCCTCTCGCAGGCGCACTCGCCTTCGGACACCATCTTTCCCTGGTGCTCGCGATAACGAGTGGCGTGCTCGGGAACATTGCTGGAGGTGTGATCGCCTACGGGATTGCTGCTCGGTTTGGCACGCCAATCCTCCTTGGTCCAGGACGGTACGTGGGCATCTCGAAGCACCATCTTGAACTTGCTGACCGCTGGTTCCAGAAGCATGGAGGAAGTTCCGTTTTCGTGGGACGGCTGCTCCCCGTGCTCCGCACGTACATCTCCTTCCCTGCTGGGCTTGCACGCATGTCTTTTGGCGGATTCCTTCTTGCATCGCTTGCTGGCTGCGTGATATGGGATGCTGCGCTCACCCTTGGCGGGTATCTCCTTGGTGGCGCCTACACCCACATAGCGCACTCGTTCACTCTTGCGACAATCATCTGCGCAGTGATCCTTGTCGGCGTTGCTGCCCTCTGGTTTCTCAGAGGCCGCATGCCCTCCAGGGAGGCAAGGTAGCGGATGTCCCAGAGGAGCTTCGCAGCAGCCATTACCATCTGTACCCTCCTCCTCATGGCCTGCATTTCCGCACTCATCATGCGTCCTGGTGGAGCACCCATTCCTCAGCCTGCAGCGACTCCGGGAAACACCCCCCTGCTGTCCTCCTTCATCTCGCGACTCTCCGCACTTGGGGCTCCAGCCTCATTCGAGGCCACATACCACGCAACACCTGCACCGGGTGGACCTGCACGGACAGTCATTGTCACCGTGTCAGGTGCACGCCAGTCCGTCATTGTTGCGACTGGAACGCTCGATCCTCTCTGGCATGGTGCGCCAGAGAGCACTGCATACGGCATCTATGCGACACCTGTAGGCATGGTGCTCTGCTCCCTTGCGGGAACCACCCGGTCGTGCACCTCAGCGAAGCCATTCTCTCCGCTTCTCATGAATGTCCCTGCGACCCAATCATCATCACAAGCACTCACTGAGCTCGCAACATACTGGAATCCCACAACCCTCCAGCTTGAGCTTGAGCACGACCGCTCCCTTCCAGCACAAACGAATCCCCTCGAAATCACCACGAGCTCCACGCAAACTGGATCACTTTATGCCGACTGCATCAACATCCATGCTGCTGCCGTGTTTTCGACACATGCGATGAGGACCTGCCTCAGCGCGTTCGGGCTCCCTACTGTCTATTCCCTTCCCAATGCCACACTCACACTCGCATCCTTTCAGCCAACGGCTCCCACTCTGTGGCTCACTCCACCTGCAGCCTAGGAGAGACCGCAATCCCGCGATTCTTCGCCAAGCTCACATTCCCTGCCGAGTGCACGGAGTGCATCAGAAGCGAGGGGGAATGCGCTGCCAGCAGCGAGCAGTGCGAGAGACACTGCACCAGAGCGCTCGGGAAGATCCTGGCGCACTGTCAGTAGATCCCTGCTGAATGCATCAACAGTCCTGCTGTACCACGCGGGGAGAACATTCCCCGCTCCACGTGCTGCAACAGCCCTGTCCAGAACAGCATATGAGGCGAGAATCATTGCAGCAATGTGCGTTGCTCCTCCCATGCGGCATGCTTCCGCAAGGGAGATGGGCCTCATGAGGGAGGTGTCTTCGCGAAGTTCCTCGTGGTACCAGCGTGGCTCGGTGACATTGACAGCAGGCCCCTCACCCATCTGCACTCGAACAGCATGTCCTAGCCAGAGGGCATCCCCCCCGGAAAGGGCAATGCGCACATGTGATGGACCAGCTGTCAGCATCGTCGAGCACCTCGCAGAGCAGGAACGCCAGTGCCACCAGTATGCCGTGGAAGGAAAGCTGGTGCTGTGCCGTTATACGACCGTTGCAGTCCCGTGTTGGGACTAGCTCATGTCACCCCAGGAGAGATTCGACTCCGTCTCCTGTTCTTCCCCATCCTGCCGCTGACGGTACCGGTCCTCGACCATCTTCGTTGCAACGCCTCTCGGAAGCCCAAGCTTGACAAGGCCCTTGACCTCATCCGCCATCACCTTGTCACGCGCTGTGTCGATTGCTGCCAGCACATCGTCGACGGAAACAGTTCCCGTACGTTTTGCCATATCGACATCGTACCACCTTGCTTGCCACTTCACTCAGGCGCCCGTGCAGCGCATGATATGGATACCCCGCCCACTGCGTGGGAATATTCCGTTCGGTTTTCCACATGCCATCACTCCGCTCACCATCACTTCGCCGCTCGCTTCTTGTCGGCACAGCTGTCATCACACCCATCCTGCTGACAGTCGTGCTCCATGCCATCGGCTATCCCGGCGACAACAACTACCTCTATCCGTACCTGGGAATTGTTGCCATCATCGGGCTTGTTGGCGGTGCGCTGCCCGCCTTCATTGCTGCTGGCACAAGTTTCCTACTTGTGGATTTCACGTTCGTTCCGCCTGTGGGAACCTTCACGATTGCGGACAAGACAGATCTCCTCAACCTTCTCGTCTTCCTTGCCACTGCCGGGATCATTGGCTACCAGTCCTCCCGCAGACTCCGTGCGCAGCATTATGCGGAAACGCTTGCCACACACCTCGCCCAGGCGAATTCCCATCTGGAGCAGCTCAACCACGAGCAGGCGGAAGCAGCTGCTGTCGCAGTGAGCCTTGCGACAACACAGCATCAGGTGGAAGTGCTCCAGCGCACGGACAGGCTCCGGCGGGAACTCATCGCAAACGTGTCCCACGAGCTCCGCACACCACTGACCAATCTGCTCATGGGAACGACTTCGCTTCTCGATGACCCCCTTCTGCGTGAACCCGCGAAGTCCACCCTCAGGATGCTTGAGGGGGAGGAGCACCGACTTGCACGGCTCGTTGGTGACATGCTGGATCTCGCCCGTCTGGAGGCTGGAGCACTCGATCTCTCCCTGTCGGATTTCTCACTTGCCGATGCTGTGATGTCCGCAACCGAACGGTTCACTGCACTTCACCCTGATAGGCACGTCTCTCTCGTCGGCAGTGAGGAGCAGCTGGATGTCCAGGCGGACTGGGACCGTGTTGGCCAGATACTGGACAATATGCTCTCGAATGCTGAGCGGTTCGCACCTCCTGGAACACCCATCACTCTCACCATCCAGTCCGGAACACGGGGGTTTGGCGTTGTCCATGTCCAGGACGAGGGGCCGGGTGTTCCCGAGGAGCATCGCACGTCCGTGTTCGAGCGGTTTGTCACGGATGGAAGCAGCGCAGCGGGACATGGCGGTGTAGGACTCGGGCTCGCCATAGTGAAGGGTCTTGCTGAAGCGCAGGGCGGACATGTATGGATTGAGGATGGTGCCAGGAGCGACTTCGGCTTCTCCCTTCCCCTGGCATCCCACGCTGTACTCCAGGAAACAGGAACTCCTGTAGAGCAGTAGGATGCAGCCTCTATGCCTGTTCCAGGATGTGCACATCCACTTCGGAAAGGGTGTCGATGATTTCCATGAGCACCTTCACGGAATACTCCTTTGTCCGCTGAAGGATGAGTTCCGTTATGTGGTGTTCCCGCGTGTACGACACGATGCTCTCAACAAATCCTGAGGACTTCATAGTGAGAAAGTCGCCTCCCAGCTGATATGTGAGCGAACCGTACCGGCCAAGGAGCTCCTTCTCGTTCTCCCTGAGCGGGTGCCTGTGGAGGGAGAGGACTGTGAGCGCATCCCCCCTCACCTCGGCTGTCCGGGCAGACCTCCTGATGAGATCCTCCTGGCCCGGAGCCGGTGGGATGACAAGCACCATGCGCGGTCCAGTCTCCCAGGCTGACGTGATGGAGACGTGTTCCATGTACTGGAGGAGCTTCCTGTCACTGCTAGCGGACATCATGCGGAACGCGGACTCGCGGAGAAAGGCGAGGACATCCTTCCGGTATAGCGCCTGGAGCGACGGCACAATTTCTTCAGGTGGCCGGATGAGTCCCCTCCGGAGCCGCTCCTGGACCTCCTCTGGCGTGTGGTCTATGAGCTCGCACTCATCGAAGAGGTCAAGCCAGGTGTCAGGTATCACGGGGCCCGCTGGAAGACCGGGAAGAATGTCCCGCAGCGCCCTGTCGATACTGGAAAACCGTGGAAGATGGACAGTCCCAATGACAGTGATGCCCTCGTTCATGAGCTGCCTGATGCCCTGGAGCAGGGGAGTGCCATCCGATGCAGAGCCAGTGATGTCATCGACAATGCACACATACGGATTCCTGGCGAGAATGGCCGCAATGTCAGGGCAGTGACCAGGAAGTGCAGGAAGGTCGTGTGGAATGCACGGTACGCCAGCAGGTGCCACATGCCCCACTGGAAGCGCAGCTATGACGACATCAGTTCCCCGACGTGACCGGCGGGCTCCTTCATTGAGTGCGGCTGTCGTGGTTCCAACACCAGGCACATACCCCAGATACACGCGGAGTGCGCCCCTCCGCTGGAGAAGGTTCATCTGGTAAATCATGGTCTCGCCGGGCCTTCCCTGCGGAAGCGAGGGTCGACGCTGGAGCGGATGGCGCGAGATGACATGGAGATCCACATCCCTGAGCGCGTTGACACAGTGCTCGACATGGCCCTGACGCCACGGAAGCCTCCGATCATGTCGGGATTCCCCAAGCACCAGATGCTGGACATTCGTCTCCCTGAGCACAGTCATGAGTGTCGCGACAAGATCCCCCCTGCGCTCAATGACACTGCAGCCGAGGTCATGGGCCACATGGTGCCACTCCTTCTCCTCACCCCCGCCCTTCCCTGCCATCCGCTTTGGCTCGAGCACATGGAGCACAGTGCAGACCCCCCGGTACCTGCGCGCAAGTCGCACACTTCTCCGGATGAGCGCAGTGCTTCCCTCATGACCTGAGACAGCAACGAGGACATTCTCGGGAGGCCGCTCGACAATGGCGCCAGTGAGGCTGTCTGCGATGCGCCGCAGCCCAATCTCACGAAGGGCTGCGAGATTGCCATGGCGGAAGAAGTTCTCAAGCGCTGCATCCGTCCTGTCAAGGGCGTAGATGTTGCCATGAAGCATCCTCTTCCGGAGCGCTTCTGGAGTGATGTCGATGTACCGCACCTCATCCGCCCTGTCAACAATCCTGTCCGGGATGGTCTCGCGGACAGGGACTCCCGTGATCCGCTCGACGACATCCTTCACGGACTCGAGATGCTGGATGTTGAGCGTCGTGATGACATCAATGCCTGCTGCGAGCAGCTCCTCGACATCCTCATACCGCTTCTCATGCCGCATGCCTGGCACATTCGAGTGGGCAAGCTCATCGACAAGTACGACATCAGGAGCCCGCTCAAGGACAGCATCGAGGTTCATGTCCTCCAGCGTTTTCCCTTTGTATCTGACCTTGAGCCGGGGAATGACCTCAAGCGAGCCTGCCTGCTCAGCAGTTCGTGACCTCCCATGGGTCTCGAGAAGACCGATGACGACATCCTCCCCAAGACTTCTCCGCTCTCTCCCATCCTGGAGCATCGCAAACGTCTTCCCGGCACCTGGCATGGCACCGAGATATATCTTCAGGGAACCACGATGGGGTGCCTGGTCCTCAGCTTCGGGCAGGGTATTGTTCGTCGAGGGCAATGTTCAGCTCCAGTACGTTCACATACGGCTCCCCGAACACGCCAAGGTACCGTCCTGTGACATGGGCAAGGACGAATGCCCGCAGTGTCGCAGCAGGGATGTGCCGTGCCTTCGCGACACGGTCAACCTGGGCAAGCGCGCCCGCAACGGAGATTCCGGGATCAAGGCCAGAGAAGTCTGCAGTGACAAGGTCGATGGGGACAGAACCCCGGAAGCCAGGATTCGCCCTCCGGAACGCTTCCACCCGTAACTGGACAAGGCGCAGAAATGCGGGGTTGGATGGTCCGTAGTTTCCAGATCCTGAATTCGCTGCATCATACGGCTCTGGAGCTGTTCCCTGTACATTCATCGTCTCCGATGGTCTTCCCCAGAAGTATTGGGGCGCTGTGAAGTTCTCTCCAATGAGGGAAGATCCAACGATAGCCCCATGGTAGCGGATGAGCGATCCGTTCGCCTCTCCTGGAAAGAAGATCTGTCCAATGGCCATCATGACGAGCGGATACACGATGCCGAGAACCACAGCAAGAACAAGCGTGAGGCGGAGGGCTGCAAACAGTGAGCGGAATGAAGCGCGCATGGCAATTGTCCTATGTGAGATGCAGCGCGGTGACTGCGACATCAATGAGCTTGATTCCGATGAAGGGCACGATGATTCCTCCAAGGCCATAGATGACCAGGTTGCGCCTGAGGAGGGTTGCTGCTCCAAGGGGCCTGTACCGCACGCCCTTGAGGGCAAGCGGAATGAGGAAGATGATGATGAGCGCGTTGAAGATGATTGCGGAGAGGATTGCGCTCCGGGGCGAAGTGAGCCGCATGATATTGAGCGCCTCGAGGGCTGGTAGGCTTGAGGCGAACATGGCGGGAATGATGGCGAAATACTTCGCCACATCGTTCGCGATGCTGAAGGTGGTGAGTGCACCGCGTGTCATGAGGAGCTGCTTTCCCGTCTCGACAATCTCGATGAGCTTCGTGGGATTGCTGTCGAGATCCACAAGGTTTCCCGCCTCCTTCGCAGCCTGGGTGCCACTGTTCATCGCAACACCGACATCCGCCTGGGCAAGGGCTGGCGCATCGTTTGTGCCATCCCCAGTCATTGCGACAAGCTTCCCCTCTGACTGCTCCTTCCTGATGAGCTCAAGCTTGTTCTCCGGAGTCGCCTCAGCAAGAAAGTCGTCAACACCCGCCTCACGAGCAATCGCCTGCGCTGTGAGGGGATTGTCACCAGTGATCATGATGGTGCGGATGCCCATGGCCCGGAGTGCTGCGAACCGTTCCTGGATTCCCGGCTTCACGATGTCCTTGAGGTGCACGACGCCAAGGAGCTTCCCTGACTCTCCCACAAGAAGTGGTGTGCCTCCCGTCTTTGCGATGTTCTCCACCTGGGCCTGAAAGCCTTTGGTCATGGGGGTCCCCTCCCGCGTTGCCACCCAGGACGTGATGGCATCGATCGCACCCTTCCGGATGCTTCTCCCATCAACCTCAACTCCACTCATCCGTGTCGTTGCGGAGAACGGGATGATCTCAATCCCCTCCTTTGTGCGTTCCACGGCTCCAAACCGCTTCGCGAGCGCAACAATCGACCGTCCCTCCGGCGTCTCATCCGCGAGGCTAGCAAGATATGCCGCCTCAATGAGGGCTGAGGACTCGACTCCATCAACGGGAATGAACTCCGATGCCTGGCGGTTGCCGAGCGTGATCGTTCCTGTCTTGTCGAGAAGGAGCGCATCGATGTCTCCTGCTGCCTCCACAGCCCTTCCCGACATTGCGAGGACATTCTTCTGCAGGAGGCGGTCGATTCCTGCAATCCCAATGGCAGAAAGGAGCGCACCGATAGTCGTCGGTATGAGGCAGACAAGGAGGGCGACAAGAATCGTCACGGATACGGAGGAATGGGCGAAGCGGGCAAATGGCTCAAGCGTGATGATGACAATGAGGAAGATGATGGTGAGTGCGGAGAGCAGGATGTTGAGGGCTATCTCGTTCGGTGTCTTCTGCCGCGATGCGGACTCCACAAGACCGATCATCTTGTCAAGAAAGGTCTCGCCAGGATTTTGTGTGATCTCGATGACAATGCGGTCTGACAGTACCCGAGTTCCACCAGTGACAGCTGATCTGTCACCCCCTGCTTCCCGGATGACAGGAGCGGACTCCCCCGTGATTGCGGACTCGTCCACGGAAGCGATCCCTTCAAGAATCGTTCCATCGCTGGGAATGACATCCCCCGCCTCGCAGATGACGACATCCCCCTTCCGAAGCTCCTGTGCTGGAGTTTTCTCCTCGCTCCCGTTGGCATCCCGTCTCCGGGCGATCGTGTCGCTCCGTGTCTTCCGGAGTGCCTGGGACTGCGCCTTTCCCCTTCCCTCTGCAACAGCCTCAGCGAAGTTCGCGAAGAGGATGGTGATCCAGAGCCAGACAGCTATCTGCAGCGTGAACTTCGCGAGCCCGGACCCCATGTGACCTATGCCCGTGACATACGTCCAAGTGACCATGACTGCTCCCACCTCGACAACGAACATGACTGGATTCCGCATCTGCCAGCGGGGATCAAGCTTGACGCATGCCTGGCCAAGAGCGGGAACGAGGATCTTCCTGTCCCAGAGGCTGCTCTGCGACTTTCTCCGGGAAGTGCGGTCCCACGATGCTGGTTGATGCGCGGATGCCATGCTGTCCTCCTCCTACCCGAGATGTCCGCTCATGATCTGGAAATGCTCGACAATCGGACCGAGTGCGAGAGCGGGAAGAAACGTCAGCGCTCCAACAATGAGGATGACGCCAATGAGGAGCACTGTGAACATGCCTGAATCCGTGGGAAAGGTTCCAGCGCTTTCCGGCACTGCACGCTTTGCGACAAGCGATCCCGCAATGGCAAGGACAGGAATGACAAAGAGCACCCTCCCTATCCACATCGCGAACGCAAGCGTCGTGTTGTAGTACAGCGTGTTTCCTGCAAGTCCAGCAAAGGCGCTCCCGTTGTTGCCAGTGGCGGAGCTGAACGCGTAGAGGATTTCAGAGAAGCCGTGCGGTCCGGGATTTGATGGACCTGCAAGCCCTCCCTTCGTGAGGACGGAAAGCGCAGTGAAACCGAGTATGGCAAGCGGAAGCACAAGAATGGCGAGTGCTGCAAGCTTCATCTCCCTGGACTCGATCTTTTTCCCGAGGTACTCCGGAGTCCTGCCAACCATGAGACCCGCAATGAACACTGCAACGATCGAGAAGACAAGGATGCCATAGAGCCCTGAGCCAACACCTCCAGGTGTCACTTCTCCAAGTTCCATGCCAACGAGCAGCACAAGACCAGAGAGGGGCATGTAGCTGTCGTGGGCGCTGTCAACGGTTCCTGTGCTCGTCATGGTCGTGGCAACGGCATACTGGCCGGACTGGATGGCACCGAACCTGACGGACTTCCCCTCCATGTTGCCCCCGGACTGCTGCGAAGTCGCATGCTGGTTCACACCGTACGCAGCAAGGAGCGGGTTTCCCCCCTGTTCAGCTGAAGCAGTCACAGCAGTCCCAGCAACAAGGATCACGGCCATTGCTGCCGCAATGGCGATGCCCTGCCTCATGTTCCCCACGAGCGTTCCGAATGTCACAGTGAGCGCAAAGGGAATGAGGAGTATGGCAAAAATCTCGAGGGCATTTGTGAAACCATTCGGATTCTCGAATGGATGACCAGCATTGGCGTTGAAGAATCCTCCACCGTTGGTCCCAAGAAGCTTGATCGCCTCCTGGGAAGCGACTGGTCCCTGGGCGATGAGCTGATGCCCCCCCTGGAGCGTGTGGACAGCCGTGTATCCGCCAAGATTCTGAATGACTCCCTGGCTCAGGAGAATGACTGCGAAGACTGCTGCAAGGGGAAGCAGGATGTAGAGGACTATGCGCACAGTGTCAGCGAAGAAGTTCCCAAGCGTCTTCCCCGACTTCCGCACAAGTCCCCTGATGAGGGCGAATGCGCATGCAATCCCTATCGCGGCAGAAGTGAAATTGTGGAGAACAAGTCCCACCATCTGTGAGAAGTAGCTGAGCGAAGTCTCTCCGCCATAGTTCTGCCAGTTCGTGTTTGTCGCGAAGCTCACTGCAGTGTTGAAGGCAAGAGCTGGGGACATGCCGTTGAAATGTTGTGGATTGAGGGGAAGATACCCCTGGAGCCGGAGCACCAGATACGTGAAGAGCAGACCCGCAACAAAAAAGACCAGCATTGCGAGTGTGTACTGCTTCCAGCTCTGCTCCCTTTCCGGATCGATACCGGAACACCAGTAGATTCCCCGCTCGATGGGGCTGAGCACAGGGTGGAGGAAGGTCCGCTTTCCCTCAGCAACGCGCGCAATGTGCTTTCCGAGTGGCCACGCAGCACACCCCACTGCGAGAAACGTGATGGCGACTGCAAGAATGTCCGTGCCCATTGCTAGAACTTCTCCGGAAAGAGCAAGGCAGCAGCAAGGTAGCCAAGGAGGAGCACACCAATCCCAAGCGCGACAAGATACCCTGTCATATCCTGTCAACTCCCTCAATGAATGCCCAGCTTACAAGTGCAATGCCCGCAATCAATGCAAGCATCACGATGTCACTGTCCACAGCCTTCCTCCTTGTCCACATGCGCATCCCTGCAGGTAGGGAATCCATGTTTCCACCCTGATGATGGAGAAGTGGACGTTAACGCATCGTCAACAACGTGCCTGGTGGACAATCGACAGCCGGTACCCCTGCCTCCCGATGGTTTCAATGCAGACAGGATGCACAGGGTCTTTCTCCAGCTTTCTTCTGAGTCTGAGCACAAAGGTCCTGAGGTAGTTCGTGTCCCCAATGTACTGTGAGCCCCACACTTTCGCGAGGAGTGTCCGCTGGTCAACCACCTCGCCTGGCCGCACTGCAAGCTCCGCAAGGAGGAGCCATTCCGTTGGAGATAGGCGGACCTCAATGCCATTCCGGTGCACAGTCCGTTTGGCCAAGTCGATGCGGAGATCTCCCGTCTCGACAATGCCGCTGCCTTCTCCCTCATCGAGCCTTCTCAGCACTGCACGTATCCGTGCGAGGAGCTCAGGCGCGCCAAAGGGCTTTGTGAGATAGTCGTCCGCACCAAGGTCAAGAGCCCGCACCTTGTCACGCTCATCCCCCCGGGCAGATATGACAATGATGGCAGGCCGCGTTCCTCCAGTAGCATCTGCGAGTATCGTCCAGCCATCGATGAAAGGGAGGCCGATGTCGAGGAGGAGGATGCTGAAAGACTCCTCTCCAAGGAGCCGCTTCGCCTCGCGACCATCGGAGGCAGCAGTGATGGCATATCCATCCGTGGCGAGGACCTGCTGGATGAGGTTCCTCAGAACGGCATCATCCTCTGCAATGAGGATCCTGTGTGAGCGGACTGATACTGCCATTACGCTTCGTACAGTACCGCTTCTCCGATGCAGTGTGCTGCACCCAGGAAAACCCCGTACCATGGGAGTACCATGGCTGAACCTTCTCCCCAGAACCCCTCACCAAACGACGCTTCCTTCTGGGACACCCTTGTCGAAGAAACCACTGGCAGCGCACCTGGAGCTCCCCCAGTACTCCAGGACACCATCACAAGACTGCTCGAGTCTCCTGTGGAGCTTGATGCGATTGATATCGCCATCACCTCAATCACACAGCATGATGCCGACTTTTCCCCCCAGCATTTCGTCGCCCAGGTGGAGGCTCTGTATCTCCAGATTGAGACCCTGCTCCGCTCAGGAAACACTGCACTGCTCGACAGGGCTATTTCCCCTGCCTTCATGTCAACCTGGAATGGACTTGTGGAGCACTGGAGCAGTGGCGGGACAGTGAGCCTGTTCGATGCCCATGCACTTCCCCACATCACCATTGCTGCAGCCTACACCGACGAGTATCACGACATCATTGCTGTCGACCTTCTCGTGAATGAATGGGAGACATACACCAGGAAGCGCATCTCACAGCGTTGGGTCCTTGTCAGGTCCCGCTCCACAAGCCCGGATGCTGCCATCTGGAACACGCCGCGATGCGCGAACTGCGGTGCACCCATCCCCGATCCTGCGCCTGCCACCTGTCCATACTGCAATGCTGCTCTTGCAGACACATATTTCCCCTGGGTTCTAGCTGGCGAGAAGGATTTCCCGGCGCCAGACACAACGAATCTCGTCCACCACTTCGTCTTCGACCGGGCGAAACTCACGGATGGCCTCTTTGCCATCCACCATAACGACCCGTCCTTCACTCCCCAGGTCACAATGCCTGCGCTCACAGCACTCGTGCACACTGTCCAGGCAAGCGTGCGCACATCCTCGGATGCAGCACTTCTTCCCCACCTCTCCGTAGGAGGTGCGCGGTGGTGGAAGGAGGTGCATGCCCAGCTTCATCTCTCACCGGAACAGCACGAGTCAGCAGCGGAAACGGAACCCTCCCTTTCTCTTGTCGCTGCATACGGAGATGACAACATCGAGATTCTCACCATGAACGCAAGGGATACGGGGATCGTGACGGAGTCTGGGACAACATCCTCTTCCATCCTGTTCCGCTTCGTTCGCCTCCACATCACGGACATCGCTTCAGGAAATGCCCGGCAGCGCTCCTGCCCAAACTGTGGAGCACCGTGTGCGCTCACTGCGGATGCGCGGAAGTGCCCTTACTGCGGATTCGACCTGGTTGAGTCTGCGGGAACATGGAAGCTTGACTGCATGTACTCCATGCTCATCATGCCAGTAGAGCTACCATAGTCTTCATTCCACTCATGCAGTCCCAGGCGTAAACCAGCAGCAAGCATACCCCAGCAGGAAGGCGCCATACTGGTGGCAGTATGAGCTTCGTTCCCCACTCCCCAGATGACAGGAAAGCGATGCTCGAGGCGCTTGGCCTCGCATCGGCTGATGACCTCTTTGCTCCCATTCCCGATGCGCTCCGCATCCCTTCAGTGGACCTTCCACCACCCCTTGGGGAGATGGAGCTTGCAGGCCATCTCGCATCCCTGGCAGAGGTCAACCATCCACTCTCCTCGTATTCCTCGTTCATAGGGGGGGGCGTGTACCGCCGGTACATTCCCGCAGTTGTGCGGTCCGTGCTCCAGCGGCCGGAATTCTACAGCGCCTACACCCCCTACCAGGCGGAGGCATCACAGGGAACGCTCCAGAGCATCTACGAATTCCAGACCATGATGTGCGAACTCACTGGACTCGATGTCGCGAATGCTTCGCTTTACGATGGAGGCACTGCACTTGGAGAGGCAGCAATCCTTGCCCTCCTCCATACGGAAAGAAGCCGCATAGCTGTGGTGGAGGGCATCCAACCTGAACACAAGGCTGTCCTTGACACGATGCTTCGTGCACGGCATGTGGCGTGCGATGTCATCCCGCTCACTGGTGGTGTCCTTACGAAGGATGCTGTAGAAGCAGTTCTCACGGATGATCATGCTGCCCTCATCGTTCCCGAGCCGACAGTCTATGGAACGGTCCTCGACTACACGGAACTTCCTTCATGCGCCCATGCTGTGGGAGCCCTCGCACTTGCTGATGCGGATCCGATGTCGCTTCTCCTCGTGACACCCCCTGGAGCAGTGGGCTTCGATGTCGTCACTGGGGATGGGCAGCAGTTTGGCATTCCCGCATCGTTTGGGGGACCCCATGTCGGCTACATGGTTGTCCGCGACACGCTCATCCGGAAAATACCCGGACGGCTTGCTGGAGCGACAGTCGATGCGAGCGGTGACAGGGCATTCACCCTCACCCTCCAGGCGCGGGAACAGCACATCCGGCGTGAACGGGCAACATCGAATGTCTGCACGAACCATGCGCTCATGGCGCTTGCTGCCACGGTGTACATGGCGGAGATGGGAGCTGGTGGACTCAAGGGCGTTGCCTCACGGAGCGCTTCCGCCATGCACCATCTTTCCCGTGCGCTCAGTGATCTTCCCGGCTTCTCCCTCGCATATCCTGATGCTCCCTACCTATGGGAAGCGGTCATCTCCCTTCCCGGTGACGCTGAGGCATTCTCAGCGCACATGCGGCAGGAGAACATACTTCCTGGCATCCCGCTCACCCGACTGGTTCCCAGCGCAGCAGGATCGCAGCTGCTTGTCGCATGCACGGAGTACACGACGCCTGCTGCCATTGACGCGTATGCAGCAGCAGCTCGCTCCTGGAGGGCTGCATGATGGCAGCAACTGCCCCACACATTGAACGCACACCGCAGAAGGAAGGATGGGCGGGCGCAGAACCTCTCCTCTTCGAGCTTGGGTGCGACTACACGTCAGCCCCCACTGGCCTCGATCCAGCACCCATGGAGTTTCTTCCCGAGCACCTGGTGCGCACAACACCTCCCCGAATCCCGCGCATACCGGAGCCCATGCTCGCGCGGCACTTTGGCCGGCTTGCGAGGCGGAACCACAACATCCACCAGGGAATGTACCCGCTTGGATCCTGCACGATGAAGTACAACCCTGTCCTCAATGAGGAGGTCGCTTCCTACCAGGGATTCGCGGATCTCCATCCCTACCAGGACGTTTCCGATGCCCTGGGCACACTGCATCTCCTTCACGACCTTGAGCATGCCCTCACAGCGCTCACTGGCATGTCGCGCGTCTCCCTCCAGCCTGCAGCGGGTGCACAGGGAGAGTGGACTGGCCTCCGCATGATCCAGGCGTACCATGAGCACCGTGGTGACCATGGCAGAAGAACTGTCCTCATTCCTGACAGCGCGCATGGCACGAATCCCGCCTCAGCAGCGCTCTGCGGGTATGAGGTGGTGAGCATCAGGAGCAATCCCGATGGCACTGTGAACCTTGAGGACTGCAGGGCGCACCTCTCTGAGTCCGTCGCGGCCGTGATGCTCACAAATCCCAACACGTACGGCGCATTCGAGCATGACATTCTTGATATAGCCAGGGCAGCACATGAGGTTGGTGCCCAGCTCTACTATGACGGAGCCAACCTCAATGCCATGGTCGGAGTCGCACGTCCTGGAGACATGGGCTTCGATGTTGTGCACCTCAATCTCCACAAGACCTTCTCCACTCCCCACGGTGGCGGTGGTCCAGGTGCAGGACCCGTGGGCGTGAAGCCCCACCTTGAACCGTTTCTTCCTGTCCCGACTGTGGAGAAGGTGGACAGCACCTATGCCCTTTCATACGACCGGCCCCTGAGCATTGGCAAGGTGCGCGCATTCTATGGCAATGTCGGCATGCTCATCCGCGCGTACGCGTACATCCGTGCGTATGGCAACACAATACGCGAGGTTGCGGAAGGGGCTGTCCTCAATGCCAGGTATCTCCACCACCTCATCACCCGTGACCTTCCTCCTGCTGTCACAGCCCTTCCCATGCATGAGTTCGTCGTGACCACGAAAGGATCCTCCCTTCCCGAGCTCAAGGCGCAGGACCTTGCGAAGCGGCTTCTCGACTACGGCGTGTATCCACCCACCATGTATTTCCCCACCACTGTTCCTGAAGCGCTCATGATTGAGCCCACCGAGACGGAATCCAAAGAGTCGCTTGAGAAGTATGCGGACATCGTCCATGCAATCCTTGAGGAGTTCCGGAGTGATCCTGAAGCAGCACACCTCGCACCGCGCTCAACTCCAGTCCAGCGTGTCGATGAGGTGCGCGCAGCACGGTACCCGGAAGTCCGCTGGCACCCGGAGGGTGCAGACTCCTAGGAACCCAGCACTGCTGTAGCTGTACAGGAAGCGGGATATCCAGTCGCAATGACTGCGATGGTTGCCTGCTGGGTCGAGGATGCTCCTGTCCACACTGTCTGCTGGAGGCCCCCACCATTGATGGTGCCCTGCGAAGTGCGGCAAATCGCGAATTCGTTGATGATTGTTCCAAGTGTGAGATGGGATCCCGAGATGGATACGGTGAGACTTTTTGAACCGCTCCCTGGCGTCGAGCACCCCTGGCACGAGATGCCAGACAGGGAAACCGTCGTTCCCGAAACATCATGCACCTGCCAGGCTCCAACAGTCACAGCTGCAACGATGCTCGAAGCGCCAACGCACGCATCAGTGCAGAGAACGGTGATGGGAACAGTGGCGCCAGCAGGGATGGTGACGCTCGGCGAGTCAAGTTCATGCATCACAGTCCCATAGCGGTTCTTCGCAGTGAAATGCACAACCACACCTGTCGCATCATGGTACTTCGCAGCGTTCGCGACAACTGCGACACCGACAACCACAAGATCGTATCGTCCGATCCCAATCTCCGTCACAGCAACGGACTTCGTGTCTGGCGCAG
>JAJZLL010000068.1:19124-27718 GCA_021803465.1 bacterium
ACGAAGCCGTTCCCGTCCCACAGGCTGCGAGTACTGCAGTGAGGAGAAGGGGAACGAGCAGTGACAGGATGGTCTTTGCGCGTGTCATCCCATCATTGTATGGGATATCGCAGTTTTCTTCTCCCGTTGACAACGTTCCTTCCGGATCACGGAACGCGCAATCACACTCCCCAAACCTGGGGGCAACCGTTGCAGCTAATGGGTGAGGACACTTCCATCACAGCAAAGGGGAAGTGACCCCCGCAGGGAATCCTGCCGCTGGGGATTTTGCATGCTGATCCCAGCCCGATCCCTCACAGAGGGGAATCCACTGCACTGCAAGCCCGGTCACAATCATGACGGGCAGGAAGTAATACCCACCAAGAATCATCTCCCTCACTGAATCCTCATCATGGGTGAAGTAATGGAGTTCAAATGCCCCAATGCTGTAGATGAGGGCGCGGAAGATCCACCACGAATCATGTGGGGTGAGTCCTATCCACACACCGAGTCCAATGCCAAGCCCCATGAATCCCGCATGTCTGAGCACTACGCGCATGATCCCAGTATGCATACGCACGTTCACGAAATGACTTCCCGTTTCCCACTCCTCAGGAAAGGGAAACGCGTCATCCGCTCTTCCCCCTGCATTCAGATGGTCTGTAAGCAGCTTCCCTCTTTGTCGGGTCTTTGACACTAACGAGTGCATCTTTCGGGAGTCCAGCATCGGCCACGCCGGGTGGTCCCTTCAACATCGCTGCACCGGTGGGAATCGCCCTCGAGCAGACAGTCTTCACTCGCCACCTGCGCTGTGGATTCCGCGCTTCGAGGTAGTCGCCTCCTCGAGTGACTGTTGTCGAAATGTTATTTCAATGCTACACTGAAATAACAATGAGCACAGTAAACATCGTCGCAGACATGATCGACAAGGCACCACAGGGATCGTTCCTTTCACCCGGAGATCTTGGCATCCCCTCGGGAGCAGCAGCCTACATGGCGTGGTCTCGCGCAGCGCGCTCGCGTACCGACCTCGTGCGAATTGCACGTGGTCTCTACTGGAAAGGGGCCCCAACCCGGTTCGGTCTGGGTCGTCCGAATTCCATTGATGTGGCAATATGGCGTGCTGGAAGCAGGGGCGTTGGGCCTACTGGATGGCTTGCATCAAACCACCTGGGTCTCTCGACGCAAGTTCCCGCAGAACCAAGACTGACGACAGTCAGCCGCCCACCGAAAGCTGTCGCCGGCGTCTCCTACTCCCAGCGCGCCAACCTCGACCGCATAGATTTGAGCTACTCGGAAATTGCGCTCTTGGAGGTTCTCCGATCCTACCCAGACTATGTGGAGGTGACCTGGACCAAACTGGTCGATCGGGTTCGACAGCTGCAATCAGATGGAGTGATCAATATTCGAACATGTACCCGTGTTGCCACATCAGAGCGTTCCTCAACGCTGCGCAACACTCTGCACAGGTTGATATTGGATTTGAGCGCACAATGAGGGTAACACTTCGCACAGAACCCAATGAGCTTGCCGCCTTGGTGAGTCAGGCTGCTGCTGCGCGCGGAATACCGCAGGCATTTGTCGAAAAGGATTTTTGGGTTACTGAGCTCTTGCGCAGCATCGCCTCTCCTCCAATAGACTTCATGCAGTCCGACGTCATCAGAAAACCCCGCGCGATTTTCAAGGGAGGCACCAGTCTTTCTCGTGCCTACCATCTCATCGAGCGCTTCTCCGAAGACGTTGACATACTCGTTACGCCAGGAACTCTTGAGGTGGAGAGCAGAAAGCTCGACAAGGTACTCCAGCTAATAGACAAGTGCGCCCGACCGAACATCCTGGAAAAGGGTGCGAAAGCACGCGTAGTGCGCGGAAAAGTCGGCATTTTTAGCCACGTCGAGTACGACTACCCACGACAATCGGACACTTCATCCTTGCGTCCCCATATCTTCCTGGAACTGGGAGTCCGCGGAGGAGATGCACCGACACAACAGAAGGAAATCCGTTCTATGCTTGCGGAGATCGCGACTGAAGATCTCCATATACTCGACGATATCTCGGAGTTCATGCCATTCTCCATGGAAGTCTTGGCGCCGGAGCGAACGCTGATCGAGAAGCTATCTGCACTCCATAGCGCACAACCCGAAGCCATGCGCATGCTTGGTCGCCATCTGTACGATGTGAACGCTCTGCTTTCATCCCGCGAAACGACACAACGTCTGCAAGGTCACGCCGCAGAGCTGGCGGAAGATACCGTTCAAATTAGCCACCTCTACGGCTGGCCTGCTGAGGCTCGTCCAGAAGCGGGATTCGCCGCTAGCAGGATTTTCACACTCGGATCGGAGAAAAAAAGGCTCTGCGCAGATCGTATGCGCTGGTCGCTCCCTTGGTGTACGGCCATTTTCCAGCCTTCGAGGACTGTATTAGCAACATCCAGGCCCACGCGGACATCCTTTAAGGTTTCGGTGCGCCTCCGCCAGCAGCCCCATCATGCTTCCTCATCCAGTCTGGCTCTCCGCCACGGAGATGACTTCCCCTTCCCACTCCTCAGGAAAGGGAAACGCATCATCCGCTACAATTGAGGCAAACGCACAGGGTGGGGGGACAACAGTGAGATCATCGATCACTTCGAGCATCATTCCCATCCTCACGGTCGAGCTTGACCATGGCGAATCCATCATTGCCGAGACAGGCGAGCTTGCGTGGATGAGTCCGCAGCTTCAGCTCTCCACATCGCTCCGCCAGGGAAAGAATGGAGTGTCCAGGATCCTTGCACGGACCATTGGAGGATCCTCCGCCTTTCTCACAAAGTTCTCAGCTCCCAATGAGGGTGGCTCCATCACCTTTGCATCCCGGTATCCTGGACGCATCATTCCCCTTCAGCTGACAAGTGACAAGTCTGGCTACTGCGTTGCCAAGCATGCCTTCATCTGTGGAACGCCAGAAGTCCTGGTCTCCATCGGCTTCCAGAAGAAGATTGGAGTTGCCCTGTACGGCAAGGAGGGCTTCATCCTCCAGAAGCTCACAGGGCATGGCACAGCCTGGATCGAGCTCGGTGGAGAGACGTACACCCACTACCTCGAGGAGGATCAGGAGATCGCAGTACATCCTGGACACATCGGAGCGTTCGAGTCATCCGTGCAGCTCCGCATGAAGCTCATGCGGGGCATCTCGAACATCGCCTTTGGCAAGGACGGACTCGTTCTCGCATACCTCCGTGGACCAGGCCACATCGTTCTCCAGTCACTCCCTGTGCCACGTCTGGCGAAGAGCCTTGAACCGTTTCTCACTCTCACAGGGACGGCTGCTGCTGCAGGCTCCATCGGCTTTTTGGGAGCAGCACTCGAAACGATCCTTCCCAGCACTGCTGCTGCGCCGCAGCCGAAGCGGTAGGCACGCTCCCCAGAGAATGCGCGACAATACGGGTGTGAACGAACAAGAGATTTCCCACCTCAGGGAACGCCAGCGATCCAGGACCGAACGGTTTCAGGGCCGCCTCCTTACTGTTGTGGAGGATGAGGCCGAGCTTGCTGACGGAACACAGACGCGCAGGGAAGTTGTCCTCCACCGTGGTGCTGTCGCGATCATTCCCATCCTTGAGGATGGACGGATCGTTCTCGTCCGGCAGTGGCGGTATCCCCATGGCCGTCCCTACTGGGAAGTTCCTGCAGGAACCATCGACAATGGAGAGGCTCCGGAGGTCACTGCCCACCGCGAGCTCAGCGAAGAGACAGGATATGATGCCGCTAGGTGGACATATCTTGGCGAGGGACCCGTATCTCCCGGATATTCCACCGAGATGATCTACTTCTTCGCTGCTGAGACGCTCACTCCAGGAGAGCAGCACACGGACCACGATGAACGACTTGATGTCATGGCCTTCACCCTTCCCGAGTGCGAGGATCTCATCCGCACGCACGATGTGGACATCAAGACCATTGCTGCCCTCCATCTCCTCCAGAGGGGAAATGCGCATGACTGAGTCGCAACTCGTGCCCGAAGCGGACCCCAACGATCCCATCCAGTTCGTGGAACGTGCCATACGGAATGTCCTCGGCCAGATTCCCGAATCAGGGGATGAACGGGTGCAGAAGGCACCCCGCACTGCGCAGCAGGCGCTTCAGCCATGGGCAGAGAAGGTTGCGCCAACGAGCAAGAACAAGCGCCAGCTTGAAACGCTCATCGAGGAGTATCGGGATCGCATAGAGAGCCATCCCAATGCCATGGTGGTGTTTCCCGAGAAGAAGCGTCCCGATGAGCTCTTCTTCGAGAAGCTGCAGTCCCGACCGAAGAGGCGCCAGCGACGGCGCAGATCCGGAGGGGGCGGCTCTGGAGGCAGCAGTCCAAACAGCAGTGGATCGCAGCAGCATGGGTCGCCTGGGAGGCGGTCTGGTGGACGATCCAGACGTGGAGGTGGGCGTCCTCCACGGACTCCGCAGTGACCGTCACCAACGCTCCCGCAACCCTTGAGGACTGTTCAGCAGTTCTTTTCGACTATGAAGGGACTCTTGCTATCCTCGATCCTCCCCACAGGAAGCTCGCGGCCGCCTATTCCTCCATCCAGGCTCTCCTCCCTGATGGAAGCCCGCATGACCTCCACACTCCTGAGGCAGTCGCGCACCTCCATATGGAGATTTTCTCAGCCGTGCTCGCTGCCCGGGATACACACCCTGATGAGGAGCCCGATGTCCTCAGCTTCTACAGCAATGCCTACACATCCCATGGAGTTTCCACCTCGCAGGAACTCGTGCACCGCATCTACCTCATCGAGCAGCATGCCTGGGGCTCTGGTGCAAGGGAAGTGGATGGTGCACTCACCACCCTTGCCCTGCTCCGGGAGCGTGGGTACGCCATTGGCCTTGCGTCAAATGCCAGCTATCCCGAGGCTGTCATGCTCCAGCTTGCATCCCTTGGAATGCTTTCGCATCTTGACAGCATTTCCCTTTCCGGACTCACAAGGATCCGAAAGCCTGACCCCGCCGTGTTCACAGATCTTGCAGTGGAACTGGGCAGTGATCCTTCCAGGGCAGTCATGGTCGGTGACCGCATGAGGGAGGATGTGACGGGTGCGCGGAATGCGGGTCTCACGGGTATTCTCTACTGCCCCACAGTCACCCCAGGCGCGCCAGAGGAAGCAGTTCCCCAGATCTCTGACCTTCGTGACCTCCTCGACCTCCTCCCTGGAGCAGTCCCGTCCTGACTCCAGAGTGCCACATGGACGCAGTGCGAAAAAGGCACTACACTGAGATCACACCTATGCAAACGACGCTCGTCTTTGATGACCAACCCAATGTCCGCGCGTTCGCAGTGTACCTCCGGGAACAGTGCCAAGAGCGGCAGATCTCCCTCCACCAGCTTGCCATCCGGTGCGGCCTCAACGAGATCTACTTCTACCAGGCCCTCAACAAGAACAAGGACAATCCTCCTCCCTGGGTACTGAGAAGGGTCTCACAGCACCTCGACATTCCGTATGTCGAGATCCTCCTTGCTGCCGGATATATCGAGGAGGAGGACATCCGCCAGTGGACTGCGCATGTCCACACGCCAGGCGCTGCTCCCGTCCATCCCCCATCAGCACACTCCTGAGGAGCCACCTGCATGGCCATGCCTTCGACAGACGATCCATGGAAGGGGCATCGTGTCATCCTTCATGCCGACATGGATGCGTTTTTCGCCCAGGTGGAGCAGCGAGACCACCCCGAACTCAGGGGCAAACCGGTCATTGTCGGTGGCGCACACCACCACAGGGAGGGCGAGCAGTACCGGTACGGCGTGGTCTCGACTGCATCATATGAGGCACGGCAGTTTGGTGTCCACTCCGCAATGCCACTCATCGAGGCTGTGCGGCGGTGTCCTGACGCAGTGGTCGTCCCAGTCGACATGGAACAGTACCGCGAGGCGTCCCGGGCTGTGCTCGCATGCTTCCAGTCCGTGACAGACATGATCGAGCCAGTGTCCATCGATGAGGCGTATCTCGACATCACGGGATCAATCCGGAGGTATGGCTCTCCAGAGAAGATTGGACAGAGCCTCCAGGACGCCATCCTCACACGGACACATCTCACGTGCTCCATTGGAATCGCAGCGACAAAGCTCGTGGCCAAGATCGCCTCTGATGCGCACAAGCCCCAGGGACTTGTCAGTGTTCCTCCTGGCAGCGAGCAGGCCTTCCTTGATCCGCTACCTGTGGATGCCATTCCTGGCATCGGTCCAAAAACCGTGGAACGTCTTGCAGCGCATGGCATTCACACCGTTGCCGAGGGTCGCACCCTGGCAGTCGACCAGTGCCAGAAGCTTTTCGGCACAGCGCACGGCCGAAGTGTCTACCACTCATTCCGCGGTGAGGACGACCGCCCTGTCACACCACCTGGCAATCCGAAATCCCTCAGCAGGGAGGAGACATTTCTCCCCCCGCTCACCACCAGGAAGGAGATGACAGACGTCATCCGGGCGCTCTCGACCGATGTCGCGAGAAGACTCCGTGCGCACCACCTGCTTGCCCGCACCTGCACGGTCACGCTCCGGACCAGCGGATTTGTCACGACAACCCACCAGTGCACCCTTCCCGAGCCGACAGATGACACCATGCTCCTCACAAGGACTGCGACTGCCCTCTTCGATGAGGAATGGAACCATGCAGCCCTACGACTCATTGGTGTGGGCACATCGGAGCTCACTTCTGCAGTCCAGGGGACCCTTTTCCCCAATGACACGAAGGACCGCACACTTGATTCGGTTGTCGACGCGCTCCAGAGCCGCTTCGGCAGGGGCTCCGTTTCCCGTGGAGTGGGAAGCGCCCATCTCCTCCACGATCTTGATGGCTCACGCCGGGACAGGCCCGAGGAATAAGGCCCATGCCCTTGCCCTGTCCAGTCCAGCATCTTCTCACTGCTCCCCCCAACCTGATACGGTTGGGAAGGTACCGGTCCATAGCAAGCCAGGGAGGTCGCAGGAAACGTGGATTCCCGCCAGTCGCATCGATCCTCTGACAGCACTGACTCGCCGCTTGGCAAGGGACCGAATCCCACACCACCACGCTCCATCGTCCCTGCAGATGTCCCGTCATCGGTTGCGATCACGGTTCCGGACAGGCCAGCACTCCCTCCCCTCACACATCCTCCCCGCTCTGTCCAGGAGCTGCTTGCCCGCATCCAGGAGTTCGCGGAAGACTCCTTCCATGCCACTTCATATGCGCTCGAGGTTGTCTCGGATGGCACTGTCGAGGAGCAGAATGCTGCTGATGACAGCTCCACCCGTGCCTTCTTCGATCTTGTGACCCAGCGCATCTATGTGGACAAGGACACCATGCAGAGCCTTGCTGTCCTTGTCGACCTCATTTCCCATCCTGATGCGTATGACCGCTCGGATCCCATGCACAGGACACTCGTCAGGGAGCTCAATGAGGCGCTCTCGGTCATCTTCCACGAATTCATCCACTCGCTTGGCCCAACACGTGCCACCCTCATCGAGCGGGACTGGGAACGGTACCAGGACCAGTTCAGCGCTGCCATCGAGGCACTTTCAGAGGGCACAACGCAGCTTGCTGCGTATGCCTACCTCCCCAAGCTCATCAAAGCCCTGAAACTTCCCGCTTCTGACCCACTCTTCAGCAGGGCTGTACCAAAGCCATACGTCTACATCGCCCAGTCCTATGGTGTCCGTGACCTGCTCCGCGCATGCGCACCCCTTGTGGGAAGTTCATATGACAAGGAGCTCCTGACCTTTGTGCGGCTTGGTGGCAGCACCCAGGCGATTGAGGATCTCATCACACGCATCATGAAGCATGAGGGACTCATGGAGCTTCCCTTCAATGAGGCGACACTTGCCTTCACCCAGCTTCGGCGCGCACTGCTCCCTCCGTTCAAGCTGGCTTCAGATATTGATCGTCAGGATCTCTCCCGCACACTTGTCGAATCCATCATGCACAGCACAGTGACAAAGCAGATGGACCATGTCCATGCACTCCTTGCTGCGAAGAAGGAGCTCCTCGCGAAACTCTCCCCTCCAGGCATCCCTCCCAAGGGGAGGGGTCTCGACTGAGGTCAGCTCAGTCGTCCTCGTCGATGTCGTCATCCCCATCCGCGGAGAGTCCAGGTTCGAGATCCTCGACAAAGGCCCCGGCTATGTCCGGATCAAGGTACTGAAGTATATCGAGGTCAAACTCCTCCCTGGCCCGCTCGAGCGCCTCACCGACAACAGTCACCTTCCGTGCAGTCCATGAGAGCTTCGCCGCAACTTCCGCAACAAGCGGCTCCCGTCCAAGTTCCCGCTTCAGCTCGACAAACGTCTTATCAAGCAGCTCCACATCGCGGACAAGCTGCTCGCGCTCGTTCTTCGCAGCCTCCTCCTCCGCAATGAACTTCTCGAGATGGGACCGAATGGCCTGCTGCATGGCGGAACGGAACGTTGACCCCTCCTTCTGGGAGAGAAGAAAATCGTCGACAGCACTGATGACAGCAACAGCTCCCTCCTGGTAAAGGTCCATGGCATCCAGCCAGTCGCTTGCGAGCTCATCCGCACAGCCGCGGATCTCCGTGAGTGCGCATGTGACGAGCAGCTCACGTGCTTCGCTTCCATGGTCTTCCCTTGCACGTGAAACGATCCCGGTAAGCTCCTGC
>JAJZLL010000067.1 GCA_021803465.1 bacterium
TATGCGGTGTCTATCTCAGACATGCATCCTGTCCTGCATAACAAAGAAGCGGCACCACCACAGAAGTGGGGTGCCGCTTGGGTGATGGGTGGGCAGGTTCGTGGTACAGCGTCTACCGGTCCTTGGGCGCTGCTGTTGCTGGGGCAGTCGCACTTGACATTCCAGCGGGTATGGCCGTCTCTCCAGTGCGCGATTGCACTGCATGGCCAACGAGGTCGACTCTCCCCAGTGTCTGCGCCAATGTGACACAGTCACTGCGTGAAAAGCGGAGATGGTTGCCTGGCGTATGCCATGCACGGAGATGGCCCTGGGCGACAGCCCGGCGAAGGGTTGAACGGGATACCCCACAAACCTCTGCCGCCTCTCCAGTCGTCAGGAACTCTTCCTGCTCCATGCGTACGCCCTCCTCTCTCTTCTGCCGAGACATTGCACTGCACACGGCAGTGCAACTCGTCACGAATATCAATACTATATCGATTTCGTAGAGGGTGTGTGGAACAGGAGGACATTCGCGACAGGAAGCGGGATTATAGCACAACAGTATAGACGTTTGCTACCATATGCGCTAAGCTCAACATAGATGAACGCTCCGCCACACTGTGCAGGGACAGTCATCTAGAACCATGAAGTGAGGTGGTGACGATGTGGGGAAGAAAAACACCGCATCCACTGATAGTCCCGCTCAATGCGGAAGCGCAGGAAGAGACACCCGAGGAGATTGCTGAACGGCAGCGTCAGGAGCTCATTGCACGGAAGGGGGACCAGTACTGCTCAGCTCGCGGGTGCAAGGAGGAGACAGGGCTCAGCTGCGAGTATCTCGATCGCCGGGACCGTCCATGTCCAACAGCCTGGTGTTCAGAACACCGGCACGTGGTGAATGGCCATGTGTACTGTCCAGCCCACGCAGGCTATGTTGAAGGCACGGAGAGCGAATTTGGCGCCCATGTCCATCCTGATGTAGAGAACCGTGTTCCCGCGCTTGTGAACTGGGTCACGAGGGAACTTGATGCGGATGTCCTCACCATGTTCGAGCCTCTTGTGCCTGTGTATGGCGACACGATGGTCATTGATCCCATCAGGTTCGTCCTCTTCGGTGTGGAGAGGATCCGCACGTGGGAACGGTCGTGGAAGATGTGTTCCCACATTGGTGTGGATCTCCGGGTGGCGCTGGCAGTCGAGGAGGGCCGGCCAGACACCATACTCGGCAAGGTCAACTCCCACATCATTGTTTCGACTCCAGCTCCCTGGAATGATGAGTACCAGTATGGCGCCATGCCAGCAACGCCAGAAGAAGCTGAGGCAGCAAAGAACCACATGAGGATGACGCTTCTTCGGGGTCTCTATGACGCTGTGCAGGACTGGGCAGCGCATGAGCCGCCAGCTGTCCATCCAGCACAGGACCATCAGCAGGGCAATGCAACTGTCTCGCTGGAACAGGGCATGGATGTGTCCGGCGCTCCCCAGTCACCTGGTACAGCACCAGCGCATCCTCAGGAGGACAGTCAGTCAGGCTGATGCAGGTGCGGGCGCTGCGACACCCTCCATTTCTCGCCAAGTAACTGCTCAGTGAGATGCAGTGTCATGCCGTCATGGAGCGTGAGGGCTCCCTTGACATGGGGTACTGCCCCATAGTGCGCAAGAAGGATGCGTGTGGTCGGATGGTCATGCACAAGCTCAGCGATGTCCGCTGTGCTCAGATGCCCGAACAGTGCTGGCGGGTGGAGAAAGGAGCATTCCGTGAGGAGAACATCGCTCATGGATGCAAGACGGGTGAGCCCTGCACACATCGCAGTATCTCCCGTGATGCCCAGTGAAACCGAATCGCCACTATTCTCTAGAAGATACCCGACAGATGGTCCCAGACTGTGGGACAGCGCCACGCCACGGCAGGTCCACGACCCGAAAGTGACAGTTGCTGCGTCGTCGACCTCCTGGAACAGAAGGCCGCACTCCTCCAGCATGCGGATCCAGAACCGGTGGCCGTACACCGTGCTTACAAGCCGTTCAGTGAATTCCCCGATGCCCACAGGTCCGATGATGTGCGTTGGCACATTCCGTGCAGCAGTGGCAATGAGCCCAAGGGTGACAGGAAGGTTTCCCGTGTGGTCACCATGGAAATGCGTGATGAGGATATAGCGCGGTGCAGTCTGTCCCGATGCCCGGCGGAGCAGGTAGGGAACTGGGGCACCTGCATCGACAAGCAGCTCATCGTTGAGAAGATGCGAGGCGTTGTGGCACATGCCTTCGAATGCGGATCCTGTGCCGAGGGCAGTGAGCTTCATGTGCCAATGGTAGTAGGAAGCCTGCTTGGCGTGTTAGAGAACGGGTGTCTCTGGGTAGGTTGTTGGTGCATCACCAATATCGCAGGGAGGACGTGGCATCGTGCGTGTGGATCGTCTCACGGAGAAGGTGCAGGAGGCGCTTGAGGAGAGCCGTGCCCGGGCTGAGCACGGACAGCATGCGCTCATTGAGCCCGAGCATCTGCTGGGAGCACTCATGGATGTGCAGGAAAGCGCAGCTCCCCGGATGATTGAGCGGGCTGGCGGGGATCCTGCAGTGGTGGCAGCACGGCTCGCAAACCGCATTGCAGCCTTTCCAGCTCAGGAGCCAGCGCCAGAACCCACACTCAGCCAGCGAACCCAGACGCTTCTTTCAGAAGCGGAGGCCCGCATGAAGCAGCTGCACGATGAGTATCTTGCAACGGAGCATCTGCTCCTCGCAGCAGCACACTCCAGGGACAGGGAACTCCGCACTGTCTTCGAGGGAATCGATGTGGCAGCCCTTTCCCATGCAGTGGAAGATTTGCGGGCTGGTTCACGAATCACGGATCCCAATCCTGAGGCGAAGTATGAGGCGCTCATGAAATATGGTCGGGATCTTACTGCAGTCGCTCGTGAGGGAAAGCTGGATCCTGTGATTGGCCGGGATGCTGAGATACGCCGAGTCATCCAGGTACTCAGCCGCAGGACAAAGAACAATCCAGTGCTCATCGGAGAGCCAGGTGTTGGCAAGACGGCAATTGTGGAGGGGCTTGCACAGCGGATTGCAACAGGGGATGTGCCTGAGGGACTCCGAGACCGCACAGTCATTGTGCTCGATCTCGGCTCGATGGTCGCTGGAAGCAAGTACCGAGGGGAGTTTGAGGACCGGTTCAAGGCAGTGCTCAAGGAAGTCACTGCAAGCGATGGCCGGGTCATCCTTTTCATTGATGAGCTGCACACCATTGTTGGAGCAGGCGCAGTGGAAGGCGCCATGGATGCGGGAAACATGCTGAAGCCAGCTCTTGCCAGAGGCGAGCTCCGGTGCATTGGGGCCACTACCCTGGACGAGTACCGGAAACACATTGAGAAGGATGCAGCGCTTGAGCGCCGGTTTCAGCCCGTATATGTTGACCAGCCATCAGTTGAGGACACAATTAGTATTCTCCGCGGTCTCAAGGAACGGTATGAGGTCCATCACGGTGTCCGGATCACTGACAGTGCGATTGTTGCTGCTGCTGTGCTCTCGCACCGGTACATTCCTGACAGGTTCCTTCCGGACAAGGCGATAGACCTTGTCGATGAGGCAGCCTCACGGTTGCGGATCGAGATTGACTCGCTGCCCGAGGAGCTTGATGTCGTCGAACGGGGCCTGAGAAAGCTCGAGATCGAGCGTGAGGCACTGAAACGGGAAACGGATGAGGGATCGCGCATGCGTCTCCAGGCAGTCGAGAAGGATCTCGCCAATCTCCGTGAACAGGAGAAGGAACTCCGTGCAAGGTGGCAGAGTGAAAAGGACTGCCTAGGAGAGATCCGCACAGTGAAAGAATCCATTGAACGGACACGCTACGAGGCCGAGTATGCTGAGCGCCTGGCTGACTTCGGCAAGGCTGCCGAGCTTCGGTATGGAACGCTCGCAGCGCTCGCTGCACAGCTCACAGCAGCGCAGGAGCGTCTCCGCTCAACACAGGGAGCCACACCACTTCTCAATGAGGAAGTGGGCGAGGAGGATGTTGCAGCTGTCGTGTCTTCATGGACGGGCATTCCTGTCCAGCGCATGCTGGAAGGAGAGATGCGGAAGCTTGTGGAGATGGAGAAGCGGCTCCACCAGCGCGTGGTCGGCCAGGATGATGCCATTTCAGCTGTATCTGCGGCCGTGCGGCGGGGGCGTGCAGGACTGGGAGACCCGCACAGGCCCGTTGGATCATTCCTCTTTCTTGGTCCAACGGGAGTCGGTAAGACCGAGCTTGCACGTGCGCTTGCGGAGTTTCTCTTCGATGATGACCAGGCAATGGTCCGGATTGACATGAGTGAATACATGGAGCGGCACGCTGTTGCTCGCCTCATTGGAGCTCCTCCTGGATATGTCGGATACGAGGAGGGTGGTCAGCTTACGGAGGCTGTGCGACGCAGACCGTACTGCGTCGTTTTGCTCGACGAGATAGAGAAGGCCCATCCTGACGCGTTCAACACACTCCTGCAGGTGCTCGATGATGGCCGCCTCACAGACGGCCAGGGGAGGACTGTCGATTTCACCCATGCTGTTGTCATCATGACAAGCAACGTCGGTGCTGGCAGACTCATGGAGTTTCGCGAATCGGAGGAGCTCACAGAGGACGTGCGCAATGCTGTGCTGGAGGAGCTCAGACACGCCTTCCGTCCCGAGTTTCTCAACCGTGTGGACGACATCATCATTTTCTCCAGGCTTCTGCGCAGGGATCTCCGGGCAATCGTTGAGATCCAGCTTGCAACACTGCGGTCCCGACTTGGGCAGCGGAGGATCTCGCTTGAGCTTGGCGATGAGGTCCTTGATGCCCTGGCTGAGGAGGGATACGACCCCGTATATGGTGCACGTCCCCTGAAGAGGGTGCTGCAGCGCCGTCTGTATGACCCCATCGCTCTTGCCCTCGTGAATGGCACCATCCATGACGGGGACACCATTGCTGCTGCTGTTGACGAGCATGGCATTGCCGTGCATCGCAGCAGTCAGGACCACGTGTTGCGCCCTGCGCTCGCTGATCCCAATGACCAGCCATAGACTCTTGGGATTCGATCCAGTCGTATGATGGGATCGTGAACAGTCAGTTCCCGGAACCACTCCTCCCACGCATAGTCGTTTCAGGCTCGATAGCCTTTGACACGCTTATGACGTACAGGGGATCCTTTCCTGCTGTCCTTGCAGTGGAGAATACCTCGCTCGCAGCATCGTTCCTCGTCGAGCACAATGGCCGTGAACCTGGAGGAAACGGGGCGAACATCGCCTATACCCTAGCGCTTCTTGGACTTGAGCCAGTGCTTGTCGGAGCAGTGGGACATGACTTCCAGAGTCGAGAGAAGGAGCTCAAGGAGCTGGGGATCAGCACAGACGGACTCATGTATGCGGAGTCTGTTCCCACCGCGCACTGCGTCATTGCCACAGATCTTGACAACAACCAGATAACGCTGTTTTCACCTGCTGCCATGGCACTGGCCCAGGACGCTTCGCTTGGAGCATTCATCGCAGGCCCGGAAACGCTTGTCGTCATTGCGCCAGATGATGTGACAGCGATGGTGCGTCATGTTGAGGAAGCTGCCTCGCTGAGAGCACGGGTAGTGTTCGCTCCAGGGCAGCAGATCACTGCCCTGGATAACGATGCGCTTGTGCACTGCATGCACCGCAGTCACATTGTTGTCGCGAATGACCATGAGTGGCAGAGGATTGAGGACAGGACAGGCATTGCTTCAGATGCACCTTCGCCATCAACGCTGCATGTGCGCACCCGCGGAGCGCTTGGTGCATCCATCATTGAAAATGACACAGTGCACGAGATCGCAGCCTGTACCGATGTTGCTGTCATCGATCCAACTGGAGCTGGTGACGCGTTTCTTGCAGGCTTAGTCACAGGTTTCTCACACCGTCTGGATGCTGTCGAAGCTGCGCAGCTGGGTACTGTTGCGGCTGCCTATGCGCTCGAGCATCATGGCTCCCAGCGCCACGCATTCACACCGGATGGCTTTGCAGGACGATTCAGGGAGACCTTTGGATCAGAATGCACAATTTTCACTACCATGGGAGAACGATGACCACTGCACATGCGCACCACATGGAGGACTCTGGACTCCGCATCACTCCGTTCCTGCTGGTCGTCGGGATGCTGTTTGTTGGGTTCCTCATTACTGCGAACATTCTCGCAGTGAAGATTGCACGGATCGGGATGTTCACTGTGCCAGCAGCAATTGTCGTGTTTCCCCTGACCTACCTGTTCGATGATGTCCTCACAGAGGTATGGGGATATGCCGCTTCACGAATCGTGATCTGGACAGGATTCCTGACCAACGCGCTTGTCGTCGTCTTCATTGAATGCGCGATAGCTCTGCCAGGAGTGGTTCCTGGACAGGAAGCAGCCTTCCGTTCCATACTTGGGGCGACGCCACGGGTTGTCGCTGCCTCATTCGTCGCGTATCTTGCGGGAGAGTTTCTCAACTCGTACGTCCTTGCACGACTCAAGGTGGCAACGGATGGAAAGTTCCTCTGGTTCAGAACCATCGGCTCCACTGTTGTCGGGCAGTCAGTGGACACTGCACTTTTCATTTCCTTTGCGTTCCTTGGCATTCTGCCCTTCCATGTTCTCCTGGCGACAGTGGGAAGCGTTGCCGTACTCAAGATTGGGTACGAGGTGGTGGCAACACCTCTCACCTATGCAATCGTCACAGCGCTCAAGCGCCATGAGCACAGTGACGTCTATGATCGGAATACAGTGTTCTCGCCAATCCCGATTCGGCAGGTCGTCTCCTCGCTGAAAGGAACTCCCGCATGACTACTCCACATCCGGACATTCCCCTCAAGCCTGGTGCGCAGGCGATTGCCGATGCCCAGCTGGAATCCTTTCCGAACAGGACACCCGGGCAGGACTACACTGTGCAGTTCACCATTCCCGAGTTCACCTGTGTGTGCCCGATGACAGGTTTTCCGGATTTCGCCACACTTCACATCCGGTACGTTCCAGGAGGGATGTGCGTCGAGCTGAAGTCGCTCAAGCTCTACATCAATGGCTTTCGGGACCGGGGGATGTTCCATGAAGATGTTGTAACGGGCATACTCCAAGACCTTGTCGATCTGCTGGGTCCCCGATATTGTGAAGTAGTAGGCGACTTCAACGTGCGTGGAAATATCAAAACTGTCGTTCGTGCTGTGCATCGCGATGCATCCTGGCAGGGAACTCCTGAACCATGGTGGGGCGAAGCAGCCTCCCAGCAGCGGACGGAGTAGCGTGGAGATTCATGGCGAAATCAGCAAACAGGGAGACATCGGGTTCTGTCCCCCAGCCAAAGTACAAGAAGGCGATCAAGATCGTTGCCGAGGCCGAGGACCTGGCGCGCACAGGTGCGCTCCTTCTTGGTGATGGCGATGCCTACATCTATTTCATGTGGGGTCAGCCAGTCCACGCCGTGTTCCGCGAGGAAGATGGGACCCTGCTTGAAGGAGACCGCGCACTTTCGCAGATTGCGGCTGCACTCGCCTCGGCAGCGAAAATCTCCTGGAAATCCAATGAGGTCATCCAGCAGCATTCTCTCCGCTGCTCATCGCAGGAGATCATCGACACCCTGAAGCGCATGGGTGATGCGCAGTCCACTCCAAGCCAGGACGTGAAGAGCGATTCTGCGAGCACTGCGCCCTCGCTGTCCGATGTGTGGACAGGCGAGGAGAGGAGGAGTGCTGCGAAGCTCAGATACACGTTCGAGAATTTCCCGGTCATTCCCACTGGCCCACCACTCTGGGCAGATGTTCCAACAAACGTCATCCATCTGGACGTGCTGCTCGGTTCGATGCCACTCGTGCTCGTCACATATGATGCCCCTGGTGTGAAGGGGGTGGGCATAGTGCTCAACCATGAGCTTTCCGATGCGCTGCTCGTTGAGCAGGCAACAATGATGGTGGGGAAGGAAGCATGGGATGCCCTCATGACAAGGGAGGACGGCACGGTTTCCGCGTATGAGATCGAGGAGGATCTTGCGCAGGCCATACCGACGCTCTGGCGGTGCAGGGTCATCTACAGGGATCTCGATACTCGGTGGGTGAATGCAGAGGACATGCTGCGGAAGTATGGTCTGGGAATGGGGGACAGAGGCGTTGTGGTCCATGCGAAGGGCGCCTCTGGAGTCGCCCTCTTCCAGGGAGGCTCCATTGCAGGAGTGTACACGTCCACCAGCACTGTGCCTGCACGATCGTTGGCCCCCCTGCTTCCACTGTTTGGACCGGGTGCTGAAGGCACAGTCATGCTCATTGTCCGAGATGATGAGGAGGAAGTGGAATCAGTGAGGCATGAACCTCCGGAGGAGGCACCGTATGACGGAGGGCCAGCTGCTCTTCAGTCTGAGGCTGCTCAAGGGAAGGTGGAGTCTGCTGCTCCTGGACCTCCTGCAGGTGAACCGGAGGTGGCACCTTCTCCACCCATGCACGAAGAGATTGCACCTGATACTGTGGATGCTGCATCTCCCGAAGCTGTCACGCCTGAACCCGTGTCGGAACCCGCCATTCCCGATCTGGAGCCACCCAGTGAACCGCAGGCGCCACCGGACGGGGACATCACCTCCTCACCTGGGGTTGGCGATGCCCAAGGGGGAGCTTCACGACTGGTGTGGACTCCGTTCCAGCCTGGTCGGTCAAGTGCAGGTAGCGAGGAATTCCTGCCCCCGGCCGAAGAAAGCCAGCAAGAAGAGCCACCTTCGGGCACAACCAGCATGCAGCAGACCACTCCTGAACCTCCAGCACCGCAGACAGGCGATGAACCTCAGTCACGCTGGTCATGGGCGTACGACAGTGAAACAGCAAATGGAGACTCTTCCCAGGGTGAGAGTCCATCTCAGGCCACTCCGCCAGACGAGCCGGTCGGAGGAAACGCTTCACTGCCACCTGTGCCCACCCAGGAGAGTGCAGGCTGGGGTACGAATGACCAGCTGGGCCCACCCCCGGAGTCCGGACCTGCAGCTGGAGGCACTGGACTGAATGATGTATCCATGTACCCTTGGGGCACGCCTCCCGCACCGGAGAATCCGCCTTCTTCGCCTTCGATGGGCGCTGATGCAGCCCCGTATCAGTGGAACGTCGAGCCGCAGGAACCGTCTGCTCCTGCGGGAGATGGCAATCTGGAGTCAGCATCTCCAGATCCGTCGCAACAGGCCCAGGGAAGTGCAGTGCCTCCCGCCCAGCCACCTGATGACGTTCCATCCATGCAGGCAGATCAGGTCATTGAACCTGCCCCACCCTCATGGGACTGGCAGCAGCAGGTACCACCAGCTGCGGATTCGCAGCAGCCAGCAGCAGGGGATGTCACAGAGCAGCCCTCTGTGGCAGGGCCTCCAGATATGGGAAATGCCAGCCAGCCGCCACCGACATCATGGGATGCGGGTTCCCAGCAGGCACCGCCAGCTGAGACTCCTCCAGTGGCGAGTGGTTCTGATCAGGGTCAGCAGGGAGGCGGCTTTTCCGTATTCGACTTCAGCAGCGTGTTCTCTCCAATGTCATCTCCACAGAATGCTGGTGGATCACCCATGACACCAATGAGTGGCTTTCAGCAGGAGCCAGAGGCAGGAGGAGGCGTTAGCTTTGATGCAATTCTTGGCGATCTTGTGGAGATTGCGAAGAGGACACTTGGCGACAAGGCGGATGCAACAATTGCTGTACTCACTGCGGCTGAGCATTCCCCACCTGGAATTCGGCAGGCAATCCGCACGATCCGGCAGACCCCCATTGCGGGTGTGACTGCAGAGGAAGTCACTGGGATGGCTGCTGCCATGTCGAACTATGTGGCTGACAGGCTCTCGGCACTGTAGGCAGCAACAGGGTGCGCATGTGAAGTGGGTGCCAATCCGCCTTCCTCATGTTGCTGTGTGCTGGAGACGAGACTGATGGCACTGCTGCTCCTGTCACAGCTGTGAAGGGAATGTCCGTGATCTGTCCGCGGGGAGTTCGTATGCTGCGTGTGAAGGGTAATGGGCGTGCCAGGCGCGGGAGATTTCATGACAGAGAGCAGCTTTCACGATGCACTGACACACAGGTGGGATGAGTATCTGTTCAGATATGTTCCTGTCGAATGGTGGGATGCAGATGCCAGTGTCTGGCGGCCCACCATCATTGATGGCGATTTCGCAGTGCGCCATGAGCATGGAATGGTTCCAGTCGTGATGCCCAACCAGATGGGAAACGGGGATGCACAGGCGGAGTGCGTTGTCCGCAATGTTGCAGTCCGCCATCTCCGCATTTCCTGGAATGTCTCCGAGACGACGCAGCGTTTTGCACTCTTCCGCTACACGCTTGAGCTTCTTGAGCTGCTCTCTCCGTGCTTTGTTGGTGCTCCGGACGACATCCAGCACCGCTTCACGGATGTGGCGGAGTCTGTTCTCCAGGACTACCAGGCAGCACTGGGAGCATGGAAGCATGAATTTGCGGCCGGGACTGATCTCAAGGAGGAGTTCCCCCCAACGTTGATCGACAGCATAGAGGTGACAGGCCATGTCCACTCGCAGGTGCGGAGCTGCGGCGTCAGTCTTCACGAGTACCTTTCCCGAGTCACTGAGGATGAAGGCGAATCGACTTGGTCTCCAGTAGCCTGGTGGGATGAGCGCACTGGAATGTGGCATCCCACGCTCATGCGAGGAAAGGTTGAACGCAATGATGAGCTGCTTCCCTCACGTCAGGCAGACATTCTTGTTCCCGAAGATGGAGAAGTGCACGTTCAAAGCGTATCGTGTGGAGACCTGAGGCTTGAGGATGTGCGTGGCATTGCGATGAGCATGTACCCTGTGCCGATCCTTGCGCATGAGGTGGAACGCATGAGATATGCGCTCCGCGTGCTTGGCTGGAAATCGGAATATGGCGAGCATCCCATGGCGGATGGTCTCCAGTCCCTCTTTGAGGGAGCCGTAGACGAATGGAGCGCAGAATTTGTTTCTGGACTGCCCGGTCAATCACCTGCTCCCAGGGTGCGCCTTCTTGCCCCATCATTTTGGGGATGCTCCGAGGTGGAGTCGCCAGAGGATGGTGCCTCTCCCCGGTCCCTTACAGGAGGAGCAGAGTGACTGAGCCGATGCGCTTTCCTCATGGTCTTGCGCTGCAGGTGTATCAGGATATCCTGCACTACCGGATTGGTGTAAGGTGCAATGAATCGACAAGTGGAGTGAATCTGCTCGAGGTGCTTGAGGGGCTCCGCAGGGATGCCATACGCCGGGGAGAGGAGAGAGTCGCTGAATCATGGCAGAATGCTCTCCTGTGGGTGCCACACCGCGATGGCCGGGGTGGCTGGAGGCTCACTGGAGTGCTAGATGGAAGGGGAGACATGCCGGTGGAGTATGTCATTGTTCCCGATGGTGATCCCGCAGCAGTCCGATTTGTCGATCCTGCCCTTGTCAGGCGTTCCTCGCTTCCTGCGCATCAGGATGGTCTCAGAAACCTCATTCCTGCAGCGCATCGATTCGTGCGTGCCTGTGTCAGCGCTCATGCCGCAGCGATGAGGGAGCATCCCGGGCAGAGTGCTCCACAGCTGCTCCAGGACGTGTATGAGTCACTCTACGAGAATCCCACAATGTATGGTCGAGCGCTTGATCTCTGCAATGCCGCCAGAAGCATTGCGCACTGGAAGACCCTTGTGGTGGTTGGCGACATGCCAAAGGAGCGGGAAGGAAAACGTGCTGTGGCGGATAGGCATCTCGAGCAGTGGCTGACACCATCGCTGCGCACTCGCAGCACGGAACAGACGACGCTGAATGCGGACAGGGGGGTGGAGTGAGAGCAGCAAGGGGGACAAAATGAACTTTCTGCAGCGCATCTATGATGAGATGGCGCAGAGCCTTGAGGACGCAAGGGAGCAGACACTCCAGCTGGGCCGGGTGCAGTCTGGCCAGTCGTTCTTTGATCTTGTTGCACCGGAAATGGCTGGCCAGAGCGAGACAGACCATCTCAGTACCACGTTTCTTCATCCCGTGCGCATACGGCCTGCACTGCTCCATGATGCGGAGCATGATGCGTGGGTGCCAACCTGTCTGGTCCGCACTGCATTCGAGCACGACCAGGGAGTGACTGTCATGGTCGTTGTTCCTGAGCGTGAGCCAATTGGTGTTGAAGTCGTCCACAGGAGCCGCATCGTTGTCGACTATGGCGAGCGCACCACACCTGCACGTGAGCTTCTTCGATGGAGCCAGCATTTTGCCATTGGCATCCACGACATTGTCAATGCCCTTCCATATCCTGCTGTCCCAGAAGTAGTGAAGAACGCAGCACTCGCTTCTCCTGGACTCAAAACCACGTGGGAGCGTCTTCAGGAGGCGCGTGATGCGTATGTGGCGCAGTACACCGCGTCTCTTGGACTGCAGCATTCCCTGAAGTCAGTAATCGGGTATCCTGCGCAGCCCTACGCTGGGCATGGAATACGGTAGAGGGGATCGCCATGGACGTGCGTGCAGAACGGAAAGTGTATGAGGCGATTCTCGCGAAGATCGACCCACAGGAACAGTACATCGGTCGGGCGTATTCCATGGAGAACCTGCTCGACTTTGTTGCGGACCATCGTGGAGCACTGCAGGTCTACAAGAATCCCGCTGTCCGTGTGGCCCAGGACTTTCCCCGGTTCAGAGCCGTCGTTGTGTGGGAAGACGAGACGCAGAGCTGGCATCCCTCGCTTGCAATGTTTCCAGAGGGGAAGGACGAGTCGAAACGAAAGGTGTTCCATGTCCTTTCTCCTAAGGGGTCCCCTGCTGGAGTTATTGAGGTTCCAAGTGATCATGTGATGGAGAAGAGGTACGGCACTTCCCAGCGCTGGGCACTGCTTGTCTACCTCACCATGCGGTTCGTCAGGCGCTGCAACGAGATCGTCTCTCCTGATGAGGTGCTCACTGCAGAGCGGCTTGAGGAACTCGCGAATGATCCGTGGCTCGACACGACTGCAAGAACCATGCTCCAGCTGGGGAAGAAGTTCGAGAAGATTGCCCGCGAGGAGATTCCGCTCGCGCTTGTGGACTACAGGACGCCATATGCTCGTCCTGCCTACGCAGCATGGCTTACGCAGTCGCTCAACAGACTTGAATGCAACGAGCAGCGCACAAAGGGTGGTGAGGTGAAGCAATCTGCAGGATACGAGGGACCTGGAGCCGTAGCGGTATGATGGGGAGTGAGATGGGGGAACTGGAAGAACTGTACGAAGTCGTCCTTGGGGACATGGTGGAGCATCCGCATGCTCCTGCAGCAAGTCCTGAGGACATATCAATCTTTGCCTACTATGAGAAGTACATGGATTGGCTCGTGCATACCCATGGGGTTGAGTACAATGACATCCGTCTGCCATATGGAAAGTCTGCCTATCTCTGGGACCCAGAGGCCAATGACTGGAAGGTTACCCATGTTGTGGGCAATCCTCCGAACACCCTTGATGATTACAGGGGCGAGCTTGCCGTTCTTGTTCCGGAGCCATATCCGGCAGGTGTGAGAATGGTCCCAGCTGAGCATGTCCAATACATGAACGCGAATGTGGGACTCTACCACACATTCATGCTTGCTGCAGCCCAGTTCGCCGTTGACACATATGTGAATCTCAACGACCGCGCAGATGGCAAGCGGGAGGCAATGTTCTCGACATTGGCATCCGACATGCGAGTGCATGAACAGGTCACAACCATTCACAGTACAGGGCACAGCATTGAAGAGGTGTTTCACAATGATGCAAGGGTGCTTCAGACGCCTTCCAGGCCGCCCGAGGTTGTGGTGAAGCGGTCCCTGTTTTCCGCCTGGCTGACTCCGAGCCTGACCAGGAGTGGACCTGCACTTGAAATGGGGGGACTCTAACGTGGGGACACTGTTTACTGCATATTCGGCAATACTCTCAGAACTTGCCTCCATGACCCAGGGCGTTGACGTGTCTCCGGAGCATGCCCACAGCATTCTCAACTGGATCGAGGATCAGGTAAAGGCATCATTCGCTGAATCACGCGCATCAGGCGGAGAGGACAAGCGGACAGCTGGCATCCAGTACACACCAGCTGTAGTCCGCGTTGAGACTGCTCCGGGACAGATCCGGGAGCTTCCAACCATTGCAGTTACCATCAAGCCCGTTCCCCAAAAGGCGGAGGGCACAGTGGGAATCCTCTTTCCCGGGTCACCATCGTCACCCTCCATGTTCAGCATTCCCGAAGGTGAGGTGCGGAAAGCGGAGGTGTCCTCTCCCTTTGACAGCGAAGCTCAGGAATTCATGCTTCCCCGCACAGCTGTCGCTGCTGCATGGCAGCTCGGTGTCCACCTTTTCAATGCCGGGATTGCGCGAGGTGCAGCAGGCGACTTTGCGGAACTTGCCAACAACCCAGAAGCCCGGCGGCTTACTGTGCAGATGTACAGGAGCGCGCAGCAGTATGCGCAGTGGGTGCGGTCACGGGGAGTTGCAGCGAGCTCAGCAATTGTGCCCCTTGACTATGTGCCCGCACCAAAGCCTGCAAGGGAGTTTGATCCGGCCCAGTGGATTCCTGCATCAATGCGTCATGACACGCCGATAGGTCGTACACTTTAGGCGTACGCCTAACATCCTTGTTTGGTGGTTGCCTAAGGCAGTGTCCACAATGTTAAGACATTGCCAAAAAAGCTAGCCAAATCCGGGGATGCTGGTGCACAATGACGTCCACAAGGGAGGAAGGTATGAGTAATGCAACCCTGTTGGTCCACCGGTATGAGCTTGCCGCTCAGCTATCGGAACGGGTCAGCAAGGCAGCTCTCACGCTGTTGAGAGAGCACTTGGACCTTTCAGCAACCGGCGGGCGTCCGGATGCTGTCTCGGTGGATGCACGCACACTTGTTGTGCGGACAGTCGAGCGCATCGCAGGCACCCTGGAACACCCTGGTCTCCTGACCGACCCAGAAGCGCTGCTGGATCGGGAGGTACGGACTGAGGTTGTCCAGGAACTCTCGCAATGGTTTCTGGAAGCCAGGAGCACTGCTGACCGTATGGGAGGGGGGGAAGAAGTGAGGGCGCTTGCAGCACAGCTCAGGCGTCCAGAGTCGGAGTGGAGCAGCGAAGTTCTTGATGAGCTCACGCGCTTCGCAACATCACTCGATGCGTATGTCGCATCGTTGTACGCACAGCTTCCCACACCACGGGACAGGAGGAATCAGGATGGATGACCTTCAACGAGGGTTGTATTTGGATCTCAAGCGCCGGTGCACAGTTCTGCAGCAGCGCTTGGCGAAGGCACAGTCCGATCCTGATCTGAAGCTGCATGCGCAATATGCCACTGAGTCGCTCAAGGCAGTCAAGGATGACATTGACCAGATCATGAAGCAGGCGAACACGCCTGGCCTCAAACAGCAGGATGAGGAGCGGCTCGCGAAGCTTCTCGCGCTCCAGTTCAGGCAGCTGAGCAGACGCGTGAGCATTGTGCAGAACTACCTTGTTCCTCCCATCGAACGGTTCAGTGTCAATGACCGCCGGATGACACGGTATGTCGGGAAGCTTGCGAAGGAGATCAACTGGCCAGGACAGGCGCCGATCGTCTCGACAAGCTCGGATGCTGGCTACATGACATTCATTGGCTTCTATCTCATAGAAGTTCCAGCTGGAGAGGATCAGTCGCTCCTGGCACTGCCAGATCTCATCCATGAAATGGGACATATTCTTCTCGAGGAAAACCGCTCACTCTTTCTCAATGACTTCCTGAAGTCCCTTGGCAAGTATGTCAGTGAGGGAAAGGATGCGTCGGGGAAGGCAATTGACCAGGCTCTCTACTCCCAGTGGGAAGAGTACTGGGTGAAAGAGTTCGTCTCGGACATGATTGCCACCTATGTCACTGGCGCAGTGTTTGGCTACCAGCATATCCGCCTCTGTTCGGGATATCCTGCACGGGCATTCCGCGGAGCAGTGACCCATCCTGCAGATGATGCGCGGGCACGTGGTGCTGTCGCTGTGCTCAGGAAGATGGGCCAGAACGCGGCTGCTGACGATGTTGAGCAGCGGTGGCAGGACTACATCAAGAGCACTGGTGAGAAGAAAACCGCGAAATATGACACAGAAGTGCCAGATGTCCTCATCGATGCACTCGCATCAAGCGTTGTTGATGCATGCTCGAAACTGGGTATCCGGCCATGGACAGCTCCCCAGATGGCAAACGATTCAGTCGGCATGATGCAGGAGGCCTGGAAGCGCTTCAATGCTGATCCTGCTGCATTTGAGAAGTGGGAGACGGACCGGCTGAACCAGCTGTGGACTGAACTTGGCGTGCGCACGCCGCGCTCTTCGCCACGGACGAGCCTGCCCACACCGAAGGATACGCCGCCAACGATGTCGAGGTGTGGTGCGACTGCATCAGTCATCATGTCCATCACGTCTCTTCTTGGCAAGAACGGGAAGACACCCCCAACTGCTCCAAAGCGTGGAGATCACGGACTCGCAGCCTAGAACACAGTGTTTCCAGGAGGGACCGCCCCTTGGGGAGGTCCCTCCTGGTGCATATTCTCCAGCCTGGCGCCCAGAAAGGCAGCTGACATGGGAGTTCCGGTCTTGAAAGCAGTCATGCGCGGATCGGTCATCCAGCTCTGGATGATCGTGGTCGCAGTTCCAATGCCGTAGCGGATCATTCTCGTGGGTACAGTGCTGGGTGGTTTCCTTGGGGGATGTGCAGGGTGCATTCTCGGACTCCACTATCTGCCAACACTTCCTGCAGCATGCATCGCGGGAGCGTTCCTTGCGGGAGTTCCAGCAGTGGCAGCTTCCGGAATTGCTGCAGCAATATGGGCAGCTGTCCACCGGAACAGCCACACTCCATGATTGGCAGGTGAGCCTGGTGCCAGGGATCCTGTCGCAGAACTGGTGTGCGGACTGTGGTGCATTGTCCCAAGCTGGGACTGCTGCTAGCTGAGCCTGAGAGCGTTGTCCTGGGGCTCAACGAACACCTGGACAAAGGGGTCGTTGAGCATGTCCGGACGCACATGCAGATAGAGATTCTCCCCTTCTATCTCAAACTTGTCTCCGAACTCCGAGGCAAGAAACGCGACGATACGGGGGTCCACTGCTCCCATTCCGGGAAACTCGGGAATATCCATGGTGAGACCGAAAGCCGCACCAAGTTCACGGATGTGTTTGTTCCATACTTCGCCACTCACGCGGGGAAGGGGGTGGCCAAGGAGGGCGTCAAGGAGACTGTCGAGAGCGAACACACGGGATCGAGCAGGTTCAGGTATGCCATCCCAAAGTGCACGTTCATGGGCAATGCCCTGGAGCACATCCCGTGCCCTGTCAAGAATGTCATCCGGAGGAATGGCGATCCACACGAGATCCCCAGCGGAGCGGGACCACCATCCATCAGTGACAGCGATGTCGCCTGGACTCATGTAGGCAGCACGCACACAGGCGAGAAGCTTCGGTTCGATGTTCACATCATAGCCAGGAAGCATGTTCGTTTCCTCATCCCACGCACGGGATGCCTTCACAACATGTCCCTGGCGAATGGCGGCAATGGGCAGTGCGAGCTGCTCGAGTCCAAGTTCCAGCGTTGAGACGACAAAGCCGTCCTCTCGATCATAGGGCGGATATACGACACCACCCAGCGTGTCCGCTGCAATGCGCGCAAATCCCAGTCCCCACCGTTCACGGCCACTCCGCTGCCGGGAGATGGTGAACTCCTTTGCACCGAGTGCCCCTCTCCAGAGAACGGAGAAGGTATGCTCCGACTGGGTGAGGTACACTTCTGTCGCCTGGGCATGGCGCTCAGCGTTCGAGGCGAACTGGACGAGCACAAGGGCAATGACCTCTGGCGCAACGATTGGCGTGTTCTGGCCAGCATCAATGGTTACTGCAAGGCTGGTGCGGGCACTGATGCCCGCTTTGGCGTACTCCATGACATCGTGGCTCGTTCCTTTTGACAGCACCTGCCGACCAGCAACGATGCGCAGAGATGCTGCGAGCATGCTCACACGGAGTCGCTGTTCGCCTGAGACAAACAGGGAAGCATTGTCAATGGCATCGAGAAGCTTCGCAAGAATGGTTTCGCACTGCGGATGGACAGTGCCTGTCGCAATGACGAGCCGGTTTCGCCGCACAGGAAATGCGATGGCGCCTGTCGTTGCGCCAGTCCACTCTGGAGTCTTCGCGATGATGCCATCCTCATCGTCGAAGACTGCAGCAGGAAGCGGAAGCTCGGAGAGGTCCGTGATGGTGAGATTCACTGCATGACCGTGAGGCGGTACTTGCGGTTTCCGTGGCTGATGAGCGTGACACGTGAATCGTGCTTCGCAAGCCAATCTCCGAAGCGACGGACCGCTTTCGTCGCACTGTCGGAATGGAAGGTCACGATTTCCGGGTAATGAACGACCAGCCGCACAGCCTCGCGGTGGTGATGCTCGTCGTTCGTTGGTGTGTGGATGACAACGGATCCATCTTTCACCTTAAGATCCTCAACAGTCTGCTCCAGCATGCGATCGATGCGCTCGATGAGCGAGGCATCCCCTTCGCGCTTGTCATGCAGCCAGGCACGTGGATGGGAACGGTGAATCTCGCTCCGAACTCGGAAGGAGTCGACATTTGCGGAGTAGACAATGACGAGGCAGTCCGACAGCTCATGCGCAATGAATGTCAGGAGATCCGATGTCGTGCTGATGTTGTCAGGTGCCTTGCTGAGATCCCAGTCGACGACAGCGAGGATGGGACGGCTGCTCTCCAGGTTGTTCTTGAGGAGCGAGATCGCCCTCGACGCGCTTCTCGCAGTGAGGGGATGAAACCGCTTGCGAATGAACTCTTGGCGGAGATCTTCCAGCTTTTCAGGATCGTCCTCTAAAATAATGACTTCAGGGTTTGCTCTCATACCTCTACTCCTGCCCGAGCTATGAGGCTGATGTGCCCCGTAGCGGGATCGCGGTTGACAGATGCTTCTATGTGATGTGCGAGAAGAATGCGCTGTGCGGAACGGAAAGCAGTCATGGGAATGTCGAAGGAAGCGGGAGCAAGTGACAGGAGCGCCTGCAGCTCTGCAGATCGGGCCAGCTGTCCATCCGGTAGCTCAACACCAAGGCCGATGGCAAGGTGCATTCCCGCCATCTGCGCTTCAAGACAGTCATTGATGTAGCCTATGAGATCTCTGAATGTTGGCAACGCAACCGCATGTGAAGGAAGACCTTCCGGCAGTGGAGCTCCATACCACGCGATGAGCACGGGATTGTGGCTCATGAGGTTGCGAATCGATTCGGGGATTGTGGGAGTAGTGCCGACAACCATCCACGGCCAGGGGAGCGAGGCATGGAAGCCTTCTTCAGCCTCGTTCGGCCGCACATCGCGGACAACGAGGTACGACCTGTCAACCATGTCCCTGATGGAAACGGCAATCTCACCATTGTCTGAAATGGCAAGAAGGGTTCGCATCGTGTCCGGAACCATCATTCCGAGTTCTGTGCTGGACGTATCAGTCATGATGGGGGGGCTCCAGTGGTGTGGCATCCAGAAACTTCTGAGCAATCGGGTGATTGGGATATGGAGGACGTTGGGGCGGTTGTCCGTGTTCGAATCCAATTGTACTCCCGGTCTTCCATATTGTCCGCCCATGAACGAAGTGTTACAGCGTTGCGACACATGTGCCCATATAGACGGGCTGCCACGTCTCCTGTGCAGATCTCCACACAGGATGCCAACGATTGTGTGACATTGGAAGGAAGCGGTTTTCCATCCAGTACAGTAGACAGTAGGTTAAAGTCACCAGGGAATCATTGGTGTCAAGATGGTTCAGGAGAGTGCGCATAGAGTAGATTACGAGCAGCAGCAGAATGAAAACTGTCCGTAGGATGTCCGTTCGGTTTCCATACAGTGATGCTACGGAGATCGCAACACCAACAACTCCGAAATAGAAAAGGCAGAAAGGTCCGTAAGGAGGTCAACCCCATGTTTCTCGCAGACATTTCATCAAGCATTGCGTCACAGATTGCATCGCCACTTCTCACAGGCATGCAGTTCCTCATTCCGCTTGCAGTTGCCATGTCAGGCATCCACAAGCTCATGAACCATCAGGAAAGTGCAGGTGGATTCCTCGTCGAGATTCTCGTCAAGGGCGGTGGCGCGATCCTCGTGATCCAGCTCATCAAGACCCTTGCCAAGCTTCCCTGATCCAAATCAAGGAATATGAGAGTCCCGGACACTCCTCGGTGTCCGGGCTCACATGCAGCTGCAGCCTGCGATCGATAATGTGGCTGCGAGCACATGGGCAAAGCAGTTGAAGACCACAGTCGTGGCCAAATGAACAGAGAGTGATGGGTGGAAACGACCGGGAAGTAGCTTCGTAGACACGTTGGAATAGCAGTCCTGGCCCACTCCATCCATCAGAATGGATTGAGTAGCCCCTATCATGAACAGAGTCATTCGAGTTCCCCTGTCGGTAGACTCCACTGTCAGATTCAATATTGGATCGATGGAATTTCCCATGCGGTCCATGGTTCTTGCAGCAATCGTTTTCCCCTTGGTCTTCCTGTCCTTCACGTCGCTGTTCAACTGGGCTCCGACCATGGCGAAACTCACATTCGATGTCTTCATCCTGCTTTTTGCCATGACAGTCGGTGTCCCCACACGGGAAGGCATCTGGGTGGGAACGTGGCTCATCTACAGGAGATCCCACCATGTGCTTCCCAACCTGATTGTGGAAGGTACGAGCAAGCGGAGCAAGGTGCGGATTGTGGGAAGCGCACTGCATGTAACGGACCAGAAAGGGGCGTTCTACAGCAAGAACAAGTATCTCCGCATTCTCAACGTGTATGGGGGCGTTCCGCAGTTCTCATATGTTGCGGATGGACTGTTCAATCTTGAGCCTGGTGGACACAGGGCAGTACTACAGCTTGAGGGACCTCCAGTATCGCTATCCTCGGAAAGTTACGGAAACTGGTGCGACCAGGTGATGCAGTGGCTCATGGCATGCGAATGTCCAGTGCAGTTCCTTACGGTTGTTGACCATTTCGATGACCAGAAGGCGTTCGAAGCGTATGCCAAGCGAGTCGAGGTATGGCCAAGGACCCCGCTCCGCGAGATGGAGCAGGAACTTGCAGTGAACATCGCGAACCAGTCTCTTGGCCTTCGACATTACGTGGTTTTCGCTCCCAAGACATCAGTGGATGATGGTTTCCCCCACCTGAGCAAGGTTTCGAAGCTCTCCCATCATTCCGACGTGTCACGACAGGATGCTGAGCATGTGCTGGAGTCGGCTGTCCGACTTGCTGAAGGCTTTTCACTCTCGATCAACCGGCCAGACCGGCATGAGATGCAACGCATGACCGAAAATACGATACTCAATGCTCCCCGCGCAGCCATGGCGGATGGGGTCACGCATATTGGGGACCAGTACCACGTGGTCATGACAATGACGAAGCTTCCCCCAACTGTGGAGCTCGGCATTGTCGTGGATGCGCTCATGCGCGCGACCAACAAGGGATTTGTGAGTCTTCACATCTACCCTGTCGATGTAGCTCATGCCCAGAAGGTGCTGCACCGGAAGAATTCCATGCTGACCTATGCTGCGCAGCAGTCCTCAAGCGCAATCGAGGCACAGGTTGCAATGCAGGATACTGCGGATGTGCTTGCTGGCCTTGCGCAGCGGACAATCAAGCCTGTACGCATTGCGCTTTCCATTGACCTTCACCACGGTGAACGGGACAAGGCGCACGATGCGCTCGAGCGCCTTGTCGGTGTTCTTTCAGGGGCAGGATTCCAGGTAACGCAAGTGACCTCCCCTGGCTTCCTGCCCGTTCTTTCCGTAGCACCCGGGTGGGTGCCCCTTGGCCGGAGTCTCATGCTCACTTCCGATGGTGTTGCGCTCCGTATGCTGCCTGCACTTGGCACACCATTCTCGGACATCACAGCACCCCTTGTGGGCATCAATGCGATGACTGGAGCACCAGCATACTTCTCCGTCTGGAATGCGCCGAACCACAATGTTGTCATTGTGGGCAGCTCTGGAGCAGGGAAGAGCGTGACAACAAAGACGCTTCTCATCCGCCATGTCATGGAAGGGGTGTCGGCAGTCGTCATAGATCCTGACTCCGAATACCGCCATGTCATCACTGCAGTGGGCGGGAGGTACTTTGAGCTTGGTGAAGAGGCCATCAATCCGCTAGAAGCTGGCATGTACCAAACTCCGGACACGGCTGCGAGCCTCATCCTTCCCATTCTTTCTGTCATGGCGGGAGATGAGAAGGGCGTGAAAGATGGACGGCCTATCCGGCGACTTCCTGATGAGGATCAGGGATGGCTCCATTCCGAGCTCACGGAGTTCTACAGGACATGGATTCTTGAGCATCCAGGATCGGAACCCGTGATGCACAACCTCATTGAATATCTCCAGACTGAGTCAGTCAAAAGGACACTCACTGAACGTGAGGCGGAACGCATCCGCATCATTTCTGCTCGGCTCATCAGGTTCACCCAGGGCAACAGGGCCCAGGTGTTCGACAGGCCATCGACCTTCTCCGTTGGAAGGCAGCCAATAGCAATTGGACTCAAGATTTTTGCTCTCACCTACGGTGCTGACCTCACGCCAGCACTTGCTGTCATTCTTACAAGCATCCTCTCCGCACTGGACAGGCGGGATGGAAGGCTCGTCATTGTCGTGGACGAGGCCCACCGTGTCACATCGGATCCCGATGCTGGAGAGGTTCTTGGCCAGCTCGTGCGCCAGGCGCGAAAGTACGGAGCTGGAGTGTGGATGTGCTCCCAGCAGATCGATGACTTTGTTTCCACCCAGCTGGGCAGGACGCTCGCTGCAACAGCTGCGACGAAGCTCATCCTCGGAACGGAGGAAGCGAATGTCGACCAGGTGAAGGAAGTGTTCGCGCTCCATGATGACGAGGTGGGTGCGATCAGTCCCATTGTCAGAGGCCGTGGTGTTCTGCTGTCATCTGGAGAACGTACTGTAGTTCACGTCATTCCTGGTCCTGCCATCATGGCTCTTGCGGATACGAGCCAGGCAAGCCGCGGACAGTCGTCAACGCCAGCAGCATGACAGGTGGACCAGTGATGGGGATCGGGGGTTGAGAGGACAATGCCACTACCAGCAGCCGCTGCAGCAGCAGCAAAGGGACTGAAAGCCGCAAATGCTGCGAAGGACCTCCTTGGTGGAGGAGGGCAGAAAAAGAGCGGAAGCAGCAAGAAGATCGTCATCGGCTGTGGCGGATGCGTGATTGGTCTTGGCATGCTTCCCGTGCTTATCATCCTCATGATTGTGGGAGCAATTACCGGCAGTATCTTCAAGACCTATGTGGCAAGCGCTGCCACTACTATCCAGCCAATGCCAGATCTGTGCCAGGCCATGTCGAATCCCCAGGAGTCGGCGATTGTCACTGCAGCCCAGCAGGTAGTCGCACCCGGGCAGACATTTGACTGCAAGAAGCCAGACCAGGGAGTTCTCATGCTACTCTCGATGGCCTGGGTGGATTCCCAGTGGGGAACCCAGTGGAATGCTGGCGGACTTGGAGGAGGAACCCCAACACCCTGCGTTACGGGCTCTGGCACCAACGTTGCCGGGTTTGAAGTCATTGCGCAGGCCCTCAAAACTGCAGGTTTCACGGGAAGCAACCTTGTCATGGCGACAGCAATCTCCGGCGTGGAAAGCAACTGCGGAACAAACATCGGACCGTGCACGCCCAATGTGTCCCAGAAAGTCTGCGGATCCAGCCAGACGGCAGGATGCAACACGTCAGGCTTCTGTGGGGCATTCCAGCTGGGATTTGAACCCTGGGCTTCCGCAGACTACCTCGGAAGATGGGGACTCACCTCGAACATCACCCAGGCAGCACTCGATCTCCAGACCAATGCGCAGTATGCATTCGCACTTGCAAGTGGAGGGAATGCGAGTGCGAGCCAGCAGGTCATCTATACGGGTCTCTACGACAACTGGGTGCATTGGGAGACAGGATACCCGAGCAATCCCCAGTACCTGAGCTACATGGCAGTGGCGCAGCAGGCAGTGAACGCTGTTCAGGGAACAGGACTTCCCACTGGAGAGACCGGCATCATCCTCATGTCCAAAACCGCTTGGGCATCGCATGGAATAGCTGATGCGAACAATGCTTCACTGGCCCAGCAGGAGTTCCAGGTTGTCTGGAGCATGATTGGGCCCCAGAAGCCACCTTCCTCCAGCACCATCAGCACGTTCTACCAGAACAATGGCGTCTCCGGACTTGATTCCACGATTATCACTTCGCACGTCAGCGACATTGAACAGGTGTTCTCGATGGCACAGTCCGGAGGCGGGTACATCAATCCATTCACTGGAGAATCCTGGAATGCACTCCGGATTGACCAGGGCGTTGACTGGGGACCCAATGCGCCAAACACTCCTGTTCGTGCCATTGGTGCTGGAGTCGTGACATTCTCCCAGGCCACAAACACGGGTTGGCCATTCGATGGATCAGGAGCGTGTGGAAATCCAGGCGGCTGCGGAGGATTCATCATCTATGAGCTTACGACAGGGCCACAGACAGGCCACTACGTCTACGTTGGCGAACACATCACGAACCTTCTGCCAGTGGGAACGCAGCTGACTGCAGGCCAGACCATTGCCTATGCGCAGCCCAACTTTGCATGGACCGAGTGGGGCTGGGCCGCACCTCCAGGAAACGCGCAGAATCCGTTGACCCGTGGAAGTGGGGAGACTCCTGGGGGCCTCGCTTTCGACCGCTTCCTTATCAGTCTTGGAGCACCGATAGGAAACAGTGGGTCACCTGGGCCAGGACCGGACTACCCATGACATTGTCCGTGCTATGCGCGTTCATTGCGCAGATGATTGCATTATCAACAGTGCACTCGTGTGCACCAGCTGTCAGAATGTGCAGATAGGGTGGCTCCATGAAGTTTGGAAATCCAACAGACAACAGTGACATTGGAAGCGGCAAAAGGTGGCACCTAGTGAACATGCCTGTCAGAATAACCATGGGTCTTTCAGCGCTCCTCATTGCGGCTGCTGGACTTGCAGCGTGTGGATCATCTGGCACCAATCCCCATGGACATGGCCAAGCGGGAACGAAACCAGCTGTCCAGGCAAAGCTCAGTCTTGGCGCTGTGCAGCAGCAGCTTGAATCGCTCAAGGGATATCAGATCAACTTCAATGGCACAGGTGCAGTCTCACCTGAAACGCTTTCCATGCAGGTGGATGCGAAGGGCAATACGGAAGGCTCCATCACACTGTCTTCCCGGGGCGGATCAATGACTGGCTCGTTCTCGGAAGTGAATGGAACAGTATATGTCTCAGGGAATGGCTATGCGCAGTCCATCGTGCAGGGCCTTGGCGCAGTGCCAAACAGCGAGTGGGTCATCACCACTCCAACCCAGCCCGATGTGGTGAACACCATGACCCGTCCAGTTGCGCTTGCGAGCTGCATCGTGAAGAGCCTGACTGCCTCGAGCTTCCACAGCACAGGAAATGGCACATATGTTGCGAAGGGACCGAACGGCACCTCGCTCACAGTCACTTCTTCCGGGCCAACAGTCACCTCTGTCACATGGAACAACGGAACAGGAGCTGGAGAGGCTGCAGGCTGTCCTGCATCCCAGTCGCTCATCCCTGTGGAGGCCCCACTGGTTGGCAACTTCACCATCAAGCCCGCTGCTGTCGCACCTGTGCAGAAGCCGGGTCAGATCTACAGTTTCGAGTAGCAAGCTGCCCTTGGATGCAACATGATCACGAAGCCGTAACGACCCGTTTACTGTCCGGCGGATGTCCGTTCCGCTATTCATATAGTTGAGTCATCATGAACGTTCTCCCACTGATACTCATTCACCCGATCCTTCACGGAATGACCTCATTCCTTGGTCTTCCATCGTTTTCCGACATCACGTCCGTCGTGTCGTCCGTCATCAAGTTCTTCAAGGATCCGATCAATTCCATCCTCACGTGGATCAGCAACTGGCTGTCTGGCGAGCTCAAGTCCATCACGAAGACAGGGAAGACCATTTTCATTGGAACGGTTCCTGTCGGAGCAGGGACGATGTACGACGTTCTTGCGCCAGTCGGCGTCGTTGTCGCTGCCTGTGCTGGTGGGGCACGGATGCTTCGGGCGATGTTCGATCCAAGACAGGATGGAATGACAATGCTCGTGGATGTACTTGTCCGCTTTGGAATGGCCACTGCAGCAATCACTGCTGGTGGAGTGCTGTTCCAGGGGATGAAGTTTGTCATCGATGGTGTTGCAGGAGTCGCTCCACAGCTTGCATTAGATCTTGCAATCGGAGGTGCGAAGGGCACGCCGGGCGGAATTATCGGAGCCATTGTCAATGCAGCGACGAATGCCCTTGTGGCATCAGCAGATCCCTTCATCCTTTTTCTGGGAATACCTGTTGCCATCGCCTGTCTCATTGGACTGGTTTATGTGATCTTCCTTTGGATTGGACGGATTGTCATGATGGTCTTCTGCTTCGCGACTGCTCCGGTATGTGTGGCAATTGCAGTCTACGACCAGAAGAACAAGTTCGTGCAGTGGTGGCTTGAGCTCTTCCTTGGCGTCACGATCATGCCTGTCATCATCTGGGGAACACTGGGACTCACTGTGGGCTTCGACGTCCATGCAATCGGGAGCATCCCGTTCCTGGGCAGTCTCATTTCCGCAATCATGATCCTTGGAGCATTCTGGTTCATCGGCAAGATGATCAACAAGCTCGTCTGGTCAGGCTATTCCCACGGATCCGCAATGGGTGCAATCACTGCTGCAGCTGGTGCTGTCATGGCTCTTCCATCAGCAGCGAACGACATCTCCATCGTTGGACGTATGGCGGGTCTCAAGTCTGCAGGACAGGTTGCAGCTGCAGGCGGGAAGCCAAGCGCCCTCAACAAGGCCATGGGAGCAATGGACAGAATTGCAGGTGCAGGTGTCTCTCGATTCGGAAGTGGACCGTTTGGCAGCACTGAGCCTGCCATGATGCAGGGCAGGGTTGGCCAGGCAAACAAGGCGCTGAGCGCAATGAGTCCCCAGCAGAAGACAGCCCTGGGAGGCAATCTCGGTGATTTCCATGATTTTGCAGTCGGCGTTGCAACGCAGCTCAGACCTGAGGTTGCCGACCGTCTTCTGAGCGATCCAGAAGCCTTCAACAGCATGGCCATGGATGCCTTCACGCAGAGTGGCGGCGGTGGAGTTGGCAGCTACGGCACTCCGGAACGCATCAAGTCCATCCATTCCGCAGCAGCGGACATCAGCAGCAAGTACCTTGGCTTAGCCCCCAAGCAAAGAGATACAGACTCCAAGATCGCCTGATGTGTCCGCAGTGCAACGACTTGCAGCAATGGATTTCCAGCAGGGGCACGACGGCAGGATGCCAGACCTTCATTCGGCAGCCTTTCATGGGCGGGGATGACGACTCGCTGGACGTGGCATGGTAGCGTGAGTGCTGACTTTGAGACTGCCAGGGAGAACCAACTGCGCATGGCAGTGGGTTCACAAAAGCACGATTGGACATTTTCCCTTAGCAATCACACACGTGCAGTCAAATGTTGTCAAACGCCAGCGATTCTGTCGGTGGTTAACTCGCCAGCGATTCTGTCGGTTGAGTAGGGAGCTCATCTTTTTCCCTCCGCGATTTGCGAACCCTGGTAGAAGATTCCAATGGTGTCGTCG
>JAJZLL010000050.1 GCA_021803465.1 bacterium
ATCGGCCATCTCCTTGGGAAGCGGCTTTCCATGCCAGCCATTCTTGTTCTCGATTTCAGGGACGCCTTTCCCCTTGATGGTCTTCGCAAGGATCACTGATGGGCGGCCCTGGACTGCACTAACCTCAGTGAAGGCCTCATCGATCTCGCCAAGGTTGTGCCCATCAATTGCGAGCGTATAGAGTCCGAAGGATTCCATGCGGCGCGCATACGACTCGATGTCCCAGCCCAGCTCAGTCTCTCCACGCTGGCCAAGGCGATTGACATCGACGATGACAGTAAGGTTGTCGAGGTTGTGGAGCGAAGCCTTGTCGAAGGCTTCCCAAACTGAGCCTTCTGTGAGCTCGCTGTCACCACAGAGAACCCAGACATGGGCACTGCGGTGCTCTATCTCCTTCAGGGCGAGTGCGACTCCCACAGCTATCGGAAGGCCCTGTCCGAGCGAGCCAGTGGCAACGTCCACCCAGGGAAGAATGGGAGTTGGATGGCCCTCAAGACGGGATCCGAACGTGCGGTAGGTGAGGAACTCGTCTTCTGTCACTGCTCCCACGCCTCGGTAGAGTGAATAGAGGAGCGGTGATGCGTGGCCCTTCGAGAAAATGAGATGGTCGTTGTCCGGATGCTTTGGCTTCGAAAAGTCGTAGTGAAGGTGCCTGGCAAAAAGGACAGCCATGAGATCAGCTGCGGAAAGGCTTGAGGTCGGATGGCCAGAGCCAGCATGCGTGCTTACACGGATGCTATCCACCCGGAGCTGGGTCGCGAACTGCGCGACGGATGAAAGATTGTGCTCATCGAGCACAGTAGCAGACGGGGTTTGTGCCACTGTGGTGCCTCCTGTAATTGAACCTTCCTTCCCTTAGGAATCATCGGGCTCACAGCCATGTGGGATATGCATCATCGTACCGCAGGAAAGGGTGTACACTGCATCAAGAAGCCTATGCGCCCATAGCTCAGCGGATTAGAGCGTCTGACTACGGATCAGAAGGTCGAGGGTTCAAATCCTTCTGGGCGCGCTTGAGTTTCCCCAGCGTGAACCGGTGCAGCAGACGTTTGCGCATCATACCTTTGGCGGAGGGTGCACAGTGAAGAAGCGGACAATTGTTGGCGTTGGAGCAAGTCTGGTACTGGGTGCAGCTGGAGCGGTTGCTGCAGCATTCTTCTCCGGCGAGAAGGCTGGGGAGCGCCGCCAGGCAGTGCTCCGCAAAGGAAGTGATGTCATTCGCAGGGAGCGGGCACAGGTTATGACCCTTCTCGGTTCCAGCAATGGCGAGGAGGGGGCAGGCAAAAGCAGCGATGGGCGCCTTGTGGAGTCAGCCGTGTATGCGCTGAGGGAAGTTTTCGGCAGCAAGGTGCAAACCATTGATGTGACTGCGAAGAAGGGAATCGTCACCATCAAGGGCGAGGTTGAGCGTCTCCTTGATATCGAGGAGGCGGAGGCGGTAGTGCGCTCAGTGGATCATGTGAAGGATGTGAACAACCTGCTTCGCCTTGCAGAGCATAGGGTCCAGCCAGAGACTGCAGGAAAGCGTTCCAGGTCCTCCCAGTCTGCTAACGGGAAGAAGGAATCTGCCTCCGGGCATTCCGAAAACTGATCACAAGAACAATGGCAATGAGGCCGATTGAGACCCAGCCCGCATAGCGTGAGACTGCCTTTGCTACTGCAAGGGCGGGAGTCCCTATGGTCCAGCCAAGAGCGACGAACAGCACGATCCAGAGTAGCGTGCCGAGAATGTCGGCAGAAAGAAAGATCCAGAACGGCATGCCGGATTCCCCTGCTGCAACATAGAAGATCGTGTTGGGAAACGGAATGAAGTAGGAGAACAGCACGCACCACACGCCAAAGCGTCGGAACAGGCGTTCCGCCCATTCCCTGCGGCGGATCTGCTTTGGAGAGCTTCCGCTCAGACTGTCCAGGATTGGACGGCCAAGGCGCTTTCCTGCCCAGTAAAGGAAGGGATCCGTCACCATGAGAACAGGCACTGGAGCGAGGATGGCAACGAGGAGGGAAACCTTTCCTGCATGGCTGAGAGCGCCTGTAACGAGAATTGACTCCATGCTTCCCCGTATGAACGACAGGAGAAGGGGATGAGTTCCGATGAGCTCTGGTGTCAGGGGAAGGGTGACAAGGATGTACAGCGAATACAGGATGATGACGCCAAAGATGATGCCATCGATGATGCGGAGCTCAATTCCCTCGAATGGATTCGCGGGAGTGGGTGAGGACATGGGATCTACCGGTTGCGGGAATGTGAATGAGGGTGTACCACACTAGTATGTCGCAACACATGAACATCACCACAGTCAATCCTGCCACTGGCGAACGCATATCGCAGTATCCTCTCATGGGCAGCGCTGAAGTGCGGGGTCAGGCGGAAGCAGCTGCAGTCGCGTTCCACTCATGGAAGCGCACATCCATATCGGAACGGGCGGGTTCCATTGCCAGACTCGCAGCTGTGCTTCGCGCACACATGGAGGATGATGCAGCCCTCATCACGATGGAGATGGGCAAACCGGTGACTGAGGCGCGAGCCGAGATCGAGAAATGCGCTTGGCTTTGCGAGTACATTGCTGAAACTGGGCCAACAGCTCTGGAGCCTGTGACAGTTGCCACGGACGGTTCCGAGAGCGGGTATGCCAGTGAACCTCTTGGGGTCATTCTTGCGATCATGCCGTGGAACTATCCCTACTGGCAGGCGTTCAGGGCAGTGGTGCCGGCACTGATGGCAGGAAACACGGTCGTGCTCAAGCATGCGTGGAATGTCACAGGGTGTGCGCACCGGATTGTGGAACGATGCCAGGAGGCGTTTGATGGGAACTCGCTTGTGATGCTCGCAGTGGCAGAAAACGCCATCATTCATGGGCTAATCCGTGATCCTGCAGTTGCAGCAGTGACACTCACTGGCAGCACGGCTTCAGGCCAGGCTGTGGCAGCTGTTGCAGGCTCTGAGATCAAGAAGTGCGTTCTTGAACTGGGTGGGTCTGATGCGTTTGTGGTGCTTGAAGATGCCGATGTGCAGTCAGCAGCAGCTACTGCAGTCCGTGCACGGTTCCAGAACTGTGGCCAGTCCTGCATCGCTGCGAAGAGGTTTGTCATCCATGAAGCAGTGTATGACGAGTTTCTCGATGTGTTCACTGCTGGAACCCAGGACCTCGTTGTTGGAGACCCCTGTGAGGAACGCACGCAGCTTGGACCCCTGGTAAGCACCGAGGCGCGTGCGAGAATTGAGGATCAGGTGGCTCGTTCTCTGCGCATGGGGGCGAAGGCGCATCTTGCGGGTGACCGGAGGGAAATCGGATGCTTCCTCACTCCGACAATTCTTGTCGCATGCACCCAGACAATGCCTGTATGGGAGGAGGAGGTGTTTGGACCTGTGGCTCCAGTCATCTGTGTTGGCAGTGACAAGGAAGCCCTATCCCATGCGAACCATCCCAGATATGGCCTTGGCGGAGCTGTGTGGAGCAGGGACATCGACCATGCCAGGCACTTTGCTGCAGGGTGGAACACAGGCAGCGTTTTCATCAATGGCATGACGCATTCGGATCCACGGCTTCCGTTCGGGGGCATCCGTGAGAGTGGGTACGGGAGGGAACTCTCGGCAATTGGCATTCGCGAGTTTGTCAATGTGAAGACATTCTGGGTAGCATAGAGCGGTGGCGCTGCGTGCACGCACGCATGCCACTCGTGCGGATGTTCGCTTAGGGGGTCGTCAATGTTCCACGTCTTTCCGGTCACGCTCGGGGTCATTGCTGTTCCATCACAGATGGATCTGCTGTTCCGAGTTGCTCTTGCAGCACTCTGCGGTGGCGCCATCGGCTTCGAGCGTGAATTCCACGAAAAACCAGCTGGCCTCCGGACACATGCGCTTGTCGCAGTGGGTGCATGCACCTTTTCCATTGCGGGGTTTGGCTCTGCATTCCTCTCGCAGGCGAACATTGTCCAGCTCGACATCAGCCGCATACCTGCCCAGGTGGCAAGTGGCATAGGCTTTCTTGGTGCAGGCATCATCATCTTTCACGGCGACAGGCTCCGTGGACTCACCACTGCAGCGGAACTCTGGTCTGTTGCCGCTCTTGGAGTGCTCATTGGTCTTGGACTACAGCTTGTTGCTGTCGTCATTACAGTTCTTATCCTCCTCATACTCATCGGAGGTCGACCGATCGAGCGCGCAATTGACCGCATCCGCATCCGGAGAAACCGCATAGAGAGGGAACGGCGTCTCTTTGGACGCCCACCGCTTGCCCCTTCAGCTGTTGGGTATGCAACAGACATTCCCCTTGAGGATGAGGAGGATGCGGAGGAGGAAGGGGAACTCGACGAGGATGACGAATAGCTGCGCGGCAGTTACGACTCCGTGATGAGCCGCAGAGGCAGACGCTTTGTGATGGGACGGGCTGGTGGATCGCATTTCACAATCTGCCAGTGCCGCTGCCGGGCAATGGCGCGAAGTGGACGGTCAGGGTTGATGCAGACAGGATGCCCAACAGCCTCAAGCATGGGAATGTCACTCACGCCATCACTGTAGGCGCTTGATCGGGAGAGATCCACATTGTCCTTTGCAGCCACCTCTCGGATGCGGGCTGCCTTGATGGGACCGTGGCAATACGACTCCACTTTCCCCGTGTAGACGCCCCCCCTCACCTGGACAACAGCCGCTATCCCTCCATCCACTCCCAGAAACCGG
>JAJZLL010000020.1 GCA_021803465.1 bacterium
TGACGGAGCGCAAGGTAGTCGATGCCAGCAAGTGGCTGCCCTGCATTGAGAAGTTCCACACCAGATTCTGGCGCAATTTCCAGTCCGATCCGTGGAGGTGCAGGGGAGGATATCGGAGTCATCTGTGCCCTTTCTGGTACTGTCGTGGTGATGAAAGCCTGCTATGTCACCTCGCTCGATGCTGCTGAGTGGATCGACAACTGTGCAGTGGGAGATCTTCCCGATCCCGCACTTGCTCCAGGAGCCTGCCGCATCCGTGTGACGCGCTCATCGCTCAACCATCATGACATCTGGACACTGCGGGGAGTCTCCTCCCAGCCCATCGTTCCACCACAGATCCTTGGATGCGATGCAGTCGGCATCATCGAGGGATATGGGGAGGGAGCTTCCACTCCCTATCCAGTGGGAACGCGGGTCATTGTCTACAGTGGCAGGTCATGCGGGAAATGCGATGCGTGCAGGTTTGGCACACCAGAGCGCTGCAGGAATGTGGGCATGCTCAGCGAGCAGCCGCATCAGGGCGCATTCGCAGAGCTGCTTGACGTGCCGACATCCGCTCTCATCGCACTTCCCGACTCCGTCTCCGATGACATGGCTGCCTGCCTTCCCACTGCGTACCTCACTGCCTACCGGATGCTCTTCGAGCGGGCGTCCGTGCATCCTGGCATGTCCGTTCTGGTGCAGGGAGCGACTGGTGGCGTGGCAAGCGCAGCAATCCTTCTAGCAAAGCGTGCTGGTGCTACCGTTGTTGCCACTTCGAGGACGGAGGAGGGAAGGCAGTTCGCCCGTGAGCTTGGGGCGGATGCGGCTGCTCCCGCAGCAAAGGGCGAGCTTCCCAGCGCCCTTGCAGGCGTGGGATGCAGTGACGGTGTGGATGTCGTCATTGAGACTGTGGGAGAAGCGACCTGGGAGTATTCGCTGAGGTCTGTGCGACCCGGAGGAACAGTCGTTGTGGCAGGCGCGACGACTGGAGGCAACCCTCCTTCCCGGCTCAACCGCGTGTTCTGGTTCCAGCTCGCCATCCACGGATCGACAGGTGGAACTCCCCAGGATCTTGCTCGGCTCGTGCAGCTCGTGGCGCATGGCGGATTCGCACCGCGCATTGATACGGTCGTTCCGCTTTCAGACATCCGGAGCGGCTTCGAACGCCTGGGTGCAGGAGCGCAGCACGGGAAAATTGTCGTGGCAATCGGAGCAAGCTGAGCATTCCAGCCAAATTCACGGAATTGCCCACGAAGGTACCTGTGACCTGTCAGAATGGGGTGGAGTGGGAAATTCCCTCTTTTCGGCTGGAATCCTGAACGGTATACTGCAGAGCTAGAGTGTCTCGTCTTAATACAGTCTGCGCATTAGATCTCGGAACGACCAAGGTGTGTTGTGCCATCGCGGAATACGATGGTGAGGACCTCCACATCCTCGGACTTGGGGAGGTGCCAACACGCGGCATCCGCAAGGGTGCAGTCGTGGACATCGATCTTGCTGCTGAGGCAGTTGCTGAGGCTGTCGATGCGGCTGAGCAGGTTGCAGGCATTCCCATCGATGCAGTCGTTGTGGGATTTTCCGGTGGCCGCATCACCTCAGCGAACAGCCGGGGTGTCGTGGCTGTGGCCGGTGCACGGCGGGAAGTCCGTGATGCGGATGTGGACCGAGTGCTCGAGGCAGCGCGCGCGATAAGCGTTCCCTCGGACCAGCGAATCGTCCATGTGCTTCCCCAGCAGTTCACTGTGGATGGCCAGGAAGGCGTGAAGGATGCCATCGGCATGTCTGGATCGCGGCTCGAGGTTGATGCCCACATCATCATGGGGTCGAACACTGCGCTCAACAATGTCATCAAGGTCGCGCATGCAGCAGGCCTCGAAGTCGAGGATGTTGCCCTCCAGGGGATCGCCTCTGCAGAGGCTGTCATCCAGGAAGAGGAGATGGAGCGCGGTGTCGTGGTTGCGGACATTGGTGGTGGCACCACGGACATCGCAATCTATCGGAAGGGAAGCCTCATTGCGACATCCGTCATTCCTGTCGGGGGCAATCATGTGACTGGCGACCTCGCAGTCGGACTCCGCTGCGATCTCGATGCAGCAGAGGAAGTGAAGCGCCGTGCAGGACACTGCCTGCAGCTCACTGTGCCAGCGGATGTCATGATCACAATGACTCCCATGGGGTACGATGCGTCCGTCCAGGTGCCTGCCAGGTATCTTGCGGAGATCATTGGCCCGAGGGCACGGGAGATGGCAATGCTCATCCAGCAGGCCATCACGAAGACAGGACCAGCAAGCCTCTATGCGGGCGGTGTTGTCCTGACTGGTGGCGGTGCGCTGCTCCGTGGCTTCCCGGAAGTTGTCCAGCAGGAGACGGATCTTCCCTGCAGGGTGGCTGCACCCTTCGATGTCGATGGCATTGGACACGAGATGCGGGATCCGCAGTACGCGACGCTTGTGGGACTCCTCCGCTGGGGCACACGGTCCATCCGTGTTGCGCACGTGAAGGGAAAAAAGCAGCAGAGGGCCTTCAATGTCACAGGGACAACCCGTCATAATCAGACGCAGGTGAGTGAACGGCTCAACAGGTGGTTCAGGGATCTCTTCACTCCGTCATCGAAGGGAAACTAGCGCAAATGCAGGGAAATCAGCAGTCATTTTCATGGAACAGTGGTAGGGTGGACAACAGGATGGACAGCACAGAGAGGAAGGACCGTCAGCATGACGGATTCCGGTCAGGAATGGAACACGCACGGAGTACGCGGGAGGAGGAGCTCATGACCAGCGAGCAGAGTCTAGAAGGGAATGCACGGATCAAGGTCGTCGGAGTTGGCGGCGGTGGTTCGAATGCTGTCAACAGGATGGTCCAGAGCCGCCTCAAGGGAGTCGAGTTCATTGCAGTGAACACGGACAACCAGGCGCTGGCCTCTTCAGGTGCTCCAACAAAGATTCGCATTGGATCGAAGCTCACGAGGGGACTCGGTGCTGGTGGTGACCCCGAGCGTGGCCAGGAGGCTGCGGAGGAGTCCCGTGAGGAGCTTGCGAAGGCACTCCAGGATGCGGACATGGTGTTTGTCACAGCCGGCATGGGCGGTGGAACAGGCACTGGTGCAGCACCGATTGTTGCGGAAGTGGCCCGTGAGAGCGGAGCACTCACCATTGGTGTTGTCACAAAGCCTTTCCGTTTCGAGGGTCTCCGTCGCCAGAAGGCAGCGGAAGAGGGCATAAAGCGGCTTGAGGGCCGTGTTGATACGCTCATCACCATTCCGAACGAGCGCCTCATGCAGATTGTCGACAAGAAGACACCCATCACGGAAGCCTTCAAGAAGGCGGACGATGTGCTCCGCCAGGGCGTGCAGGGCATCAGCGATCTCATTGTCTTCCCGGGACTCATCAACCTCGACTTTGCCGATGTGAAAGCCATCATGTCCGGCCAGGGCGCTGCCCTCATGGGCATCGGCTTCGGACAGGGCGACACACGTGCTGCGGATGCAGCCCGCGATGCTGTCGCAAGTCCGCTTCTCGAGACCACTATCGCTGGTGCGAAAGGAATCCTTCTCAACATCACTGGCGGATCGGATCTCACCCTCTTCGAGGTCAATGAGGCAGCCCAGCTCGTTTCCGAGTCAGCGGATCCCGATGCGCAGATCATCTTTGGCACAGTCATTGATGAGCGTCTTGGTGAAGGCGAGGTGAAGATCACAGTTATTGCCACGGGATTCAATGGTGGACTTGACGTGATGCAGGCTCTCAACTACGAATCGAAGTCCCGGCCCATCACCATCGAGAAGAGCGTGCCAACGATCACCCTTCCTGACAAGGGCGAGGACACCTTCAACCTTGATGATCTCGACATCCCTGCTTTCCTCAGGGACCGTCGATAGCGATCTTGCAGCACAAACAGGGCAGAAGCGTGTCGCTTCTGCCCTGTTGTGTATACGCTTGAGATGCAATGAAATGTCCCTACTGTTCCCATCCAGAGTCGAAGGTCATTGATTCCCGCGACTCCGAGACTGGGGAAACGATCCGAAGGCGGCGCCAGTGCGAGTCATGCCTCAAGCGGTTCACGACGTATGAGCGGGTCGAGTATGTGCCACTGTACATCGTGAAGAAGGAGGGGCAGCGGGAGGAATTTGACCGGAGCAAGATCCTGAAGGGACTTGTCATCGCGTCAAAGAAGTGCAGCATTGCTCCCTCCCAGCTTGAGGCGCTCATTGACGATCTTGAGAATGAGCTCCGGACAAGCGGCAGACTCGAGATTCCTTCCCGTGAGATCGGGGAGATGGTCATGGAGCGGCTGAAGCCCCTGAGCGATGTCGCCTATGTGCGCTTCGCCTCGGTGTACCGGTCATTCCAGGATGTGGACCAGCTGAGAAAAACGATCGAGGAGCTTGCGCACCAGCGTGCACCCAAGCGGAGGAGCAGAAAGGTCGTCTCTGAGGTCTCAGGGAACATCGCCTTTTCCGAGGGTGAGGAGCCAGCTGAAACGCAGTGACCCTGCAGCGTGTTTCCAGCTGTCCGCAAAGCTGTGACAGCGCATGCATGGGAATGGATGTTCCCGTACGCTTGGGGCATGGAACTTGATGGC
>JAJZLL010000011.1 GCA_021803465.1 bacterium
TTCCGATCTTCTGTGAGTGCAGTGTCGGCTCCCTGGTGATCGTACAGCCAGCGGAGCAGGGTCTTGGCACGAGAGGTGAGCGCTGCGCCCACAGCATCGAGATTTGGCTCAACCGCCTCGGGAGTGTGATGTGCAGGCTGATGCTGCCTGTGCTGGCGACGGTTCATGGCTGTCCCTCCTCATGCTGAATTGCCGCAATTGTACCGCATGCGTGCCAGGTCTGTGTGATGGACAGGAGGGAGCAGCCAATGTGTATTCTAGTAACCGAGCCCAAAGCGCACTGCGTGATTTCCTTTTCACGGATCCCCGGTGCTGCAGGTGGAACAATCGAGTGAGGAGTGCACATTGATGATGCAATGCATGCGACGGCTGCAGACAGTACCGCATCGGACGATGATGAAGACCATCTCCGTCATCCTTGCAGGTGGTGCAACCCTGCTGCTCACAGCTTGCTCACCTGGCTACTCCAATGTTCCCACCAACACAGTTCCCCCAACGACTCCTGCTGTTTCTCCGAACGCATGCAGTCTTCTTTCGTCTGCTGAAGTGACAGGAGCTCTTGGTACGGGAACATGGAAATCTGACTACTCGACACCCGGATTCCAGGTGAGCCAGACAAACTCCTTTGGTGGAGCAGCGACAGCAATAGGCCAGTGCAGATACACAGTCTCTGACGGAAGAAGTCTCGTGGTGACGGTGTATCCTGGAACCCCGCTTGCATCATTGGGATATGACATTGGTCCTTCTGCAACAAATGGAACTGCGCCAATCGTGAAGGAGGCTGCAACCTCGGGCATAATTGCGCTGATGAGTGGACAGAACGCAGTGGAGATTGCTCTGGATCGTGCTGACATCAGCGCTGCCTCACGGAGCACTGAACTTGAATCCCTTGCAAAGGGACTGTAGCATCTGCCTTCTTCGCTCCAGGCGGCATCCCGCAGTTCTAGGTCCCCTGTATTGGACTGTGGGAAGACAAGCTCCAGGTGTTGCTTTGTGAATGCTCATTCCGGCGAACTTCTTTACACAGGAGTGAGACATCGTCTCATGTAGATAGTGGTGGGCACAAAGCACCGCTCCCCTATTGAGTGGCAGCAAATCCAGTCCTATCCTGTCAGATTCCACATGGGTGTCTGGCCCTCTGCACCAGCGATTGCGTAGGTCAGCTGCACGGGAACGGACTTCACGGGAACATCAAATACAATGTAACCACTAGCTGGCTTGTTGAGGACAAAGACATTGAGCCCAGTTCCAGAAAGCTCATGTGCAAATGTTGTGGAGCCAAGTCCATGCAGGTCTGGCTGTTGCGCAACAGGAAGGTGCTGTATTCCGTCCGAATCCGTGATGACTGCATACAGGCCAGCCATCATTGACACCTGGTCCGGTGGATTGGCATTCCCTGCAACACCTTCATATGTGATCTGGAGTTCCACTGCAACAGCACGCTGACCCTTAGGCGCACTGACTCCCTTGACTGGATCGACAATGTTCGCCAGCTTGACGTTCAAGCCGAGCGGCATACCCTTCTGAACAAGCGTAGTTGGCTGGATCTGGCCAATTCCTGCGTAGTGCACGACAAATGGAGTAGCTGCAGTACCTGAGCTCCCTGCTCCCCCACCGCATGCAGCAATGCCAAGAGTGATAAGCGCACCAAGTGCGAGTTGGACAAAGCGGTAGTGTCTCCTGTTCATGCGGCAGTTCTCCCAGCAGCTCCTGATGAGCGCCGCCTGATCATGTAGACTGCTCCACCAATGATCACGACAACGATGACTATACCTGCAATGATCCATGGGGTCGCACCGGCATTTTGTGGATTGAGCGCGCCCACATTCACCGTGCTGCTCACTGTGGATCCTGTGTGCTCAAGAAGGTAGACATCAGTCCCACTAGAATCTCCTAAAACAGCTGCATGTCCATTGCCAAACGACACAACACCAGTGAGCGCACCTGCCTGCACTTTCCCACCAATCTGAATATCTACTGAAGTCCAAGCTGTTCCATCAAAATGCGCGAGATACGGGTAGGGCTTCGCGCTCTCGCCAAGATGCTGGAACGCAGTACCAGTGATCCATACATCACTTGAGGAGGTGGAAGAAATACCCGAGACATCAATGACAGTGTCCCCATGGGGAATGGGCACATTCGCAATCTGCGAAATTTTTGAACCATTCCAGTGGAGTACGAGGGGGTACGAAACACTGTTCTGAATCGAAGTTCCTGATGTCACCTGTGCAAGGAACCACACATCCTTGGCACTGTTCTCATGAATTTCCAGAACGCTCACCAGAGTCCCCCCAGCTCCACTGGCAAGACTGCTGGGAGTCGGCACAACGCTCAATGTCGCTCCATTCCAGTGCTGTATGAGGGGTGCAGCACTTGTTGCTGTTCCCCCAGCCAACCATACGTCGTCTGGTCCCGTGGTTCCAACAGCAGCAAGGAAGACTCCCTTCACAGTTTCGGGAATACTCGTCCACTGTGAGCCGTTCCAGTGAAACAGGAATGTCGTGGGAACACCATGGGGATCCTTGAGCGAATACCCCACAGCCCACACATTGTCGCTTGCCGATGCAGCAACGCCATACAGGACACCTGGAGTTGTCGAATCCGGTGAGGGTAACTGTGTCGCACTCCAGGAAGAGCCATTCCAATGTTCAGCAAGTGGAAATGCGTTCGTATTGTTCGAGTAGTCATACCCTGGCTGCGACCACCCCACTGCCCAGATATCTGAACTGGACAGAGCACTCACTGACATGAACTGCATGCTCTCATTTGGTGCAGGTGGAGACATGTTCGTCACTGTGTTGTTATCCACTCGCATGACAACCGGATGAATCTGCGAATGAATGGGCTTGGACTTTGTCTGCACTGTGTAACTGCCTGCCAAAACTGTCATGTTTCCGCTCCCTGGCACCGTGACAATGTCAGAGAAGCTTTCCTTCACATTGAGTTTGGATGTCGACTGCGCCAATGGGGGGATGGAAACTTTACTCCAGCCTGTTCCCGTTGAGGCATCCACCAGACTGCCACTCAGAAGAACCATTGCGCATGAGCTGATGAGTACTCCCAATGCCCGCCACATCAATGGGCCACCTGTATTGTGCGTCCGCTGCATAATCCCATCCTTGAGTTTCCCTGTTAAGCAGTGATCACCCGTATTGCAGACCACAGCTCCTGCATCCCCATTAACCTAGCACGTTCTTCGAATACATGGTGGTCGCAATTGTGACACAGATGAAAGCGGCCGGCGCTCCTCTTGGAGCGGCCGACCGCTTTTGCTTCTTCAAGTTTGGACTGCTAGCCCTGATTTGGCTCAACCTGCTTCACAATGAGGGGATTGGAATTCACCTGATTGTAGCTCACATTGGTTGTGGTCCATGGGAAGTCATGCCATGCACCCTGCAGGTAGAGAGGATATATCGGATAGGTGTACGACTGGAGATATGTGTGGTAGTTCCAGTACCACCCAGTGTACCAATAGCCCCAGGTTGCAATGTTGTAGTAGAGGTACCAGTTCGTGTAGCCCTGCGGAGTCGCGATGGTATAGGAGGGGTACCCAGCATAGCTTTCCCAGCCAATATTTCCAGCATAGTTGCAGTATGCGACCCACCATATTCCCATGTCCGCATCACCATCCCGGTCAGGGTTGACAGTCTGGTTGTCTGCACACTGGTCGAAGCCAACAGAGTTCCAGCCAGTTGCATATGCCTGCCATGCAGTACTGTATGAGAAGTTGTAGTCCGTATACGTCCCCCACACACCATAGGTCCACTGCGTGTAATCATACTTCGCGATCGGATCCTGGGACCAGCTGCCTACCGTGTGGAGGCTCGTCTGTGTCAGTGGACTTGATGGTGCCTGTGGATAGAACTGGAAATATGGAGGGGGAACATTGTAGTTGTACTGGCATCCACCTGCCTGTGCACAGGTGTCCACGACCTGTCCACTGTACGGCTGTGGTCCTGTTGAATTCGGATTGGTCGTATAGGTTTGTGGATTGACCACATAGTAGGTGTAGGATGCCCACTGTGGAACATACTTGATGACCCATTGGTAGTTGAGCTGTGACGTGTGGTAGTAAGCAGTGTACGAAGCAACATGCTGCTGGTCAACGGACGGATATGTAGGAGAGCTGGTCAAATACGGAGCCCACCCGCCATACCAAGTCGTCACAACGGGTCCTGGATACCAGATTGCCGAAGGCTGGGTGGACATAGACACATCATCACCATCATCGTAAAGACAGCCATACCACCTGCCATCAGGAATGTAGCCACCTCCGTAGTCGGCCTCTCCAGCCTCGTTCTGCCAGCCACCACCCGCATTCACGCAGTAGTTGAACTCGTCTGACCACCACGGAAGAAACTGGTTGCCATCACTCCATGAGCAGCATCCAACGGAGCCACCCTGGTCAGCACCAAGGAGCGGATAGTAGCCAGCAGGATAAACATACTGTGACGTGTACTGCTGCGAATTGTTTGTAATGTAGTACTGGGTGAAAGACTGGGTCTGATCATTCGTGTAGCCAGCACGCCATGCCTGTGGCTGCTGCGTCACATACGATGCATTTGCAGTGGGACATGTTGCTGTCGGAGTCCCCGCATAGACAGTGGCAGGGTTGCCGCAGTTGTACGATATCGTCTGAGCCTTAAGTTGGTAGGTTGTATATGGCTGCTTTCCAGACCAGATGACAACGAGGGAAGGTGTGTAGTTTCCAGCAGTCGCATATGTGTGAGTGACTTTCATGGTATATGTTGGAGGATTCGTTGCAGGTGAAGTAGCCGTGAGAGGTAACACAATGCATGGCTGTGTGGCACCAGACGCTGCCGAGGATGAGGTGTAAGGGAAATTTCTTGAGGAAACTGTATTCGTGGTGTAGTTGCAGACTGAGTTTGGATTCTGATTTGGGTAGTAGAACTCGAGGACTACCTCAAATGGCTGCCACTCGATGAGCTCGTTGGTCCCGTTCGATGGAGCTGGAGCTGCAGGATTCGTGCAGGTCTGGAGGGGAATGGAGTTGTTTCCATTGACTGGCGGCTCAGTGTACACGCACTTGTCAACCTGTGCACTGAACTGTTCAGGATAGCCGACTACACCCGGGACTGGACCTTCAGTCAAAGAGGAACTGCTCGCAGGAGGGCATGATTGCTGTGATCCTGGAAGATAGCAGTTCAGCGTTGAGACTGGAGGGGGGCTCGATGCCTGCACAGTCTGCACACCAAGCGTACCCAAGCCAATGACAAAGCTGCCAAGAGCAATCATCAGGGACACAACAATGCCAACGGCCCGGGATGACAGAGCCATCGCTGTCCTTTTCCATGTACTTCTCATCTCTGCAACCCCCAAGCCATGCTTCGAGTAGGTGTGATACCTTTCATTATCATTAACGCGACCAGCAATTCTGCGATGAGAGCGTCACAGTGTCATGACGATTCTGTGGTCACTCGATGGATTCAGCATCCTGCTCAGCAGTAGTCAATCGGCACGCCTGTAGAAGGACATGTATGACTGCGGAATGGTTCCAGCGCTTCTGCAGATACTGCCCTCACTGTTGCGTGATTCCAGAGGGGAATCCAGGAGAGAGTGATGGTCGCTTTCACATCAACACCCACTACTCCTCCCCTCCATATGCCAAAACATCCGCCATCTCCTCCGGCTCCCCCATATCCATCACCAGTACATGATGCTGGTATGCCTGTACATGTGTTTGCCCCAGCAGTGCTTATTGTGCAGCTGGCTGAACTGAGAGCTGCAGCACATGTGATGGCAGGCGTTGGATACGGAGTTGTATAGAGTGGTGACTTCAACGCGCTGTCAAAGGCTGCAATGGCCTGTGCATACCCAGTGTCACCATTTGCGCATGAGTCGTTACTGTTTCTCGCAATGGTGAGAGCAGCCTCATTGGATGCCTGCTGGAGTAGGCTTTGCGCCTGAATGTACGAGTCAATTGCAATGGCTCCAAAGAACACCGTGATCATAACTGGCAGGAGAACAGCGAACTCCACCATCGTCTGGGCTCTTCCACTTCGCCGTTGGTAGGTACGCCTTCTCATTGTTCAAACTCCTGCACAGTGAAGGTGTCTTGGGCATATACGGGAAGTCTGTTGCCAAGTATGGGAGCAGGTGCAATGAGAGGCTTGTACCCTACTATGGTCACAGTGATAACGAGTGTTGATGTCAGGGATCCACCGTTTGTGTTCGCTGTTGCGCACACCATGAGAACATTTGATGCTGATGCGGATACACGAGTATTGAGGTATGCAAGTTCCTGCTTTTCTGTTGGTGGAGTTGACACACTGTATGTGGGACCAAGAGGACGATATCCCAGAGGACAGGATGTGACAGGCATTGGATTCCCCGCACCACATCTCCCTCCTGTAGTTCCGCTTACCAGTGGTGTTGTGCCAAGAAAGCTTTCCGAAGTCGCTGCATGGTACGCCGTCTCCCCAGCTAGACATTCCAGTTGTAGAGCATTCGTTGGCATGCCTGCTACCTGAACTCCCTCCTGAGCAGCAAATTCGAGACTGTTGAGGTCCAGCTGCCAAAGGAAGGCAACCACTCCTCCAAAGATGATGACAATGAACACAGGGAAAACGAAGGTGAATTCCACAAGCGACTGAGCTCGTGACCTTTTCCTCAAAGTTGTCGAAGGTGCTCTCATGTCAGTCTCCTAAACAGCCATACGCTGTGGATTTCGACTGCATGAGGATGGAGGACTCGCCAATGAAGACCCCAAATGGCTGGCTCGCCTGCATCCAGATTCTGACTGTCACCTGCCTTCCGAAAAGTCCTGTTGCTGGACACACATACAGGGATCCGGATGATGAATCATGAGCATCCGTCTGAGCTGCACCACCGGCCCCGACATCATCACTCACTCCACCAGTCGGGTCATCGCCATCAAGCATGTACGATGAACTTACTTGCACCTGGAACTCAATATTTGTCAGAGAACTTCCCTGCTCAGCAGCTTTGCACTGTGACGAAGTGTATACGCCAGTTCCGCTTTCTGTTCCCTCACAGGGCTGTGTTGCTGTTGGAGCTGCTGCTGCATTTATCGTATACCCGGGAAAGGCCTGCTTGAGCACATTATTCACAGAGTATTCTGCGGACAGCGAGGCGATCTGCTGCTCCTCTGTCTGGACAATTGCCCAATCAGCAGGGCTGAACGATGCAGGTGTTCCAAGAATGCCGGGGGACGTTTCCATGGGAAACATGTCCGGAGCGATGCCCGAAGCATAGTCAGTGGTGTAACCACCATACTGACATTCATATTCGTTGTAGTTGTACTGAGATGCCATGCACGCATCACCGCTAGCAGCGATAGCGGCAACGACAGTCGCTGCATCTAGCCTGCTCCTCGCGTTGAGGAAAATCTCGCCAGACATTGTGAGCCCCAGGAGGGCAATGATGACAGGAAGCATGAGAGCGAACAGGGGCATGACCTGAGCCCTGCCTGTGGAACGTGCACCAGTCAGCCGAGACTCTGAATATCCCAGATCAAACCGCACCTGGGACAGCCTTCGCATTGTGCTTCGAGTATGTCTTCGGTTCCGAATCACATGCACGTCCTTATTGCAGCCCAAATTGCATCCGCAGCTCCATGGTCACATCTGTTCCCAAGAAGCGCAACTGCATGTTGGTTACAACATTGACACGGAATCATGCACACGCTCGCTGCCTTCATGATGCATCCCCGTCATGTCCATTCGTGTCCCCTGCATTGGAAGCGGAATATCCCTTGAGATATGTCACTGTTCCCTGCCCGATGGTACTGCCCATAATGGAGCTTCCGCTTGCTCCGATAGTCACCGTAACACTGCCAAGCCCTATCCCCGGCAGAGCAATGCTCCATTCTCTAATGGATCTGGATCTATCAATGAACACGGTAGCGTAAAGCTTAGCGCCATGAGTGAGGGCAGTCTGCGCAAGCCGGTTCGCCGCAACTGCGAGAGGCCCAGATGCGCGTGAGGGAACAACGGCAAGATCCACCTTGCAGGTGATTTCCTCACCAATCAGACCATCAAAGGTCACATTCTTGGCGGATACGATGCCAACAGTTCCCCAGTCAATGAGGGAAAGAGACACAGCCGGATCAACCGTCACCAAGTCTGCCACTGTGGCGGGGAGCTGTCTTGTTACAGTGGGCACTGTGCTCAGCTGGGCAGCAGTCCACTTGGACGGCTGTGCATTCTGTGGAACAATGCCACTATAGAAGAGTGTGCTGTCACCGAACTCCATCACAACTGCTTTGCCTGACTTCACATCTATGTTCAGGAATCCCGAATCAGAAGAGAAATCGAATCTCCCTGCAGCCTCAGCACCCAGATGGAATGGCAACAGTGGCACACTGGAGTTCCACGACTCTTTCACGCTGTAGGCTCCCTGACTGATGGCAGCAACACTTGCAGCAAGTTCATTGATATATGGGATTGCTGAAGCTGGTGGTACATCAGAAAACGATGGTCCGCCCGAGATTGAGGATGTGTCCAGGCTGTGACTCGCACATGAAGTTCCCATGGTAATCACAAAGCAGGCTGCAAGTAATACGTGGATTCTGGATTTATGGGAACAGAGCATGACATCCCTCTTCGCTTCTCTTCCCCTTCCCTGCAGCCCCCCCCAACCGGCTCAAAAAGGTTTGCCCTGAACCAGGTATCTACAGCCTGTTGAGCGGGCTTGGAAGTGTGGAGCCAAACATGTAGGACGAGTATACGGTGATGGGCTGCTGTGCACTGAGGAAGTAGACAATGTACTTCACTGGATTTCCTTGAGAAGAACTTCCAACGCTCGTGACAGTGAAATTGCCCTGCACAATCACCACCCACACCTTGGACGGAATGTGTGGCACTCCATTCACATACTGGCTCACCAGCGACTCATCCACCAACTGTGGTGGCAGGCAGCTTATCGCTCCTTTTGCAGAGATGTTGCCCTGCTGGTTGAGGATCTCATGAACCAGCGAAACGAGCTCAGATACAGTAGTTGCTCCGCTTGGTGTCGCAATGGGGGGGAGTGTCTGCCCTGGAGACAACGTAATTGGGGAGGGTGTTGGACCACCCGGTTGATATGTTGCAGATCCACAGTTCGCGTCATACTTCGCATTCACAAGCGGTCCAACATGGGTGCTTGGTTTGGGGATGCTAGGTGTTGGAGTGGTTTGCTTCGCTCCCTGCTGCTGTCCGCATCCTGCAAGGAGGAGAATCCCAGACAATATTGCAGCAATTGATGCGATTTTCTTCATGGCAAATTCTGACCTTTTCGTGTTCATGGTTGTACGCCTACCCGAAGAGTTGTTGGAACGAACCTGAATTCACTCCAGGGTCGGGAGTTGGTGAAGGAGAGCTGCCATAGGTAATGAAGTTCGAGTTGCTGAGAAGAACATATTCAAGGATTGAGCTCTGCGTTGGATTCTTTGGATCCATGATATAGCTCAGCAGTTCAGCTTCAGACTCTGGAATGCCGACAATAAGCTCAGAAGCAGTACCTGAATTTGCCTGTCCTACAGTACCAACATTGAGGATCGTCACATTGTGCGCGATGACCTTTATCTGGCCCTGGCCATTGACGTCCGCAAGTATGTCAATCTGGTCTCCTGGCTGAAGGAATCCGCCCACTCCCTCCATTGCGTTCATGGGTATGGCAAGCGCCACATAGCCTGAGGGAAGCGAGAATGGATCCTCTCGACATGTACCCTGCGAGACTGCAGTTGCTTTTGGTGAACTTGACGGCGAGGTGGACGTTATGAGCGTGGGAGCGGCTGAAGCCTGCGGAGTGCACACTACAGCAATGCCCGTTGTTTTCGTTGGACTCACAAGGCTTGGAGTGAGTATCTGCTGAGGTGCAATGCTGACAATCGCATACTGGCCGACTACTTTTGACGGATTCGTATACGCGCCAGCTGGAACAGCAGTCGTTGGCACCTGCACTGCAGAGACTTCAGCCTGGGTGATAGCGCTGCCGTTTGGAATTTCGCTTGTGGCCTCAACGACGTACACCATGGGAACGCTCGAGATGCCGCCCCCTGCTTTCGTAAGCACGATGAGACCAACTGCTCCAGCAGCGGCAATGATGAGACCCACGACTATCGCGATGAGTTTGTTCGGACGGCCACCTGGCCTCATTGTCATACCCATAGAGCTGATCCTACGTCCTTTTCTAAGCTGCATTGGCGGTGCGAACCGCATGGGGAGACGTATGCGATTCGACACCTAGTGTAGGGTAAACGGGAGGAAATGTGTGATGATCCGTGTTACGATCCTGTGCCAATGGGAACGCGACAGCCATTCACTTCCCACCCTGTCCACGTGCACGTCACAGCGAGGTGACAGATCTGCAGCACCAGTCCCTGCGCAGGCGCTTCCATCCTACAGTTGGGACATCAACGCTGTGCAGCTTCGAGGGAGGAGCACCACCATGATCGTGAATCAGCATCTCAGCAGCAGAGAAATCCAGTATGCGTTCCCAAAAGGACTTCCTGATGCAGCTGTACGCGACAGCATTGCCACAGCCATCCAGCATGATTACCAGTTTGGAAAGTCACATGAGAGAGCACTTCCTGAATCGATGAGGCCCGTTCTCGCAAGTGTGCACAGCACCACTGCACCCAGGGTGAGCACATACTACTCCAAGGTCGAGTCCTCCCTCGCAGCCCAGGGTCCAGCAGCCAACCAGACCCAAGGAGCACGTGTCCGGGCGAACGTCAACATCCTCGAGTAGGTAGCTTGCATCGGGAACTTCACCTGCCACTTTCGTTAGAGTGGAGGATGTGGCAGCACGAGCACATTCCAGACTGAAGCCTGAACAAGCTTCCCCTCCCACTCGTGTGGATGCACTTCCACTCGCGGCCTGGTACCGTGCGCACGGAAGGCACGACCTCCCCTGGCGCCACACGATGGATCCCTGGCACATCCTCGTGAGCGAATTCATGCTGCATCAGACTCAGGTGTCTCGTGTGATCGAATACTGGACCCCGTTTGTAACACAGTGGCCAACACCCAAAACCTTTGCGGAAGCGCCGCTTCCAGACATCCTGCGGGCATGGAAGGGCCTCGGATATCCCAGACGGGCCCGCAATCTCCAAGATGCTGCAACACACATCTGGCAGCAGGGCTGGCCTGAGAACGAGAGTGGGCTTCTTGCCCTGCCAGGAATCGGCACCTATACCGCAAGGGCAATGCGCATCCTGGCCTGGAATGATGGAGCCTGCCAGCTCCCCCTCGATGTCAACATTGCCCGAGTGTTCTGGCGGCTCACTGCCACTGCAGGGGAAGTGGAGACTACAGGATGGAGCATGTCACGGCGTGAACTTGTCTACGCCCTTTTCGATCTTGGCTCCCTGATCTGCCGTGCACGGACACCGCTCTGTCCACAATGTCCACTTTCCTCTTCCTGCACTGCGTTTGGCACAGGCATGGACTCGGCCCCCCTCCTGAGAAAGCGCCAGGCACCATACCGTGGATCCTTCCGCGAACTACGGAGCGCAGTACTCGCACTCTGTCTTGCAGACTCCACGCTTTCCATCGCAGCTCTTGAGAAGCGCAGTGTCCACATCCTTGGAAGAGCACCTGAACGGAATGAGATAGAGAGGGCACTCCGTTCGCTGGCAGCGGACGGCCTTCTCCAGATGACACTGACAGAGGACCATCCACTATGATCTCCCCGTTGAGCCGTGAGCTCCTTGATGCTGGTGGGGGCATCAGCTTCCAGCCCTCTCTCACGCTTGATCCAGCCCGCATGGAATGTCCAGCCAAGCCAGAAGACGTGCCCCAGGTGGTGTTCGCAGGCTTTGCTTCTCCGTTCAGTGTTCTCATCCTCCTCGAGCTGCTCGCATCCGCACAGTTTTCCGTTGCAGGAATACTCACGAGTCACCGTGGTGGAAGCATCATTGCGAACAACCGGACCCTTGCGGGAATCGCGGAGCATTTCCACATTCCATTCATCGGAGCAGCCAACATCAACGCTCCTGACGTGGCTGCAGCAGTCCATGGCTGGAATCCCGATCTTGGCATCATAGCGAGCTTCGACCAGATCTTCCATGCGCAGCTGCTCTCGATACCGGTCCATGGGTGGATCAATGTCCACCCCTCACTGCTGCCCTGGTATAGGGGAGCAGAGCCACTCTTCTGGACACTCGCGAACGGCGAGCGCACTGCAGGCATCTCGTTTCACCGTGCAGTCGAGCGGTTTGATGAAGGGGCCCTACTTGCCCAGAACATGGTGCCTGTCGAGCAGGATGATACGGCTGGACGTCTTCTCGCACGGCTCATGGAAGGAGCGCTTACACTGCTCCCTTCCGTGCTTGACTACGCCATGCATGGTGGGAAAGGAACACTGCAGCCCAATGGAAGCTATCCTGCTGCACCTCCCATTGGGCACTTCCCGCTACGTGCCTGCGAGAGTGCCCAGCAGGCACGAAGAATCGCCCTGGCAGGACTCCCTGACTTTGCTCCATGGATCGAGCTCAACGGAACGCGCCTGTTCATCCGCGCAGTATCGGATGCTCCTCTCCTCAACACCATTTCCCTCACCTTTCCTGATGGATCTCAACTGTGGTTCCCCGAGCTCACTGAGCAGTGCAGCTGCATCCACCACCGCCCAGACTGCCCTGCAATTCGTGATACGCTTCCCACGTCACGCGCACTTCCTCCTATAGTAGGTAGCAGCGAACACATTTCCACAGCGGAGCATAGTGCAGCGAGGAATCCATGAACGAGAGGAAGCCACTCAGCAATCAGACTGATCCCCTGCATACCTATGTCCAGAAGGATGAGTTCTACACCCTCTCTGCACCAGAAAGGAGTGGATCATCCAAGACGCTGTGCCTGTTTCTGCTTGATCCCGAACTGAACGAGCAGTCCCGCGAGGGCCACTTCTCCCTCATCTCCGGGTACACGCGTGAGAATGAGCCGAAGTGCATCATTGCTGATGCCCTTGCTGTCCTTCTCATTGAAGGCGGTGTGGAGGGTGCTGGACGACTGTGTGGACGCATTCTCCAGCTGTTCTCATCCCTTCACCTAGCGCAGATTCTCACAGTGCTTGTCACTTCCCTACCTGGACCACTCACTCCCGAGCGCACAGCAGAGCTTGTTGCCAAGGGACGGACACTGGAAGCTGGTGCAGTCCACGTCATCGGGGAGTAGCATCACTTCGTTTCCCGGATGCGGCAGGAGCGGCAGCACATGGGAATCATGTCCTGCCACTCCCTGCGGTTGTTCACTTCAAGGGATATCTATCCAGTCGCGTATTTCACTCCTTTCTCAATGTTGGAATACACGTTGTTGACCTGGTGACCAAGAAGAATGACTGTCACAAGCACCGCCAGCGCAATGAGTACGATTATGAATGCATATTCGACGATACCCTGACCCTTCTCATCCTGGCTTCCCAGTCGCATCCCGTCCCTGCATCGCAGCAGGCCGGGAAGAGATCGAAGCCACGTTGCCACTATAGGCTGCCTCCTTTCCGTCTCGTGTTCTCGCACGCCCAATAATTCTGTGCCGAATTATAGCACCCTGTTACATTCGCAACTGCGATGTCATCCACCTGTCATAATCTTGACGATTGCGGGCCCGAGAAGCACGAGAAACACGCATGGAAAGATGCAGAGCAGCATGGGAAGCAGCATGAGTACAGGTGCCTTGTGTCCCGCCTCCTCCGCCCTCTGCTTCCGTATTCTCCGGAGTTCCTCCGACTGGACACGGAGCACATTGGCCACACTCACGCCAAGGGGTTCTGCCTGAACGACTGCCCGGATGAAGTTGTCGAGCTCATCGACTGGATTCCTCTCCGACATGGCAGTGAGAGCCTCAAGCCGTGGCCTGCCCAGACGGATCTCGTCGAGTGTCTTCTGGAACTCCTTTCCCAATGGACTCTGTTCCGACTCGGCCACACGGTTCATGGCCATGTCCATGCTGAGCCCTGCCTCCATGCTGATGGTCAGGAGATCCATGACGCCTGGAAGGGCACGGGAGATGAGCTTCTGCCTCTTCTTGATCTTGCTCTTGAGTGATGAAACAGGAAGACTCCTGCCAAAGAAGACCCCTCCTGCAACTGCTGCAAGCGTGATCGGAAGCCCAAGGCTGAGATAGTTCCCCAGGAAGAATGCTGCCACGACAAAGACGATCGGGAGAATGATCTGCTGTCCCAACAGCATCTGGGGTGACTTCCCCTCAACGTCAGCCTGGACAATAAGCCGCTGGAGTTTCTCGATCTGGCCCGCCTTCGAATTCCTCATCATGAGGTTGCCAATGCGGTTGAAGAGCGGTGATATCACCCGTTCCGAGAAGGGAAGGGCCATCTCGTCATCACTGGCTGGCAGTGCAATGTTCGAACTTCCACCCATTGCCTCATCAACTCCGTAGAGGCGCTGCTCAAGGCGATCCTTGCTGGTTGAGGGAGAAGCTATCACAAGCACGAGGACAAAGACCCCGATGATGACTGCAATGCCTTCCACGATAGTGATCGGTGTCATTACTGCTACACCTCCACATTCACTATCTTGCGGATGATGGCATAGCCGCCTGCAATCATGAAGAAGGCAAAGCCGAGCATGATCTGGCCAGGCAGCTTCGTGAGCATGGGATCAAAGTAGGTTGGAGCAATCATGTAGAGGATTCCACTCAGTGCCAGCGGCAGCACTATGAGCACCCAGCCTGAAGCACGGGCCTGTCCAGTTATGGTCTTGATCTCACCCTTGATGCGCACACGTTCCCGGATGGTGTATTCGATGTTGTCAAGAATGACAGCGAGATTTCCACCCACCTGCTGCTGGATCTGGATGGCTGTCATGAGAAGCTTCAGGTCCTCCGACTCGCTCCGCTCGACCATGTGGCCAAACGCCTCAATGAAGGGGACTCCCAGCTGTGTCTCCCGCATCACGCGTGCGAGATCTGGCCCCATGGGTGGAGCCGCATTCTGGGAAACCAGACTCATCGCCTGAGCAAGCGTGTACCCCGCCTTGACTCCATTGCTGAGTGCGAGGACAGTCGGGCCAAGCTGGTCCTCAAACTTCTTCCGCCGCTTGTTGTAGCGCATCTTCAGGTAGTAGCGGGAACCGACAATGCCAATGATTATGCCCACAATGAGACCAAGGATGCTTTTGAAGCGCAGCATGAGCAGCAGTCCCAGCACAATGCTTCCCGCAGTCGACATCGCTGTCCACTCCGCTGGGTGCAGCTTGAGGTCAGCCCTCTGCAGCTGCTCCACCAGCTTTGCTCCACGAGTGGACTTTTCGAAGCGCTTCCCAACACTCTGCTGCAGCGAATCGCGGATGTCGAACGACCTCCGCTTCGTGCCCTGAAGCGCAAGAGGAGTGTCTCCATACTCATCTTCCCATTCACTCTCCATTGACGGCGTGGCTTCAGGCTCTTCCGCAGCACGGGCCTTTGAGCCCGTGAGGAGGAACACTGCGCTGAACACTCCCAGGATGACGAGTGCACCGGCAATGAGAGAGACGAAAGTCACAGTTGTTCACCCATGCTACTGGACGTAGTTGTTGATGTTTGATGGACCGACTGATGCTGCCCCGGAAAGCTGGCCATTCTGGTACAGGGCACCGTTGGCAATGACAAAGCTCAGAATTGCGGACGGGTTTGTTGCCTGGAGATATTCGAAGGCTGCAGCCTGAGCTGGCGACATCTCCACAATGAGCACGGAAGGCGTGGTCACAACGGGTGGTGGAGCTGCTGTCGTACTGCCAGACTTCGCTGCAGGAGATGCAGCAGTGGCCGATATTGTTTCATCAAGACTTCCCACCTTGAGCACTTTGACATCCTGGAATCCGTACGATACGGGAGTGCCTTTGCCCCCAATCTGGGTGAGGATGTTGATGAAGTCACCCGGCTGGATGTAGTAGCCAAGACCAAGGGTCACGTTTGTGGTGATTGCCACAGCAACATCCCCTGGATCGGGGAACACGCTGTCCGAAGCGGAAGGGACACCTGTCGCATTCGATGTCACAAATGTGGACTGCAGAATTGTGCCCTGGGCTATCTGGATCGCAGAGAACTTGCCAACGACTCCTGTCGTAGTCGAAAACACTGTCCCCTGCGGGAGTACTGTCTGGGGAACCTTCTTGACTGCAACCATGCTCAGGGAGAGCAGTGTGCCCTGGGGAATGGGCGATGAGGCAACAACGACACTCACTGTAGGACCCTGGACTGACCCTGTGGGCGTGCCAGCAGCCTTTGGAGCATGACCCTGGGACAGGGCAAGAGCAAATCCTCCAGCTGCGACAACTGCGGCAATAATAGCAATGAGAATCCTTCGGCTTTGTCCACCTTGGTTCACTGAAGTCTCCTTTTGGATGGGCTCACACTCACAGCAGTGCTCATACATGCACCACTCTCCATCCTACGGACGCCCAACGTGGGACCAAGGGTTTTCACACACTTGTCACCCGATCGCATCACGGCGTGCACGCAGGAATTGTGCGGATCGATATACTGCGATCGATGGCACGGTCTCAAACACATTCTCGAATCTATCTTGTACGGCACTGCGATGTGCACAATCCGGAAGGCATCATCTACGGATTTCGGCCAGGCACGCATCTCAGCGCGTATGGTGTCTCCCAGGCAAGAACACTCGGCTCATATTTTCGAAGCCGTCCCATCAGCGCAATTTTCACGAGTCCCCTTGAGCGTGCACGGGAAACTGCATCAATCATTGCTGATGCGCATACTCCGCCTCTTGCCATGACTATCTCCGATGACCTTCGGGAAGCAGACTTCAACAGGCACCTCGAAGGTGTCAGACGTCCCTTCATTCCCCTTCTCAGACCCCTGTGGCTCATCCACCTTGCAGCACCTGGTCTCCTGCCCCTTGACGAGTCAGTGAACGCACAGGCTGCACGAATGTTCCACGCGATTCATGATGCTCAGGCGCATCATCCTGCTGGCGAGGTCATTCTCGTGAGTCATGGAGATCCCATTCAGTCACTCTGGATCGTGGCTTCCGGACGCTCCCGATACGCTCTCCACCATCTCCAGTGCGCGAAGGGAGGCATGCTCATCCTCGACTTTGAGAACAGCAGGCTTGTCCACCTCGAGTATCTCCCTCCACTCGAGATCCGGTTCCGTGCTGCCCATCCTGGAGCGCGTGAGGACCCCGAGTTCTCGTAATCAGACGTGGAGCTGCTCCCGTGGAGTTCCATCGCCCGACTCCAGCACTGGTGCCGGTTCCGGCTCGGCAGGAACCACCTTGCCATTCTGTGGCTTCCCGCTCCGTTTCGCCTTCCTCGCAATTCTGGCCGCTTTTTCCCGCTTGTCGAGTATCGGCTTGATGTAGAGCTTGAGAATGATGCCCATCATGATGAGAAAGAAGGACACGTACACGAGGGGCACACCACTGTCCTTTGAGATCTGAAAGAGGGAATACGGCTTCAGCGCTGTGAACGAGATCGTGAATGGCACAGAGGTGTTGTTCGCCCCAGGAAGCTGCAGCTTCAGCGTTGTGCCAAGCGGAATGTAGACTTCCTGTCCGTTCTGGAAGTATGGCACCATCTGGGAAACATCAAGAGTGTCAACATTCTGGGGTACTCCATTGGTGAGTCCAAGGTTGCCAATGAAAAGCTGCATGCCCACAACGGGATTGTTGGCCACTCCACCTCCAGCAGTATATGTCGTCCCAATAGTGTTGAGCTGTCCAGCATTTGTCACAGGGACAATCGTTCTCGCATCTGGAAGCATGACCATCTGTGCACCGAGCTGCAGGGGATGGTGCGAGCCGGGGACAGTGTAGTTGAAGTCAGGCACCTTGAGCACGCATGTCTCATCGGACTTGTTCTCACCAAAGCACTCGATGGGACTGCTGAACACGACCTGCCCTGCTGGATTGCGCACAGTAATGACTGGAGCCCAGCCATAGTCCTGCTGGTAGATGTGAATGCCATCGACAGCAAGGTAGTGGTTCACCTCCACATTGCGCGTCATGATCGGCTTTCCCTGCCTTTCAACAGTGATCGAGCTTTTGTAGAGGCTTGCCACTCCACCAGCACCGTACTTCGCGACAAAGCTGTTGAGATGAAGCTGGAGATTCGTGTGATAGCCGTTGGATAGCACTCCCTGCTCGAGCGAATCATACGATGCTGCTGCCTCTGTGACTGTCTGTCCCTGGATGATGGTGAGCAGACCGTCGAAACCTGTCGCCTTGCCCCAGACTGCTGCAAAGAGGATGAGAAAGAACGATGTGTGGAAGAGCCAGCTTCCCCACTCTCCCCAGTACTGCGCATTCCGCGCATATCCGCGGACTGTCCGCACAACAAGAGCCTGCCCCCTTCGTAGGACACACCACCCGAGCGACAGATAGAGGCAGGCGACAAGGGCATAGAACAGGGGGGACACAAACACGGAGGTGAGCGGGAGTCCCACTGCTGCTGCAAGACTGTTGAGATGCTGGTGCGAGGCAAGGAATGAGTCGACAAGCGTCTGAGAATCCGTGTTCTGCTGCGGCACAAGCGCACCAATGAGCGTGATGGCAATGATGGCGATCAGAAAGTAGATCGCAGTGCGCATCCTCGTGAACTCATGCCAGAACCGCAGCCAGAGCTGCAGTACACGTGGAGTACTCTTGCGCTTCGCAGTTGCGTGCGTTGACACTATCCCCCCTCAAACACCTGCACTCTCCCCACTCTACGCCCAAGCCATGGAGCAGTGCAGAAGGCTACGGAGCAGCTATTCGAACGAGCAGTGCATCCCGTGCTGAAAGCGCGAGATGGTACACCACGGGAACAAAGACACCAAGAACCACTGTCGCAGCGACACCAAGTCCCACGACCACAGCCCCCACCCGTGCTGGAGCCAACCACGAGACAGTCCCACCCTGTTCGCTCTCCTGTGGACTGTAGAGGATGAGAATGACACGGATGTAGTAGAAGATGGATATCGCACTTGTAAGCACTCCCCAGATGGCAAGGGCAATCTGGCCATTCTGTATGGCGCTCGTGAACACAAAGAACTTTCCCCAGAAGCCCAGCAGCGGAGGGAATCCTGCGAGCGACAGCAGTGAGAGGGCCATCATTGCTGCAACATACGGATGCGCATGTCCCAGTCCGCGAAGTGACCGGTACGAGGAGGAATCATCATCCCCCTTGGCAACAAGCATCACGCCCGCAAGAACCCCAAAGGTGCTGAGCGTATACGCAGCAAGATACACAAGCACTCCCGCAATTGCAGCACTGCCAGACACGGCAACACCAATGAGCATGTATCCAGCCTGCGCGATGCCCGAGTATGCAAGCATGCGCTTGATGTTCGTCTGCCGCAAAGCCACAAGGTTGCCAATGAGCATGGAGAGGATGGAGATGGCGGATACTGCGACTTCCCAATGCGTGTACAGCGGCGTGAGGGCAACACTGAAGATGCGGAGAATGGCTGCGAAGGCTGCCACTTTTGTGGCCACACTCATGAACGCAGTGACTGCAAGTGGAGCTCCCTCATAGACGTCCGGTGTCCACATGTGAAATGGAGCTGCACTTACCTTGAAGCCGAGTCCCACGAAGACGAGCACAATGCCAGTGAGGAGGAGCGGATCCACGCTCTGCAGGTCTGCTGCAACAACCTGGGCAATGGCAGGAAGCTGCGTGTGGCCAGTTTCGCCGTAGACAAGTGCCATTCCCATCAGGAGGATAGCGGAAGCGAATCCTCCCATGAGGAAATACTTGAATCCTGCTTCCTGGGACTTCGTGTTCCCACGCCGGAACCCTGACAGCAGATACAGAGCCAGTGAGAGGACCTCGATGGAAAGGAAGACCATCATGAGGCTCTCCGAGGAGCCAAGAAACATCATTCCCGCACTTGCTGCAAGGATAAGCGAGTAGAACTCCCCATGGTGGATCTTCTGTCGCTCAAGATACGAAGGGCTGAGCGCAACGACAAAGATGGCTGCAATGAGGATGAGGGCATTGATGAACAGCCCGAAACGGTCATACGAGAAGGATTCCGCATAGACGGAGATCTGCTGGCCACCAACTGTCACCCAGTCAATGACTGTGACAGCACCTGAAGCGAGCAGCACGAGGAGTGACCATGCTGCGAGCCACGACTTTCTCGAAGGAGGAATGAGCGTGTCAAGGACCATGGTGACAATGAATCCACCACCGACAATGAGCTCAGGAAGGAGATGGACAACATCAGCTCCTGAAGGAAACTGGAGTGCAGGAAGGGTGGCTGCGAGCATGTGCGCGAAGGTCATGCGTGCACCTCATGGGTCAGGGGGGTTGGTTGTGTGATGGCAGATGCGGGCTGCGTGTGGGAAGCTGCCATGTACTGCTGCACACTTCCCTGGTCGAGCTGTCCCACAATGTTGGGAAACAGCCCAAGTGCCACCATTGCTGCGCAGAGCGGAATGAGCACCCACCGTTCACGGAGGCGGAGATCAGTCATACCTTCCTTTGTGCCCTTGTGGAGGGGGTCATGCATGAGTCCCTGATGGAGACGGAGCATGTACCATCCGGCAAGGACAACTCCAATGCCAGCAATGACAGCAAGCACCCAGCTCGCCTCGAAGGCACCAAGCATGATCATGAACTCTCCTGCGAACCCGTTGAGGCCGGGCATGCCAAGAGCAGCAAGAGCAGTGATCATGAAGAGGAAGTACATCCACGGCATTGCCTTCTCGAGGCCTGACATGAGTGAGCGGTCACGCGTGCCAGTCCTGACCTCAATGAGCTCCATGATGATGAAGAGTGCAGCAATGATAATCCCGTGATTGATGACCTGCAGTATTGCACCATGCAGCCCTATGACTGTCAGGGCGAACACACCAAGCGAGATGAACCCAAGATGGCTGATGCTTGAGTACGCAACGATGCGCTTGATGTCCACCTCCTGGAGTGCCATGAATGCTCCATAGAGGATGGAGAGAAGTGCCAGGGCCAGAAGAAGGCCCTGAAAATCATGCATCTCCTTCGGGAAGAGGGTCATTGCGTACCGGATGAATCCGTAGATGCCAAGCTTGCTGACAATCCCTGCGAAGAATGTGAGTCCGCTTGCGGGAAGTGACTCATAGAGGTCGGGAAGCCACGTGTGGAATGGAACGAGTGGCACCTTGATCGCAAATGCCAATGCGAAGGCGAGAAAGGCAAACTGGTCAGGAGTGAGGAGCTTCCAGCCGAATCCAGGAACAGTGATGATGGACTGCCCAGTGGTCTGGCGTGCAGCGATGGCGTCATAGCTGAATGATCCTCCAGCCTGCGTGTGGAGATAGATGATGGCAAGAAGCATGAGCAGGTACCATGCAACGGTATATCCAATGAACTTGACAGTCGCACGCTGGCGCTTCTCGTTCCCAAAGCTGCTGAGCAGGAAATACAGGGGAAGCAGCATGCCCTCCCAGAAAAGGTAGAACAGCAGCAGGTCCGTGCTGAGTATCACTCCTGCAGTCGCGGCCTCCGTGAGTATGAGGAGACCGAAGAAAAGCTTTGGCCTGTCAACTCCCCGTACCAGGGCCACAACGACTCCAAGCAGAAAGACCACTGCATTGAGGGCGAGGAACCATGCGGAAAGCCCATCGAGGCCTAGACGGTACGATGCGCCAATCTGCGGAAGCCACTGGACATTCTCTGCATATTTGAAGGAAATGGGCGATCCTGTTGCTGCGGCCTGACTGTAGTTCAGCAGGAGACCGAGAACAAGGAAACCAGTGGCAAGTGCAGCAATGAGCGCGAACGTCTTGATGAGCCATGCCTCACGACGGGGAGTGCACAGGATTGCGACAGCTCCAAGAATCGGAACAAGCAGGACAAGCGTGAGCCACGAGAATCCCGTAGTCATCGGACAACTACCCCCACGATGATGATGACAAAGAGCAGAGCGAAGAAGACCATGTACGCGATGTAGTCCCTGATGAGACCACTCTGAAATGGTTGAAGCGTGTTGCCAAGATCATCCACACCAATGCCAACACCCTCGACCCATCCATCCATGATTTCTGGCTCAATGAGCTTCCTGCACCACTTGGCAACTGCACGAAGGGGACGCACGATGGCAGCATCATAGAGCTCATCGAAGTAGAACTTGTGCATTGAAAGCTGGGTGATGAACCGCGGTATTCGGCTCGCAACCGTTTCCGCATCGGGCTCACGTCGCAGCCATAGACGGAGCGCTCCCCCCACACCGATGAGGCTCATGGCAGTGCCCACAAGCATGCCTATCCAGCCTGAGGCAACCCCTGGTTCATGCGCGAGTGGGCCACTTGTGATTGAGGTGAACACAGGCGAAAGGAACTGGGTGAAGTCCTGCACACGTACCGATCCGAAGGCTACAGGCCACCAGAGGAAGAAACCTGCAATGGCGCTGAGCGCTGCAAGGATGACAACAGGAACGAGCATGATTCTGGGTGCCTCGTGAGCAGCGGCTGGACGTGCGGTCTGTGGCTCGCCCTTGAAGACGATTGCCCAAAGGCGGAATGCGTAGAGTCCAGTGAGCACATTGATGCAGACGCCAATGATGTAAAGAAGCAGCGCCACATGGCCTGGACCGTTCAGCACGCCATATCCCAGCAGATTCTCCTTGCTGAACCATCCTGCGAACAGTGGAATGCCAGACAGCGCGAGCGAGCCGATGAGAAAGGACTTTTCCGTGATCTTGAGCCTCTTTCCAAGGCCACCCATGACCCGGATGTCCTGCTCGTCATGCATCGCGTGGATGACATTCCCTGCACCAAGGAAGAGCAGGGCCTTGAAAAAGGCATGGGTGACAAGGTGGTACATGCCTGCTGCATAGGCACCCATCCCGACAGCGTAGATCATGAGTCCAATCTGCGACATCGTGGAGTATGCGATGACGCGCTTGATGTCCACCTGGCTCAGCGCTATGATGCCAGCCATGAACGATGTGCCGATGCCTACGCATGCCACAAGTCCCTGGATGATGGGTGCACGGTCAAAGAGCGGGTGGAACCGTGCAATGAGGTACACGCCAGCAGTCACCATTGTTGCTGCATGAATGAGGGCGGACACTGGTGTGGGCCCTTCCATCGCGTCCGGAAGCCACGTGTGGAGGGGAAACTGCGCACTTTTCGCGAAAGCGCCAATGGCAAGGAGCAGGCAGATCCAGGTCACAGTGCTGCTTCCGTACTGGAACGATGCGACATTGTGGAAGATTGTCGGCATGCTGAGACTGTAGATGTGGGTTCCAATGGGACTCATCACGTTTGTCACGATGAGGAATGCTGCAATGACGAGTGCGACATCACCGATGACCTGGGTAATGAAGGCCTTTCGCGCTGCAGCAACTGCGCTTGGCCGCTCGTACCAGAACCCAATGAGGAAGTAGCTGCTCACTGCGACAAGCGCCCATCCAATGATGAGGAACACAAGATCCGCAGCAAGCACGAGAAACAGCATGGAAAAGACGAAGAAGTTCATGTACGCGAAGAAGCGCGCAACCCCCTCGTCATGCTCCATGTATCCAACACTGTAGACATGGATGAGGAATCCAACCCCAGTCACGACGAGGAGCATGATGATGGAGAGCTGGTCGAGTGTTGCCTGGAATGCCACGGAGAGGGATCCACCAACGACATACCAGTTCCAGAGCGTCACTGTGACAGCCCTGTGCGAGCTTGCAGCAGTGAGCATCACGATGAGCGCCACTGCGCTGACGACAAATGCAGCCCCTATTGACACGGTTCCGACAATGTTCACGAGTCCACGGCGCTTCGCTGAACCGAACGCAGCATTGATGAGCGACCCGATAAGGGGGAACCCGAGAACGAGCAGCACGACTGTGGTGACAAATCCCTGACTCATTGCATTAGTCCTTCATCTCATCAAGGCGGTCAACATCCAGGGTGTGTTCTGCACGGAACACTCTTGTGACCATGGCAAGTCCAACAACAACTTCCGCTGCTGCAACAACAATCACCATGAAGGCGAACACCTGTCCAGCAAGGCTGTTCAGTGCTCGTCCATATGCCACGAGAACAAGATTCACGGAATTCAGCATCAGCTCGATTGACATGAAGATGACGAGCGGGTTTCTCCTGATGAGGACACCAGTCGCCCCAATCATGAAAAGGAGTGTTCCAAGAAACAAGAGGAATTGAAAATCTCCAGTGCTCACAGTCCTTTCCTCGCATGGTGGGTGAGATATACTGCTCCAGCTGCAGCGACAAGAAGTAGCAGTGATGACACCTCGAATGGCAGCAGGTAGGTAGTGAAGAGCTGGCCAGCTATGGTCTGGACATTTCCATGGGCATTCACTGCCTGCTCAGTGTATGCAAACGATGAGGGATGGGCGATGCGGCCCACAACTGCTCCCCGGATCTTGCCATTCTGCACGACTGCAGTGCTTCCAGCCATTGTCCATACACCCACTGCAGCAACAATCGATGCGAGTATTCCGAGCACCATATGCCAATCCACACGGGGCCGTTCCTCAGCTCGGGGATTGAGGAGGGCAATGATGAAGACGAAGAGCACCATCACTGCTCCTGCATAGACAATGATCTGCACAGCGAAGAGAAACTGCGCATTGAGAATGAGGAAGATGACTGACAATGCGCAGATTGTCACAACAAGGCTGAGTGCGGAGTACAGTGCATGGGATGACCAGATGAGTGAGATTGCGGAGATGACAGCAATTGCACCAAGGAGCCAGAGCGCCCAGTTCATCTGCTCTCTCCTTCACCCGACCCAGTACGCTTCACTGTTGGCGGAGTCACCTCAAGACCTCCGTGTCCAGGCGTCGCCTCATCCGGATGGATGTGGGACTCCTCAAACGCATCCCATGCCTTGACAGGATCCACGCCTGACTCAAGCTTCTCATGGCCGCGCTGGTCCGCACCTGCACCGAGGACGCTTGGCTTTGCGCCACCAGTCGTGAAGGATGGCCATGACTCGAGCAGTTCGTCCTTGGTCACAACCGTATGTTCCCTCCGGTAGTCAGCGAGGTCATACCTTGGTCCCAGCGTGATGGCTTCAGTTGGACAGGCCTCAGCACAGTACCCGCAGTAGATGCACCTCATGAGGTTAATCTCGTACCGTGCTGCATACCGCTCACCCGGCGACACTGGATGCTCTGGATCATTTTCAGCGGGAAGCACATAGATGCACCCAACAGGACATGCTCCTGCGCACAGCTCACAGCCAATGCACCGCTCAAGTCCATTGTCATACCGGTGCAGCATGTGCCTTCCACGATGCCGTGGGAATGTTGGCTTCTGCTCCTCAGGATAGTTAAGCGTTATCGGCTTCCTGAACATCTGCCGCAATGTGAAGGCCATGCCTTGCGCAATCTCTTTCAGCATCCCCCTCTCCTTACGCTGCCCGCAGTGCGATGACCACACCCGTGACGACGATGTTCATGAGTCCCAGAGGAAGGAGCACCTTCCAGCCGAAATTCATGAGCCTATCATATCGGAACCGTGGCAAGGTAAATCTGATCCAGATCATCGTGAAGAGAAGTAGTGAGATCTTCACGAGATACCAGATGACCCCTGGAATGAACGACAGGAATGCGAAGGGCGGGAGCCATCCGCCGAGGAAGAGCGTTGTTGCGATGGAACAGATGATGACCATGTTGATGTACTCGGCAAGGAAGTAGAATGCGAACTTCATTGATGAATACTCGGTATGGTACCCGGCTCCCAGTTCAGACTCCGCTTCGGGGAGGTCGAATGGCAACCTGTTCCCCTCAGCCAGACCCGCAATGAAGTAGAGAAAGAAGGCGAGAGGCTGGAGAAAGATGAACCACAGTCCTGTCTGCTTGGTGACGATCTGCTCCATGTCAAGGGAGCCGGACAGAATGATGACACCCATGATGGCGAATGCCACAGCCATCTCATAGGAAATGAGCTGGGCTGCGGACCTGAGGCCGCCAAGAAGCGAGTACTTGCTGTTCGCTGCGTATCCGCCAAGAAAGATCGAGTAGACTCCCAGTGATGTCATTGCAAGAATGAAAAGCAGTCCAACATTGACATGGATGAGATCCCAGTGCAGCGTGAACGATCCGATGGTGGTTGGTCCGTTGACAGGTATTGCTGCGAAGGCGAAAATCGCAACGGCTCCCGCAATGCTTGGAGCAAGAAGGAAAAGGAACCGTTCACGGCCCTTCGGTGCTGTGTTCTCCTTGAAAAAGAGTTTCACGACATCAGCAAGGGGCTGGAGCAGTCCCAGTGGACCCACACGGTTTGGACCGTGACGGAGCTGGATGCGTGCGCTCACTTTCCGCTCCGCGTATGACATGTACGCAGCAGCTGTTGCCACAAAGATGAGTATGATGACTGCCTTGAGTACGACAATCCCCACCCATCCCCAAAAGCCAATCGCTCCTACCATGAGGCCCTCTCCCCTTTCCGGCTGACTCCGTATGCAGGAACATCGTGCACAATTCGCTCATACACTGAGGACGCTGTGGGTGTCCAGTTGGGTTCATCACCGCATACCTTGGCAAGCTCCGTGAGGACTGCGAGCTCATTTGGTGTGCGTGTTGCTGGAGGAAGGGCTGGGCGGAGCGTCTGGATGCGGCCCTCCGTGTTCGTCACAGTACCCGCCTTCTCGAAGAAGCTGTGACCAGGTATCACCACTGTCGCAAGCTCCGTCACCACACTTGGCACTTCCTCAAGCGCAACCACCACCTCGCAGGAGGAAAGGGCTTCCTTGAGCCTGGCCTCGCCAATCTCCTCAACCAGATCACTTCCATGGACAATGAACATGGCCTTGATGGCACGGTTCGCTGCGAGATCGAGAACCTGGCCAAGGTACTTCCCCGACTTCTTCGCGGGAACATATCCCGGAAGAAGATTCGGCTCAATGCCAAGGTCCTTTGCGCCCCGTCCATTGACTGCACGGGTGATGGTGAGCTGCTTCACAGTCTTCCCCTTGCGTGCGAGTTCCTCGCGGAGGGAAGCTGCAATCTCACGCTCATCCTCATGGGCAACAACGCCAACACTCCCCTCTGCATGCACAGAAAGCACCACATCATGCACATCGCTTCCATCCTCACGGACACGAAGCACCTGCACTCCGCATTTGGTCTGCGCCTTGCGCAGCCTGAGCGTCAGCACTGGGGACTCGCCCTCTGCACGGTTTCCAACAACAATGACTGTGCCGCACTGTTCAATCTCCGCAATTCCCAGTGCATGTTCAGCTGGTGACAACTGTGGAAACTCACGGATCGAATGGTTCAGATGCTGCGTATCGAGCACATGGCGTGCAAGGTGCTGTATGAGCCAGAATTCCTCGTTTGTGAGATGGGGCGATGCCACGACAGCAATGGCACTTCCACCATGCTTCTCCCGTACCCCGACAAGCTGCTTCCCCGCCTCGACATATGACTCCTCAATGGTCGTGAACGTCTCCTTCTCCCCCCTCCTGTGTGTGGCGGGGCGGTGAACACGCTCTCTCCCATTCCAGGATGTCGCACTGTACCGTCCACGGTCGCAGAGCCACATGTCATCAACTGCAGGATTGTCCCGGGATGCAAATCGCCGGACTTCGAAATCCCTGCTGTCAGCGAAAATGTTGCAGCCATATGAGCAGCCTGGACAGATGCTTGGCGTGCGCTGCAGGTCCCATGGGCGCGTAGTGAACCTGTACTGCTTGTGCGTGAGCGCTCCCACAGGACAGACCTCTGGAAGGTTCCCCTGGAACTCCGATGTCAGCTGCTTGCCGTTGTACGTCTCGATGACTGTCTTGATGCCGCGTTCCTGCAGAACGATCTCCTTCTCACCAGTGATTTCGTCGTAGTACCGCACACATCTCCAGCAGAGAATGCACCGTTCCTGGTCCAGCTCGATCTTGTCTGAAAGGGAATATGCCTTCTTTGCATGAACCTTGTCAGCAGTGCTGAACCGGGAGTCGTTCGGACCGTACCTGAAGGCGAAGTCCTGGAGGTCGCATTCTCCACCACGGTCACACACAGGACAGTCGAGCGGATGGTTCTCAAGCAGGAACTCAAGTACACCTTCACGTGCCTTGTGGACACCAGCATTCTGTGTTGTTACCACCATGCCATCTGCAACCACAGTCGCGCAGGCTGGCTGGAGCTTCGGCATTTTCTCAACGCCCACAAGGCACATTCTGCACACTGCCACAGGATCCATCTTCGGATGGGCACAGTAGACGGGAATGTGGACGCCTGCTGCGAGGGCAGCGTCAAGGACGAGCGTGCCTTTGGGAACACGCACATTCACTCCGTCAATCGCAACTCCAACAAGACCATCATCGACGACAGCTTCCTGGGTTGAACCGTTCTCCTCAGCCATGCTCCCCTCCTTAGACCATCACAACTGGATGGCGAACTGGACATGCAGCAGCTCCGCAGTGAGAGCGGAATTCCTCGCGGAATGCCTTGTATGCCGACATGACAAACCATGTGGCAGTATCACCAAGCGGGCAAAAGCACTTGCCGTTCATGTTGTCGCAGATATCCTCAAGCGTTGAGAGCTCCTCAAGCGTTGCATCCCCTGCCTCAAGACGGTGCATGAGCTTTGACTCGAAGTACGTCCCCTCCCTGCAGGGAACGCATTTTCCGCACGATTCATGGTGGTAGAAGTCCACAAGACGCATCGACACATTCACCATGCATGTTGTCTGGTCCATGAACACCATGGCTCCTGCACCAAGCGATGATCCTGCCTTTGCGACAGCATCGAAGTCAAGGGGAAGATCGAGGTGTTCAGGTAGAAGTACCTGCATCGATCCACCGCCAGGCTGGAAGGCCTTGAGGTCACTTCCCTCCAGCATTCCCTGGCACTCCTCCTCAAGGAGCTCCCGGATCGTTGTCCCCATGGCCATCTCGTAGACGCCTGGCCTGTTGATGTGCCCTGAGCAGCAGAAGAGACGTGTCCCTGCACTGCTCTCACACCCGATGGTCTTGTACCAGGCTCCCCCCCGCTCCATGATGTGGGGCAGTGTGGAGAGTGTCTCGACATTGTTGACGACTGTTGGCTGGCCATAGAGTCCCTTGATGGCTGGGAACGGTGGCTTGAGTCGTGGCTGTCCACGGTACCCCTCAAGCGAGGAAAGCAGTGCTGTCTCCTCACCACATATGTATGCGCCAGCCCCTCCATGAACGATGATCTCGCAGTCGAAATCCTTCCCCATGATCTTCTTGCCCACATAGCCCTTGGCACGTGCCTCCTCGACACACCGCTCAAGGGTGAGCCTCTGGTCGTGGTATTCACCACGGATGTAGATGAACGCGTGATGCACCTGAAGGGCAAACGCTGCGATGAGCAGTCCCTCGATGAGCTGATGGGGATTCTTGTCGATGAGGTAGCGATCCTTGAAACATCCCGGTTCGGACTCGTCAGCGTTGCAGCAGAGATAGCGGGGATACACATCCTTTGGCAGAAATGACCATTTCGTTCCAGTGGGGAATGCTGCACCGCCACGACCGCGGAGGCCTGAAGCCTTCACTTCCTCGATGATCGCCTCTGGCGTCATGCCGAGCGTCTTGCGGAGAGCCTGGTAGCCTCCTGTACGCTCGTACCCCGTGAGCGTGTCAAGACCTTCCTCTCCGACGTGTGCTGTGAGCAGTCTGTGTTCAGCCATGAATTTCCTCGCAGTACATTCTATCGCTTCGAAGAACGACGACGGCTCTTCTTGGAATCAGATTCCTCATGCTCCGATGTCGGCTCAGAATGGTGCTCATGAGCCTCGTGCGCGCCAGGCTTTCCGTGATGCGCGCTTCCCTTTCCAGGAAGGTAGTTCTCAGTGTGCTCAAGGAGATCGACCACCTTGTCTGGTGTCAGATTCTCCACGAAGTGGTGGTCAAGCTGCATTGCAGGTCCATAGCCGCACGCACCAAGACACTCGATTGTCCGTTCCCATGTCACGCTGCCGTCTGCTGATGTGGAACCGGATGGACCAATGCGTGTCTCAAGCCGCTCCACAATGTCATCCGATCCGCGAAGCGCGCATGAAACGTTCGTGCAGACAAGAAGGAAGTGCTTTCCCCTGGGCTTGAGCGCAAACATGGAGTAGAACGTTGCAACGGACTCGACCTCGCTTGGCGTGATGCTGAGCAGTTCCGCAATGTCCGCGAACCGCTCCGCGCTGATGAAGCCTTCCTCTTCCTGCACAGCCCAGAGAGCGGGTATGACAGCACTCCGTGGCTGAGGATAGCGGTCACGGAGTGCTGTGATCGTTGACCGGAGTGAATCTGTGAACGTCATTATCGGTCTACATCCCCCAATACTATGTCGATCGATCCAATGATTGCGACAGTGTCTGCTATGAGATGCCCACGCGTCATGCTCGGAAGGCCAGCGAGATTGCTGAAGGATGGTGCCCGGACTTTGCACCGGTAGGGCCTGTTGCTGCCATCGCTCACAATGTAGTATCCGAGTTCCCCACGTGCGGACTCGATAGCCGTGTACGTGGTTCCTTTGGGAGGATGCATGCCCTCAGTGACAAGCTTGAAGTGGTTGATGAGGGATTCCATGCTCGTGTTGATCTCATTTCTTGGCGGTGGCGACACCTTCCGGTTCATTGAGGTGACTGGCCCATCTGGAAGCCTTCTCAGTGCCTGGTCGATGATCTTGAGCGATTCACGCATTTCCTGCATCCTGCAGAGGTAGCGGTCATAGACATCCCCATGTGTTCCAATCGGAACGTCGAAGGCAAATTCCTCATAGCCACAGTAGGGCTGGGCTTTCCTGAGGTCATAGGGAATCCCGGATCCACGTAGGCTTGGACCACTGAGGCCATACGCCACTGCATCCTCCCTGCTGATAACGCCAATCCCTATTGTCCTGTCACGGAAGATCGGGTTGTTCGTCACGAGGAGCTCATATTCGTCAAAGGCTTTTGGGAACGTATCGAGCACATGCTGAACCATTTCCACAAATCCGTCAGGCACATCCGCCATGAGTCCGCCTATGCGAATGAATGAGGTGTGCATCCGCACTCCACTGATGAACTCGTTGATGTCGAGAATGGTCTCGCGCTCTCGCCAGGCATACATGAAGGGGGAAGTCGCGCCCATGTCCATGGCACTCGTGCCAAACCAGATGAGATGGCTTGCAACTCGTGTGAGTTCCGACAGGATCACGCGGAGATATCGTGCACGCTCGGGCACCTCGATGCCAAGCAGTTTTTCCACTGCAAGGGCAAAACCCAGATTGTTGAGCATCGGGCCAAGGTAGTCCATGCGGTCCGTATAGGGAACGCACTGCCAGTACGTGTGTGACTCGAATGACTTCTCGAAGCCTGTGTGGAGATAGCCGATGTCTGGCCTGCATTCTTTCACAACCTCGCCATCGAGATCGAGGACAAGCCTGAGCACACCATGCGTTGACGGATGCTGTGGACCCATGTTGAGCTCCATCGTCCCGTCCTCAAGCCGCGTCGCATCGATGGCACTGTTCTCAGGATCAAGTCCGACTGCAGCACGGCCGCGTGCGAATTCGTCCATCTCCTCTCCCCTGTTGTCGCGCGCCACTACTCCATCTCCCCTGGCATCGTGTCTGGACGCTGCGCCTCCTGGAGTGCCCAGTCTAGATTGTGCGTGAAGGCAACTGGCTCGCCAAAGGAAATGTAGTCCTTCCGAAGAGGATGGCCCTCCCAGTCACTGGGAAGGAGAATCCTCTTGAGGTCATGATGTCCATCGAACACGATCCCAAAGAGATCGAACGTCTCCCGCTCATGCCAGTCCATGCCTGCAAACAAGTCCTCAAGGGTTGGAACATGGGGGTCCTGCTCCGTGACACGGACGACAATCTGGACCACGTCATTAAAAGGAAGAGAGCGGAACACGTACACGACGTCAAAACGGGGGAGATCCGGCTCCCTGTCAGGGTAATCAACTGCAGTCACCAGGACAGGAAGATTGTAGAGTGCCTCATGATGGTCCCGAAGGAGCTTCACCACTTCGACAAGCTCACTGCGGTCAACGACGAGGGTGAGCTCACTGCATGACTCATGCTCCTCGAGGATTGACGCAGGCATGAGCCGTCTCAGGAGATCCCTGGCACGGCTTCCAGCCACTTCGGAAACTGCTGCTTCCCGCCCCTCTGTCACGCCATGTCCCCCCACAGTTTCGGATCCTGCTCATGCGCAATCTTCTTCTGAAGCTTCACAACAGCATCGAGCAGGCTCTCTGGCCTAGGTGGGCAGCCTGGAATGAAGATGTCAACGGGAACCACCTTGTCCACACCCTGGACAATGGCATAGTTGTTGAACATTCCGCCACTTGAGGCGCACGCACCCATGCTGATGACCCATTTGGGTTCCGCCATCTGGTCATACACCTGCCGCAGCACTGGTGCCATTTTCTGTGAGACTCTTCCCGCAACAATCATGACATCGGACTGCCGTGGCGAAGCCCTGAACACCTCGGATCCGAAGCGTGCCATGTCATACCTTGCCGCTCCCGTCCCCATCATCTCGATTGCGCAGCATGCGAGTCCAAAAAGGGCAGGCCACAGGGAACTGTACCTTCCCCATTTCACCACCTTGTCAAGTGTCGTCGTGATGAATCCGCTCTGCACAGCCAGCCGTTCGCCCTCTAGCGAGCGTGGGAGAGCGATTGTCCCCTCATCGCTTGCGCGAAGCCATGGCTCTGCAATCACTGGAAGGGTATGCTCATTCATCCCACTTCAGCGCCCCCTTGCGCCACACATACACGAGCCCCAGAAAGAGCGTCGCGATAAATACTCCCATCTCAATGATGCCAAACACCTTCAGTTCCCGCACGATCGTGGCCCACGGAAAGAGAAAGACGGATTCCACATCAAACACGATGAAGAGCATTGCTGTCACATAGAACCCAATCGCAAATCTTCGGTGCGCCTGCTCTGCGGGCACTATGCCTGACTCGTAGGGAACATCCTTTGCAGCAAGATGTCGCTTCGGACCAACGAACGAAGCCACGATGGGCACGACCACTCCGAACGCAAGGCAGACGATGAGAAAAACGATGAGTGGGAGGTAGTTGCTTAACATCACCCCTATGCTAGCAAAAGGACGGGCACTCCCTCGGGAGCAGACAGGTCTCCAAGTGCGCTATAACCAGCACATGGTACTTCCCGCACTTCCCTCATCCATTCCAGTACTTGTGACTGGCGCCTCGAGCGGAATTGGTGCTGAGTTCGCTCGGCAATTCGCTGAACGTGGCCATGACTGCACACTTGTCGCACGCCGCAAGGACCGCCTTGAGTCACTGGCTGGCCAACTTGCTGCAGCATACGGCATCACAGCAACGACCCTCACTGCCGATCTCGCAACTCCAGAGGGAGTGGATGCAGTGAAGAAGCACATTGCGACTGCTTCAGCGTGGATAGTCGTGAACAATGCCGGCTTTGGGACTTCTGGCCCGTTCTCCCACGCTCACATCGAGCGGGATCTCGAGGAGATACGGCTCAATGTGAGTGCCCTCCATGCCCTCACCCACGCAGCACTGGTGCAGAACCTCCCCCACAGGAGTGGTGGCATCATCAATGTCGCAAGTCTTGCAGGCTTCCAGCCAATTCCTTTCATGGCCACGTATGCAGCGACAAAGGCATTCGTCCTCCACTTCACTGAAGCAGTGGCAGAGGAAAATGCTGGCAGCGGAGTCCGCATCATGGCCCTCTGTCCAGGACCGGTCCCAACGGAATTTGGAACCATTGCCCATGCAGGACCAATGTTCTCCCAGATTCCCTCACTACCTGTCGACCAGTGTGTCCAGCTTGCACTCCGCGCATTCGACCGCAACCGTGTCATCTGCGTGCCAGGAAACGGCCCAACAGTCCTTTCCGCCCTCTCCCGTCTGGCTCCACGCGCAGTCATCCGGAAGTCGCTTGGCCGCGTGCTGAAAGCGGGAATCTCCCGAGGGTGATTCGCCGCAGCCCCCTCCTGGAAGTGCAGCTTCCTGCCCTCAAAGCAGCGTGTTCATGCAGCCCCGGCAGCGCTCTCCCCTGTGTCAACGGTGGAGACGATAGCGAAGGTAAATGACGCCACATCTGAAGGTGTGTTCGTCAATAAGCTCAAGCTGTGCCCGCATGCCATGGGACAGTGCGGGGTTGCGCCCCCCGAGAATGATGGGCCAGATGAACAGTGCAATCTCATCGACCAGACCAGCGGCCATCGCCTGCGAAGCGAGGTTCGGACCACCGATGAGCATGTCCGTGCTGACAGCATCCTTCATGGCGAGCACTGAACTGGAGACAAACTGGCGTTCAAGCCGCGTGTTCACTGTGGTCGTTGCGGACAGTGTCGTGGAGTAGACGATCTTCTCCGACTGCTTCCACACTCCCGCAAAGTCTGCAGTGAGTGCTGACTGCCCAGCCAGGGCGAAGTCCGTTTCCCACACTGCCATCGTTTCGTACATGCGCCGTCCATAGAGGTATGTGCCTGCAGCCCGCATGAGCGTGGTGATGAACGCAAAGACGTCATCGTCAGGGCGTGACCAGTCGAAAGCGCTGTGCTCGTCCTCAGTGCAGCCATCGAGCGCCATGTTTGCAGCGTAGATCAGCTTTGCCATGAGAGCCTACCCCTGGCTTCTGACAGTCTTTGCAGCACTCTCGCACACAGGGGCACTCGATGCCTGGTGCTGCATCAATGCTCCCCGTCAGGAGGATGGAGGCGCACTTCCACTGCACCCTCATGCCGTCGGGCTTCGAGCACAGTCTGAGGGCTGGAGGCGGGCCCGTGGACAACCTCTCCTGTTGCAAGATCAAACACACTGTGGTGCCAGGGGCAGCTCACGCAACCGTCCCCATCGACTTGGCCCTCCACAAGTGGCCCACCAGCGTGGGAGCAGGTGTTGGCGAGGGCATAGATCTTCCTGTGGTTCTTGTACAGCACAATGTCAGTCCCGCCAGCAGTCACCTTCGTGAGAATGTTCTCCTTGAGGTCCTCGTCCTGGATCACAGCAGTCCAGTGCTCCGGATATGCTGCGAACGCGCCATGATCCACTCCCATTCCCTTGCGGAGTGTCATATGCCCACCAACATATCCTGCTCCTGCAAGAAGACCAAAGCCACAGAGCCTGAGTGCACGGGCACGGAGTCCATGGCCACGGAGTCTTGGCCCAAACGAAAGGAGATAGCATGCGAGTCCAGCACCGTTACCCACAGCATGAATGAAGCCAATCCGCTTCTCCTCACCGTAGGAGTCGACCCAGTCTGCAAGACCGCTCGCCACTGTGGGGACTGCTGCGAGAAGTCCGGCTGCGACGAGGAAATCGCTGCTTCTGCGAGCATGTCTGGTTCCCACCAGGTGAAGCAGGGTGGCTGAAGCAAGGGTACCAATGACAGCGTCAGTCAGTGCTGGGTGCACTGCGTGGCCGAGCCACCCGCCAGTGAGAGCGTCTTTCATATCGCCCTGTGGAAGGATCTCCCCCACGAGGTTCTGCAATGCATCCGCATACTGGTCCAGCCGTTCATCCCGGGCAAGCTGCTCAAGCAGATGCTCCAACTGTCGCCGTGCTCCTCGCTCCATCGACATGCTGCTCCTCCATCACTTCCGTATTCAGGTCTCACACGAAAACAGGGAATCCGGCATCGGATCCCCTGTTCGTGGATCAATTCATGGTATTGGCTAGTGGAATGTCGAAGAAACCGAAGACTCAGTCTCACGATACGAATTCGCTGCCTGGTGCAACTTGGCAGCAATCTGTGTCAGTGCGTCCTGCAGCTGTCGTGCTCCCGAGTTCCATTCCTGATACAGCCCATCAAAATTCTCGTGGGCAACACCACTCCACACGGACTGGAGTGCGTCCACCTGCGATCGAAGCTGTGTCAGGATCTGCTCAATATTGTCATTTGCCGATGTCGCGTTGTTTCCCGCCTGATCCACGTCATCAGGAGTTACTGCAAAACCACTCATTTCGACTCCTCAACTGCAATGCATTCCTCCACCCGTCAGGGCTTGGTGCCAGTATAGGTGGAGTCATTTCCGGGCAGGGCTTCCTGTCACCCCATTGTTACCGCTTCGCAGACTTCCACAGTTCGAGTGTTTCAGCGCACAAGGACACTGCTGCTCCTGAGCCGTGCCCTTCCCGAAGGTGCCCAGAATTCTCTACACTGCTTACACATGGCAGAACCAATTTCGTCATCTGCAGCGCTCAGTGATTCCACTTTGCTCGACTCGAGGTGTTCCCTCGCACACCAGACTGAGCGCAATTCCTCCGAGCGATTTCAGGACATCTTCGTGGAGGCGGAGGAGGCAGCAGCGAGCCGTGGGCTTACCGAGGAAGACATCGTCGATGCAGTCCACAGGGCACGGAGGGCGCTTTCGCGATGACGACAGCTCCCCCACAGGGTCCTCCAACACGGGTCGTCTTCGACACCACAGTCCTTATCGGCGCAGTGTACTTCAATGGCGTCATGCGACGGGCCCTCATGTCCACAACACGGCCTAATGTTCAGCTCTACACGAGCTACCGCATCCTTTCCGAGTTCTACTGGACATGTGCGAACGATCCGAGATTCCGCACCAGGCGACAGCACTACAAGACACTCTGGACCATGCTGCGTGCGAAGACTGTGGCTCCAGCTGGCATACCACCAACATGCCCAGATCCCAATGACGACCATGTGCTCGGAGCTGCAGTCACTGCGAAAGCTGACATGATCGTGAGCACTGACCATCATCTGCTCAATATGAAGGAGTTCCGCGGAATTCCCATCGTCACTCCCGCGGAATATCTCAAATCGCTTGTGCGACCCGAGAGGTCAGTCGGGTAGGTTCACCCTTCCTTTCCAGTGGTTCCTATCCAGCAGCAAGATGGGTCTGGTAGTGTTCCAGTGCAGAACCGGTCATTTTCCACCCTGCAATCCTCACCTGGTCAGGAAGCAGTGGCCCAATGAAGTTTTCCGGCACTGGTTGAATGGCAGAAGATGTCCAGCCGGGCACCCGAATATCCGTTGGCAGAAGGGGACCGATGAAATTTCCAGGAACGAGGGTCACGCTGTTCGGATCAATGCCCTTCGGAATGGTGATGGACAGCGTTGCTGGTACTGTGGGCACAGCAGGTTTTGCACCAGAAGGTGGTGGCGGAGCAGCTGATGCCCGTTCCTGTACCATCGTGGCAACGGCTGATGACGTGCTGGAAAGCATCTGCAGTCCCGTGGCAGCAACTACACCATCCGGAGGAAAGGTGAGCCTCTCACCAGGATAGATGATGGTGTTGGGATTGCCACCGAGCTTGGGATTTGCAGCGACAAGCTTCGTGTAATCCTCGCCATTGCCGTACAGTGCCTGCGCAATTGCCCAGAGACTGTCACCCTCATTGATGACCACAGTATCCGGCTTCCAGGGAAGGAGAGAATCTGCTCCTGGCGTAGTGGAGACAGGCAGGACGAAACTTGACTTGAGAAAGGAGTTCTGGGAGAGGGAGTCGAGTGCTGCGGAAAATTGTGGTTTCATCTCGACTGTGAGTGCGTTGAGGAGGCTGTTCCAGGCATTCCTGAGGGAGGATGTCATCTGGGCATATTCGTCTGCACGTCCGGGATTCTCGAGGAACAGCATTGCGCCGTGTCCAAGAGGCAGGATGGCACCTGGAGCGGAAATGAACGTTGCGCTTGGCTTCTCGTGTGCGACATACAGCCATATTTCTCCATTGTTCCGGAGTACTGCCTGGTTCCCATTCGCATAGCAGAAATCCACCTGCGAGTAGTACCACTGGTTGAGTGCAGTCCACTCCGCCTGCACAGTGCCAAGGGTCGTCGCATACTGTGCAATGGCGTTGCCCATTTCAGTGGCAAACGAGCCCACGGTCGAACAGCTGTCTGACAGCGATTTCAGCGCAGTTGCGCAGGCATGCTGGGCTGTTCCACGCCAATCCGTCATCGATGCATCGACCCAAATGACGCCGTGCCCAAGATCCGAGAGGAACGTTCCCTCCTGTTGAAGCGTCTGTGCCAGCTGGTGGAGCGCACCCGGATCGCCAGGAGGCGGGGGCGGGGGGTTCCACTCGTTTTCAGTCCAGGATGTTCCACCCATGTTCATTTCTCCTCACGCTTCGATGTCCTGCACCAGGATGTGACGAGCAGCATCATCGGGGACCGTGCAGGGGTGTGAAAGCTCTCGACGTTGCGCCTTCGGTCTGCTCGTAGGCGGATGCTGCCTGTTCGAGCGCTGAGGCTGCATTGGCTAACGCATCGTGTATCTGGCCTGCTGCCCGGGACAGGGTCGAGACCGCATACTGGATAGCCCCATCCGGATAGATCTGCTGCGCATTCCAGTCATCCCCGCTCGGATTGAGCTTTGCGCATGAGCTGGCATCATCCGCCGCTTTTGATGCTAGAGCCTTGAGCTCTCCGGCTGCTGCATGCAGCTGATCAGGCAGCACCTGCATGCCTCCTGGTACAAGTTGTGCCATGTTGCTCCTCCGCCAAGATCCGTCTGAACGAAAGTGTACGCATGTGCAGCAGCAGAGTTTCACATGTGCCGGGATTGTTACGCGAGTGCAACCTGCAGCCAGAGGACATGGCCCCGACCAGAACGGAGCCTACTCAAGCCCTCCCCGATCCCGTCGGTCCAGTCTGGCTTGGAACATGGCGTCAAGCGATGGAACCACCCGCTCCTCGAGTATGCGCAGACGGGTCCGTGTGCTTTGGGACAGCTGATGAGGATCCGCCACTTTCGAGGGACCCCGTTTCGCATCGGCCCGGAACTGGTCACGTGTGATATCGAGTTCCTCTCCGGATGGAAGGACAAGGAGGTAATGCGGCACATTGTCATACGTTGTGCGGAGGATCGTGCCTCCCAGATACTCGTGCAGGATGAGTGTTGTCACAGCGCACTGTCCAGCCGATGGAAGTTCCCTAGACCACTGCTCTGCCTTCCAGGCAGTTGAAGCATCCCACGCACGCTCAAAGACCTGTCGAATCGCTGCCACGCGCTGTGAATCCATGCTCCCCCTCCTGAAGTATCGTAGGTACATTAACATGTCACCTCGACCTTCGTCCAGAGGGATGCCCAGTGGATATCCGGGAGTAGTCGTTCGTGTCCAGTCAGCGCACATCGCTTTGGCACATGGTCGATCCAGCAGCGTACGATTCAGTGCGTCCACGATATCCCCGGACTCTGCTTGACCTGTGTGCCGATGTGCTTGGCATCACTTCATCGACACGGTTACTCGAAGTGGGCGCAGGAACAGGAATTGCCACTCGCGAATTCCTCGAATGGGGGTGTGAGATCGATGCGCTTGAGCCGGATGCGCGCTTCGCACACTATCTCGGAGCGCACATCCCTTCCTCCCGGCTGTCCATCCACACCTGCGACCTTGCGGACTGGTGCACTGCGACTCCTGCCCACCATGCCATCGCTGCCAGCAGCTGGCACTGGATCGAGAAGGAAAGGTCTTGTGCAGCCCTGGAGAATGCAGTCCTCCCAGGGGGCCTTCTTGCAGTGCTCGAGTATCACCACTGCGCAGGTGGAGACATGGAAGCGTTTACCAAAATCCACGACATGGATCCTCAGCATCGCTCGCCACGCATCCGGAGTGCTGCGGATGTGGAAGGGACCATCCGTGCTCAATGGATGCCGCACAGTCCTGTGCTTCCACCCACTACCGTTGAAGTGGCCATTCCCTATACAGCCGCTTCGTACCTCGCGCTCATTCGAACGTACCCTGACATTCTTGGCCTTTCCCCACCCGAATACGAGCAGGTCTGCTCTGCTGCCTCCACCATCATCGATGCCCTTCCAGACCGCACCATCATCAAGAACTACCTGTTTTCCCTCACCATCATCCGCATCACCTCGACAGGATCACGACAGTAGCCTCAGCGCCTAGCGGACCGAGCAGTGAAACAACGACAATGGTGGGAAGATCGACAGATCTCACATGGAGCATCCCACACAATGGCAACTGGTCTCGATTCCCTGAAGCGCACTGATGCTGAGGCGCGTGCCCGCCTTCTCAGCAACCTGTCCTACGATGTCAGCCTAGCCCTCTCAGACGACCCCTCGAAGGAAACGTTCTCCAGCACGTCCACCATCACATTCGACTGCAGCGAGGCGAACGCATCCACCTTCTGCGATGTCACAGCACGGTCCATCGGGAAGGTCATCCTCAATGGCCGGGAGCTCCGGCCCGACGAGTACACGTTCCGTGAAGGAAAGCGGCTCGAGCTCAATGGACTTGCACGGGGCGCGAACAGCCTCACCATCGTTGCAGACATGGAATACGGCCAGACTGGAGTGGGACTCCACCGCTTTGTGGACCCCAGTGACAGGCAGGTCTACCTCCATTCCCACTTCGAGCCTTTCGATGCCCACCTCATGTATCCCTGTTTTGACCAGCCAGATCTCAAGGCCACGTACACCTTCCACGTGACTGGCCCCAGGGACTGGAAGATCATCTCCAACTCGCCAGCTGCTGCGACACACTCACTCCCTTCAGGTGAGCAGCAGATCGACTTCGCTCCAACCCGAACCCTGTCAACGTACCTCACTGCGCTCGTTGCGGGCCCTTTCGATGAATACCAGGACCAGTACAGCAATGTTCCCCTTTCCATCTACTGCAGGAAGTCGCTTGCTCCCTACATGACACCAGCTGAACTCAGCGAAATGTTCACCCTGACAAAGCAGGGTCTCGCCTACTATGAGCAGCTCTATGGTGTCCCTTACCCGTTTCCCAAGTACGACCAGGTCTTTGTCCCTGAGTTCAATGCGGGCGCAATGGAGAATCCAGGATGCATCACCTTCCGCGAGGACTACATCTTCCGGGGTGTGGTGACAGACGCTGCACGGGAAGCGCGTGCGGACACGATTCTCCATGAGATGGCTCACATGTGGTTTGGCGACTACGTGACCATGAAATGGTGGAATGACCTGTGGCTCAACGAAAGCTTTGCAACACTGATGTCGTATCTTGCGCTCACGGAAGCCACACGTTTCAAGCAGGCCTGGGTGAGTTTCGCAAACACGGAGAAATCGTGGGCTGCACGGCAGGACCAGCTTCCGACTACCCACCCCATTGCCAACGATGCGCCCGATACGGAGACTGCAGAGACAAACTTTGACGGCATCACGTACGCAAAGGGAGCCTCCGTGCTCCGTCAGCTTCTCCCCTATGTTGGTCGGGACAACTTCTTCAAGGGACTGAAGTCATATTTCAGAACATACGGCTGGAGCAATGCCACACTGCAGGATTTTCTTGCGAAGCTTGCTGAGGCATCGGGAAAGGATCTGACCAGCTGGTCAAAGCTCTGGCTTGAGACGACAGGAATTGCCACCATGTCGACTGTGACAAAGGAGTCAGGTGGCGTGTACACCTCGTTCGCAGTGAAGCAGAGTGTCCCGAAGGACCACCCCACACTCCGGCCCCACATCATGAACATTGGACTGTACAACCTCGATGCCACAGGGAAGCTTGTAAGGACACGGAGCATCGACAATGTGGCAATTAGCGGGTCCTCCACGGACATTCCCGAGCTTGCTGGCGAGCGGGTGCCGGATCTCCTTGTGCTCAATGACCAGGACCTCACCTTCACGAAAGTGCGCTTCGATCCAAAGTCGTTTTCAACCCTTGTCCATCATCTCTCCGACATACCGGACCCCCTGACGCGCTCGCTCTGCTGGGCAGCTTCCTGGGACATGCTCAGGGATGCCGAGCTGTCTGGCAGCGCCTACATTGCACTCATTGCAGAGCAGGCACCTCATGAAACGGAAGTCGCCACAGTGGAACGCCTCATCGCCCAGGCGAAGAGTGCAGCGACCCTGTATGGACATCCTTCCTCACGTGGGGAGAAGCTTGCCGTGCTCGCAAAGGCAGCGCATGAAGCGTACACGTCAGCACAGGATGGCTCGGATCTCCAGCTCGCATGGTTCAAGGCATTCGTGGGGTTTGCCACCTCGGAGAGCGACCTCGCAAAGGTGAGGGAATACCTTGACGGCACGAGAGCACTCCCAGGAGTTCCTGTCCATACCGACCCTCAGCTTCGCTGGCTCCTCATCAACAGACTCGCCCAGACGGGTAAGGTGGATGCTGCGTTCATCGAAGCGGAGCAGAAGCGCGAGAACACTGACCTGAGCGCTCTACGCGGTGCGACCGCATTGGCATCGCTTCCGACAAAGGCGGCCAAGGAGCTTGCCTGGAACCGTCTCACCACTGATCCAAAGCTGTCACTGTATCTCCGGGAAGCAATTCTCGCAGGGTTCCAGCAGCCTGGCCAGGAGTCCCTCACGAAGGAATACATCACAAGATACTTTGCGCAGCTCCCTTCGATCTGGACCTCGTACGATCACGAGACAGCAACTGCTATGACGTCGATGCTCTATCCGGCATACACCGTTTCCAAGGAGACGCTTTCCTCAACGAGGACAGCCATTGCCGATACACGGCTTCCCTTCTCGGCGAGGCGCTCGCTGCTCGAATCTGAGGACACAGCGAAACGCATGGTGAAAGCACGCGCTCTCGACCGTACTGCCCCAAAGCCAGGAAGTCCTGCAGTGCGCTCAGTGGACAACTCCTGATCGATTCCAATGCCCTGTCCGGAAGGGGAAGCACGCAGCATGCGTCCCCTCTCCGAAGGGCAGCAAGCTGGACCTATTCAGGCCAGTACTGCTCCTCATGGATCTGGTTGACAGCGAGACCCTTCCGTTTGAGGATCTCCTTCGCATGCGTGATCATGCCGGGATGACCACAGAGATATGCTGCGCCTGAGCCAGGCTCGATACCGAGGCTGTCCGCATACTTTCGAAGCAGCTCATCCACGCGACCCGTTTCCCCTGCCCATTCCGGATGCTCCCATGGCCGGCTGAGACTTGGCACATACGTAAACCAGTCCTCACTTCTTGAGAGTTCAGCAAGCTCGTCCGCATACCCAAGTTCTTCACTGTGGCTCGCTCCATGAAGCAGGAGCACATTCCTCTCCTCCACGACTGTGCCATTCTGCCGCTCACGAACCATGGTACGGAGCGTGCTCACATACGGAGCAACACCCGTGACTGTCGCGACAAAGAGCAGTGGGCCATGCATAAGGGGAAGATTCTTGAGGAAGAGGCCCTTCGCCTTCTTGCGGACAACAAGCTCTGTGCCTTGCGTGCATGCATGGAGTGGAACGGAAAGCTCTCCCCCAGGAACCCTTTCAAGGAAGAGATCGATGATGTGATCCTCAAGAGGTGAGGAGCATACAGAGTACGGACGCTCAATGAGGCTGCCCTTCACATCAAGACCAATTGTCACATACTGCCCTGACCGGAAGGGAATCGTCTCCTCAAGCTGCAGACGGATGAGCCAGAGATCCTCAGTGAGATCCGTCCGGTCGATTATTGCTGCGGTTGTGAATTTCTCGCGGTCTATGGTGTGCGCTTCCACGTATCCAGTGTAGACATTTCTTCTGGCCAACTGCTTCAGGAGCGATGCAGCTATCCCTCAGACTCTGTGGGTGGTCCAGCCATGTCACGTACCCAGCTGGGGAGTCCTCCATCATCGGAGCTTCCGTCTGGCACTCCCCGCTCTAGGTGACTGACAGGTCTCCAGTATGGTGCAGTGAGCCGCCATGTCCTGCCGCAGGAACAGCGCCACATGGACCGGGGGCCAGCCAGGGACAGCTCAGCATCCGAGGGAAACTCGCATTCATGCGCAGTCCCAGTGTCCCCGTCCCTGAGCACAAGGGGAGTCACGTGCTCCGCGCGCTCGACTTTCCGGATCCAGTGTCCCACTTCTGCTCTCCTTTCGTGGCGTGGAAAAGCTGCCCTCAGCATACAGGGACTCGATGGCCCTTGTGGAGGGGGGCACTACCCGTACTTGGGGGAAGGAATGCCTGTTGGTGCTGGTGGCTGCACAGGAAATGATGGTGCTACAAGGGGAGGTGGCTGTGATTGCGCTCCCTTCAAGGATGCTGCGGACGATGAAGGAAGTGGAGCAGTGACAGCATGCGGAGCACCAGTCCCTTCTACAACCTGAACCTCCTTGTGCTTGTGCGAGGTTGTTGCGGGAACACTGCTTTGAGCTGTGTCTGTGCGCTCGCAGGCGCTGCTGCCGTGCTGGCGTGTACCACTGCTGCACCCAGCTGGCTTCGTGGCTGCACTGTGCCCTGAGACAAACGGATCCGGAGTTCCTGTCACCGCGAATTTCACTCCATCAGCTGCGCATGCAAGGACAATCCCTGCCACACCGCACACGAGAATCCGCTTGAGGACAGTCCTGTACACTGCGATACGCCAGAGGCGTCTCCAGGGCTTCCCCCCCCAGGAGCGGGGGACTCCAGAAGGCTCTGCAATGCGCGAACCATGCATCACCGTGCCATGTCCCGCATGTCCGTCCATCTGGTCCTTCCCGTTTGGTGTGAGATTGGTCATGGCAGTTTCCACTCCGCACCCCCTCCAGCAGGCATCTTCTCTGGAGCATGCGCATGCGAAACCAGAAGGAGTCCTCCCAGTGGCCCTCCTCTCCTGCACGCTTCAGGATGTGACTGGCTCACCACTGCTCCTGCGGAAAGATTGAGGCACTTCATGGCGTTCGCAGCCCATGCTGGCAGGTCGTGAAGCGCCAGGTGGAGAGCACAACACCTCCCTGGTGAACTTCAGCTGTGCAGTGCATGCACAATCTCATGGACATCCTGCGCGAGAAGGGATCGATGAATGCTCCGGTAGTGGATGTCGTGGAAGAGTTTCGCAGTGAGTATCCTGAGGTGCCATCCCATGCGCCTTGCGATTCCTGCAACAGCCACAGCGCCGCACACTGGACCACAGCAGTAGACCCAGAAGTTGCTCCACATCCCGGAAAGCAGTGCTGGACCGAAACTTCGTGCAGGATTCATGGATGCACCCGTGAGCGGTGCGCCAATGCACACCAGGATGGGCACAAGGCACCATACGGCAACAGGAGTCCACTTCGCACGCCCTGGCGAGGCAACGAAATAGAGGATCGTACCGACCAGAGCAGCAGTCAGTGCAGCCTCGATGCCGCATGCAGCTAGCGCAGGGATATGCAGCCCGGGTCTGGTCACAGCATCGCCCACTGCATGCGCCTCTGAACCCAGGACATGGAGCCAGACGAGCATGGCACAGACACCGCCCATGCACTGGAATGCGATGTATCCAAGAAGATTCTTCCAGGAGACATGCCCTGTCACAAAGAATGCGACAGAGACTGCAGGATTCAGATGCGCTCCACTGAGCCTGCCAATGGGAAGGTAGGCAACAAGTGCACCAGCACCTCCAAAGACAGCGCCAACCACTGCGTATCGAACAAAGGCGCCAATGCTTGTGGGACCCTGGTGATACGCTGCGAATGCAGCCCCAATTGCCGCAAAGCCTGCAAGAAGCAGCATCATCGTTCCGACAAGCTCACATATCCATTCTGGGAGTGCAGTGCGCCACAGGCGCTTCACGAGAGAACGGATCATCCCTTCCCGAACCGTACACGCAGCAGATCAATGAAGGTCTCAAGGGAATCCTTGAGGGAGTTCACATGCGAAGCTTCAACATGGGCCCAGTGTACAGGCACCTCGAGTATGCCAATGCCAGCCCTGCGCGCACGGACAAGACTCTCCACATCAAAACCCCACCGATAGATTGTCAGGTTGTCAAAGCAGACTTGCGCAGCCTTCGCGGTAAACACCTTGCACCCACACTGCGTGTCATGGAGATCTGGCAGGAGGAGAAGACGCACCAGCAGGTTGTAGGTCCGTCCCATGACTTCCCGGTACCACGGCTGATGCACAGTGACTGCACTGCCTTTGAGTGCCCGTGAGGCAATGACAACGCCATGTTCCTCCGAGAGCTTCCCGATGAGCATGTCGAGGTCTTCCAGCGGTGTGCTGAGGTCCGCATCGACAAATGCGCGCACATCACCTTTCGCCTCACTCATGCCCCGCTGAATGGCAGCACCCTTGCCCCGGTTCACCCCTGCGGCAACCACTCTGAGGTTTGGCCAGTCCTGCTGCAGCGCAGTCACTGCTGCAACCGTGTCATCGGAACTGCCATCATCAACCACAATGACCTCGTACTCCCCTGCAGTGCGCGCATAGTGCTCATGCATCCGCCTGAGCGATGCAGGGAGCCTGTACGCCTCGTTGTATGCGGGAATGATGATGGAGAGCATGGCACTCACCTCCCCTGCCGCTCTCGCAGTTCCCGAAGATAGAACTCGGGAAGCACGCGCTGCCGACCAATGCGCCACGGCTGGAGAATCAGTCGCCACGCCCATTCACATCCGAAGCGCTGGACAACCCGTGGCGCACGATGCACTGTCCCCGCAAGGTAGTCAAATGTACCGCCAATGCCAACACCAACAGGCGCATCCATCAGTGGCAGGAATCTGTCGAGAAACTCCTCCTGCTTGCCAGCACCATACGCAGCGAATACGACTTCTGGAGCACTTCTCGCAAGACGTTCCGCAGTCTCCTGAGTGGGATGTCCCGAGTCCGCAGCCACGACCTGAAGTCCTGGAAACCGGTACCGTGCCTGCCTGGCAGCCTGGCCTGCAATGCCTGGTCCTGCACCGACAAATGCGACACGATGCTCATGGAGTGCTGCTATGGGAAGGTACGCCATGACAAGATCTGCACCAGTCACGCGAACCGCCTCGGGATGACCCCGTTTGCGGAGCGCATTGACGACGCCCACACCATCCGGAATGACTGCTGAAGCATGCTCGAGAACGGCACGGAAACTGTCATCATGCTGGGCACGCATGACCATCTCTGGATTGAGGGTGACAATGAGGTGCGGAGCATTTCCAGGCCGTGCTCCCTCGCGATGGTCTTCCACAGCAGCAACGATCCCTGCAACCGTCGTCTCCATGTCTGTGACATCGACTGGGACTCCAAGGATCCGTTCCCTCTCGGGCAGTGCAACATGTCTGTGCAGTTGCCCCTGATGAGCATCCATGGTGTCACCTCCGACGACGGAGTGCGGGAGCGTGTCTAGCGCTTCGTATACTGCGGAGCCTTGCGAGCACGCTTGAGGCCGTACTTCTTCCGTTCCTTCACACGGGAGTCCCGTGTGAGAAGCCCAGCGCGCTTGAGGGGAGTCCTGAGACTGTCCTGCCAAATGGAGAGTGCCCGGGCAATTCCGTGGCTCACTGCACCTGCCTGACCAGACATTCCGCCCCCTTCAACCTTGATCGTGCCAGAGCACTTGCCCAGCAGTCCCGTCACGCGGAGTGGCTGCATGATGACAATTTCAAGATCCCTGCGTCCAAAGTATTCGCTGGGAGACTTTCCATTGATGACAAATGACCCCTCACCGGAAAAGAGGCGTACACGCGCGATGGACGACTTCCGCCGACCAGTTCCGTAGAAGTATTTCTGTTCAGTCATTGCTGTCACGGACTATCTCTCCCAAACGTCCAAAAGTGATTCGAACTGGCTTCTGTGCATGATGCTCGTGGTGATCGTCCGCATAGATCCGAACGCTCGTGAGCATGTCGCGTCCAAGAGTGTTGTGCTGCAGCATGCCACGGATCGCATTGCGCAGAGGAAACGTTGGATCGTGCTCAACTGCTTCCTCGTAGGTCCGCGTCCTGAGGCCACCCGGGTATCCCGTGTAGCGGCGGTACTGCTTCTTGTCAAGTTTGCTGCCTGTCACACGCATTGCAGAAGTGTTGATGACAATGACATGTGCTCCAGAGTTGATGTGCGGAGTGTACTGGGGACGGTGCTTGCCGCGAAGGATCCTGACGATATTGGTCGCAAGGCGTCCAAGAGTCTCATTCCGAGCGTCAACGAGAAACCACTCCTCATCACGCTCCGAAGGTGATGCAAAGTACGTGCGATTGGTGACGCTACTCATTGTGAGATCCCATTCCTTCGTTCCATCTGAATTCCATGTTGGGATAGGTGACGTTCCAGAGATACAGGCCATGGGGTGGAGCACTCCATGGAACACGTCTTCCTCCCTCTGGAGATACTACCATGTTTGCAATTGCGTCTGCCTCGGCTGGATGCTGTGCCGCATATGCCATTCCGCCCACGATATGCCGCACCATTCCACGGAGAAACGCTTCGGCAGTCACCTCGTATATGCCTGCCCGAATGCGCTCTCCTCCGACTTCGCGATCCTCCCATGACCACGCGCTCTGTGTCACAGTGCGCACTGTATTCGAACCGTTAGGGGGGGTACCGAATGCAGCGAAATCATGTGTGCCGCGCACTGCACACGCAAGCGCATCTAGCACATCATGATCAATTCTCGATGGAAGGCTCCAATACGCAGTGCGCAGCGTGGGAACAGGCAGCAAACCTTCAAGCAGTACATAGCGGTATGTTCGCGCTCCCGCATCAAAGCGGGCATGAAACGCCAGTGGTACCTCCTGCACGCCCGTGATGCGAATGGCTGCAGGCAGCCGCGCATTGAGCGCGTCACCCAGCTGCTGCGCACCATGCGTCCAGCTGGGTACCGTAACTGCAGCAACCTGGCCAACAGCGTGGACACCTCGGTCAGTCCGTCCTGCAGCAGTCCAGCCTGTCGACAAGGGAGCAAACTCCTCAAGACAAGACCGGATGGTCCCTGCGACAGTCAGCGAAGATTGCTGCTCCTGCCATCCTGCGTACTCCGATCCGTCATAGGCTATGCGCAGCGCAACTCGCATGGTTGCTGTGGCTTTGCAAGGGGCAGAACAGTTCCGGCATGCCGCCTGCTGCCCTGCCTACGCCTCGACAAACTCGATGATGGCCATGGGAGCCGCATCGCCCTGCCGGATTCCGCAATGCACAATGCGCGTGTATCCACCCGGACGGTTGAGGAACCGTTCACGGTACACGGAATAGAGCCGCTTGTGGGCTTCACGTCCATAAACGATGCTGGACACCTTTCTGTGCGAGGCCACGTCATCCACTTTCGCTGTGGTGACCACCCGCTCAACCCAGCGGCGAAGCTCCTTTGCCTTTGCCTCTGTTGTCGTGATCCGTCCATGCAGCAGAAGCGCAGTGATGAGATTTCTCATCATCGCCTGGCGATGTGCGCTATCCCTGTTGAACTTACGTCCGCTCTTCTGATGACGCATGGTGTGTTACTCCTGCTCCTCAAGTGCTGAAGCGAATAGGGTTCCAAGTTCCTCATCCGAGACAAGCTGCTTCTCGATGAGCTTGAGCTTCACTTCATCGAACGACTTCTTGCCAAAGTTCCTCAGCGTGAGAAGCTCCTCCTCACGCATGGCAACAAGCTGTCCAACAGTGGTGACATCATTCGCCTTCAGGCAGTTCAGCGCACGGACACTGAGGTCAAGTTCCTCAACCGGTACATTGGCAAGACGTGTCTGAAGATCATTGCCGCCAGAAGCTGCAGTGACTGGAGGAGTCTCAATGCTCGTGCGGAAATGCACGAAGAGATCGAGATGGGATGTGAAGATGGCAGCTGCCTCACTGATGGCATCAACAGGATTGAGCGTTCTGTTCGTCCAGACTTCCATGACGAGCCGGTCCCAGTTGGTATCCTGGCCGACCCGGGTTCTCTCGATGACGAAGTTCGCCTTTTCCACAGGAGTGAACGTTGCATCGACAGGAATGACACCAATCGGCTGTCCTTCCTTCTTGTTCTTGTCCGCTGCAAGGTAGCCTTTTCCACGCTCGACAACGAGCTCCATGCGGAGTGTTGCATCCTTGCCACTGAGTGCGCAGATGTACATGTCGGGATTGCAGATTTCGACAAGGCTGTTCGCCTCGATGTCACCAGCAGTGACCACACGCTCACCCTTCACTTCGAGACTGAGCCTGACTGGCTCATCGGAATGCGAGATGACATGAAGTCCCTTGACATTGAGGAGGATCTCTGTGACATCCTCCTTCACATACGGCACTGCGCTAAACTCGTGTGCCACACCATCAATGGAAACTGCAGTGACTGCTGCACCAGGAAGCGATGACAGAAGTACACGGCGAAGTGAATTTCCGAGAGTGGTTCCAAATCCAGGCTCTAGCGGCTCAATCGTGAACCGGCCATACTGTTCGCTCGACTCGACTTCTTTCACTGTTGGCGCGTACATTGTTTCTCCAGTCATTTCCCTGCCCCTCGTTCGTGCACTTCTTCGATAGCTCTCAGTTACCGGCTGTAGTATTCAACGATGAGCTGTTCGTTGACTTCCCGCTCCATCTCCGGACGTTCAGGAAGCCTGACCACTGTTCCCCGGTAGGACTTTGTATCCACACTCAGCCACTCTGGAACAGTGCGTCCCTGGTGGACCACCTGCGCACCTGTCTCCAGTGCAAGCAGATTGCGGCTCTTCTCACGGACTTCAACCACGTCTCCAGGCTTCACCTGTGCGGATGCGATGTTCACAACCCTGCCATTCACCGCAAAGTGGCGGTGGTTCACGAGCTGCCGTGCCTCATTTCTGGAGGAGGCGAATCCAAGTCGATACACGACATTGTCGAGACGACGCTCCAGTTCCTGGAGAAGCACTGTGCCAGTCACACCCTGGCTGCGCTCAGCCCTGTCAATGTAGATGCGGAACTGTCGCTCAAGAACACCGTACAGCCGCCTGGCACGCTGCTTGGCGCGCAGCTGTATGCCGTAGTCGCTCACCTTTCGCCGTGAAGGCACGGTGTGCTGTCCAGGAGGAGTGCCGTTTCTCTTCTCAAGAACGCAGCTGCTGTAGCACTTTGTGCCCTTCAGAAATAGCTTCGTCCCTTCACGCCGACACAACCGACAAACGGGGCCTGTTTCTCTCGCCATTGTCCTTATCTACTCCTCTTGTCCTACACACGACGCCGCTTTGGCGGCCTGCACCCATTGTGGGGAATGGGTGTCATATCAGTAATTGCTGTCACCTCAAGGCCTGAGGACTGCAGGCTGCGAATTGCTGCCTCCCGTCCTGCTCCTGGCCCCTTCACAAACACTTCGATACTCTTGAGACCATGCTCCATGGCCCGCTTGGCAGCATTCTCCGCTGCCACCTGGGCTGCGAACGGCGTTCCCTTCCTGGATCCCTTGAACCCCTGGGCTCCAGCAGAACTCCATGCAAGGGTTGCGCCCTGCGGGTCGGTAAGACTGACAATCGTATTGTTGAACGTTGCGAGGATATGTGCCTGTCCAATGACAATGTTCTTTCTCTCGCGACGACGAGTGCGCACGACCTTCTTTTTTGCCATGACCTTCCCTTACCCTACTTCTTCTTCTTTGCACTGACTGTGCGACGAGGTCCCCGGCGCGTGCGTGCATTCGTTCTGGTGCGCTGGCCGCGCACTGGCAGTCCGCGACGATGGCGAATTCCCCGATACGAGCCGATGTCCATGAGCCGCTTGATGTTCATTGCGACCTGGCGACGAAGATCCCCTTCGACCCGTCCCTCAAGCTCCTTGGCAATGATATCCCGAAGCTGCGCAACCTGCTGATCCGTAAGATCTCCAGTGCGCGTGTCCTCATCGAGGCGAGCACGCTCAAGGATGTGCTTGGCTGTTGTCGGTCCAATACCGTATATATAGGTCAACGACACGACAATGTGCTTGTCGCGCGGAATATCAACACCAGCGATACGTGCCACTCGTCCTTCCTCTTAACCTTGCCGCTGCTTGTGCTTTGGATTCGTGCAGATGACACGGACTACTCCGTGGCGACGAATGACTTTGCATCGTTCACACATCTGCTTGACTGATGCTCGAACTTTCATGATTGTGCCTTCCTCAAGGTGTTCACGATTCACAATACCAAATTCACACATGGCCACGGCTTGCATGGGACCGCAGCATCACATCCCCCCTTCGGATGCAGTGCATCCAATTATATGGAATCACGCAGTCAAAGAGCAAATTCGCTGTGTCCCCATTCCTGCTGGAAGAGCGAAGCAGCAACTCACGCCCCAGAAGAGCCAGCGGTTGTGCTCATTCGCGCTTGGGAGGCTTGCCTGCTGGACGTTAAGGAAGACATCCCGGACAGTGCATGGGCACTGTGGAATGAATCCTGCGGAACAGTTGTGAGTCCTCCATGCGGAAAACCCCACTGTCATCGTGAACCACTCAGCCTACTGCGCACTTCCGTGAAGCAAGGAGACTTCTCTCAGCAGGTCGAACAGTAAGCACGTGAGGACCATCCTCAGTTATCGCGACTGTGTGCTCCGCATAGGCTGACCAGCTGCCATCCTGTGTGACAACAGTCCAGTTGTCATCAAGAGTGCGAACGCCATCACGACCCATGTTCACCATTGGCTCGATTGCGATGACATAGCCAGGCTTGAGCTCATTTCCCGTCCCGGGCTTCCCGTAGTTTGGCACCTGCGGTGGTTCATGCATATCACGTCCGATTCCATGGCCCACATAGTGCTTCACAACAGAATACCCATGGGACTCGACATACGTCTGGACCGTGTGCCCAATATCGCCAATGTGCGCGCCCGGACGAGCGACCTCAATTGCCCTGTACAGCGCTTCCTGGGTCACTGTAATGAGATCCTGCATCTCCTGTGCAACAGTGCCACAGGGCACTGTCAGACCACTGTCCGCCCACCAGCCATCAAGGATGAGGCCACAGTCAAGCGACACGATGTCACCCTCCTGCACTGCCCGTTCCGAGGGTATTCCATGAACGACCTCATTGTTCACCGAGATGCAGATGGACTTCGGAAAGCCATCATATCCGATGAACCCCGGAATGCATCCATGATCCCTGATGAACGTATCCGCCTCCCGGTCAAGGGCGTTGAGCGTGACTCCGGGCGCGACATGGTTTGCCACATGCTCAAGGCATGCGCCGAGAATCTCGCCAGAATGGGACATTTTCGCAATCTCGTCAGGCTTCTTCAGTCGAAAGCTCTCGCCCCGCACGATGACCCTCCTCTAGACTTCCCTTCTCAATCGCATGGATGAGCCGCTTGGTCACAGTGTCCACATCAGGTGTGCCATCGACATCAACCATTGGCGCTCCCTGCGCACGGTAATACTCGATCGTGGGAACAGTCTTCTCCTCATACTCCTTGAGACGCTGCTTCAGCACCTCTACCGAGTCGTCAGAACGTCCCTCGACAGTGGCTCGGTGCTGGATGCGCTGCAGGATCACATCGGGAGGAACACTGAGCTGCACGATGAGATCTATCGTCATCCCGAGTTCCCTGAGTAGTTCTGCGAGTCCCTCCGCCTGTGGTTTCGTTCGCGGATACCCATCAAGGAGCACACCCTCGACTCCTGTCGTTTCGAGCAGGACACGGCGGATCATGGCGAGCATGAACGAGTCGGGTACAAGTTCACCCCGGTTCATGAGGTCCTCGACAGCTTTGCCGAGATCCGTCTGCTCTGAAATTTCCTTCCTGAGCAGTTCTCCCGTGCTCACATGCCGGAGATGGAAATGCTCTGCAAGCAGTGCTGACTGCGTCCCCTTGCCACTTCCTGGAGGACCACAGATGATGTAGTGCTTCATGGTGGAAGCGGCTCCCTACCGTATGAATCCTTGATAATCGCGCATCTGTAACTGTGCTTCAATCTGCCGCATTGTGTCAAGGGCGACCCAGACAACAATGAGGATTGACGTTCCCCCAAGGTACAGGGAGGTTGTCGACACTCCGGTCATGACGCTCGTGAGCAGCGGGAGCACGACAGTGATTGCTGCAAGGAACAGGCCCCCGACAAAGACAACACGGTTGCGCACCTGCGCAAGGTACCGCGAAGTCGGTGGTCCGGGCCGGATGCCAGGAACATACATGGCGCTTCTCTTAAGCTGGTCCGACATGTCATCCGCATTGAAGATGACTGTTGCTGCATAGAAGTACGTGAAGGCGATGACGAGCACGAAATAGAAGACGTTGTAGATGACCTGGGTCACTATCGGTCCACCGTTCGGGCTCCAGTTCGCGACGAACCACTTGCCCAGTTCTCCAATCCATCCGGGAGCATTCTGCACAAAGGATCCAAGCGTTGCAGGAAACAGCATGAACGAGATGGCGAAGATGATGGGAATGACTCCGCCTGCTGTCACGGGAATGGGAAGATTCGTCCGGTTTGCCCGCTGCGCTGTGCCTGAGCGTGGATTGGTCACACGTGTCATTGACTGGACAGGAATGCGGCGCTGGCCCTGCTGCATGAGGATGCTCAGTGCAATGACGACAAGTGCAATGACACCCATGCCGAAGATCTGGATGATGTGTCCCCCTCCAAGAGAACCATAGCTGGTGACAGCAAAGGGGACTCGACTGATGATGCCTGCAAAGATGATGAGCGAGATGCCCTGGCCAATGCCGTACTCGGTGATGAGCTCGCCAAGCCACATCGTGATGAGGGTTCCCGCAAGAAGGATGAGCATGATGGTGAGCACTGTCGTTGCTGACGTTGTCGACGACAGGACCTGGCTGTTCTCGAACAGCACAATGACACCATATGACTGGAGAAGAGCGAGTGGCACAGTGAGCCATCTCGCATACCGGTTGATCTTCCTTGATCCCTGCTCCCCTTCAAGCGCAAGTTCCCGCAGACGGGGTATGGACTGCTGCATGAGCTGGAGCATGATGGTCGCGTTGATGTACGGATTCAGGCCAAGCGACACGATGGAGAACTGGCTCAGGCCTCCACCACTGAAGATGTTGAGGAGACCAAGAAACGTGTTGCCAGAAAATAGCGACTGCAGCGCAGTTGGATTCGCTCCAGGAATGGTGATGGCAGCGAGTGCACGGAATGCGAGAAGCATTCCCACCATGAACAGCAGTTTCTTCCGGAGTTCAGGGAGTGCGAACGCACGCTTGAGCGCCTCGAGCATGCTCACTCAGCAGTCTCCACTCCTTCGGCTTCACTGCTTCCCGGCATGGGAAGGATGTCCACAGTGCCACCAAGCTCCTCAATCTGCTTTCTGGCAGCTCCTGTGACATATGTTGCCTTGACATCAAGCTTTACCCGAAGGACACCCGCACCAAGGATGCGGAGTGGCCACTCAGGATGCTTGATGACACCCGCTTCAGCAAGCGCGAGACTGTCAACTGTAGCTCCCGCCTCGAACCGGTTGAGCTTCGAGACATTCACGATCTCAAACCGGGTTCTCCAGTGATTGACAAATCCGCGGCGCTTCGGAAGCCTCTGAATAAGGGGCATCTGGCCACCTTCAAAGCCGGCCGGCAATGATGCGCCTGATCGTGAGAACTGCCCCTTCTGGCCGCGGCCAGCTGTCTTTCCCTGACCAGCTGCAATGCCCCGACCAACCCGCTTGCGCTTCTTCGTGCTTCCCGGAACGGGATGCAGTTCATGCACGTTCATGTGATCTTCCTGCCTTTCCTGTAGTGCTGTTAACTTACTTACCTGAGCCAGCTGGAGCGTCTGCAGGGACACCATCGACAGACACAAGGTGCCTTACCTTGTCCACCATGCCCCGAACGCTTGGCGAGTCATCATGCTCCACAGTCTGGTGAAGCTTCTTCAGTCCAAGCGCTGCAATTGTCGCCTTCTGGTCAGAAGGGTAGCCAATTGCGCTTTTGCGGTAGGTTACGTGAATTGTTGCCATGGTGTTCCCCCTACGCGTGCTGCTCCTCTTCCTTGCCCTGGAGCCGTGCTGCGAGCTTCGGCCCAGCAATGCGTTCCGGCGACTTGCCCCTCGCTGCTGCAACCCGATGAATTGTGCGCAGCTCTGACAGAGCCTTGACAGTCGCGTGCGCGACATTGATCTGGTTGCTGCTACCGAGAGACTTCGTGAGAATGTCGTGCACGCCTGCTGCCTCGACGACAGCGCGGACTGCACCACCACTGATAACTCCAGTACCTGGAGCTGCAGGCTTGAGAAGCACCTGGGCAGCACCGAATTTCGAGATGATCTCATGGGGAATGGTGCGTCCCATGAGGGGAACTGTCACAAGCGACTTCTTTGCCCGCTCAATTCCCTTGCGGATCGCATCCGGAGTCTCTCCAGCACGGCCAACACCGACACCCACATGCCCATTGCGGTCACCAACAACGACAAGTGCACGGAACGAAAACCGGCGTCCACCTTTGACGACCTTTGCAACCCTGCTCAGTGAGACAATGCGCTCATCCCACTCCACAACAGGAGTTTCCACTGCCATCTCTGCTGCTTCTGCCATGTCCTAGAACTCCAGTCCCGCTGCCCTGGCAGCGTCAGCTAGTGCCTGAATGTATCCGTGATATCGGTATCCGCCACGGTCGAAGACGACAGCCGTGATACCTTCCTTTTTTGCCCGTTCCGCAATGAGCTTGCCAATCTCGGCTGCGACATCCATACTGCGCACAGTCGTGCCAGCCGCCTCCTTGGTCCGGAATGTGGGCTCATACGTGGAGGCTGCTGCAATGGTGTGTCCACGCTCATCATCGATGATCTGGACAGCAAGATGGCGCAGACTGCGGTATATGCTCAGGCGTGGACGCTCTGCAGTACCATAGACTGCCTTGCGGATGCGGTAGTGCCGACGCTGACGGGCAGCGGAGCGCGTACTCAGACGGACTCTCATTCCTTACTTCCCTTTCCCTGCTTTTCCAGACTTGCCTGCCTTGCGCCGGATCTTCTCTCCAACGTACATCACACCTTTTCCCTTGTAGGGTTCCGGCTTGCGGAATGCCCTGAGCCGTGCAGCAACGAGACCGACAACCTCCTTGTCGGGACCAGTCACAACAATGCGCGTCGCTGTCGGAGTTGCGAGAGTGATGTGCTCTGGCGGAGTGTACCGGATCGGATGCGAGCGTGAGGACAAGATCCCGTCCTGCCATGCTTGCACGATATCCAACGCCGACAAGATCGAGCTCCTTGGTGAATCCTGCATGGACACCAGTCACCATGTTTGCAATGAGGGTTCTTGTGAGCCCATGGAGGGAACGTGACTCATGGGAGTCGTCCTTCCTTTTCACTGTGACAGTTCCGCCATCGACATCGACTGTGACGCGGTCTGTAAGCTCACGCCTGAGCGTGCCCTTGCTTCCAGTTACGACAACAGCATGTCCATCTTTTGTCGCCTCGACACCCTCAGGAAGGAGGATCGGCTGCTTGCCAATGCGTGACATTCTTCAGTCCCCCCTACCACACGTACGCGACGACTTCGCCGCCTATGCCAAGATGATGCGCCTCGCGTCCTGTCATGATGCCGCGGGATGTCGAGATGATTGCCACACCGAGTCCATTGAGAACCCTGGGAATCTCCTGCTTTCCCGCATAGACGCGCCGTCCAGGAGAGCTCACCCGCTTCAGGCCATTGAGTGCCTTGCCCTGATGGCGCGTTGCACGCTTCAGTGTCACGACGATGTTCTTTTCGGGAATGTCGCCAGTCACTTCAAACGAGTCGATGAATCCTTCATCAACGAGGACTTTCACAATGTGTTCCTTCATGCCGGAATGAGGAATGGCAACAGTCGCATGATGCGCCAGCGCGCCATTCCGGATGCGGGTCAAAAGGTCTGCAATAGGATCACTTACCATCAGTTGTCACCATGAACTCTTGCGGACGCCAGGGATCTGCCCACGTCCTGCCAATTCCCGAAAACAGATACGGCACATACCAAACTTCCGCATGTATCCACGCGGACGTCCGCACAGTGCGCACCGGTGGTAATCCTGCGTGGAAAACCGTGCCGGGCGGAGTGCCTTTGCGATAAGCGACTTTTTTGCCATGTGCCTTTTTCCTACTTTCTGTCCTATTGTGTCTGGTGACTGCTGTCGCGGAAAGGCATGCCAAGCTGCTTCAGCAGCATCCTTCCCTCATGATCATTCGAGGCAGTTGTGACCATGCACACCTCTAGACCTCGTAGTTTATCAGTTTTCTCATAGTCGACTTCAGGGAAGATGATCTGCTCCTTGAGTCCCAGGGTGTAGTTCCCTCTTCCATCGAACGCCTTCGGGCTTATGCCACGAAAGTCCCGGATGCGAGGGAGTGCCACGGAAACGAGACGGTCGAGAAACTCGTACATCCTGTCGCCCCGGAGCGTGACTGTCACACCAATGGGCATGCCTTCCCTGAGCTTGAACGATGACACCGAAACGCGCGCGCGCCGGATGGACGGCTTCTGTCCTGTGATGAGTGTGACATCCTCAAGCGCATGATCCAGCGCCTTCGCATTCTGTGTTGCCTCACCTACGCCAACATTCACGACAATCTTGTCAAGCTTTGGAACCTGCATGGTATTCGAATAATGGAACTCCTGGGCGAGTTTCGGCACCACCTCGGTGAGATATTTCGCCTTGAGTCTCGGCTGCTTCCGGACTGCTACCTGCTTCTTTGCGCTCATGCCATTCCCGTCCTCTCGTATGGCTGGCCACACCGCTTGCAGACAATGGCACGGACGCCATTCTCGAGGAGCGCATGACCTATGCGTGTGGGCTTGTCGCAGTGCTTGCACACAAGCTGAACATTGCTGTACGCAATGGGAGCAGTGAAGTCGATGATGCCACCCTGGAGATTTCCCTGGGTCTGTGCCTTCACATGGCGCTTCTGGATGTTGACACCCTGGACAACAATCCTCTGCTCATCGACAAGCACACGGTCAACGACACCGCGCTTGCCCTTGTCCTTGCCACCAATGACTTCCACAGTATCTCCCGAACGGATGTCGAGCATCCGTGCATGACCGTGCGCCCATCCATCATGCTGCCGCTTCATTTTCGCCTGGCGGAGATGACGGAGAGCTGTGTTTGCGTAACTCATCACAGTACCTCCGGTGCGAGCGAAATGATTCTCATGAAGTTCTTCTCGCGAAGTTCCCTGGCAACTGGCCCGAAGATGCGCGTGCCACGTGGTGCATTCTGCGCATTGATGAGGACTGCCGCATTCTCATCGAAGCGGATGTTGCTTCCATCTGGACGACGGAACTCCTTGCTTGTCCGCACCACCACAGCGCGCACAACCTCCCCCTTCTTCACAGGAGCGTTTGGCTGTGCCACCTTGACGGTTCCGATGATGATGTCCCCGACAGAGGCATACCGCCGTGAGCTGCCACCGAGGACTCGTATGCACAGCAGTTCACGTGCGCCGGAGTTGTCCGCCACTTTCAGTACTGTCTCTTGCTGAATCACTGTCGTTCCCCTACTCTGCCCGATGCACGATTTCGACGACCCGCCACCGCTTCTCTTTTGAAAGCGGTCTCGTCTCCATGAGCCGAACGCGGTCACCCACGTGGCATTCGTTGTTCTCATCATGGGCCTTGAGACGCTGGCGACTCCGAACCACCTTGCGGTACAACGGATGTGCCTTCAGGTCCTGGACGAGCACAACAACGGTCTTTTCCATCTTGTCACTGACAACCACTCCTTCGCGGACCTTGCGGTATCCGCGTGGCGCTGTCTCCTGCGGTGTGTCGGCACTCATGCCTTCTCCTCCTCAGCAGTTTCTTCTGCATGTGCCTCATTCCGCACTGTCATCAGCTGCGCAATCTCCCGCTTCAGCGTGCGCAGCTGCCGATGGTTGTCCACCTGGCCAGTCATCTGCTGGACCCGGAGCATGAAAAGCTTCTTCCTGCGTGACTCGAGCTCTGTCTCCGTCACTGACGGATCCATTGCCCTCGCTTCGTCGAGCCAATGTGTGCGCTTACTCATTCCCCGCATCCTCCTCAACTCCCGGCTCCTCACGGACGACAAACCGTGTATCGATGGGGAGCTTGTGGGAAGCAAGCCGCATGGCCTCCTTCGCGACATCCTCAGATACGCCAGACATCTCGAAAAGCACCTTTCCAGGCTTGACGACTGCAACCCATCCCTCAGGCTGGCCCTTGCCACTCCCCATGCGGGTTTCCGCTGGCTTTTTCGTGTATGCCTTGTCCGGGAAGACACGGATCCAGATCTTTCCGCCACGACGGACGTGGCGTGTCATTGCACGCCGTGCTGACTCAATCTGGCGGCTGGTCATCCAGCACGACTCCAGAGCCAGGAGACCAAAGGTCCCGAAACTGATCGTGTTGCCCTGTGTGGCGACACCACGTCGCTTCCCGCGATGCGTCTTCCGGAACTTCGTGCGCTTTGGCATCAACATGACTACTCTTCCTCGTCCTCCGCATCCTTCTTTGCAGTCGTCTTCCGACGGGTTGAAGGACTTGCGGCTTTCGCTGCTGGTTGGGTCTTGGGAGTCGCTGCCTTGCGCTTCGCAGCGGGCCGACTTGCCGTAACCTTCTCTATCTTCGCATTTCCTGCAGTGGTCTCGTCGTCCTCTGCTGCCACAGGATCTGCAGCATCTGCTGTGTCTTCAACAGCAGCTTCCACGACTTCCGTCACCACTACCTCAACCACAGGAGCTGGGGTTGGAGCGGGAGCAGGAGCGGGAGCAGGAGCTGGAGCTGCTGCTGCTACTGGAGCAGGTGGAGCTTCCGGTTCAGCCTGGTCGACTTGCGCCTTCTGTTCGAGTCCAGTGATGGCTTCTCCAGTGGCAGTGACAAAATCGCCCACATAGAGCCAGCATGTCACGCCAATCTTGCCGAACGTGGTGTGCGCTTCCGCCTTGCCATAGTCAATGTTCGCGCGAAGTGTATGAAGCGGTACGCGGCCATCCATCTCCCACTCCCGGCGGGACATTTCCGAACCACCAAGCCGTCCTGCAACAGCTATCTTCACGCCAAGTGCGCCTGCGCGCATCGACCGCATGATTGCCTGCTTCATTGCACGGCGGAAGGCGATGCGCTTCTCCAGCTGGGTTGCGACATTCTCAGCGACAAGGGTCGCATCAAGCTCAGGAGTCTTGATCTCATGGATGCTGATGCGGACACGCTTTCCGCTCATCCGCTCAAGTTCATCCCGAAGTGAGTCGACAGCAGCTCCCTGCTTTCCGATGACAATGCCTGGTTTCGCAGTGCGCACAACTACTGTGAGCTGATTGGCACTCCTCTCCGTCTCCACACGGGAGACACTCGCGTTTCTGAGCCTGCTCCTGATGAGACGCCGCATTGCGAGATCCTCGTGCAGCAGTTTCGCATATTCCTTGTCGGCATACCATCTGGCATCCCAGCCACGATACACGCCTACACGAAATCCGATCGGACTAACTTTCTGACCCATCGTCCTCCCCCTTCTCCTCCGTAGCTGCCGGAGCCTCTTTGGCTGTACCGCTGGCTTTCCGCGGTGCGCGGCGAGCAGAGGTTGGTTTCACATCTTTCGCTGCAGTCTCAGGTGCGGATTCAGCTGCAGGAGCTGGCTTGGTACGGGTCTGTCGTGAGGGAACCTCTACGACTTCATCTGTCACAACGGCAGTAAGGTGGCTCATGCGTTTGAACACGCTTCCCACACTTCCCCGTGACTTTGGACGGAACCGCTTTATCATCCCTGCAGCATCCGCAGTAACGCGGACAACACGGAGAGCATCCGCATCAAGGCTGTAGTTGTGCTCAGCATTTGCAGCAGCGGACTTGATCACCTTGGCAACATCGCGGGCAACGTGGCGTGGCATGAATGACAGAACTGTGAGCGCATCGCTCACGCGCTGTCCTTCCACGACGTTGGCCACAAGACGTGCCTTGCGGGCAGTCGTGCGTACCCACTTTGCTGTCGATGTGACTTCCATGTACTCCGTTCTCCTACTTCACCGATGAACTGCGTTCCGACTTGCCACCATGCGTCCGGCTCCGGCGGGTCGCAACAAACTCGCCGAGCTTGTGCCCCACCATCGCTTCTGTGATGTACACGGGAACATGCTTGTGTCCGTCATGGACGGCAATATTGTGTCCAACCATCTCAGGGAAGATGTCGCTTCGACGTGACCACGTCTTGATGAGGCGCTTCTCGCGAGATGCGTTCATGCGCTCCACCTTCCGCATCAGGTGTTCGTCGCAAAACGGTCCTTTCTTCAGTGAACGCCCCATGGCTTACTTCTTCCTCCGACGAACGATAAGTGGATCTGTCAATTTGTTGTGCCGTGTGCGGTATCCCAGCGCAGGCTTTCCCCATGGTGTCTGTGGATGGCCACCAGGGCCCGACTTGCCTTCTCCACCACCGTGTGGATGGTCAACCGGGTTCATTGTCGAGCCGCGAACTGTTGGCCTGCGGCCACGCCAGCGGCTGATGCCGGCCTTGCCCCAGTTCTCGTTCTCATGCTCAACATTGCCAACCTGGCCCACAGTCGCATAACAGCGGACATCCACCTTTCTCATCTCACCACTTGGGAGACGCAGCTGGGCATACTGTCCTTCCTTGGCGAGCAGCTGTGCGGATGCTCCAGCACTCCGGACTATCTGTCCGCCCCGGCCCAGTGAAAGCTCAATGTTGTGGATTGTCGTTCCCAGCGGCATCTTAAAAAGTGGAAGCGCGTTGCCTGGCCGTATTGGTGCATCCTCACCAGCAAGGACTGTGGCATCAACCTGCAGTCCGACCGGGGAAAGGATGTACCGTTTTTCGCCATCTGCATAATGGACAAGCGCAATGCGTGCTGACCGGTTAGGATCGTACTCGATCGCAGCAACACGGCCTGGAACGCCACGCTTGTCCCGCTTGAAGTCGATCCGGCGATACGTCTTCTTGTGGCCACCACCATGGTGGCGAACCGTGATCTTGCCAGTGTTGTTCCGTCCTGAGGCCTTCTTGAGGTGCTCCGTGAGCGAGCGCTCGGGTTCCGTCTTTGTGACGTCCGCAAAGGAGCTCACTGACCTGAAGCGATGGCCTGGACTGGTTGGCTTGTACTGTTTGACTGGCATTTCTATACTCCCTCGTAGACACCTTCAATGCGCTGGCCATCCGCGAGGGTCACGACTGCCTTCTTCCAGTCGGGGCTCTCTCCAAGCATGCGTGCTCCACCACGACGCTGCCGACGGCGGGCACGTCCCTGGACGCGCTGCGTGTTGACACTCGCAACTATGATCTTCTGATCTGAAAAGGCTTCCTCGACTGCCCGCTTGATCTCCACTTTCGTGGCATCGAGGGTGCACCGGAACACATACTTCCCGCTCGAGGCAATCTGTGCATATGACTTCTCGCTCACCACGGGGCGAACAAGAATCTGCTCAAAGCTGCGTCTCATCCCCAGAGTCCCTCCATTTCCGTGATCGCGTCCTTGGTGAAGACGAGTGTCTCGGCCCGGAGCAGGTTGTACACGGAAAGATTACTTGCCAGCACCACATGCGCGAACGGAATGTTCCGAACACTCTTTTCAAGTGGAACATTGTGGGAACCCAGCACAAAGAGCACCCGTCCCTTGGCATTCATCTCCTGCAGCATGCCTGCAATCGTCTTCGTCTTTGGCGCCTCGAGGTCCACTGAGTCAAGGACAGTCACAGTATGTTCCGCAGCAACGGCTGTCAGTGCGCCAAGGAGCGCGAGACGACGCTGCTTCCGTGGCATGTCCATGGCATAGCTCCGCGGATGTGGTCCAAACACTGTGCCGCCACCACGGTAGTGGGGAGCCCTGATGGAACCCTGGCGTGCACGTCCAGTGCCCTTCTGCGCATACGGCTTGCGTCCACCACCACGAACATCTGCACGCGTCTTGGTGGAATGCGTGCCCTGGCGTGCGTTCGCAAGCTGCCTGAGCACTGCCTGATGCATGAGCGCACGGTGGACAGGAACATCAAAAAGCGTTGTTGGAAGCTCCATTGAGCCTGTTGTGCTGCCCTGCTGGTTGATGATGCTTGCAGTTGCCATTACTATGCTCCTTCCTTCACTGCGTTCCGGACGAGCACCACAGCATTCTTCCCACCGGGAACACTTCCCCGCACAAGAAGAAGCTGACGGTCTGCATCTACCCTGACAACCTCAAGGTTGCGTACAGTGGCACGGGCATCTCCAAGATGTCCAGCCATCTTCACACCCTTGAAGGTGCGTGCCGCATCAGTCGAACCGATGGATCCTGGCTGCCGGATGTTCATGGATCCGTGCGTTACTGGTCCACGATGGAAGTTGTGCCGCTTGTGGTGTCCAGCGAAGCCCTTGCCCTTGCTCGTTCCGACCACATCGATGCGCTCGCCCGGAGTGAACATCTCCACAGTCAGCTGCTCTCCTGGAGTCTCGTGGTCCGCAAGATCACGCACTTCCATGAGTGTGCGGAGCGGCTTCACATGCGCACGCTCAAAGTGACCTTTCATGGGCTTGTTCACGCGCTTTGCACGGACCTCCCCATACCCCAGCTGGACAGCAGAGTATCCTTCCACTGACGTGTGCTTCACCTGGACAACGTGGCAGCTTGCCGACTCGAGGACAGTGACCGGAACGACCGATCCATCCTCAAGAAAGAGCTGCATCATGCCCTTCTTCTGTGCAAGAAGTCCGCGCTGTGTCATGACTTGATCTCAATGTGCACGCCGCTTGGAAGGTTCAGGCGCATCAACGCATCAACCACTTTCGGGTTGGGGTCGATGACATCGACAATGCGGTTGTGCACCCGCATCTCGAACTGTTCGCGTGAATCCTTGTCGATGAATGTCGCACGATTGACCGTGAACTTCTGGATACGTGTCGGAAGGGGAACTGGCCCAGCCACACGAGCTCCAGTGCGCGTGGCAGTCGCGACAATCGTGAGCGCTGCCTGGTCAAGGACGCGGTGGTCGTATGCCTTGAGTCGGATACGGATCTTCTGAGCCATTGTGTCGATTCCCTACTTCTACGTTGTTCCGATGTGTTACTGGAGAATCTTCGTGACGACGCCCTTGCCGACTGTATGACCACCCTCACGGATTGCGAAGCGCATTCCGTCCTCGATGGCGACAGGGGTAATGAGCTCGATGACCATACGGGTGTTGTCTCCAGGCATGCACATCTCCGTTCCCTCAGGAAGCGTTGCAGTACCTGTGACATCCGTCGTACGGATGAAGAACTGTGGACGGTAGCCCGTGAAGAATGGCGTGTGACGGCCACCCTCTTCCTTGCTCAGCACGTACACCTCTGCCTCAAACTTCGTGTGAGGAGTGATGGATCCCGGCTTTGCGAGGACCTGGCCGCGCTGGACATCCTCACGCTTCACACCACGGAGAAGGCATCCGACATTCATGCCGGCCTCACCCTGGTCGAGGAGCTTGTGGAACATCTCAACTCCAGTGACAACAGTCTTCGTTGTGTCCTTGATGCCGACAATTTCGACATTCTCGTTCACCTTGACCACACCGCGCTCGATGCGGCCAGTGACAACCGTTCCTCGGCCTTCAATCGAGAAGACATCTTCGATCGGCATCATGAATGGCTTGTCAACATCGCGCTCAGGCACTGGGACGTACTTGTCAACTGCATCGACGAGCTCGATGATCTTGTCCTCCCACTCCTTGTCGCCTTCGAGCGCCTTGAGTGCGCTCACCTTCACGACGGGAACGGTGTCGCCAGGGAACTCGTAGCTGTTGAGAAGGTCACGAACCTCGATCTCGACGAGCTCGAGAAGCTCCTCATCATCGACCATGTCGCACTTGTTGAGTGCGACAACGATGTAGGGAACACCAACCTGGCGTGCAAGAAGGATGTGCTCACGTGTCTGTGGCATTGGGCCATCCGTTGCAGAGACGACGAGAATGGCGCCGTCCATCTGCGCTGCACCAGTGATCATGTTCTTGATGTAGTCAGCATGTCCTGGGCAGTCGATGTGCGCGTAGTGACGGTTTGGCGTCTCGTACTCGACATGCGCTGCTGCAATGGTGATGCCACGTGCCTTCTCTTCAGGCGCATTGTCAATGGAGTCGAAGGAGCGGAATTCAGCACCTCCACGCTCTGCAAGCACCTTTGTGATGGCAGCAGTCAATGTCGTCTTGCCATGGTCGATGTGACCAATAGTGCCGACATTCACATGGGGCTTTGATGAATCATATTTCTTCTTTGCCATTTTCCTTCCTCACCTACTGCAACAGACCTGCTGATTTTTTAGACACGATATCTATCTTACTGAATTGACGCATGCTCGCTTCACCCTCCCTTCTTCGCCACGACTTCCGCAGCGAGATGGCCTGGAAGCTGGTCGTAGTGATCGAACTGCATCGAGTACGATGCGCGTCCCTGCGTCATGTTCCGGAGGTTCGTTGCGTACCCGAACATCATCTCAAGCGGAACTTCCGCAGTGACAGAATGTGTCGAGCCACGCTGCTCCATGCCAAGGATCTTGCCACGGCGGCCTGCAAGGTCCCCCATCACATCACCCATGAAGTCTTCCGGCATGTTGACGTTGACCTGCATGATCGGTTCGAGAAGAACGGGGTTCGCCTTCTTCATGCCGTCCTTGAACCCCATGGAGCCGGCAATCTGGAATGCCTGCTCCGAGGAGTCGACATCGTGGTAGGAGCCGTCGACAAGAATAACCTTGAGATCGACAACCGGATACCCTGCAATGACACCGCTCGTGAGTGAATCGACGATTCCTTTCTGGACTGCGGGAATGTATTCCTTTGGAACCACACCACCGACAATCTTGTTGACGAACTCGAATCCCTTTCCTGGCTCGAGCGGCTCAAGCTCAAGCTCCACATGTCCATACTGGCCACGTCCACCACTCTGACGGATGAACTTGCCTGTTCCATGGGCAGCTCCCGCAATCGTCTCACGGTAGGCAACCTGGGGCTTGCCAACGTTCGCATCGACCTTGAACTCCCTGAGCATGCGGTCGACAATGATTTCGAGGTGAAGCTCACCCATGCCGGAGATGATCGTCTGGCCAGTCTCCATGTCGAGACGGACACGGAATGTCGGATCCTCCTCAGCAAGTTTCTGGAGGGCAATGCCCATCTTGTCCTGGTCAGCCTTCGTCTTTGGTTCAATTGCAACGCTGATGACTGGCTCCGGGAAGATCATGGATTCGAGGACAATGGGCGCATTCTCCGCAGAGAGGGTGTCACCCGTTGTCGTGTCACGGAGACCGATGGCTGCTGCGATGTCTCCTGCACGGACTTCCTCGATTTCCTCCCGGTGGTTCGCATGCATCTGAAGGAGCCGTCCAACACGTTCCTTGCTCTGCTTCGTTGCGTTGTACACGTAGCTTCCACTCTTGAGCACTCCGCTGTACACGCGGAAGAATGTGAGCTTGCCAACAAAGGGATCCGTCGCCACCTTGAATGCGAGTGCTGCGAACGGCTCGTCATCGGACACATGCCGTTCAAGCGGCTCTCCATTGAGCGCTGCGCCTGCAATGGCTGGCCTGTCCACTGGTGACGGAAGGAAATGGACGACTGCATCGAGCATCGGCTGCACGCCCTTGTTCTTGAGAGCGGAGCCACATGTGACGGGGACGAGAGACCCGCTCACGGTTCCTGCACGAAGGGCACTAATGATCTCCTCCTTGGTTCCCTCTTCGCCCTCGAGGTACTTCTCCATGAGCTTGTCATCGCATTCAGCAGCAGCTTCCACAAGTTCCGCATGGTACTTCTTCGCCTGCTCCATCATCTCCTCAGGGATCTCTGTCACATCTGACTGCGTTCCAAGATCATCGATGTAGATCATGGCCTTCATCTCGATGAGGTCGATGATGCCCTTGAAGTTGTCCTCGGATCCGATGGGAAGCTGGATTGGCACAGGATGGGCGCCAAGCCGCTCAATGATGGAGCTGACGGACGCGTAGAAATCCGCACCCATGCGGTCCATCTTGTTGATGAAGCAGATGCGCGGAACATTGTAGCGGTCAGCCTGGCGCCAGACTGTTTCCGACTGTGGCTCGACTCCTGCAACAGCATCGAATACCGCAACTGCACCATCAAGGACTCGCAGGCTGCGCTCGACTTCAACAGTGAAGTCCACATGTCCTGGAGTGTCGATGAGGTTGATGCGGTACCCCTTCCATTGGGCAGCCGTTGCAGCAGATGTGATCGTGATGCCCCGCTCCTGCTCCTGGACCATCCAGTCCATGGTTGCTGCACCTTCATGCACCTCGCCCATCTTGTGGATGCGACCGGTATAGAAGAGGACACGCTCAGTTGTCGTGGTCTTGCCCGCATCAATGTGCGCCATGATCCCGATGTTCCGGGTCTTCTCAAGGGGAGTTACTCGTCCAGTTGCCACAGCCATGATTCCGTTCTACCTTCCTGCCTAATAGCGGAAATGAGAGAAAGCCTTGTTCGATTCAGCCATGCGGTGTGTGTCATCACGCCGCTTGATTGCTGCACCGAGTCCGTTTGCTGCATCGAGAAGTTCTGCAGAGAGCTTCTCCGCCATGCTGTGTCCGCGACGTGCACGGGCAGCATTGATGATCCAACGCCTCGCAAGGGAGTCTCTGCGGTCGAACCGGATCTCCACAGGAACCTGGTAGGTTGCTCCACCAACGCGGCGTGGCTTGACCTCGACCTGCGGGGTAGCGTTCTTCATGGCTGCCTCGAACACCTCGATCGGCTCCTTCTTCGAGGATCGCCGTATGTGCTCCAGTGCGTCATACACAATATGCTGGGCAAGACTCTTCTTGCCATTGAGCATGATGCAGTTCACGAACTTTCCAAGCGCTACGCTGCCGTAAATGGGATCCGGAGCTGCCGGATGCTTTTCAAACCGTCGACGTCGTGGCATTCCTCACCGTCTCCTCTTATTTCTCTCGCTTCGTGCCGTACTTGCTCCGGCTCTGTTTCCTGTTCTTCGTTCCCGCAGTGTCCAGTGCTCCACGCACCACGTGGTACCGCACACCTGGAAGGTCCTTCACACGTCCACCACGAACGAGAACAACGGAGTGTTCCTGAAGGTTGTGTCCAATGCCTGGTATGTATGCTGTGACTTCAACTTTGCTCGTGAGACGCACACGGGCAACCTTCCGAAGTGCTGAGTTCGGCTTCTTCGGTGTTGTCGTGAACACGCGGACACAGACGCCACGTCGCTGTGGGCATGCCCGGAGGGCAGGCGCTTTGGTCTTGTGTACGATGGGCTTCCGTCCCTTCCGTACGAGCTGTTGAATTGTAGGCATGCGGTACTCCAACCTCAGTGCAATGAGCCTGTATTGTCCTTCCTCAACGTCCATCCCCCTATCGCGAGGTAATGGACGTGCAATTGAAAATCATACCGGGTTGGTATGGGGAAAATCAAATTGACGCTTCTGGGCATTTCTGCCACCCATGCGCCTTCTCCCCTCCCGGATCCATCCATCATACGAACTTCGGGTAGAGGGACATCCCGCCATCGACAACGACTGTCGTCCCAGTGATGTACGATGCCTCGTCGCTGGCAAGAAACGCGACAGTTGCAGCGATCTCCTCGGGCCGTCCCATCCTTCCAAGGGGGATCTCAGACTCCACTGCATGCTTCGCTTCCGGATCATCGAGGACAAACGTGTTGATTGGCGTGACGATGGCGCCTGGGGCAACGTTCACAACGCGAATGCCTGACGGAGCGAGTTCCCGAGCCACAGTTCCCATGAACAGCTTCATGCCGCCCTTGCTTGAGGTGTAGTGGGCAAATCCAGGCCAGGGAATGAACTCGTGCACGCTTGACATGTTGATGATGACGCCTGCCTTCTGCTCCTGCATGACCTTCCCGGCCTCGCGGGTGCAGAGGAATGTGCCAGTGAGATTCGTCTCGATGACACGGTGCCAGTCCTCCAGCGACATCTCGAGCGTAGGAATCTGCTTCTCGATTCCCGCATTGTTGAGCAGCACATCCACGCCGCCCCACGCCTTGACGACAGAACCAACGAGTGCGATGACATCCGACTCGCTGCTCACATCGCCCTGGACTGCCATTCCGGATCCACCCGCCTTCGTGATGGCCTCCACTACTGCGGCTGCATCTCCTGCTTCACCTGGGGAGTAGTAGTTGACTGCCACCCGTGCCCCCTCGCTCCCAAACCGTTCCGCACAGGCACGTCCAATTCCACTTGATCCACCAGTCACAATGATGCGCTTACCTGACAGTGAAGTCATGGCCATCCTCCTTCGACACTCGGTTACGTCGCTTTGCTAGTAGCGTACGACGATGAAGGAGGGTGTCAGCGTGCTACTGCTTCCTGCGCTTCCGCTCAAGCGCGTTCATGACATTGCGGTACGCCATGCCGTCCACCACCATATCCTCCCTCCGCCTCCTCTCCCGGCGCACTTCACGGTTCCGTTCTGAGGGATCGAGATTATCGGCGTCCTCGTCTGCGGGCGGCAGTGATGGTGGCTCGTGGTCCGCGTGGTCTGGATGATGGGTGGGCATGGCAACTGACTCCTTACCATAAGGCTACCCGATGTCCCGAACATTCACACGATCAGATGGTGCTTCCTGGCGAGGGTGATGGGGTTGCACCCGCTGCAGGAAGCAGTGGAGAGGTGGGAAAGCCCGGCAGGTTTCCTCCACCTATTGCGGGAAGCCTGCCCGCAAGCATTGTGCATGGATTGACACTGCCGGAAAAGATGCGGATGGCCCGTGCCACTGTCGATGATCCAGACGTGCCCTCCCTCACCACGACGCACGAGTGCAGTGGCACTCCACCCGCGACTGGCTGCCTGCCATTCATTGCAGTGATGACCGTTGACGCTGTGATGCCAACAGTGACACTCTTCGATGACAGAAGTTCCCTGACAGTCACAGACGAGGAGCTCACCTTCACAACTGTTCCGAACAGGCCATGCACGAGCCTGCTCCCTGGAAGAAGGCTGTGCCCACGCTGCTGGGAGGGGATGGAGCCACCATATCCACCCTGCCTGATCTGTACCACTGGGGATGCTCCAGGAGTGGTGGCTGTTGCGACCATTTCACTCCGAATGCCAAAACCCGCAAGGAAGCCCCCAAGGAGGGCAGCCACAGCAATGAGCACAACTGGCAGTGAGACTGACTGCAGAGAAAACCGCTGCATGGATGTACCTCCGGGGTATGTGGAGCCTGCTCCAGATCAGGCGTTCTCCTCCAGAATGGCGGATCCATCTTTCAGCTTCATTAACGAGGCTGGGGACTCCTCCACTTCCTGGGTGCGGAGATACTGTGTCCGGTAGAGTTCCGCGTACGTGCCACCCGTAGCGAGGAGATCGTCATGCGTACCGTGCTCGACGATGCGGCCCTGCTCTATGACGAGAATCTGGTCCGCCTCACGGATGGTCGAGAGGCGGTGGGCTATGACGACAGATGTCCTTCCAGCAAGGGCTGTCCGAAGTGCCTCCTGGACTGCTACCTCGGATTCAGAATCGAGGTGGGCTGTAGCCTCATCAAGCACGACGATGTCCGGAGCTTTCAGCAGGAGACGGGCAATGGCAATGCGCTGCTTCTCACCACCGGAAAGCCTGTATCCCCGATCTCCGACAACCGTATCCAGACCATCAGCCAGGGAATCGACAAGTGTGAGTATCTGGGCACCCCTGAGCGCTTCACGAAGGTCGGCATCAGTCGCGTTGGGCTGTGCATACAGGAGGTTGTTCCTGATGGTGTCATGGAAAAGATGCGCATCCTGCGTCACCACGCCGATAGCGCTCCGGAGTGAGGGCAGAGTGACATCCCTCACATCCGTGCCATTGATGGTTATCGCCCCAGCCACCACATCGTAGAGTCGGGGAATGAGCTGGCTTATTGTTGTCTTGCCTGCCCCCGATGGACCCACGAGCGCGACCATCTCGCCTGGTCTGACTGTGAAGTCGATGTCGCTGAGGACTGCGTTCTCTGAACCAGCATGCTCAGCGACTGCGATGGACTCAAGCGATGCGAGAGAGACCTCCTGCGCCATCGGGTACCGGAAATCCACGTGGTGAAAGGCCAGCTCGGCCGGTCCCCTTGGAAGCGGAGTGGCACCTTCACGCTCTCCCACCATGGGAGGAAGGTCGAGCACCTCGAAGACTCGCTCAAACGACACGAGGCTCGTCATGATGTCGACATTGATGTTGGAAAGGGCCGTAAGCGGACCATACAACCTGTTGAGGTATGCCGTCAGGGCAACAAGCGTGCCAACACTCAGTGCTCCATGGAGCGTAAGCAGACCGCCCCACCCATACACGATCGCAGTGGCAAGCGATGCGGTGAGCATGAGCGACACGAAGAAGACCCGCGCGTACATGGCCTGCTTCACCCCGATGTCCCGCACCCTTCCTGCACGATCCGCGAAGGATTGGTCCTCATCCCGGGATCTGCCAAACAGCTTCACAAGGAGGGCGCCTGCAACATTGAAGCGCTCCACCATCGTTGTGTTCATCGCTGCATTGAGACTGTAGCTTTCCCGGGTGATGGCCTGAAGCTGCCGCCCAAGCCACCGTGCTGGAAAGAGGAACACAGGAAGAAGGACAATGGCAATGAGCGTGAGCTGCCATGACAGGAAGAACATCACACCAAGCGTGAGCACAACGCTGATGAGGTTTCCCACCACTGTCGAAAGCACGTCAGTGAACGCCTCCTGGGCTCCAAGCACATCGTTGTTGAGGCGGGAGACGAGCGCGCCTGTCTGGGTCCTCGTGAAGAACGCTATAGACATTTCCTGCACATGGCTGAACACCTTCGTCCGCATGTCAAAAATGAGCCCCTCGCCAATCCTTGACGAAAGATACCTTTCCCACAGCATGAGTCCCGCATCTGCGACTGCAAGTCCTGCGATGAGCAGCGCGAAGCCAACGATCACCCCACCACGTTTCTGAAGGATGCCCACATTGATGATCTGGCGGTACACGAGCGGATTCGCGACCCCGACCAGCGCATCAACAATGACAAGGACCATGAACAGCAGAAGGAGCTTCCTGAATGGTGCGACGAATGTGAATATCCTCCGGATCGTTGCACGGGTGACTGAGCGCTGCTGTTCCTTCGAGAGTTCATCATGGCCACGCATGGAGCGGCGCATGTAGCCCCGCATCATGCCCATGCCGCCAGGCCCGCTATGCACGGCACTGCCCTCCCTCATTAGCCGGATGGACAAGCACCCGTTCAAGAAGATCGATGAGAAGTGTCATCTCACTCGTGCTCAATGGGGAAAACACGAGCCGTGCAGCTTCCGCCCGGGCACTATCCATTGCATGGAGGGCATGTTCCCCAGCAGGAGTGACCACAAGGCGGATGCTCCGCCGGTCCTCCGGATCCGGAACCCGCTCCACGAGTCCTCCCTCCTCCAGGCCATCGATGACAGCCGTGACGGAGCGGGGAGCAATCTCGAACCGGTCCGCGACATCACGCATGCGGACAGGGGTGTCGCAGTGTGCGAGGTGCCGCAGTATCCGTGCCTGGCCCATGGTCACCTGCGTTGGGGCCAGCGCCCTCATGCCACTGCGGCGAAGGTGCCACGACAGCCGGGCCATGAGCTCCGCGAGATGGAGAGGCTGATCCACTTTCGCACCTTGCCCCTGATCGTGGTGCACTGCATGCTGATGACCATCCATGAACGGCTGAATCTCCAAACTATTTACATACTGTAAATATTACAGTACCACACAAGAATCTCATCCCGGAGCGATGCAGAGCATTGCAATATTGTCACAAGACCCCTTACAATGCGGGTGTTAGGCATCCAAGCATGTTCCGTATTCCCATGTTCCAAAGCAGCACCCTTCGCACGACCATTTTCCGCTTCGTCGTGCGCTTCACTGCAGTGCTTGTACAGGCTGGCGCTGCTGCAGTACTCGGTGCAATGACAGCATTGGCAGCGGGTGCGAGTCCTGCTCCTGCAAGCGGATGCTCATACCCTCCTGCAGTTACTCCCAATCCCACACTCACCTCACCCACCTCCACATACACCACAAGGAGCACTATCGAGCTTTCAGGCATCGGATGGCCATCAGGTGGCACCGTCGTTGTGAGCATTGCTCCCCAGACCGAGGTAAGCAATGCCTATCCTGTTGCCATTGGAGCTTCCGGAAGGCTGTCCGTTTCCTTTGTGTCTCCTGCTGCCCCTGAAACCCTGTACGTGACTGCGCACTGTGGCGCAGTTGTCCGCACGCTCTCCCTCTCCATCACTGCAGCCTCGACCCATGGAGCCGGAGCCACAACGAAGGCAGGCACAACAAGCAGTGACTCTGCGGCCTCTCCACCCGCTTCCGTCCTCATTCTCATCCTCATGATCATCATTGGTGGAGGGCTCCTCGTACTCCAGCTGTTCCACACCAGGTCACGCATCGAGGCTGGACGCACGCCCCGTGAGTGATCCTGTATAGTTTGTCTCACGCACCTAAGATCGTCGGCGTAGCTACGGCTACTCAATTTCCTGCGTGAGGTGGACACAGCAGAGGGGAAACCTTGTGCCGTTCACGATAGCGTCGGATCGAGCGGCAGTGCGGAACATCCTGTATCAGCACCCACAACAAAGGAGTCCTCTCATGGCAGATGTCCAGGTTCATGCGACACGCACTCCTGCGCACAAGCGCGATGTGGTCGCAGAGCTCACCGACAAGTTTTCCCGGGCAACATCCGCTCTCGTCACTGACTACCGCGGACTCACTGTCAAGGAACTGGAGGAACTCCGCGATCAGCTGCGCTCAGAGCAGGTGGAGTACGTCGTTGCGAAGAACACGCTCGCCCGTCGGGCAGCAAACGAGGCGAAGCTTGAGGCCCTCGTGCCAGCACTCAAGGGCCCCTCAGGCCTCGTCGTTGGCTACGGAGAAGTCACCACACCTGCACGGCTCATCATGGCTTTCGCCAAGGCGAACAAGACACTCACTGTCAGTGGCGGTGTCATTGAAGGCACGTTTGTCAACGAGGCTGGGGTCAAGCAGCTTGCAGACCTCCCAAGCAAGGACGTCCTCCTTGCCCAGCTCGCCGGCACACTCCAGTCCCCGCTCACGCAGCTTGCAGGGTCACTGGAATCCATCTTGTCCACATTTGCAGCAACGTTGGAAGCATACCGGGACTCCCGGTCATAGCCAGTAGGAAGGAGAACACCATATGGCAACCAAAGAATCCACCCTCACTCCGGAGGAGTTTGTCGACGCGCTCAAGGGCTGGACAGTCCTCGACGTGGTCAACGCAGTCAAGCTCATGGAAGAGAAGCTTGGCGTGAAGGCAGCAGCACCTGTCGCTGTGGCCGCTGCTCCTGCAGCAGGTGGCGCAGCACCGGAAGCGGCAGCCGAGGAGCAGACCGAGTTCACGGTCACACTCAAGGCAGCTGGTGACTCGAAGATCAATGTCATCAAGGCGGTGCGTGAACTCACTGGACTTGGACTCAAGGAAGCAAAGGACCTCGTTGATGGTGCACCAAAGCCCGTCCGTGAGGGAGTGTCCAAGGAGGACGCAGAAGCTGCTCGTGCAAAGCTCGAAGAAGCAGGCGCATCTGTTGAAGTCAAATAGTGAGAGTCTCTCTCACACTGGCGTAGGTCGGAGCGTTATCCTTCCGTACGAGAGTACGGATCGATAACGCTTTCGGCTACCCATTCGTAGTACAATCTAAGATTGACGCTCTCAGTATCGTGAGGCCACCGACCACCACCTCAACAGGAGAACTGTAACACATGAGCACGCGAAACACCACCCCTATTCAACGTGTCAACTACGGGAGAATCCCGGACACGATTGAAGTGGGTAACCTGATTGAGATCCAGACTGCGTCATTCGACTGGTTCCTCAGTGAAGGGCTCACGGAACTCTTCAATGAAATCAACCCAGTCACTGACTACACGGGAAAGAACTACGAGCTCCGCTTCGTTGGTCACCGCTTCGGTGAGCCCCCCTTTGACGAAGAGGAGTGCCGGCAGCGAGACATGACCTTCGCAGCCCCGCTGTATGTCACAATCCGGCTCCACATCAAGACTGGTCCCACTGCAGGCGAGATCAAGGAGTCTGAAGTCTTTCTCGGCGAGTTCCCACTCATGACGTCGGTCGGGACGTTCATCATCAATGGAACTGAGCGTGTAGTCGTGAGCCAGCTTGTGCGTTCTCCTGGCGTGTACTTCACTGCCACAGAAGACGCGACAACAGGCCGTCCTCTCTTCTCGGCGAAGCTCATCCCCAACCGTGGCGCATGGCTCGAGATCGAGACATCGAGCCGTGATGTGCTGACTGTGAAGATCGACCGCAAGCGGAAGATTCCTGTTACCACGCTTGTGCGCGCACTTGGCTATGCGACAGACGATGACATCCGCTCCTTCTTCAAGGAAGTCGACACGAATGGCGACCACCAGTTCATCCAGAGCACGCTCGAGAAGGACACTGCCACAACTGTGGACGAGGCACTCATCGAGGTTTACAGGAAGCAGCGACCAGGAGATCCGCCAACGCTTGACAACGCCAGGAACCTGCTCAGCAACCTGTTTTTCAATGCACGGCGCTTTGATCTTGGCAGGGTAGGACGCTTCAAGCTAGACAAGAACCTCGGCATTCCCGAGGCTGAGGCAAGGAAGCGTGCGCATGATGCTCACAAGCATGTGCTTGACAACGAGGACTTCATCTCCATCATCAGGAAGCTCATTGCGCTCAACAACGGCAATGGGGAAGCGGATGATATTGACCATCTCGGAAACAGGCGCGTGCGCGCAGTCGGCGAGCTGCTCCAAAACCAGTGCCGCATGGGACTTGTCCGCATGGAGCGCATCATCAAGGAGCGCATGAGCCTCTGCGATGCCGAAACAGTGACTTCAGCAAGTCTTGTCAATGCACGTCCAGTCGTCGCTGCAGTCAAGGAATTCTTCGGCTCCAGCCAGCTGAGCCAGTTCATGGACCAGACGAATCCCCTGTCCGAGCTCACGAACAAGCGTCGCCTCTCCGCACTCGGCCCCGGTGGCCTGAGCAGGGAGCGTGCTGGATATGATGTCCGCGATGTCCATCACAGCCACTACGGCCGCATCTGCCCAATCGAGACACCTGAGGGACCAAACATTGGTCTCATCGGATCTCTTGCGACATTCGCCCACGTGAATGAGTTCGGGTTCATTGAAACTCCGTTCCGCCGCGTGTACAGGGACATATCCCCTGAGGACCGGAAGCTGCTCCTTGGCAGAAAGCTCACAAGGGACTACCCAGAAGTCAAAGCTTCCTCTGGCGACGCTGTCACTGAAAAGATGCTCGATGCCTTCGTGAAGGCAGGAATGTCCACTGTATCCATTGAGCCGTGGGTATCCTCAGACATCCAGTACCTCAGTGCGGACGAGGAAGACAAGTTCACAGTCGCACAGGCCAATGCGCCAATCGATGAGAACGGCCACTTTCTTGCCCAGCACATCGCCTGCCGGAGCCGCCATACCTTCAAGGACCTTCCCGCATCGGAAGTCGATTACATGGACGTCTCGCCAAAGCAGACTGTCAGCGTTGCGACATCACTCATCCCCTTCCTTGAGCATGACGATGCAAACCGGGCTCTCATGGGTTCGAACATGCAGCGCCAGGCAGTGCCCCTTGTGGTGGCGGAATCCCCCATTGTGGGAACCGGCATGGAGGGACATGCAGCACGCAACAGCGGTGAGCTCATCACTGCCGATGTGGCAGGAACCATCATTGGTGTTGGCTGGCCAGAACCTGAGGCAGGTTCGAAAGTCGTGAAGCTCCGGAACGGTGAGAACACCGGTACGGGAGTCCTTCTCCGTCCTGATGACGGTGCCCCTGACCGCTGGTATGGCATCCACAAGTTCGTGCGCAGCAACCAGGCCACATGTCTCAATCAGCGTGTTGCTGTCATTCCTGGCCAGCACGTGGACGTTGGGGATGTCCTCGTGGATGGTCCTGCAACGGACCATGGTGAGCTCGCTCTTGGCCGCAATGTGCTTGTCGCATTCATGCCGTGGGAAGGCTACAACTACGAGGATGCAATCCTCATCAGCGAGTCTGTTGTCCGTGAGGACAAGTACACCTCAATCCACATTGAGGAGTTCGAGACGGAAGCCCGCGACACGAAGCTTGGCCCTGAAGAGATCACGCGGAACCTTCCGAATGTCTCGGAAGAGAGCCTGAAGAATCTCAATGACCGTGGCGTCATCTACATTGGTGCGGAAGTTGGCCCTGGTGACATCCTTGTGGGAAAGGTCACACCCAAGGGTGAATCCGAGCTCAGCGCAGAGGAGAGGCTTCTCCGGGCAATCTTCGGTGAAAAGGCACGGGAAGTCCGTGACTCCTCACTCCGCGTGCCCCATGGAGAACGGGGTGTTGTCGTCGATGTGAAGATTCTCAGCCGTGAAAGCGGTCACGACCTTCCTCCAGGCGTCAACGAGCTCATCCGTGTGTACATTGCCCAGAAGCGGAAGATCAGCCAGGGTGACAAGATGGCAGGACGGCATGGCAACAAGGGTGTCATCGCCCGCATCCTCGCACTAGAGGACATGCCCTACCTTCCAGATGGCACTCCTGTCGAGATTGTTCTCAATCCGCTTGGTGTTCCAAGCCGCATGAACCTCGGTCAGGTCCTTGAGACCCACCTCGGCTATGCTGCCCAGGCTCTCGGCATCAAGGCAGCCACTCCTGTCTTTGATGGAGCGACTGAGGAAGTGATCGAGCAGGAGCTGGAGCGTGCTGGACTACCGAAGACAGGAAAGCAGCGTCTCCGCGATGGCAGGACAGGTGAATTCTTTGACCGCGAGGTCACTGTCGGGTACATCTACATGCTGAAGCTCGCCCACATGGTCGAGGACAAGATCCATGCAAGGAGCACTGGACCGTACTCGCTCGTCACCCAGCAGCCGCTCGGTGGCAAGGCACAGTTTGGTGGACAGCGCTTTGGCGAGATGGAAGTCTGGGCACTGGAGGCATATGGCGCAAGCCACATCCTGCAGGAGCTTCTCACCATCAAGTCGGACGACATCGTTGGCCGTGTGAAGGCATATGAGGCGATCGTGAAAGGAGAGAACACCCTGGAAGCGGGCATTCCAGAGTCCTTCCGGGTGCTGGTCAAGGAACTTGAGGGCCTTGGCCTTGGGGTCGAGATCCAGTCCGATGACGAGAGCCAGATCATCCTCTCCGAGGATGACTCTTCCGATGTGCCGATCGACCTCGGCATCCACCTGGAACGAGACGAACGTGAAGATGCAGATGAGGTTGGGAGATAACGCATGCTGAAGCTTGAGAATTTTGACGCGCTCCGACTCTTCATTGCGAGTCCCGAGATGATCCTCTCGTGGTCGCATGGTGAGGTGACGAAGCCTGAAACCATCAACTACCGCACACTGAAGCCAGAACGTGATGGCCTGTTCTGCGAACGCATCTTCGGGCCGACCAAGGACTGGGAATGCCACTGCGGGAAGTACAAGCGCTACCGGTACAAGGGCATCATCTGCGACAAGTGCGGTGTTGAAGTCACCAGAAGCAAAGTGCGCCGTGAGCGCATGGGGCACATCAAGCTCGCCTCACCCGTTTCCCACGTGTGGTATTTCAAGGGCATCCCGAGCCGCATGGGTCTGCTTCTCGACATCAGTCCGAGAAACCTTGAAAAGGTGCTCTACTACATCAACTACATCATCACGAATGTGGACGATGATGCACGGAACACACTGCTTGCGAAGCTCACCCCTGAGACGGATGAGCGGATCACGCACTATGCGGAGAACAAGCAGACTCAGCGCACAGAGGACCGTCGTACCCTCTCCCTCCAGATCCAGGGCATTGAGAACCGGCTCCATGATGATATCCATCGTCTCGAGAACAGCCGGAAGGCCAAGTTCGATGCACTCGATGCGAGCCTTGCGGCCCTCGATGAGCAGATCCATGCGACAGAGGGAAAGAAGGCGCCTGCTCCCATGTTCATCACGGACGGAGCAGAGAACGAGGAAGTGGCACCCAAGAGCGCTGTCATGAACGATGCGCTCCTTGGCACCATCGAGGATGCTGTCACAGCATGGAAGGCAAGACTTGATGAGGAGCATGCTGCCGCTGTCGCGAAGCTCGAAGAGACAACAGCTGCGGAGCTCAGCTCCCACCGTGAGTCCCTCGCCAAGCTTCCCGAGGAGGTTGGTGAAGAGCCTGAGGATGCGGATGCCCTGAGGAAGATCCAGGAGCAGATCGAGCAGGACCGCACGGATCTCGAGTCGCTCACACCGAAAATGCTCCTCTCCGAAATGCAGTACCGCGACTACGTTGAGCGGTTCGGAAAGGTATTCAAGGCCTCGACGGGTGCAGCAGCAGTGCGTGAACTCCTTGCAAAGGTCAATCTCGACGACGAGGCGTCCACCCTCCGCGAGGAATCCACTTCCACAACAGGACAGCGCCGGCAGAAGGCCATCAAGCGGCTCCGTGTCGTCGAGGCATTCCGCAAGTCGGATACCGAACCCGCCTGGATGATCATGGACACGCTTCCTGTCATTCCGCCAGAACTCCGGCCAATGGTCCAGCTCGACGGTGGTCGGTTCGCGACAAGCGACCTCAACGACCTGTACCGGCGTGTCATCAACCGAAACAACCGTCTCAAGAGGCTCCTTGAGCTTGGTGCGCCGGACATCATTGTCCGCAACGAGAAGCGCATGCTCCAGGAAGCTGTCGATGCTCTCATTGACAACGGCCGCCGTGGACGAGCAGTCACAGGCACGGGAAACCGCAAGCTGAAGTCCCTCTCCGACATGCTCAAGGGCAAGCAGGGGCGCTTCCGCCAGAACCTTCTGGGAAAGCGTGTCGACTATTCGGGCCGGTCCGTCATCGTTGTTGGACCAGAGCTGAAGCTCCACGAATGCGGACTTCCCAAGGCAATGGCGCTGGAACTTTTCAAGCCATTTGTCATGCGGGAGCTCGTGAACCGGAACTATACGCAGAACATCAAGAGTGCGAAGCGGATGGTCGAACGTGTGCGTCCCGAGGTGTGGGATGTGCTTGATGATGTCATCAAGGAGCATCCTGTCCTTCTGAACCGTGCACCGACCCTCCACCGTCTTGGCATCCAGGCGTTCATGCCAACTCTCGTTGAGGGTCAGGCCATCCAGATCCATCCCATGGTCTGCAAGGCATTCAATGCGGACTTCGACGGTGACCAGATGGCTGTCCACGTTCCGCTCTTTGGTGGTGCCATTGCGGAAGCGAAGAATCTCATGATGTCCTCGCACAACATCCTCAATGCCTCGGATGGACGGCCAGTCGTGCTTCCCTCACAGGACATCGTTCTTGGCTGCTACTACCTCACCCAGGAGGAAGATGACCGTCCTGAGGACGGTGGCGATGCCTACCGTGCCCTTCCTGTCTATGCGAACACGAGTGAAGTGCTTCTCGCCTACGACAAGAAGTTCCTCGGAGTCCATGACTGGATCCGTGTGCGTGTGCCGAAGAAGTGGCTTGTCTCACGACAGTCGTCAGACCCTGCACCTGAAGGAACTGCAATCATCGTCACGACACCAGGGAAGACCATCTTCAACAGCGTTCTCCCACTTGGTGAACTTGGAAGTTTCGCAGACATCCCATGCCTCACGTACTATCACGAGGTCATGGATGGCAAGAAACTCGGAAAGCTTGTGAAGGACTGCTATGACCTCCACGGAAACGAGTTCACTGCAACTGTGGCAAACGCAATCAAGCAGATTGGGTTCCATTACGCGACTGTTGCTGGCATCACGGTCTCCGCAATGGACATCAAGACGCCAGTGAAGAAGGCTGACTTCCTCGATGCTGCGGAAAAGGCAGTCGAGGTTGTGGATCTCCAGTTCCGCCGCGGACTTATCACTGATGACGAGCGGTACCAGAAGACCATCGAGATCTGGACCAAGGCAACTGAAGACATCACAAAGCTCACCATGGAGTCGTTTGACCGGTTCCATTCCATACTCATGATGTCTCAGTCAGGAGCACGAGGTTCAGTCCAGCAGATCCGTCAGATTGCAGGCATCCGGGGACTCATGGCTGACCCCACAGGGCGAATCATCGACCTTCCCATCCGGGCGAACTTCTCCGAGGGCCTCACGGTTCTCGAGTACTTCATCTCGACCCACGGTGCACGAAAAGGTCTTGCAGACACTGCGCTCCGTACAGCAGACGCTGGCTATCTGACCCGCCGCCTTGTCGACGTGTCACAGGATGTCATTGTCCGCCATGAAGACTGCGGAACCACTGCAGGCATCTGGATCGATCTTGTGGATCCTGAGGTTGGAGAACGCGTGGTTGAGCGCTTTGCAGGACGCATTGCGGCCCAGGACGTCGAGCTTGACGGCAAGATCATTGTTCCCGAAGGAACGGAGATCACGGACAACCTCGCCACCTACCTTGCAGGCATTGGACAGTCTGTGCTCCGCATCAAGGTGCGCAGCCCCATGACTTGCCGTGCCCATGAAGGCATCTGCCGTCTGTGCTATGGCCGCAACCTTGCGACGGGCAAGCTCGTTGAGATTGGAGAGGCTGTCGGTGTCATTGCTGCGCAGTCCATTGGCGAGCCAGGAACACAGCTCACTATGCGCACCTTCCACACAGGAGGTGTCGCAACTGGTGGTTCTGACATCACTCAGGGTCTCCCACGTGTTGAGGAGCTCTTTGAGGCGAGAATCCCCAAGGGCCGTGCGATCATCAGCGAAATTGATGGCTCTGTGGAACTCGTGAGATCTGAGACGAGGGTGACAAAGGTACGTGTGGCATCCCACCAGGAGTTCACAACGACCTACTCGTTCGAGAAGGGCGCCTCGCTCCGCATCGAGAATGGAGCAGGCGTTGCTGAGGGGCAGGAACTCTTCCACTCAGCAGAACGTGATGCTGTCGTCAGGAGCAGGTACTCGGGCACAGCGAAGGTCACCAAGGATGCTGTCATCGTGTCGACTGTTGAAGAGGAGAGCCGCGAATATGCAGTACCTGCATCATCAAAGCTCCGTGTCGCAGACGGACAGCACATCCAGGCTGGTGAGCGGATCACTGAGGGTTCCATCAACCCGCAGGAACTCCTGCTCATCCGTGGCAGGGATGAAGTCCAGAACTATCTTGTCCGGGAAGTGCAGCATGTGTATCGCAGCCAGGGTGTCGATATCAATGACAAGCACATTGAAGTCATTGTCCGGCAGATGATGCGCAAGGTCCGCATTGACCACTCAGGTGACACGGAGCTCCTGCCAGGGGAGATCGTTTCGCACTTCGAGTGGGAAGAGGCGAATGCGAAGGCACTCTCTGAAGGTGGAGAGCCCGCAATCGCAAGCACAGTGCTCCTTGGACTCATCAAAGCAGCTCTCAACACAACATCGTGGCTGTCAGCTGCATCGTTCCAGGAGACCACACGCGTTCTCACTGAGGCAGCCATCTCCGGCAAGATTGACCGCCTGCGGGGACTCAAGGAGAACATCATCATCGGCAAGCTCATACCTGCAGGGACAGGAATGGACTACTACAAGAGGCTCAAGGCGGAAACAGCCCGACTTGCGGCTGAGGGAGTGACCGAACCTGAAGCAGTTCCCGCGGGCGCAGATGGTGAGTTTGCCGCTTCAGTGGATGCAGATGGGGATGGAGGTTCAGAGGAAGGATCGCCAGTAGGCACTGTCTAGCGACTGCCACTGCTGGCACAACGGGGAGCATGTCACGATTCAGTGATACTGCTCCCCGTTTTCTCTATGGCCATGATACGAATGGATGGCAATGATATCGCTCGCGAACTTCGCCTCATCCCCGATGTGGATCGCTCTTGGCGTTGCGATCACCATTCTGGTGATCCTCTATGTCATCTACAAGCTGAGCTGGGCACGCGACTACGGAGTTCCCATACGAAGACATGTCTTCCGCATGGGCATGTTTGTTGAACGGGACCAGGTCGCACATGTCCCCATCTGGTGGTCGGACATCATGATCCAGCACAGGCTTGACCGCTACTGGAAAGAGTCCCTGCGCTCGAACTTCAACCCAAACTCCCCTGAACTCTGATCTCCAGAAGTGGGTGCAGTGAGTTTTGGACCTACGAATGGGCATGCCGTGAAGGGATAGGCAGCCTGTCCTGCAGGAGTTGGGTCACAAGCCAGAGGATGCCCGCTGCTCCCTTCGGACCGATGACGAGATCGACTGCATCCTTGAGCTCCTGGCAGGCATTTTCCACTGCGACAGCCAACCCGGTTGCGTGCACGAAGGGAACATCATTTTCTCCATCGCCAACACCAACACACTGCAGTTCCTCTATGCGCATTGTCCGCAGCGCTGCACGGAGCCCAGTTGCCTTGTTGGTGCCGCGGGGCTGCACCATGATGGAACCACGGTTCCGTTCCACGGCCATGTCGTATCCCATGTCTCTGGAGGTCTCGAGTATCCTCTTCTCCCAGCCTTCCCATGATGCGCACATTGTCTGGCCAACGGAAAGTGGCACAACATGCCGTCTGCGAAGTTCTGCAGCCAGGTCATCAGGGAATGGCGGCACAAGCAGTGTCGTTGCTTCGTGGATGGGATCAAAGAGAAGTCCCCCGTTCTCTGCAACGATGCATGAGAACGTTCCCGCATCCGCACCGAGCAGGGATTGCACCTCGGGAAGATGGCGTCCAGTAACAAGGATGACTGCAATGCCTGCCTCCTTGAGCTCCTCAAGCGCCTTCCAGACTTCCCTTGGCGCCACACCGTGAAACGCGAGGGTGCTGTCGTAGTCGCTTGCAAGTGCACGATAGGTAGGCTGCACAATCTGCTTCGGCACATCCTCCGGAGGCGCCTGCTTTCCCTCTGTATGTCCGTCTGTGTGTTTTCCCATGTCAGTACTGTAGCGCCACTTTCACTGTCGTGCCCTGCCCTGGAGCAGATTCAATTGTGAGGTCTCCATTTTCGAGTCCAGCCCTCTCGCGCATAGAGACAAGCCCCAGATGGTCCCGCCCCTGCACATGCTCCTCAATGTGTTCTGTGTCAAATCCAACACCATCATCATGCACGACAGCACTCACTTCGTGTGGAGTGAAGGTGATGGTGACATCCACATTCTTGGCCTTCGCATGCTTGCGGACATTGTTGAGCGCCTCCTGGATGATGCGGAAGAGCGTCTGCTCATATGATCCCGGAAGTCTCACATCCTCACCGAAAACCCTGAGCATGGTCATCACCTTCGTGTTGTCCTGGAACTCCTTGGTGAACTTGCGAAGTGTCGGCACCAGGCCCAAATCATCAAGGGTCATTGGCCGCAGATCGAAAATGAGACGCCTCGTGTCATCGAGAACATGGCGCACATCGTCCTTGAAATCCGCAAGCTCCTTGATGACAAGATTGGGATCCTTGCGGAGGAGTCGCTCAAGAATCTCGGCCTGGAGAACGAGATTCGCAAGTGACTGCGCTGGCCCGTCATGCATGTCCCGGGCTATGCGCATCCGCTCTTCCTCGATCATGGTGAATGCCTGACGTGGTGTCGTGAGTCCCTTTCCATCCAGGGATTCGTCCGTTTCAGCCGCACTCGCACTGAGATCATCAAGGCTCCGCTGCATCTCGTACAGGCTCTCGCGCTCGCCACGGAGCTTGGTGAGTGTCGCAGTGAGTTCCGTGATCCGCTGCTGGGTTGCGACCACGTCAGCCGACTGGCGGAGTATCTCCCGGAACGTTTCCTCGAACTCAGGGCTCCCTGGCGGAATGTCTGCCCGCATGCGGTGCCACATCTCATCAATGGCTGCCTTTTCCTCAGCAAGCTCATCCCCATGGAGCTCGAGAACGTGAAGGCGGTACTCCTCATCACTGAGATACTTGGTGAGGGTGTGCAGGTGTCTCGACAGCAGCGACCGTGCAGCTTCGAGTGCGGAACGGTTGATGGAGAAGTTGACCGTTGACACGTGGCCTCCTAATGACGGACGTACCTTACACATGATACCGTCGCGATCCCCAGTTCACAGCAACTCCACGTGCAATCTGTCACAATGCCGTTGCGTTCGTCACGGATGAGTGGATGACATCGTATAACAGGTACACAGAGATGTTGCATGACCTATGGTGAACGTGGTGGATGCCCCTTCCGATATTCCCTCTCTTCGTGTGCTCGTTGCGGAAGACGATGAGCAGCTCAGACACTTCCTCGAACTCAAGTTTGCTCTTGATGGTTTCGAAGTCGAGAGCGCTGCGGACGGCATTGAGGCACTGAGTCTGCTGCAGACATTTGATGCGGATGTTCTCGTCTGCGACATCATGATGCCTCGGATGTCCGGACTCACTGTGTGCAAGGAAATCCGTTCAGGCGGAACGAACAGGATGCTGCCCGTCATTCTTCTCACTGCGCGATCCATCGATGAGGACATTGAGGAAGTGCTACGGCTCGGCAGAATCACCTATCTTGCGAAGCCGTTCGACGCCTCCTCCCTTACTGATGCAGTGCGTGAGGCAGCTGAATCCGCTGGCGGCAAGCGTGCCCTCCTTGGTCATCCCCGTGCTGCAATTCCTCCCACATCCTGGCTTCACAATCTGGGCAAGAAATCCAGCACCCTCAACGGTGGGCCACGAGTCTGACCTTTCTCCGCACTCGGCGCCCCCGGGCTCCCTGTGGTGTTGGAATGACACTGATGCTTCCATCCGCCTCAAGAACGGCTAGCTTCACTTCCATGATGGAGGCAACTCCGTGCTCCCGAAGCGCCATCTCGCAGTCCTCATGGTCCACACCCTCCTTCCCGAGCGCAGCGAAATCCCATGCTCCATCCCGTGCGATCACAGTTGGCGTGGGATCGAAGAAAAATGACCAGCGACTCGGTAGCCGGCTCCGGATGAACGCAAGAATGCGGTTCATGACAACGAGAACAAGAATGATGATGAATCCACCAAGAAGCGATGAATCAGGACCAGTCATTGCGGGCTGGACTGCATTCGCCACCAGAAGCACGAACACTAGATCGAAGATGGTGAACTGCCCTATTTCGCGCTTCCCAAATATCCGGAGAATGATGAACAGTGCAAGGTAGATTGCAGCGCATCGAATGACAAGGTTCCACCAGGGAACCTCTAGAAAGAATCCCACAGTCTGCCCTCAACATCCGTCTTGCACATCGGCCCGCCCTTGAATTGGTCTACCATGTGACACATCATGCCATATTGGTTGCGCAGGCTCGATACCCTTACGCGTCCCTCCTCCCTGTTTCTTGGATGCATGCTCATCCTTGCCATCCGGCCCATGATCAGCCCCATCTCGGATCCAGACTTTTGGTGGCATCTCGCAAACGGCAACAATCTTCTCCATCTT
>JAJZLL010000066.1:0-1708 GCA_021803465.1 bacterium
CACTGGAGTTTCGCAATCTTCTTCCAGTGGAGGATGATGAGCACATAGCAGCACACTGCACACCCCACTCCCGCGTATGCCACCAGGAAATATGCGGGTCCCAGGTGCCAATACGCCCCGACAAGCACAAGAAGGAACAGCAGGAGCGCCTCGGGAACGATGAGTGCAGCCTCATAGGTGAGCTTCTGGGTCGCGTAGAAGGTGTTGCGAAGGATGTTCGCGTAGCTGGTGACAATGACAAGAGCGAGTGATGTCCAGAAGAGCGAGGCGATGGAAGCGCTCCACAGCGCCACCCACAGCACGGGTATGACAGCGACCACGAGCAGGATCTTGCCGGAGGCGAGCGCGCTGAGATATCTGCCTGCATTCCCGGGTGCACGCGCGCCTTCCCTCACATAGAGGGTCGTGAGTCCAAGATCCATCACCACACCGATGATGGCACCATAGGTCACTGCATTCTGGTATTCCCCGTAGCCAGCTGCACCAAGCGCATTGCCCATGATGACAACAGACACAAGGGCAATGAGGCGTGAAACAAGCCGTGCTGCAAGGATGAGCGCACTGTTCCGCATGGCCCGGGCACCCATGCCCGACAGGGAGGGAAGCTCGGCATGCGCTCCATCGACGTTCTCGATGTCAAATCCGCTCTCACTCATGCAGCATCATCCGTGTAGTCGCGCACACCCGCTACCTCTTGAACGGCTGCCCCACGTCCTTCTGGTGCGTTTGCACAGGCACCAGGAACGTACTGCATTTCCCAGAAGTGGACAGCTACTCGTCCTCAGTCGGCTCTGCAGTCACACCAGCCATCACTTCCTCGGAGGTCCCATCCTGAACCATCTCTTCGGACGCGGTATCGGACTCCAGCAGCACATCCTCATCCTCATCCTCGGGCACAACCACAGCGGAATCTGCAACCTGCACAGTTGCTCCACCACGCGGTGTACGGAGTTCACGGATGCGGGCACTCTTGCCAACCTTGTCCCGAAGATAGAAGAGCTTTGCCCTGCGGACATCGCCGTGGCGGATGACCTCAATCTTGTCAAGCCGGGGAGAGTGCAGCAGGAATGTGCGTTCCACGCCCACACCATGCGAGATGCGGCGCACAGTAAACCGTGTGGAGGTCCCCTGCTTGCCACGTACAGCAATCACCACGCCCTCAAAGACCTGGATCCGTTCACGGGATCCTTCCACGACCTTCACATGGACACGGACAGTATCACCACTGTGCAACACGGGAACCTGCGGCTTTTCTTGTTCCTTCCGCAGCAGGTCAATGACGTTCACTCTAATCCTCCTCCTGCTTACCACACGATTTTAGCAGATCTGGCCTAAGGGAACGTGTGCGGGCAGCCTCCTGGTCCCTTTTCCAGGCTGCGATGCGCGCATGGTTCCCCTCTCGAAGCACTGCTGGCACCTCCTTTCCGTCGAAGACTGCTGGCCGGGTGTACAGTGGCGCCTCGAAGCCTCCCGCAATGCCAGGGGAAAACGTCTCCACAAGTGACTCCTCATCGCCAAGCACACCCTGGCGTGTCCGCACGATTGCCTCGATGGCAACCATTGCTGCAAGCTCACCTCCACTCAGGATGTAGTCCCCAATGGAGAGCTCCTCCCCAATCTCTTCCCGCGCACGCTCATCCACACCCTGGTACCGTCCACAGACAAACGCAAGGGACGCTTCTCTTGCCAGTTCCTGCACTACGTTCTG
>JAJZLL010000066.1:1718-4499 GCA_021803465.1 bacterium
GAGGGGACGTCCCTGAGGAGAAAGGAGGATGACACGTGGCACTGGTACCGCTTCCCGAAGATGCCTCACAGCCCGGATGAGTGGCTCTGGCTTCAGGACCATGCCCGCACCACCTCCGTAGGCTGCATCGTCAACCTGCCTGTGCCTGTCAGTGGTGAAGTCCCGAAGATCCAGTGCAGAGAGGCTCCAGAGTCCTGCCCTGCGGGCCCGTCCCACCACTCCGAGATCCAGCGGTCCAGGAAACGCCTCGGGAAAGATGGTGACCACACTGATCTGCAGCGGGTCCATCACTCCCCAGGTGCCTCCTCAATGCTCCACGCTGCCACTGTCACTGTGCGGTGCTCCATGTCCACGCTCAGGATGCACTCCCGCACCATGGGAATCCTGTGAACTGTTGTGCTGTCCACGATGACAAGCACATCGTTGCCGACATACGCCTCGACATCCTCGACTGTTCCAATCCGCGAGCCGTCCTCCAGGACAGCCTGCATCCCCTTGAGATCGTCGACATACCATTCATCCGGGCCAAGCTGTTCCCGTTCCCCTTCAGGAACGACAAGATACCTCCCACGAAGCTTCTCCGCAGCATTCCTGTCCGCCACGCCAGAGAAATGGAGGAGCACATCCCCATCAGGTAGCCCTGTCACTCCGTCAATCACAAGGGCGGACGAACCATTGTCCTCAAGACGGTATGACGATCCCACTGCAAAGCGCTCTATGCGGTCGCTCAGCGGTTCCACACGAAGCGTGCCAGCAATGCCGTGGGGCTTTCGCACATACCCGACGCGAATCCACGTCTCAGTGGTCTCCCTCTTCGGCGAAGTCATCCTCGTCCCACGATTCTGTCGTCTCCGTCGCACCCGACCAGGCACGCTCAGGCTCATTCAGATCGACATAGACACGGTCATGGTTCCGAACGCCAGCAGCACGCACCACTGTGCGGAGCGCATCGATCGTATGTCCACCCTTCCCGATGACCTTCCCCATGTCATCCGGTGCGACAGAGATGCGGAGTGTTGTTCCACGGTCCTTCGTCTCACCCATGATCTCTATGGAGTCGTGATCCTCGACCAGATGGTCGACAATGAAGCGGACGAGATCCTCGTACTGATTCATTCCTCTGAGGCTCCCTCTTCCGCAGCTTCCTCAGGTGCGCTCTCCTCAGCTGGAGTGTCCTTCGCCACTGCTGCGGGAGCTGCGCCCTTCACTGCACCACCCTTCTTCTGGGGCTGCTGTGGACGGGTTACTGCAGTTGCCTTGAGAACCCCTTCCCGGACAAGAAGCTTCCGGGCAGTCTCGCTTGGCTGGGCACCGCGGACAAGCCACTGCTCGATCTTTTCACGCTCAATGCGGAGTGTGGCAGGATTGGATGAGGGATCATAGTGACCCACCTCCTCCAGGAAGCGTCCGTTCCTGGGGCTTCTGCCGTCCGTGACGACCAGCCGATAGATGGGATGCTTCTTCGCACCGACCCGTGCCAAGCGAATCTTTACCACTGTGTTCTCCTCAACCTTCCGTATCTGATCGATTGTACGCTATTGCATGGGGCCATTTCCCAGAAGGCCCTTCATGTCAGGGGAGTTTCCCATCATTTTCATGGCCTTCCGGAGGTTCTTTCCCCCCTTGCCGCCCCCTCCAAGCATTTTAGCAAGTGAGCGAGCTTGTTCGAAGTTCTTGAGGAGCCGGTTCACATCAGCGACTGCTGTGCCACTTCCCATGGCAATGCGCTTCTTCCGCTTCCCATCAATGGTTTCAGGCCTGGCACGCTCCACGCGCGTCATTGAGAGCACAATCGCCTCCATGTGGGAGAGTTCCGCCTCAGAGGGCAGTGACTGGCCCACCTGCTTCAGCATCTTCCGTCCGCCTGGCAGCATGCCAAGGATGTTCTCGATGGAGCCGACCTGGCGCATGGAGCGCATCTGGCTGAGCCAGTCATCGAAGGTGAATGTCCCTGCAAGGAGCCTTTTCGATGCCTCCTCGGCCTCCTTCTGGTCCATGGTCTCCTGGGCCCGCTCTATGAGGCTCAGCACATCGCCCATGCCGACTATGCGCGATGCCATGCGTGCAGGATCGAACACCTCAAGATCCTTGATGCGTTCTCCCGTCCCGCAGTACATGATGGGCACACCGATAGCTGCCCGGAGGGATAGGGCTGCACCACCACGGGCATCGCCATCAAGCTTTGTCATGATGGCACCATCAATGCCTACTGCCTCATGGAAGCCCTGGCCAACATTCACACCCTCCTGCCCTGTCATCGAGTCGATAATGAGGATCTTTTCGAAGACAGGAAGTGCTGCAATGACTGCCTTGAGCTCTCCCAGCATCTCCTCATCGATCTGGAGACGGCCCGCAGTGTCAATGAGGACGACATCGCTGTTGTACTGACGCGCGCTCCCGAGACCACGAGTAGCCACATGGACAGCATCTTCGCGTTCCTGTGGAACAACGACAGGAACATCAATTTCCTTTCCGAGCCGTGCAAGCTGCTCGCCTGCAGCTGGACGGTGCACATCGACACCAACAAGGAGTGGTCTGTGCCCTTCCTTCCGGATGAGGCTCGCAAGCTTCGCAGTGGTTGTTGTCTTCCCACTTCCCTGGAGGCCAACCATGACTATGACAGTGGGAGGCTGCGGCGCATACCGCACTGGATGGACTGCGCTTCCAAGGAGCTCCACAATCTCGTCATTCACAATCTTCACGAGCATCTGGTCAGGAGTGAGGGAGGTGAGGATCTCCGAGCCGATTGCCTTCTCGCGGATGTGGTCGACGAGTGTGCGT
>JAJZLL010000065.1 GCA_021803465.1 bacterium
ATACGTGATGGGCCAGGAACAGGCTCGGGACGATCTTGCTTCAGTGAGAAGGTTCTGGAACGGACGCTGACTGCTGTCCCGGGCAGGTTGGCAATATCGTAACAACTTCCAACTGTCTCGGAATGCGTCGTATGCTGTGACCACAGAGCAGGCGCATGCCTGCTGACAATTGGTGGATGAGGAGTGCAACCAGGTGCGAAGACTGTTCCTGCATGTGCGAACCACTGCTGTGCTGTGTGGCATTCTCGCAGGTCTCATCCTCATTCCAAATTCCGCCTCGGCATCGGCTTTCCCGGGATGGAATGTTGTTTCCACACAGAACACATCCGCAACGCAGTCCAACTACCTTGAAGGCGTTGGATGTCCAGCATCGAACGACTGCATCGCAGTTGGTGGCTACTACACTGGCACAGTCACACAGACGCTTGCGGAGCTGTGGAACGGCACATCGTGGACGCTTGCGTATCCTGCTGATGCGAGCACCACACTCCCCAACGTGCTGTACTCCATCTCCTGCGCCTCAACAGCATTCTGCATGAGTGTTGGTGACCAGTGCACTTCAGGCTGCGGTACCTCTTCGGCTGTCTGGCAGACTCTGACGGAGGAATACTCAGGATCCACGTGGACCATCATTCCGTCAGTGAACTCCTCTGCTGGGACACAGAATTTCCTCGATGTGGTGTCATGTCCAACTGCAGGATTCTGCATGGCTGTCGGTTACACCTGTGTTTCCTCATGCTCTGGCTCACTGCCGAACTACTCGAATCTTGCGGAATCGTGGACACCTGGAGGTGGCTGGGTGCAGGTCACTGCTCCAAACCTTGGAACGAACCCGTTCAACGAGCTCACGGGAGTCTCCTGTGCGAGCGCATCCTACTGCTGGGCGGATGGACCATCGAACACGGGAGCGCATTGGCAAACGCTTGCAGAGGAATACACTGGCACATCGTTTTCCGTTGTCTCCACACCGCTCATAGGCACCAGCAGCAGGCTTGACAGCATCGACTGCACAGGTGTGGGCAGCTGCAGTGCTGTGGGTGGATACTGCACACCATACTGTCCAAACTGGTCGACACTCGTGGAGCAGTGGAATGGCAGCTCATGGAGCATCATCACGAGTCCCAATGTTGCCGGAAACTCGTACAACGAACTCTTCTCGATGACGTGTCTCAGTTCCTCGTCCTGTCTCGCAGTTGGGGACACCTGTGGTACAGCAGGATCGTCCTGCTCCCCGAGCAGTGATCTCATCATGGAGGAGTGGAACGGCACAGTCTGGTCCCTGCTGCCTGTCCCAACACCCTCAGGGTCCCTCGACACGTACGGCAATGCCCTGAGCTGCACCTCGACGACATTCTGTGTTCTCGCAGGATATGGAATATTCACGCACTCTGGATCGAACTATGCCCAGACAGTGATTGAGCAGACAACGGCTGACTTCACAGCAACCCAGCCAGTGCAGGCAGGGACGCTTTCCTTTGTGACGCCGCCGCCAGCACTTTCCTTTGGCACTGCGACTCTCACTGGGTTCGATATAAGTCTCACTGCGACCCAGCCGCTCGATATCGGCGACAGCACAGGAAGTGGCAATGGCTGGAGCATCACCCTCTCGAACACACCATTCACGACCGGGTCCCATTCCCTGAGCAGTGCGGATTTCACAGCAGCAGCTCCAGCAGCTCCTGTGTGCGATGCTGGAGCAACGTGCACGATTGCAACCTGGTCATCGAATGTTGTCTACCCGTATGTCCTTCCCGGATCGACAGGGACGAAATTCATTTCCGCAGCAGCACTTACAGGCATGGCTGACCAGTCGACTGCTGTTGTCTGGACTGCAGCCATCCCAGCAAATGCGTATGACGGCACCTACAGCTCCACCTGGACACTCACACTCGTGAGCGGACCATAGGGAAAGAGCCCTGTATGGAACTGCTGCGCTCCATGCGCGCATGGTCCCATGGGATATATGGTGGATCACGGGCGCTTGTGCCGCCTGGAGCACCCTGAAGTGGAGACCCTGGTGGAGGATCAGTACCAGGAGGTGGAGTTGGGAGTTTTTGGGGGAATCAACCTGCTGATGGAGCGCGGAATGCTGGTGGTGGGAGGGGATCACGTCCCGCTTCGATGGTTGCAGCGATGCGGAGAAGCGTTTCCTCGGAATGTGCTGTACCCATGATCAGGATGCCAGCAGGAAGGCCATGAACGAGGCCAACTGGGACAGTGATGGCAGGATATCCGGAAACTGCTGGGAGCTGGGATGGGGAGTAGAGGCCAGCTGGATCGCCGTTCACGAGATCTGATTTCCATGCTGGGTCAAAGGAGGGAATGATGAGCGCATCGCAGGTGTCACTTGCGAGCATGCTGTCGATGCCGTTCTCCCGTCCTGCAGTACGCAGCTGCTGCAGTGCAGCAGTATGCGCTTCACTTCCAGCTGGAGGAGCATTGAGTGCCATCTCGAAAAGCTCAAGGCCGAAGTGCGCAGTCTCCTCTGAAGAAGACTGATGGAGTGCAATGAGGTCGGAAAGGGAAGTGAGTTCACTGTCCGCATGCTTCCCGAGGTATGCATCAATGCCGTGGTGAAATTCGGAAAGGAGAAGAGTCATCTCCACCTCATCGAGATTCTCGGGCGGCAGGGAGGAGCTGTCCTCGATGATGGCAGCACCTTCGTTCGCAAGGAAGCTGAGCACCTGTTCGCACAGGATGTCTATCTCATTCCTCCTGCCCCAGCCCAGCTGTCGTGGCACTCCAATGCGGAGGCCACGCACACCACGGGTGAGGGCATCGAGGGTGTGCTGGCTGGCAAGCACATCGAAGATGGCTGCAGCAAGGAGTACTGATGCAGCAATCGGGCCCACGACATCCTGGCTTTGTGCAATGGGGACAACTCCTTCTGCTGACACAGATCCAAGCGTTGGCTTGAGGCCAACACAGCCACACAGCGATGCAGGACAGAGAATGGAGCCGTCCGTTTCTGTGCCAAGGGCACCCGGCACGATGCCTGCTGCGACAGCTGCAGCAGAGCCGGAGCTTGAGCCCCCAGCACTCCTGTCGAGCGCATAGGGATTCGCTGTGAGTCCACCAAGTGCGCTCCAGCCGCTCGTGGACCGTGTGGACCGGAAGTTCGCCCACTCCGAGAGGTTCGCCTTTCCGAGAAGTGCTGCTCCTGCACTGCGGAGTGCAGCAACAGCAGGTGCATCGTGGGAGGGGAGATGGTGATCCGCAAGCACGCGGGAGCCAGCAGTCGCTGGAAGTCCTTCCATCTCGATGTTGTCCTTGATGAGGAGCGGGATCCCTGCAAGCAGTCCATTGGTGACAGGTGCAGCTGCTGGAGAAGGATCGAGCGCAGTGACTGCGTGGAGTGTGTCATTGAGCACCTGTGCACGATGCAGTGCTGTGGAAGGGTCAATGGTGGAGTGGTTTGCGGATGTCACATCAGGTTGTGTCACAGTGGGGCTCGCTTTTGCGTGGGGGTGCTGGAGGGATTGTAGCTGCTCATCTTCATGCATGCAATGCCACGGAAAGAATGGACATGCACATGTCTGTCACAGCTTCATGGCAGTTCCGTCTCAGACATGCCGGTATGGTATGAGTGCCATGAATGTGCGCAGCATGTGGACCAGGCTCAGACAGTCCGAACGGACTGGTGCTGTGCTCATCTGTGCCCTTGGCATCGCCACAGTAGCCTCCACCATCCTGCATCCGTCAGGAACATATGTCATGGGCATTCTGACAACCGTGGCAGCAATGTCAGCTGCAGCATACTGGTCGTTCTGCTCCTTCCGGACTGCCCAGTCCTCGTCCGAGGAGTTCAGGCTTGCCTTCACAGCAATGGGCTGTGGTGCAGCGCTTGATGTTGTGGCCCACCTGGTGAGCTGGGGCATACCGGGCGTGATTGAACACCAGGCGATATCCCCGGACAGTCCAGGTGCACTCTTCGCCCTTGGTGCAGTGATCTGTGTCATTGTTGCTTCCGTCGATCTACTCCATACGCGCATCAGCGTGCGGATATCGGGAATCCTCGATGCAGTGATCATGCTCGCAGCCACGACCTTCTTCAGCTGGGTGTTCATTCTCCGTCCGGTGTACGATGCCATCCCTGGTGGCACAGTAGCAAAGATTGCAGGACTCATCTTCCCTGCACTCAATATCGTGTTCCTTGTCCTTGCAGGACAGATGAGTCTCCGCATCCGCAGGAACAGGCTGCTTGGAGTGTTTCTCCTCCTTGCAACCATCCCGATTCTCATTGCGAATGTCGCTTTTGCCTACATAGCGGAGACAGGAACGTTCCATCTTGGCACTCCAGTGGATCTTGGCTACATCCTCACCTACTTTCTTGCAGGGATCATGGCGAACCACAGTGCTGAGCTCAAGCTTGGTCATTCTGTGGAGCCACGCATCACGCTCGCATATGTGTACCTTCCCTACCTTCCTGTCGCCATTGCGGGCATCGCATTCACGGATCTGCTCATCACGCACAGGCCATTCGATCCCATCCTCATCACGAGTGGTATCGTGCTCGTTCTTGCAGGATATGTGCGGCAGACCCTTGTCATCAGCGAGAACATGGTGCTCAACCGCCGGCTCCAGGAGAGTGAGGAGCAGTTCAGGCACATGGCACTCCATGACAGCCTCACTGGTCTTCCCAACCGTGCACTGTTCCAGGACCGTGCCATCCAGCTCAGTAGCATTGTCGCTAGACGTAGTGGTGAGGAGCTCATCATCTTCTATCTCGATCTCAACAGCTTCAAGGAGATCAATGACACGCATGGACATGCAGTGGGGGACGAGGTGCTCAAGGCAGTCGCGCTCCGCATCTTGGCCACCATACGGAAGTCGGACACTGCAGCCCGACTTGGGGGTGACGAGTTCGCGATCGTCATGATGGCGGACAGGAATACTGCGGACATGATTGCACAGCGCATCATCCGGGCAATCGAGAAGCCACTCCCCATCCACAGGAAGCTAGTGCTCACGATCAGCACATCAATTGGACGTGCAGCGCAGCTCAGCGACGAGTCCATCGAATCCCTCCTCATGCGTGCTGATGAGGCAATGTATGAGGCGAAGACTGAGTTTCACAGGACGGGGTAGCCCTGGAAACGTAAGGGCACTGCAGTACGCATTCCCCTTACGGTGCAGCAGCTTCAGCAGCAGCTGTGAAGCCCAGTCCATCAGCTCCGAGTGGCGGCTCGGACCGTGGAATCATCATCCAGGCAGTCACTGCACCGATGGCAACAACGACAATGCCAAGGAACATCGTGAGCCGGAGTTCATGGACTGCCATGAGGCCTGCAATCATGGTGCCAACTGGGGATCCTATCGAGTTGAGCGACATCGAGACTGCCACGACCCGTGCGAAGACAGCAGCATGGGTCCGCTGCTGGCGGAGGTTCCAGATGGGAAAGTTCACAGCTGTGAATGCAGCACCGAGGACGAGAGCCCCAAGGAAGAAGACTGCATAGCGGTGTACAGACATGAGGATGAGGAGCCCTGCTCCCCAGAGCACGAATCCTGCAATGTAGACATCCTTACCAGGGAACCGCCGGAGGACTGCTGGCATGACAAGGCTCCATCCGATGGAACCGAGCGCAGTCGTGCCCCAAATGAGTCCAACACCAGCAGAGCCTGCGACTGGCAGGAGCAGGAGGGGAAGGCAGATGAGAAGCACGCCCTCGGAGAGGTTCGCAAGTGAGATGGAGACAGCAATGCCGCGAAGGGTTGGATTCCTGGCAAGGTACACGGCTCCCTGCCATGCGTCCCTGGCAAGCGAGTTCACGCTTGGGGGTGCAGTTGACCTGATGCGCACACGCCAGACAAGGACAATGGAGGCTGCGTAGAGGAGGACGACAATGCCAAGTCCCACGACAGGGCCGAAGGCTGCGAAGACGATGCCTGCGAGCACTGGGCCCCCAATAGCCCCTATCTGGCCTGTGATGGCATCGATGCCGTTCCCATGGTTCCAGTGGTCCTCAGGAAGGAGGATCGGGAATGCGGACCGGAGACCGCTCGCACTGAGGGACGAGGTGAGGGAGCTGCATCCCACAATGGCAACAAACAGCACGCCACCAAGGGAATGCGCTGCGAGGAGCACAAGAAGGAGGAGCATGGATGAGCCTGCGACTGTGTAGTCGAGGATGATGAGCCGTGTCTTCTCCTTGCGGTCAAGGAGCGCCCCAGCGATTGGACTCACAAGGAGTCCTGGCATGAGGGAGAAGAAGCTCGCAAGTCCTGCAATGCGTGCACTGTGGAGGGAGATGAGGCCAATGAGCACAATGAGGGAGAAGTACATGTAGCCTGCAAGGCGTGCAGTGAGGAGACTTGCTGCTATTGGGCGCATGTAGGGAAAGGCGAGGGCAGTGCGGAAGCCAGGTGCTTCCCTCTCAGGAGACGGATCCGGGTCACCCATTGGAGGCTGTGTCCTGGAGAAGGGCTGCTGCATCGCTGTAGGTGAGCGTGGCAGGAACCCGGTATGATGCGGGATCCCAGAGCACAAGCTCATCGATGCCCATCGCGCTCCATGTGGAGATGGTTGTCCGGAACGCGTTTTCTGAACTCCAGGGAGAGGCCTCAAAGGGATCAATGAGCACGAATGCATCGTGCCCTCCCTGGAGGCGCCACTCCGCAAGGAGAGTATTGACAGCCTGCTCCTTCTCAGGGCCAGTGATGCCGTATCCACCAGTTGTCACCCAGCCCCCGCCAATCTGGAGTGCGGAGGCAAGACTGCCTGGACCATTTGCTGCAACGACAACAGGTACTCCCTTCTCAGTCACGGTGTGGGCATACATGTAGAGCTCCGATGAGGAGGCAAGAGATCTTCCTGTGCATTCCGCATCCCGTTCCGCACCCCTTCCGATGCCGCAGAGGATGTTCCTTCCTGTACCTTGGAGTGTCGCAAGCTCGAGAGCGAGCGATGCTGCAGGCCGGAGGACAGTGCTTGCGACAAGGAGTCCAAGACGGATCGACTCCGTTGCACCAGCCAGGAGTGTGAGCGTAGTGAGTGAGCCCTTCCAGGTGCCATTCGGGAAGAATGTGCCTCCAGTGAGATGGTCAGGAAGCCATATGCCAGCAAGGCCTGCCTTCTCGACTGAGGATGCCTCGCTTCTGAGCTCGGAAAGGGACATGCTGGGTGGAAGGAGGATTGAGATGCGCATACCTTCTGATTGTAGGCGAGGAGGGGTTGCTGAAAGGGGGTCCTCAGTGTCGTCTTCTCATGGTAGTGACCTGAATCGAGGCACCAGTGATAATGGGGTCATGAACGGGAAGCTCCATGAACACTCCATGCGGGGAGTTGCCATCCTGTCCGTTCTGGCAGGGGCAGTGTTTCTTGCTGCCTGTGGGAGTGGGGCAATTCCACGCAGGCAGCCTGAGCCAGGTGCCACGCAACCCGTTGCGCTGCACCACTCTCCATCCACTCCCGCCTCTCCCGGGCCCATGCTCTCCGGGTCGGATGCAGTCACACTTGTCCGGGAACCGAACACCTATGCCTACCGGAACTACTGCGTCCCTGGAGCGATTGCGATGCTGCTCTCAGTGTGGACACCACATCCACCCAGCCTTGATGCGATCGCAGTGGAAGCGAAGCTGGAACCGGACTTCGGAGTCTGGGGCTCCGATGCTGTCACTGCCATCAACCACTACCTCATTCCCATCATTGGTGCTGGAAAAGGGTCGTATGCGGGGAGCCATCTCACATCGATGACAGAACTCATGTCCGCAGTGGAGGCGTCCGTTCCAAGCGGTTCGCTCCTGCCTCTTTCCTCTCATGGCACACCAGTGCTTGTCCATTTCATGACGGGAACGCTTCCGGGATGGCACGGGTATGAGGCGCAGCACATGGTAGCCATTATTGGCTACAGCTTCACGGGTGGGTCACCCACAACGGACACAGTGACGTATGCGGAGTCCGCAGGAAGTGTTGCTGGTTACAACGGTCCCGGAACCGAGACTGTCACGCTTGCTGAACTATGGACTGCGATCCTCGCATATCACCGGGATGCAACGGATCCTGTGGACATGATCGCCTTTCAGAGCGCGCATGTGCTGATGTCCTCTCCACAATGACATCCGCGGCTGCCAGATTGACAGCACCATTCACCCGGAGGATGCAGAACAGGGATCCCTGGCTTCCAGGGCTCAGCAGTGTGAGCTTCAGAGTGTGCCAGGAATCCCTGTCTCAAACGCGTTCAGGTTAGTGGAACCGCCTTCTGTTCTGTGTGAGCATCACAAGTGCTCCACTGAGCACAAGGATGATGCCCGCGAACAGTGTCATGCCACTTCCCGTGTTTGGAGTGGACACTCCTTGGACCACGGACACGGGAGTGTTTTGTGGGGAAGGAGATGGGGATGGCGTTGTCGTGATCGCCTGGACACTGGAAGTGGGTGTAGGACTAGGCGTAGGCGTAGGTGTTGCTGTGGGAGTTGGCTTGGGTGTGGGAGTTGGCTTGGGCGTGGGAGTTGGTTTGGGCGTGGGAGTTGGCTTGGGTGTAGGAGTTGGCTTGGGCGTAGGAGTCGGCTTGGGCGTAGGAGTCGGCTTGGGCGTAGGAGTCGGCTTGGGCGTGGGAGTCGGCTTGGGTGTGGGTGTGGGTGTGGGTGAAGGCTTTGGCGTTGGTGTAGGAGTTGGCGTGGGCGTCGGAGTCGGCTTGGGTGTAGGAGTTGGCGTGGGCGTAGGAGTCGGCGTTGCTGTGGGCGTAGGCGTGGGCGTTGCTGTGGGTATGGGCGTCGTTGTAGGAGTAGGTGTTGGACTTGGCTTTGGAAGCGGGCATGTTGCTGAGCCACCGTTGTCTGCGCTTGCGAGCGTGTGGTTCACGTTGTAGTCGTCTGTTGATGTGAGGGGCCAGATTGGCGTTCCAAAGACGAAGTCCACCTGGTAGTAGCAGGTAGGAAGCGTGACGCTCAGTGAACCTGTCTCGCCATCCTTGTATGTCTTGCTCACCTGCTGGAAGATTGTCTGCTGCGGTGCGGATGCAGTTGTGAAATATTTCTGAGGCGCATCATATGACACAAGGCTCATGGTGAGGCATCCAGTCGAAGGAGTGGTGCTGACAGTGAAATGCGCAGTGACCGTGTCACCTTCAGCCGCATTGCCCCGGAGATCTGCAACAGTCTTCGTTCCAGTGGAACCAACAATCGTGTAGGTGACGTTCGTGATCTTTGCTGACGTGGCGCCACAGCCAAGGCCGTTGTTGGCACTGCTTGCTGCAAAGACTCCATGTGTTCCGATGATGGCAAGGACGAGACCCACCACTGTCAGAACAATACCAGCACGACGGCGTGGCTCTGGTCCACGTGCGCGTAAACCGATGGAATTGACCATCTTGTATTCCCCCTCTCACCCATAGAAGATAGAACCCTCTGGGATCAGTGTACATGATGACCGGTTTGAAGCGTTTTGCTGGTGCCAGATGCGCATTGGCAGTGTGAGGGTGGTCCAGCTGAGCGCCACAGGCAGCAGTCATGCTATGGTGTCCATATTGCACAGTGCACGATCATTGTGCTGCGCCACCTTGGTGAACCTCTCTCCGCATCGCAGAATGCGGGTCCTCAAGAACCGGCATTCATGAATCCAGTTGAGAGGCGAAAGTGTGGACCGGCAGGTGCCGGATCCGAGGAAACCAAGTGTCTGAGACATTTCAGCATATCGGTGTGCGTCCACGCACAGCAGCATCCCTGTCAGCCGCAGGGTATACCACTCCCAATCCTGTCCAGCGCGAGGCAGTGCCTCCGCTCCTGGAGGGAGGAGACTGCGTCATCGAGGCTCCCACAGGCTCCGGAAAGACGCTTGCCTATGTTGTTCCCATGGTGGAACGGCTCGCAGGGCACGGGAGCCATGGGGCCCGTGCACTCATTCTCGTTCCCACACGGGAACTCTGCACCCAGGTTGCAGGCGTCATCCGCCAGGTGGACAGGGGACTTCGCACTGCAGTGCTCATGGGCGGTGTGGGGTACGGTGCCCAGCTTACGATCCTCAGGAATGCTCCAGATGTCATCGTTGCTTGTCCAGGAAGACTCCTGGATCTCGCGGAACGTGGTGATGCAAGGCTCGGGAAGATCGAGTACCTTGTGCTTGATGAGGCGGATGAGATGCTCGATCAGGGGTTTGCCCATGATGTCGAGCGGATCCTTGCGATGTGTCCTGCCTCCAGTGGCAGGGTATCCCGCCAGTCCGTTCTCGCTTCGGCAACCATGCCTGACTGGGTCCAGCAGATGATTGCGAAGCACCTTCACAACCCGTTCCGCGTGAAGGGTGAGCAGAGCCAGGAGCCGCTTCTTGAGCATGGTTTCATGTCCGTGCGACGCGATACGAAGCTGCAGACGCTCTCACGACTTCTCCAGCGCCAACGGACCCAGGAGCAGAGCCAGACCATTGTCTTCCACCGCACAAAGCACGGTGCGAAGAAGCTCGCACGGGATCTTGTGGAGCTTGGCCACACAACTGCGGAACTCCAGGGAAACCTGTCTCAGAACGCACGCGATCGTGCTATTGCCTCATTCAGGAAGAACGCTGCGGAGGTCCTTGTGGCCACAAACGTTGCAGCACGTGGCATAGATGTCGCAAACGTCGGTCTTGTCATCAACTTCGAACTTCCTGAAACGCCCCAGTGGCTCACCCACAGGGTCGGACGGACTGCGAGAAATGGTGCGGAAGGGAAAGCCATCACGTTCCTCAGTGACCAGGATGCGGACCAGTGGAAGAAACTGAGAAAGCAGGGTGCGCCCGCACTCCCACGGCTCGATGGAGAACGTCTCCTTGAATCAGGGGAGTGGATCCTCACGGAAGTGCACGATCCCGTACCTGCCGGTCAGGCCCCATCCCGTGAGCGGAGACCCGAGGGAGGAAGGCCGCGCTGGCATGGGCGTGGCAATGCGTTCCGTGGGAACAGGAGAGCGCCAGCTGCGTCCTGATCCACCGGGCTAGCCCGGTGACTATGTTGGTCAAGCGTGTGGCAGCAGCACGGAAGAGCATGTTATGGATGCGTGGCGTTGGCCCACTGGGCTCACCTCGCATCGGGATGCGTCATGCGGAATCCCGGCTGTAGTCAAGGAGAAGATATCCGGCAGGCGAGGTGACAGAACGAGTCAGGTGGAGACGCCCTGACGGGGCGCATTCCAGCAGACGCCGTCCTTCCTGGTGGAACGCGGGAGCGACAACCATCCGGAACTCGTCTACAAGGTCATCCCTGAGGAGGGATCCTAGCAGCTCCAAGCTTCCATGCACGCCGATATCCCCACCTTCCTGCTTTTTGAGCTGGCGGATGAACGGGCTGAGGGCTCCCTCGATGGCAACGGCATTGTTCCAGGCAGGTGTGAGAGGGTGAGAGGTGGTGACATACTTCCTTGCCGCATTGATGAAATCTGAGAACGGCTGGATGCCACTACCGGGCCAGAACGCAGCCCACTCCTCATAGGTGCGTCTTCCCAGCAGCACTGCATCCTGCGAAGCAATGACACGGGCGAGGTTGTCCTGCATGACCTCATCGAACTCCGTGATGAACGCATCAGGATCCTCCGCTCCCCCATCGAGGGAGACAAGCTCGTAGGCGACGAGTTTTCGCATGGGATCCGACTTCTCCACTGTCATCCAGTTTCCAAGGGATGGAGACTGCATGACCTACAGGGTACATGCAGAGTGGGGGATTGTCGAGCCGTCTCTGAAAGTCCAAGCAGAACGTGCACGATGCATGTCCTGAGGCAAGCAGGCAGGAACTGGATCTCGAAAGAGCGCAGGCACCAAGTGGTCACCATGTGCTCGAAGGGAGAGTGCAGCCGCTCCAGATTCAGGATTCCATGCCCCCATGCAGGAAGGAGGAAACATTGCTGAAACGTCTCATATACAGAGCGGGCATTGAGAGGTCGTACACGGCTGCCTTGGTTGTACTGAGGGATGTCATGGACTCATTCCGTTTGGCAGTGAAGACTGCAAACTTGTACGGTCCCCGGAGATCCTCATTCACCTCAAGGAGATCCCGTGGAATGTACGACAGGGCCTTCAGTGGGTCAGCGGTACCCCGTGGGACAGGAAAGAATCTCCACATACCATCAACGTATGAGGGAGCCTCACCGGGACCATCCTCGAACGAAGCACGCAATACGCCGACATAGGTTCCCTGGCCAGTTGACTTCTCAAAGGCACCCTGCGTGAGAGTTCCCTCACCGACTCCCGTCACGCTCATGTACGTGCTGAAGTCCGCTCCAGACTGGATGGACACTGCTGCTTCATCCGTTTGGGACAGATTGTGGAAACGCCAGTACTGGGGATCCGCAGGCTTCAGCGTTCTGGATCCGGCTTGCAGTGTTCCATTGAACAGTGTGACCCGTGCAGTGTTGTTGCCCTGGAACAGCAGCGCTGGCCTAACGGCTTCAGGATCATTGCACTGTGAAGGAAGGGCAACGAGATATGCTCCACGCATCTGTTCCACAAGTGCATACCTGCCCGATGCGGGATCTGCAGAAGGATCCCCATTCACGACAGGCAATGAGGAGTGGAATCCACGCACGCCAACTCGGGGAAGTGTTCTGAACGTTTCAGGAAGCGTATCGGAGTGAAACGCCTCAATGCGCTGGCGCACGAGGAGAGGTAGCTGCTGGTATTCTTCCCGCTTTGCAGCAAGGCTCGCATCATCCAGGCCCTCCAGCTTGTCGAACCAGTGCATTTCAACATCAGTCGAGGCAGTGAACGTTGTGCCACCGAAACTGGGATGTCCCCGTTCCTCAAGCACAAAGGGTCCTCCCACTTCCTTCGCTCCATTCCGTGATTGGAGGGCTCTCCTGCGGATTGGACCTATCGGCATCTGATCATACTTGGACATGTTCCCCAAATGCACATCGATTGCTTCCCGGGATAGAGCTTTTACTTTCGCAAGATAATTCCTGACAGCGTTCATGTGCCAGTCATGGCGCACGGAATTGAGGAGCCAGGTGCGTCGCGAAACGTCGAGGGCATCCCAGCCTTTTCGCCCATGCTCCAACGTTTCGACGCGAACTCCACGGGAGGTGACAACGCTTGTGCTGTACGCTCCGGCAAGCACCACTGCGACATGTTCCGCCCCAGGAGTCTTGGTTCCTTCGCCCACATTGTTCCCATGGGCTTCTGATGGTAGCTGGACACGATGGAGTGAAGTTGCCTTCGCTGAAGATGCAGTGGAATCAGGTGATGTGCTCATGCGCGCATCATATGACCCTTTTCTGGACAGCGAACGGACAACCTTGCAAATGAGTTCACCCACGAAGTTGGCTGTTTCACAACTCATGGCCAAGGGTATGTGCCGGGAAGATGTGAGATGTACACGAGCCGGGAGAAGATGAACTGCGGTTCGTCAAGGGTGCATGTTCTTCACCTGCAGATGAGGTGACTCTCCACGAAATGTGGGTGGGAAATTACCTGTTTTGAAGTGCGGACAGCATCCTTGAAGGATCTCCTCTGCCACCAGGGCAGAGGGGACATGGGACATGACTGGCTTGGCGCACGCAAGGATGACACAGGGATGCGAACGGCTATGAAATGTGCTTGAATTATACTTATTGGTATAATTACATGAGTGGAGACTCCTGTCATGGGAAGGTCGCTTCTGGAGAACAGACTGCTGCGCATCGTGCTTCCGCTTGCTGTGCTTGCCATCTGGTTTGGCATAGCGGGTGCAGGGGGGCCCGCCTTTGGCAGGATAGCGAAGGTTGAGTCGAACAGTCAGGCGAGTTTCCTACCTGCAAATGCGGATTCAACACGCGTCCAGGCTCAGCTTCCCCACTATGTGAGCAGCAGCGCCATACCCGCAGTCATACTCCTGACGCATGTATCTGTCCAATCAGCCTCTGACAGGGAGAGGATTGCGCAGATTCCTGCAGTCCTCACAGCTTCCGAACGAGCAGGACTCGATGGAAAGATCGTTGGACCAATCTGGTCGCGATCTGGAATGGCAGCAGAGTTTCTTGTGCCCGTACGCTCGTCAGCAGCAGTGAACACCGTGGTTGACCATATGAGAACGGTGCTTTCATCCCATCTTGGATCCGAAGTCCATGTCTATGTCACAGGTCCTGCTGGCCTCACTGCGGATCTCATCTCCGCTTTTGGAGGCATTGATGGCATCCTTCTTCTCGTCGCACTCATCACCGTGTTTGTCATTCTCCTGCTCGTCTACCGTTCTGTGATCCTGCCCATCATGGTGCTCCTGCTCGACATGGTGGCCCTGAGCGGTGCAATTCTTGTTGTGTACGCCCTTGCAGCACATGGAACCATTGAGCTCAATGGCCAGGCGCAGGGGATCCTGTCGATCCTCGTCATTGGGGCTGCGACCGACTACTCGCTTCTCATCATCTCCCGGCATCGTGAGGCGTTGCAGCACGAGCAGGCCTCGTGGAAGGCACTCATCCGTGCAGTGCGCAGTGCAGCAGCTCCCATCACTGCATCAGCAGTCACCGTCATTCTTGCACTCCTTTGTCTCCTCTTTTCCAATCTCCGCTCGAACCAGAGTCTCGGACCAGTGGCTGCCATAGGTGTCGGGTGCGCATACTGTGCGAGCATGAGCTTTCTTCCAGCCCTCCTCCTTCTTCTTGGCAGGAGCGCATTCTGGCCGTACCGGCCTCGCTACTCTCCCCGGGATGTCGATGGTGGGAAGCGACAGAAGGGACTGTGGGCAGCAGTTGCATCACGAGTCGAACGGGCACCACGACTCATATGGATGCTGAGCACAGGGGTGCTGCTTGTGGCAGCGCTCGGGCTCACCCAGCTTCGTGCGCAGGGTGTCTCCAATGCAGCAACCATCCGGACTGCATCGAACGCTGTTGATGGGCAGCGCCTTCTGGGATCGTACTTTCCTGCAGGAGCAGGAAGTCCCGTGGATGTCATTGCACCCCTTTCGACTGTCCCCTCCACACTCGCTACAGTTGACGAGGTGCTTGGGAACCACAGTGCTGCAGTCTACACGGGATCTCCCATTCCCGGTGCAGGACAGCCAGTCATCAGGGATGGAAGGGTTCTCATCACGGCAACGCTGTCCGAAGATCCCACATCATCCCATGCGCTTTCCATCATCAGGGAGCTCCGGTCGAAACTCTCCACAACTGCTCCGGGAGCACTTGTAGGTGGGGAAACAGCCACTGCACTCGACACAAATGCGACTGCGCAGCAGGACCTGCATCGAATCATCCCGATCGTGCTTGCTGTCGTTGTTGTCATCCTGGCTGTCCTGCTTCGCGCACTTCTCGCGCCTGTCCTTCTCATCATCTCCGTCGTTCTGAGTTACTCTGCCACGCTTGGCTTCTCCGCTCTCCTCTTCAACAACGTGTTCCGGTATCCGGGAGCCGACCCATCAGTTCCCCTGTTCGGCTTCATCTTTCTTGTCGCACTTGGCATTGACTACAACATCTTTCTCATGAGCCGTGTGCGCGAGGAAGCACGTGGTATGCCCACACGCAAGGCAGTGCTGCGCGGACTTCAGGTGACAGGCGGTGTCATCACCTCTGCAGGTGTCGTCCTCGCTGCAACCTTCGCAGCACTGGGAGTCATACCCATCCTCTTTCTCATCCAGCTTGCTGTGATCGTGGCGCTGGGAGTGCTTGTTGACACCATCATTGTCAGGTCCCTCATCATTCCCGCACTGTCGGTTGATGTGGGGAAAGCCATCTGGTGGCCAGGCAACGCTGCAGGAGACTGACTGAGGAGCATCGGTGCTCCACGTATATGCACCCACTTCCAACAGGAGCAGGAGAGTTCCCCAATTGCTGAACAGGATAGGCTGAATGAATTCGTTGCAGCAATCTGTCATTCGCGCCACAGGGAGGCTCCACAGCACCATGCACTCATCAATACCCTCAGCATCTCGAGCCGCATTCCTTGCACTTGTTGCTGGAGCAGTACTGGCATCGTGCGCAGCAGGTGGAGGAAAGACACTCGGGAATGCCAGCAATACCCCATCAGCAACGTCCGGGACTGTGGCGTCCGCTTCCCAAAGCGCTGACAAGGCTGTTGCAGGAGGTGTGAATCCTGCCTCCATCCCAATGGGCGATGGACACGTATCGACTGTGCCGAAGGTAGGATACGTGGATTCCTGTATCACGAGCTTTCGTCGACAGCCGAATGCTGATGGTCCCTGGATCAATGCTGCAGCAGGCACATGGAATTCGCTCACCAAGCCCAGTTCTTCCGGTGCTGTTTCATGGCAAGGTGCAACCTACAGTGTTGGCGTCACAGGCAGTACACGAACAATCACAGCGAATGACCTTCCCATCGACCATCCCACAGGGACCTTTCCTGTCACATCATCAGACCCAACGTCCCAGTGGGACCATAATCCCAACTCCATCGTGCCCCATCCAACGACGATTTCCCTTCCCCTTGATCCTTCTCCCGCTGCGGAACCGAGCTGTGTGGGGATGGGGCCGATTGGCATCCTCAACGACGGCGTTTTCCTCTTCAATGCCCTTGATGCCGCTGGCGTGGATGGAGGCGCCCATGAGGTGTTCGACCAGTGGGGGGAGCATCCAGACAATGCGGGCATGCTCCACCACCATTTTGTCCCAAGTTTCATCATGGGCGCTGTGAGTCATGCTCCTGGCTCCTCAACGCTTGTGGGATACGCTGCAGACGGATACGGGATATATGTCCAGTACACTGCATCTGGCAATCTTGTCACCAATGCGAATCTTGACGCATGCCATGGAACCACATCACCAGTGCTCTGGAATGGCAAGGTGCAGAGTGTCTACCATTACGATGCCACGCTTGAATATCCATATACGGTTGGATGCTTCCGTGGAACTCCTGACAGCGCATTTACAGCCGTGCACAGCTCGTAGCCAGCGCCTTGAGGTCCGCATGAGTGTTCAAGCATTGCCGCAGATCCTGGGCAGAGCGAATGAATTTCATGGCGCTGAAGTGGTGCGTCGCGGGTAGCCGAGAAGGGCACGCTTCTTCCGCACTGTGGTTGCTGCAGTTTGAAGGAATGTGGATTCACATTTCTTCAGTCGCGAACAGCTGGCGGATGTCTGCTGCGGTTATCGCAGTGTCAGTGGCTGCCCCTTCATCGAGAACGCTCGCAAAGAGTTCCGCCTTCCGTCCACTGAGCTCAAGCACCTTTTCCTCAATGGTGTTCCTTGCAACGAGCCGGTACACCATGACAGGACGAGTCTGGCCAATCCGGTGAATCCGGTCGATTGCCTGCTGCTCAACTGCAGGATTCCACCAGGGGTCGAGCAGATAGCAGTAGTCCGCCTCCGCCAGGTTGAGACCGAACCCACCAGCCTTCAGGCTGATGAGGAACACCGGGGTTGCTCCTCTGGCGAACTTCTCCAGGAGCGCACCCCTGTTGCGGGTACTGCCATCAAGATACAGGTAGGGGATGCCAAGCTCATCAAGGCGCAACCGTACCTGGGCAAGGAAGCGTGTGAACTGGCTGAAGACGAGGGCTGTATGGCCTTCCTCGACGACTTCCAGAAGCTGCTCACTGAGCGCATCGAGTTTCGTTGACGGGATGCTCCTGTACTTCTGCCCATCGATGAGGGAGGGAGAAAGGCTCAGCTGACGGAGCTTCGTGAGCGACTGGAGAATGGAGATCCTGTGGTCCTCATAGTGGTCAAGGAGCCCCAGCACCCGTTGGCGCTCCTGCTGGAGGTGGAGATCGTAGATGTGCCGGTGGCTGTCATTGAGCTCAAGTTCGACGACCTGCTCGGATTTTGCGGGAAGGTCCTGCACGACCTGATCCTTCGTGCGGCGCAGGACAAGGGGATGGATCCGCTTCCGGAGCCGGGTAAGTGCTGTGGTGTCCCGCTCCACTTCAATGGGGGTACGGTACGCTTCCTGAAACCGGGATGGGTGTCCAAGGAGACCTGGCGCGACAATGGAGAGGATGGACCAGAGCTCCATGAGGTTGTTTTCCAGCGGAGTCCCTGTGAGGGCATGCCGTGCATGTGCAGATAGGAGCCGTGCTGCGCGGTAGCCTTTCGTGTGGTGGTTCTTGAGGAACTGTGCCTCATCGAAAATTACGGCTTCCCAGGAAAGCGAGGTGTACGACGCATCATCGATGCGGAGCAGGGTGTATGTGGAGATCACAAGATCGCAATCGGCAATGCGTTCAGCAAGGGAGATGCCTGCCTTGCGGTCCGTCTCCGCAATGAGCACGACTCTGAGGTCTGGAGCAAACCGGGCACATTCGTGAACCCAGTTTGCTGCAACGCTCGTTGGCGCAATGATGAGGGAGGGGTGGGAGGCCGTGTGGGCACCGTGAATCCGGAGCAGCATTGCGAGTGCCTGCACAGTCTTTCCGAGCCCCATGTCGTCCGCGAGGATGCCTCCAAGTCCATGCTCATGGAGGAAGCTGAGCCAGCGGAATCCCTCGTGCTGGTAGGGACGGAGCTTTGCAGCAAACCCCTCTGGCACTTCGCACTCGGGAAGTGTTGTGATGCCCTGGAGCTGCCGTGCACTTGCAAGCCATGCGGATTCCTCTGCTTCGACAATGCCGAGGCTCTCAAGCTCATTCCAGAAGTCGATCTGGAAGCGGTTGACCCTATACTGTCCCGGGGGGGTGTCATTGAGGAGCCGTGACTCCTCAAGCAGCATGCGGAGACGTTCCAGCTCTGGAATGCTTGACGGAAAGTATGTGCCATCCTCAAGGTACACATACGGCTCATTGAGGGAAAGCGCACGGATGAGTTCCGCGATGGGCACTGTAGTGCCGTCAACGACAAGCTCGATGCCGAGATCCAGCCAGTCTCCCTCAGCGCTGTCCTGGGCCCGTATCCGGACTTCGGGAGGAGCGCTTGCAGCATGGAAATCGGGAAGGGGATCGGGAATGATGAGCTCCACATCATTTGAGAGCTTCTCGAGCTCGGGCAGCGTCTGCTCTATGAACACTGCTGCTTCCTGTCCATCAATCCACTCCCTGTGCAGTGGCAGATGCACACCACGCGGGAGGTGCCGTCCAAGGAGGGTTGCGACTGCTGCCATGATGCGGCGTTCATCGTCCGGATTCCGGAGCACTGCCTCGGACATGGGCTCATGCACAAAGACAGGAACCTTGGCAGTACTGCCCGTTTCCAGATGGTAGTTCCAGATGCATGAGAGCTCAAGGGTATGGGATCCCGATTTCTGGATGGTGAGGGCAAGCCGCGGAGTGCCACGCTTTGGCAGCAAGTCAGGGCTCTCGGAAACAATTTCCACAGCGTGGGAAAGCGCGGGATAGACGCGTGCAAGGAAGGCGGAACGGTCATAGGCGGGAACGACAATGGGCCCTTCTCCAAGGATTCCTGTCGCGACAGGAGCGGGAAGGGGATTCTGGAGCGGAGCGAGCGTGATGTGGAGTGGCTTCTCCGCTTCATCTTCCGGGTAGGAGTACACACCAGCTGCAGGACTGCCAAACGGATGGATCGCTTGACCGGAGATGGGTACGTGGTCGCGGTGGAATGCTGGAGCGAGAAGGAGTGATCCATCAGGAGTCTCTGTGAGTTCCATCGATACCCCAACGGGATGCGGATCCATCTCGACAGTGCCGCCAGCAGTCGCATGGATGAAGGGGATCTCCCGGGAACGGGCTTCCTCGAGCTGCTTCCAAAGATCCTCTTCCCGGAATGTGTCAAGGTAGCACCAGGCGGGCCCCTGGTACCAGACGCTGTATGCCCCATGGTCAGCCATTTCGGAGAGGTGGTACTTCGCAAGCCACTCCTGGAACCATTCGATCGCAGGACTGGATCCATGCCTGCAGAAGCTTGTCCGGAAGTCACTCCAGCTGATGCCAGTGGTGCTCCATTTGCCACTGCGTGTGGAGTGGAGGGCGGGCTTCACTGCGAGCCGTGGAACACGTGGAGCACGGGCAGAGCGGTTCAGACTCCTCTGCTTTGCTTTCATGTCGGCAAGCTGCGCAACCTGGAAGATGAGTCCAATGGATGCTGCAGAGGGATTCGGTGCAACCCTTGCGCTGTCGAGAGCCCCAAGGGCATCACGCCAGTCGCGACCCACTGGGTGCAGGGATGCTGCCACGGGAAGTCCGTTCAACCTGGCGACAACTGGAGGAAGAAGAGAGAGGAGCACTGCTGCTATGTGCTTGCATCGGTCGCCGACAGGGCAGGTGCAGGAGGCAATGTACACATCGTAGGCGCTGCCACTGTTCCGGAGCTTCAGGGTGAGGTGCACAGAATACGGTTCAGTCCCCTGGACAGTTGCACGGATTGCCTGTGGACGATCAGCATCCAACTGCACAACCCGTCCCTGACGGACATATGCGACAGCACGATCGTAGGTGCTGCTTCCAACAAACTGCTCTATTGCCTGTGGAGAGATGTGGTATTCCGGTTGTCCGTTCAGGTGCTTCTCCAGTGTGGGCTTATCATGCACGTGCGGAATGCGCTGTGCAGCAAGACAGTGGCATCCCGTACTTGATATTGTCTCCCATTTGCACCATCTACCAAAACTCCCACGTACCTGGCAGTCAAAGGGGGGAAGCGCTCGACAACAGTGAAGTGCAGTGAGCATGACCAGCACGCCACATGCATGGGAGAGAGCCGCACACTGCAGATGACGGATCCCAAATGTCCAATCGGGAATTCTCACGTGGCGTCCCATCAGGCTACATGGGGTACGGAGTCATGCAGCGCTCTGCGTTCATGGAGTGGGAAAATGGACTCGTGTGTTAGGACAGTCGTGAATCGCAGCTGCTGCAAGGAAGCTCATGGCACGCAACCGTAGTGAATTTCACAAGCAGTTTCCATGACCTGGAAATCACTTCATACCCGGTTTTCTTCGCAGTGCAGTGTCTGTCGTAAGGAAGTTCCACAAGGGACAGAAGCATACTGGGACACGGAAAGCAGGGAGCTGCAGTGTACGGACTGCCATGCAGCACTGAGTCACTACAGGGAGGCTTCTGGTGCTGGAGCAGGAGCCAGATATGAATACGAACGGAGGGCACTTCGCGAGGCTTCCGAGAAAGAACGGAAGTGGGGCAAGGTGCTGTCGTTCCTCACTCTTCCCTGGCAGACGACGTCCTTCGAAACGCGAGCCTGGCTTCAGGGAAGCAAAGGGGAGGCGAAGCTGGGAGCACTTCTTGATGCATGGAGTGCACGGCATGATGGCACAGTGCTCCATGACTGCAGGGCAAGTCTCCGCCCAGGTGCGCGATCCAACATCGACCACATAGCCATAGCTCCAACAGGCGTCTATGTCATCGATACGAAAACCTTTGCTGGAACTGTTGCAGTGCACCGTGGTGGCATTCCATTCTTGCGGGAGTCGCCCACACTGCTTGTCCGGGGAGTTGACCGCACGAATCTTGTCGATAGGATGGACTGGCAGGTTGAAACGGTGCAAAGGGCAATGGACGACCTCACAGTACCCATCAATCCCATTCTCTGCATCATGCCCAGGTATGCAGCGAGCTGGAAAGGAACGTTCCGGATCCGGAGAGTACTCATCACGGATGCGCAGGGACTCATTCGTCTGCTGCGACGACGTGGAACGCTGCACAGTGATGCGAGGGAAACCATTGCCAGGAGGCTGCAGTCTGCCTTGCCTCCTTCGAGTGGATCCAGGTAATGCAGTGTCTGTGACAACCCTGCAGCCGGAGTGCGTATAGAGGGGGCGGGGTGTGGCTGCTGGAGTTGGTGGCCGATTTGGCATGGCGAATGCTCCCCTTCCAGACCTTCATGCCTGATGCAGCGAAAGGCGCTTCTCGCAGCATGCGTATTGCATGCAGGTGGTCCTTATTCATTCAGGCCAAAGCTGATGTTCGAGAACACGTTGTTCACCTGGTGCTGGGAGGTGAGGGAAACTACCAGCGCAACGATCACAACAGCAAGGATGAGCGCTCCTGTGAAGACCATCCAGTGCAGTAAGGAACCTGGGGAACTGGCAGGTGGGTCTTCGTTGTGCGAAGGGTTCTCAGTGGGTGTGTCTGTCTTCATGCTGTCATTTGGGAGCGTTTGGCGCAGGGTGTTTCACTGGTGGAGCCGGGAGCTTGTGGCAGCTGACCTTGAGGTATGACACCTGGATGCGCTCGAATGGGTAGAGCTGGAAGGGTGTGGGTGTTGTACCCTTGCACGCGTATCCACGTGGAGGGGAGTTCTCGATGGTGTACACCCCAGGAGCGAAGTTGTACGAGGCACCCTCTGGAACATGCTGGGCAACCATCCAGCAGTGAACCATCCTCGCATCAGAGCATTCGCTGATGGACACAAACGTTGTTGGAAGGGGAGTTCCTGGCTCGTGCGGATACACATCCAGTCCTGTTGCGCCAAAGGCAGGAGTGGCTGCAACAATCCATGCGCATACGAGTGCAATGGCAGCAGAGAATGAGAACCACCATGTTCCGCGTGGACGGTGCAGGTACTGGGAGAACTGCTGACGGACATGCCTGATACCGATGACAGCAAGCACACAGCCCCAGGTTGCCACAATGACTGCTGCATTGAAGAGGACGACAAGGGGCATGACCATGGATTCGCTCATCATGGACTGGGTCTGCGTTCCGATGGGAACATATGCGAGCGACCATGCCGAGACGAGTGTTCCCGTGATGAGCCATGGCAGCGCATTTCCCAGTACGGATGGGGGGTGCCCATCCGTGTGCACCACCTTCCAGCCCTGCACCACGATGATGAGGAGTGGAACGACGAGGAGAATGATCCGTGCCCAGATGGAGGAGTGGAACGATCCGCAGCCTGACACAGTGCACGTTGACCACAGGAAGAGCATGTCTACTGTCAGTGCAGTAAGGCATACGAGTGCAGTGAGATATAAGCGCAGATGGGGAGACCGGTGAGTGAGAACCATCACTGTGCCCTCCCTTCGAGAGCTGAGGAGGCAGCTTTGGCACAGTGATGAGGGATGCGTGCGAATTCGTGCAGATTTCCCATGAGGACATCTCCCTGGTAAGACAGCTGGTATGACGTAGACTGAAGCGTCCCATCTCATGACAGCAGCAGGAGCAGTGTGCTTACACCTGTCCACAGTGGATGGAATCAGACAGGTAAGTGCTCCTGCTGCCACATTCTGTGCAATGCATTGATGGAGACGTTGTGTATGCGGGTTGTGGAGAAGGCAAGGGGGCGTAAGGACTTGGCTCCCCTGCACTGACTAGTGGTGCGTGATACCTCCATTGGCTATTCGGATACGTATGGTGGAAATTATGCAGTTCGCATCGAGCTTTGCCATGTTCATGGGTACCCTTGTTACCTCACCACAACAGGGTTGTTATCCGGATCTGCTGTTCTTCCGGTCTACTCGCAGGAAGTTCCATGACCAGCATTGGGTGTAGTGGACTGTGCTGGGCATTGCAGAATGTGATGGGGATCACTTTCCAAAGTCGAATGAGTCGGTAAAGTTGCAAGATGGGAAAACCATTCATGAAAGGGTGAGATGTCTCGAACCACAAGCGAATCGTCCTGGGATGCCTATGGCATGAAGTTCCACAATATTCATGCGGGTATCACGGAAGAGGTGCTCATCCGGTCACATAACAGGAAAGGAGAGACACCATATGAATGGATTCTTCAGGCAATTCCAGACGGAACGAGCGTGCTCGATGTAGCCTGTGGATCTGCTCCCATTCTGCGTGCAGGATGGGAGGGAGAATGGCACGGCATTGACAGATCCGCAGAGGAGCTTGCGCGAATTGAAAGGCGCTATCGGCAATATGCTGTTGTGGGATCCGCAGAAGTCCTTCCGTTCGAGGATGCCACGTTCGACGTGGTCATCTGCTCCATGGCCCTTATGCTTGTGCAACCATTGCTGCAATGCCTGATTGAGATGATGCGCACCTTGAGGGAAGGGGGAGTCATTATTGCATTGCTGCCAGGTGATGGAAGCGCGTTGACACTCAGGGACAGGGTCATGTGGGCACGGATACTTGCAGCACTCCGTATGCGAAACCTCACATATCCGAATGCAGCACAACTGCAGCATCTTTGCCTGCTCATTGAACATGCAGGAGGGTCAGTGGCGGAAGATCAGGAGCAGCGGTTTGCACTGCCCATTGCCGTTCCAGACGATGGAGCGCTTCTGGTGCGTTCGCTCTATGCGCCTCGAGCTTCTGAACACCTCATCGCAGGAGCCAGCCACATGGTTTCGAAGTGGGAAGGACGGGTGATAGGTATTCCCCTTAGAAGGATCGTCGGACGGAAAATCCATTCGGCTTTGCGGATGCATGCTCAATAGTGACAGCGAATGCGAACTGCTGAGTCCTCTGCAAGCGCCACGCGTCGTACCCTTGTGGAGGGAGTAAGAGGAAACTTGGAATATATGCTGATCCACGTGGGAAGAAGTCTGCGGTCAAGGCGTGAGGAAAGGTATGCAGTCAGGCTCGATGTCTTCCAGACAGCAGGCCATCTGGGAATGATGCATAGTTTGATTGCCTCGTCTCCATCAAACCGTTCATCACGCACTGCCACTGCAGCAGCATTGAGAACATGTGGATGAGATAGCGCCACGTCTTCGATCAGGGATGGTGCAATCATTTCACCATGCCTGCGGATCACTTCCCTTGTTCTCGCACGGAACCTGAATGCTCCAGATTCACGGCGGATGATGTCGCCGGTTGCATACCATCCGTCAGCATTCCATGAGCCGGACTCCATATCGCCGACATACCTGTCTGCCATGAGATGGGGTTTGGTGGGCTGGATCATGAGTTCGCCATCTTCACCATCACTGGCATCAGTTCCAGCCGAGTTGACGATCCTGATGCGAAACCGGGATTCAACAGGCTCTCCAATGGTTCCGGGATCCATGGGAAGCTGGCGAGGCATGAACCAGCAGGATGCAGTCTCTGTTTGGCCCCATGTCTCCATAATCGTGCACCCAAATCGCTGTTCAAAGTCTTTCCAGATGCGAGGAGGCGTTCCTGCTGTCACTATCCGTTCAACAGGATTGTTCGCATCCTTCACGGAATGGGGCCGAGAGGCGAGCGATTCCAAGATGGTTCCGACACAGGTGAACATGCGTACATCGTGTGAGCGGATTCTCTTCCAGAAGGTGAAGGGATCGAAGGCTGGATCTATGATGGCGTGGGCACCATTCAGCAGTGCAGCAGCAACAGTTCCCTGGCAGGTCACATGAGTCAGAGGAAGACAAGAGTACACACGGTCGTGAGACTCAAGCGGGAGCAGCTCCGTGCCGTACGCTGCTGCCCAGGTCCACTCGCACAGCCGGCTCCATATGACAGCCTTGGGAATGCCAGTCGTTCCGGAAGTAGTGAGTATCTTGGCAGGGAGTGCATGATTCGAGCGTGGAGTGGTGCAGACCACGTCAGGAATTCCCTTTGATGCAGTCAGCGAGTCTGGGGAGATCTCGGATCGTTGGAGAAGTTTCTTTGCGCTCCGCTTGGAGAATTGCAGTGATGTCGTGGATAGTGTGTCATCCACAATGAGTACCTGCGCATTCATATTGGAGAGTAGTTTCTCTGCAGCAGTGTCAGGCAGCAGATGATTCAGCGGGAAGAACACTGCGCCGAGTGCCTCGCATGCGAACCATGTCAGAAGATACTCTATGCAGTTGTCGAGTCGGCAGGCTACAACATTGCCTTCAGTTACACCCCCATCGAACAGACGGAACGCCAGAATACTGGTAAGCCGGG
>JAJZLL010000044.1 GCA_021803465.1 bacterium
CCATGGCATCCAGCCAGTCGCTTGCGAGCTCATCCGCACAGCCGCGGATCTCCGTGAGTGCGCATGTGACGAGCAGCTCACGTGCTTCGCTTCCATGGTCTTCCCTTGCACGTGAAACGATCCCGGCAAGCTCCTGCTCAGGAATTCCTCCCTTGGGATGCTCGTACGGACGCTGCTCTTCTCTTCTGGGGCGAGTCCTACCCACTTTCGGGTGTGCTGACCCTTTTCTTTCTGTCATTTCTGGTCCGGAAGCGCGTCCTTCCGTCCAAACTGTGCCGAAAACTGCTCTATGGCCCTTGCCACCTCACGCTTTGCAGCGCCAACAGTCGTCTTCTCCACTGCTCCGCCAAAAGGACCGGGAACGGTGTATGCGGCTGTGAGGCTCATCAGGCTGCCGCCTGAAACCTCTGTCACGCTCGCAGTGATGGTGAGCTTGAGACTGTCCTTCAGGACAAATGCCATCTGCCTTGGCGGCGTGAACTCACTGCACTCGAGGATGCCATCGAACTGCTTTCCAACGATGCTCACATGGACCCGGTACTGCGCTCCCATGCCCTCCGCTCCGGGGAGTCTGTGGATCTCCCGCACTCCAGGAAGCCAGGTCGCATGCTCAAGATCCGAGAGAGCTGCAAACACGTCAGCTGGGGGGGCTGGAAGGGTAACCTCGGCTGCTGCATCAACCATATGTTTCACCTTACCATGCGTACTTCCATGCGGGAATGCTCCCCGGGCGTGCCTTTACCCGAGCCGTGGATATCCTGCGCTTGGCTCTCGGACATCCTCTGCCACGATGAGGACAGCTCCATCACCAACGCTCCGGTAGCCAAGCGCTGCTGCGACATTGCCCAGCACTGCCTGATGGGGACTGAGAGGGAGCAGCACACGCGCTGTCCTGGAGAGGAGCTCGCTGGTCACCCCCTCAAGAACAGCAGTACCCACTCCCCTGCTGCGGTATTCCTCCTTGGTCACAGTGCCAAGCAGGAGTGCACTGTCCGTCGTGACTGACTGGACGTACGCTGCTGCAACAACATCGCCATCCCATTCGACACTCCATACAAGTCCCTCCGCAATGGCACGATGCACGGCAGCGCGCACTCCATGCACGACATCGTCTCCAGTGAGTCCTCCATACGCCTCCTGGAGTCCTGCAAGAAAGAGGTGCGCAAGCTCGTTCTCCTGGGCAGCACCAGCACGTGCAACATGATGGTCGTGCACCGAGGGGCGGAAACCATCGCTTGTGATGCTGTACACCGTGTGGGGAAGGTACTGGGGACGAACAGTTCCACGGACTGGAAGGAGGGGAAGAAGGTGACGGAGTGCTGCCTCATTGCCGAACACCATGGAGCTTGCAGTGAGTTTCTGGAGCGTATCCCCGAAGTGGTGAAGATTCGCGCTGTCAGGCACATACACTCCGCTCACTCCGCCTGCAGCAAGCACTGCTGCAAGACGGGTGTTCTCATAGAGGCCATACCATTCGTACCGCGAGACATCCGCATGGAGAGCGCCAAGGAGAAATGCTGTCTGCACGATGTCCCGACGTAGCAGTGCGACGACATCGTCATAGTCTCCAGGAAGGATCCGTCTCACTGTCCGTTGCATCGCCACCCCCTTGGCATACCTACTGTCCCCTGCGCACCAGCATGGGAGAATTTCATAATATGCATTATGATCGATCGCAAGTCGCAAGTCTCAGCATTCCCGGTGTATCCATGACCCCTCAAACAGATCTCCGCTGCGGTGTGTCCACCTGCAACGCGCCGAACGCTCTTGCGTGCGGCTATGTGGACAGGACTGGCCGCAGCTGCGGCTTCCCCGTCTGTCTGGAGCACGGCACAACAATCAACGAGGTGCACTACTGCAGGCGGCATGCTGCAATTCTCGATGCTCTCGGCATTGAGAACACTGCCGGGTATGAACTCCCCTCTCTCGACAACAGGAACGTGTCCCTTGTCGCTGCAGTGTCAACTGAACTTGATGCCTCCATCCGGGACATCCTTGAACACAATGCCCTGGCTGATGAGCACATCGTGTGGGACCGGCATGTGAAGGCTGTCACGGATTCCCAGCAGAAGATTTTCTGGCAGAAGGCGTGGGCCCTCACGGGAGAGAAGGGACCGACAATCACGATTGCGATCGCTGCTCCTGACGACATCGATGCCCAGGTTCTTGTCACTGCGAACAGCCGTCCCATATCCGTGGGCATTCCCACATGGATCCAGAGCCGCAGAAAAGGCACGCATCTGCCTCCTGGAGTCGACTCGCTCGAGCGCCAGCTGTATGGTGACTTCGTTCTCGAAGTCGTGCGAAAGGGAGTTGCCGACGTGCGCTCGGGCCTTGTCCGGCGCCGCACGTCCGACAGGTAGCGCAGGGGATTCGCGGAGCCCGACACGCGCTGGCGGGCAACAGGAGGTAAGCCGATGGGAAACGAGGAGCGGGAGTACTGGAAGCCTGCTGCCGAGCAGCGGGATGCGAGCCGCCTTGTCCACTTCCTCCGTCTGCTGGGTCTTGAAGGTCTTCAGGACCTTGCCTCCTTTCAGCGCGCAAATCCGACTGCATTCTGGGATGCTGTCATGTCCGACCTCTCCCTCTCCTGGGATACCGCATACCGTGCACCATTCGACAGTGCGAACGGCCTCCCGTGGACGACGTGGTGGGAAGGGGGAATGCTCAACCTCACAGTCAATGCGGCTTCCCGGCATGCTGCACTGCAGGGCGGAAAGCCTGCTGTGGTCTGGGAGGGGGATGATGGAGCAGCACGAAGCCTCACGTATTTGGAACTTTGGGATGAGGTCCAGCGTGCAGCTGGAGCCCTTAGTGCTCTGGGAGTTGGCAAAGGCGATGCTGTCGGCATCTGCATGCCCATGGTGCCGGAGACTGTCGTCCTCTTCCTTGCTGTCGCATGCATTGGAGCAATCATCGTTCCGCTTTTCAGCGGGTACGGACCCCATGCGATCATCTCCAGGCTCGAGAACTGCGATGCGAAGCTTCTCTGCATCACGAACGGCTTTCTCAGAAGGGGCAACACGGTCTCGCTCAAGGAAACGGCCGACGAGGTCGCAGGCACAGTGACCTCGATCGAACATGTCCTCGTGGTGAACAGGCTCCCCGACCATGCGACTGCCATGGTTGAGGGACGCGATGTCTGGTACCACGACATTGTGCCTGGCGCTGCACGAAGGAATCCTGCCCTCACGAGTGCTGAGGATCCCTTCATGATCATCTATACGAGTGGCACGACGGGAAAGCCGAAAGGTACTGTCCATGTCCATGGCGGATTTCCTGTCAAGGCGATGCAGGACATGATCCACTGCTTCGACCTCCGGCCCTCTGACCGGCTTCTGTGGTTCACGGATATCGGCTGGATGATGGGGCCCTGGGCCATCTGCGGGATGCTCATGATTGGAGGCACCCTTGTCCTCTACGAGGGTGTCCCTGACCACCCTGGACCGGACCGCCTCTGGTCCATCATCGAGCACCACCGTGTGACAGCGCTTGGCATTGCTCCAACCGTCATCCGGGCGCTCATGCAGCATGGAGACGATCCTGTCCTTTCCCATGACCTGAGCTCCCTCCGCATTCTCGGCTCAAGCGGTGAGCCGTGGAATGTCGAGCCCTGGAAGTGGTTCCAGAACATGGTTGGTGGCGGCCGCTGTCCCATCATCAACTACTCCGGTGGCACGGAAGTATCCGGTGGCATCCTTGCAGGCAACCTCCTCCTTCCCATGGCACCCTGCTCCTTCACTGCGCCCTGCCCTGGCATGGATGCTGCTGTGTTTAACGAGCAGGGTCAGAGTGTCACGGAAGAGGTGGGAGAACTCGTCGTTCTCCAGCCGTGGCCAGGGATGACGCGCGGCTTCTGGAAAGACCGTGACCGGTACCTCGAGACATACTGGTCACGCTTTCCCGGTGTCTGGGTCCATGGTGACTGGGCAGAGATCACGGATGATGGTCTCTGGTACATCCGGGGCAGGAGTGATGACACCATCAAGATCGCAGGCAAGCGTGTTGGTCCAGCTGAAGTGGAGTCCATCCTCGTTGGCCACCCTGCTGTACTTGAGGCTGCAGCAGTCGGCATACCGGATCCCGTGAAGGGAGAGGGCCTTGCAGTCTTCATCGTTCCCGATCCCGCAACCGCCACTTCTCTGGAGGTTCTGAGGGAGGAGCTCACGAATCTCGTGAGCCATGAGCTGGGAAAGGCGCTGAAGCCATCCCATGTGGAGATTGTCCCTGCACTTCCGAAGACCCGGAACGCGAAGGTGCTGCGGAGACTCATCCGTGCCGCATATCTCGGAAGCGACCTTGGAGACACGTCGTCACTCGAGAACCAGGAATCCCTCCAGGCGATCTCCCTGCTCCGGCACTAGGGTGGAGGTGGGTACGCGATCGTTCCACACACAAGGTGCGCCTGGGCAGTCGTCGTTCCAGATGCGACACCAGCCTGGAACTCGCCCTCAACCACGGCATTCGCACTGAGGAGCGGCAGGGGAAGCGGGTAATGGACAACGATCGCAGTCACAGCAGCAACAGTGCATTGCTTCTGCGAGCAGCGTGTTCCCTCGTGTGCAGGATGGGATGCGGGAATCTGCATGCTGTAGTTCCCGGCCTGCTCGCACACTGCGCTTGCTGATGGGTCGAGTACCTGGGAGGCCTGTCCACTGAACAGGTAGGCGGGATTGATGTCATTCGCTCCGGAGGTCACCGCGGACTGGGCAGCAGCCTGGGCAAGGGTACTTGCCTCAAAGTCCGCATCGAGGTCGACCACTGCGCACAGCAGCCAGAACAGAAGAAGCGCAAAGATGAGCGCAAAGGTGATGATGACCTGGGCAGAACCAGATGTCCTTCCCGTATGAAGGTGTCTCATGATGCCTGCCTGAACGGTGGGGGTATCGCTTCCGCTCTGGCCGTCAGCGTTGGATTCCAGAAGATGGTGAACCCTATCGGCGTCTCTGAGAAGTGGATGGTGACATGCGCAGTGCAGACATTCACGGGAGCACCAACACTGTCCGTGTTCGCTCCCAGGTCACATGTGAAGTCAGCGAGCGGTGGTGGTCCTGCTTTTGTGATGGGGACACCCGGAGCAGCCCCGAAACCGGGCAGGGTTGAAGAGGTGCAGAGCGGAACCTGCTGGTACGTGAGATACCTGTTGTAGAAGCTCATTGTTCCGTAGAACGACTCAGCTGCGTATCTGCAGTTTGTGAGGAGATTTCCCGTGCCAAGACCGTATCCATGCTGTACACAGCATGTCGTGCCCGGGGCATCGTACTGCCGCGTGTCCGCCTGGAAGCTTGACTGGGCAGCAAGCTGGAGCGCAGTCTGCACCTCCTGCTGGGTCTGCACCATCACCATGAGCCCGATGAATCCCATGATGAGGTAGAGCGTCACGGGAAGCACGATTGCCATCTCGACAACTGCCTGGGCGCGCTGCGAACGGGACCGTCTCATGACGCATACCGGACTGCATGGGTAACGACACCAACATCAAGAGGTATGCCGCCCCACTTCCAGCCAAGGTTCGCCATGGGTGGTACGAAGTCGCTCATGTAGCCCACCACCTCGACACTCACAATGGGAGAGCTGCCCCCAGATGTCGTGACACAGAGCGCTATGGTCGATGGCCCGAACCGGCTTGCAACCTCGCTTGGTCCCGCATATCCCCCTGCCACGCCTGGTGGGCAGGGCAGTCCAGCTGGCCAGGTGACAATGCGCGTGGCGAACAGCGCCTGGGAGACATGACTCTTCACGAGGTTGAGGACTGTGGCTGTGGCTGGCGTCGCTGTGGAGTTCGCTGTCCCGTTTGCAGAGACAGCAAGGCGAGCAGCCTGTTCCGCAAGGGAGATGCTCCCCTCACTCTCAATGCTCCAGAGAGCTGCATCGATCGCAGTGAAGACGCAGATGAAATACAGCGGAGCTATGAGTGCAAACTCAAGAGCAGTCTGGGCACGGTACCGCTTTCGTGGACGGGCAAGCTGCGCTGGTCCCATGCCAGATGGCCCCGTTCTGGCTGGTCTCAGCCAAGTCCCTACGCCCACGAACTCCTCCTACAGCCCCAGCTGGCCAATGCCGCTCTGCTGAATATCCTGGGGAGTGAGTGGTTTCGATTGGCGGGGAGCCTGCACAGGGGGGAGCGGTGCGTATCTGGTGACCTGCCAATCGAATCCAAGCGAGATGCCGAGGATGCCCGACTCTCCCGGTGTCACGCCATAGCTCTGCAGAATGGTGGAAAGGGCGGAGAAATCGATCTTGAACGGCAGCGATCCTGTGAACTCCATGGGAAGACCCGTCTTCTCATCGAGATATGCATCGAACCTTCCGTGGCCAACGCTGACAATGTTCGAGGTGTTTCCGAGCAGTGCCTGGATGCCGTTGAGGGATGAACCCGAAGGAAGGGGCACCTGCTCGAGCTCAGTGACAACGCTGTTGAGCAGCGCAGTGTCCAGGGCAAGCGTGTAGTGCTCGTCATGCGTTCCTGCAATGGCTGCAGTTCCTGCGCGTGTGAGATGCTGCTGGACGATGTTGCCGAGCACACCGACAATGAAGGGTGCTGCAGTCGTGATGCCCCCGACAGTGGGAAGCTGGGTGCCAAGTGCTGCAACGCTTCCCGACTTCCACGTAGAACCGCCATCTGTGCTGAGATACAGCTTCTGTCCTACGATACGGATGATGCCATGAACTGCTGGCATCGTGGGAGATGTCGGTGTTGTCTCGGTCGTCTCAGCCATCGTGTAGCGGAGTTCCACATCCGCAGGACCAGCGGATGTCTCAGTGCCAGAGAACGAGACAGTCGTCGAGGGAGCCTGTGCTGCAGTCCCTCCTGTGAGCACTTTCGCCTGGGAGCCGTCAAGCTGCTCATGGAATGCGAAGCTTGCCACATAGGGGTGGTTCGGGAGTGCAGCAAGACCATCAGTAAGTGCCACAGCAGGGTTTTTTCCCGCAAGCACATTCGTCACTGTGCTGCCACATCCTGCAAGGATGGCCATGCAGGCAGCTGCTGCAAGACTCCCTGTGAGGCGGTGCCTCAGTCCCATACGCTCATCTCCGCTGACACAGCCCATGTCACAGGACCATGTGTGTGAAGTCATCGTACCACTGGGAGAATCTCCGTTCCCACACTGTGATGCAATTGTCAACGAAGGAGAGCTTCGAGATCCTGTGGCAGACTGACAGGCTGTGAGCAGGCTCCTCCCGTGCAGACGAACGCCTGGATATCGTCCCCTTCCGTTCTCCGGCCCTCAAGAATCTCCCAGGGCCCATCCACTCCAGCAAGAAATATCTCATTGGGCGAGAAATCGCGTCCCACTTTCCACCGCAGTGAAGGAAAGAGCTGGTGCTCAACACTGCCCGTGATGATGATCTCCCGTGGAAGATGGTCCATGGCATCGCACGCTGCTATGAGTGATGCATGGGAGATGGGATCCCTGAACACATCTTGTGGAATCCGTGCCCGCTCCTCATCGAGCACATTCCGAAAGTACGCATCCCCAGTGATGCGTATCACAAGGTCCAGAGAACGGAATGCGGACGCAACAGGCGAGGGGAAGCTCTCATCCGCATATGTGGACTGACGCAGTCCAAAGGGCGGTACTGGAACATCCGTGTCAAGAAAACCCTCCTCCGGTGTACGGAAGCGAGTGCACATGTCCTTGGCGATCGCAAGGGCCCGCTCGATGGCGTTCCCATCTCCCACAGCTCCACCCGACCGGATGAGCGCCTCGACAACGAGGGCTGCGTCCCGCAGTCGGAGCGGGCCATCCACACGGCCACGAAGCGGTGTGTGGAATACAGTCACGCCATCCACGGCTTCCCTGAGAATCCGTTCGCAGGCACTGTGGGCAGCCTCGACAAGAAGGTCATTGGCGAGATAGAGACCCGCCTCGACCATGAAGCATGCGCCAAGCGCATTCCAGTCAACGATAAGCAGCTCCCCACGGGCTGGAGCCGGTCGTGCTCCCCGCGCTTCCGCGAGCGATGAAAGGGCAAGATACACTCGTGCGAGGTGTTTCTCGGGGATGTCCCTCCTGAGGGAGATGACGTACCTGCCTGGTGACGCCTCCGCTTCAGGTTCTCCCATGCCAAGCAATGGAGCCACAAGATCCGCATCCTTCCCCACTGCGTTCCGGAACTCGTCAGCCGACCAGGTATAGAATGCGCCTTCCCCCTGCTCAGTGTCCGCATCGAATGAACTTGCGAACCCTCCTCCAGGAAGGAGAAAGTACTTCTCCATGTGCCCAGCAAGATCCTTGACTGTGAAGTAGAGGTCCTCGGACTGGTGTGCCTGGGCAGCATGGACAAGGAGACGTCCTATGAGCGCCTGGTCGTAGAGCATCTTCTCGAAATGGGGTATCCTCCACGCGGGATCCACGGTGTACCGGTGCATGCCGCCTGACAGGAGATCCCGGATCCCACCATGGACGAATGCGCTGACTGCCCTCAACGCGACAAGACGGGCGTCCTCCCTTCCATCCCGCACTCCCCAGGTGAGAAGGAGATCCACAAGCGCTGCATGGGGGAACTTCGCGCCCCTCCCGAAGCCTCCATGCTCGCTGTCCTCGCTGCGTGCGACTGCATCGATCATGTCCTGGACGGGAATGGCAGCCGGCGCAGTTCCTCCCTTGCGGGATGCCATCTGCCGGGAAGCGAGATGATTCCGCACAGTTGTCCGCAGTGTCTCAATCTCGTCCCTTGAGGTGGTCCATGCATCGAGCGCGTCGTGGAGCACCTCGAGAAGGGAAGGCAGTCCATGGCGCGGAGTGGAGGGAAAGTACGTCCCCCCCGCGAATGGTGTTCCATCAGGAGCCGCAATGACTGTGAGCGGCCATCCTCCCCCCATTCCCAGGGCGTTCATGGCTGTCATGTAGGACGCATCGATCTCGGGAAGTTCCTCCCTGTCCACCTTGATTGCCACGAAGTGCTCGTTGCAGAACTGGACTGTCGATGGATCCGTAAACGCCTCATGCGCCATGACATGGCACCAGTGGCAGGCCATGTATCCGATGCTCAGGAGAATGGGGCAGCTCCTCCGCTCAGCTTCAGCGAGCGCTTCCCTGCCATATGGCCACCAGTCAATCTCCTGATCCGCATGGAGTGCGAGATACGGACTTGCTGCACCCGTGAGCCGGTTCATGTTCCAGCACCCCCAGCTGCAAGGGATGGTGAGGGTGTGGGCGTGCTTCCCACTGCTGGCAGCATCGAAGGCGAGGGTACTCCCGTGCATGTGGGGACTGCAGGAACAATCGTGATTGCTGAGAGCGAATGGGAATCCTGGGGTGAGACTGCAGCACGCACACATGCCCCAAGGACAATGGATGAGCGGGGCACCTCGATGATTGCAGTGAGGGAAGTGCTGGCAGGAATGTCGATGAGCAAGTCATGGCCCCCTGCTGTCCTGACTGTCACATCCTCACCGCTCACCTTGGTGATTTCGCCCTCATACGTGGTGATTCCCGCAAGGGACCCGTACAGGCTCCTTGCTCCCCTGAGTAGTGCTCCTGGGGGAAGAGTGCTGCCACATGCGCTTCCGGACGAGGGAAAGACCACAGGACTCCCTGCAACAAGCGCTTCAGCACCTGCATTTCCCGCTGTGGCGAGAAGGTCGATGCAGTGACCTCTCGCTAGCGCTGATGTGGTTGCGGACTTCGCCTCATAGACATGCGTTCCCCATGGGAGTGCCCATGCAGTGGTGGTCCCTGAGGGAGTACGGAGCTCCAGCTGCTCACGATCGAACACAGTGACTGTGCCCGACGCACGCTCCTTCGTGGCGGAGAGGTGGGGAGGGCCAGCATGGCGTGGCGTGACGAGGGGAGTCGTCATTCCACAGGAGGCAATCACCCAGCCTGCACACAGTGTGGCTGCTGTCCATCTCGGCAGTCCAAGCCATCGGGAATTCATGCCATTATGCTCTCAGGGAATCTGTTTCAGTTGTATTACAGCGTACTCCCTCACACATCCCCAGTCGAGAAAGGACAGCACCATGGACGACTCCCACGACCATTCAGCGACCTATCAGAATCTTCTGCGTGAGCTTGCCGCATCGAACCGGAGCCTCCGCGAGCATATCCCCGATGTGTTCCACGGCTATGCAGCAATGAGTGGAGCCGCAATGGCGGATGGCGCCTTTCCCCGGAAGGTAAAGGAACTCATGGCCCTTGCCATGGGGATAACCTCCCGCTGTGACGGCTGCATCGCTTCCCATGCCCGTGGTGCAGCAACGAGTGGTGCCACCCCACAGGAGGTAGCCGAGACGCTGGGCATCGCAATCATGATGAACGGGGGACCTGGAACCGTGTACGTGGCACGCGCGTGGGATGCGTACCTCGAGTTTGCTGGGAAGCCGGAGTAGCCTCTCAGTCCCAGAGGAGAGAGGGGTTATCCAGAATCGTCTCCTCACGGTCCGGACCCACAGAAATGGCTGCTGCTGGCACGCCGACCAGCATCTCGAGATGGGCGATGTACTCCCTGCACTCGGAAGGAAGTTCCTCCCGTGACCGAATGGAGGAAATGTCCCGCTTCCATCCCGCATGCGTTTCGTACTCGGGGATGCAGGATGCGAAAGTGCCAAGATCCGATGGAGGATACGTGAAGACCGCTTCACCTGCACGGTAGGATCCTGCAGTCGAGACGGCATCGAGCGTGTCAAGGACATCGGTCTTCGTTATGACCATTGCTGTCATGCCGTTCACACCCGCACTGTACCGTGCAACTGTGCCATCAAACCAGCCAACACGGCGTGGACGTCCAGTTGTGACTCCATACTCGTGGCCCCGCTCGCGGAGCAGTGTCTCAATCTCGCCGGACACCTCAGTCGGGAATGGTCCTTCCCCCACACGGGTGGTGTACGCCTTCACAATGCCAATCACTCTGGTGATCCGGTTTGGAGGAATGCCCGTTCCTGTGCACGCTCCTCCTGCTGTGGGCGATGACGAGGTGACATACGGATATGTTCCAAGATCTATGTCGAGCATCGTTCCCTGGGCACCCTCGACAACGATGCGCGCATCCTTCCTGAGAGCCTCGTCCGTGAGTGGATACGTGTCCACAATGTATGGACGGAGCAGCTCCGCCTCCTCAAGGAGTGCAGTCCGTTCCGCTGCAGCATCAAGGACCAGGTCATCACCCAGCCGCTCAAGCTGCCTGTTCCGGTCTTCGATGAGTTCTGTGATCCGCTTCGCACACTGCTCCCGGTCCAGAAGGGCTCCCATGCGTATGCCTGTCCTTCGGACCTTGTCCTCATACGCGGGGCCAATGCCGCGGTTAGTTGTCCCGATCTTCCGGGAACCCCGTGCACGCTCCTGTGCAGCATCGAACCGTGGATGGTACGGCATGACCACATGTGCGCGGTCACTCACGAGAAGATGGGACCTGACATCGACACCCATGCCCTCAAGGAGCGCAATCTCCTTCACGAGCTGTGCAGGATCAACGACCACTCCATTGCCAAGCACGCACCGTGTACCCTCAAGGATGCCGCTTGGAATGAGATGGAACTGGTAGGTTGTTCCCTTGACAACGACAGTGTGTCCCGCATTGCTTCCACCCTGGGAGCGGATGACGAGGTCCGCATTCCGGGAGAGCAGGTCAACCACCTTTCCCTTTCCCTCATCGCCCCACTGCGCACCGACGATGACAGTCACTGGCATGGCCATCTCCCCCGTACACTGATACCGACTCCACCAGCGTAGCAAGGAGATCCTATGGACCGTCCGCTCAACCCCAGCCAGAAGAGCCCCCTCCTCATTGCAGGAGGAGTCTGCGCTGTTCTCCTTGCTGTGGGCCTCTTCGTTCCAATGGCGGCTGGAGATCCCACAGCACTCGATCCATATCTCCTCAGGATGACCATCGCTGCAGCGCTTGCGACAGCAGTGCTTCGCATTGTCGACAGGAAACGTCTCTGGATACCAGGTGCTCTCGCAACAGTCATCATCGGAAGCGCAACCCTCTGGCTCTGGCTCATGGATGCCCTTCCCTCGCTCCACCCCAGGGTGCTGCACGATCCCGATGTGGCCTTCACCCTTGGCATCCTTGGACAGTGTGTCGCGACTGGAGGTGGACTGCTCCTCCTTGGAAGGATCGCACCCGAGTGCCGTGGCTGGTATGGAAGGCTACGCAGAATGTCCGTGCCTGTGCTCATTGCCAGTGCAGGAAGCATTGTGCTGTTCACTGGTGTAACCTTTCTTCTCCCAGCATCGCTCCTCGGCAGGTACGCATTTGTGCCTGGAGCGCTGGGAAGCATGCCCGCAGTGCTACTTGCTGGTGATGCACTCCAGGGCATGGTGCAGGAGGTCCAGTTCCGTGGCGTGCTTCTCTCCTGGCTCGAGGGAGTGGCTCGGCCATGGCAGGCGAACCTCATCCAGGCATGCTTCTTCGGCCTTGCACATATCGCAATCGTGTTCTACGCAGGACCAGGAGTCCCTCTCATCCCGCTTGCGATCCTTCTTGGCTATGCTGCTGGCTGGCTCACGCAGAAGACGGGATCCCTTTGGCCAGCACTCCTCCTCCACGCCTTCATAGACATCTGGATTTCGCTTGTCATCGTGCCTGGACTGTATGGAATGGGCTGACCATGAAGCGACTCATTGTTCTCATTCTTCTTCCATGCACAGCATTCCTCTTCCCGAATCCCGTCCAGGCAGCACTCCCCTGGTGGACCCCGCTGGCCCATGCGCCTGCGTCTGTGCGCTGCACGACAGCACCCTGCACGCCAATCACGCCGGATGAGCCTGTCTTCCTCATCATGGGAACGACTGTACTCAGACGTGTGGGGAAGGATACGACACCAGATCCTGGATCTCCGGAGCTTCAGCAGGGATCCTTCCTTGCAGCTCCTGCAGTCTATCCGGGAACAGTCATCGCAGCAACGCCAGGAGGCACCATCTACCGGAGGAGCAGCAGTGGAACCTGGCATCTTTCCCTCCAGCTTCTTCCCAACCTGCCGGATCCAGCACCACCCCGCATCACGGGATGCGCTGCCATGCCTGGCAGGCTCACAGGTGCAGTGTATTGCAGCACTGACGGGGATGGAATGCTTGTCACGACAGATGCGGGAACCACGTGGTACAGGGCCAATGACGGCCTTCCCCTCCGCATTGATGCAGTTGTCGCCGTACCCTCCCTGCATGCCTTCGCAGCCCGTGCAGGAAGCCACTGGTACATCCATGTCCTCCGCGCACTTCCTGCACCAACTCCACCCAGGCACATTTCCCCTGCGGGATTCTGGCTACTCGCGCTCGGCTCCCTCGCCATCACAGCGCTTCTCCTGCTGGTGCCACTCTGGCACTGGAGAAACAAGCTCACCAACTGACAGCAGCACATCCTACGGACCGCTTGCCAGCGTGAGTGTCCACGTCGAACTGTACGCTCCAGCGTAGGAGTTTGCAGGAATGGCAGCATTCCACTGGCAGTTGACCTGCACATCTCCGAGGCCAGCATTCGTGCTGTCAGAAGCGAGTTTTGCTGCAGTGCCTCCCGGCAGCACGAAAGGATACAGATTGGCAAACGAGGCAACCGTGCAGGATCCACTGCCAGAGCAGGACGAGGTGGGCGTTGCAGTCACGGTGAAGTCGCTGTCAGCAAGGGTTGTGCCACTTCCTGTCACGAATGGCGTTGATGAAAGGGTGATGCTCCAGCCGTTCCCGCTCCCCGTGTTGTCACCAACGACAATTGTCTGTGTCGCTGAAGTGGTCATGTTGAAACCGGTTTCCGTCACAGCTGGAAAGGTGACTGCGTTGGAGGACAGAAGCGATAGCGTGCCACTGCAGACTGCCTGGGCAGCTGTTGGTGGACTTCCTCCCGCGAAGTGTTCTATGAGTGGAGTGGAGACCTGCGCATAGGTCTCCTGTGTGCCCACTGCCCACACATCAGCCTCCGAGATTCCGGACAGTGCATTGAGCACGTTCGATGCCTGGCCAGGATCCACCACATCTCCACCATTCCACACCCCACTGACTGCCTCCGGGGCAAAGCCTCCCAGTGGATAGCTGCCCACTGCATGCGCACTGTTCGAATATGCCACCACTCCTCCCAGCGAGGATCCTCCTCCACATGCGGGAACAGGCACGCTCTCAAGTGACCACGACGTCCCGTTCCACGCCATTGCGAGCGGCATTTGCATGGAACCTGACGTCACATAGCCGACTGCGACAGCATCCGTTGCACTGTATGCCGAGATGGCAGTGAGGACATCGTTGCCCGCAAGGTTGGGAGTGGTCACGACACTCCATGAAGTTCCATCCCAGTGCTCCATGAGGGTGGTGCTGACACCTGAAGTCTCCTGGTAGCCTGCTGCCCAGACATCGGAAGCACCTGTACCAGACACGGCATTGAGGATGTCTTGCTGGGTTCCAGGATCCTGCGGAGTCACAGCAGTCCACGATGAGCCATTCCAGTGTTCTGTGAGCGCTGTGAGATTGGCGCATCCACCGAGAAGTCCGACAGCCCACACATTTGAGCTACCCCCATCCCAGACACCATTGAGCATGGAGCCACAGCCCGAAGTGGCTGGAGCAATGGCTGCAGGCGAGTTGATTGTCCAGGATGAGCCGTTCCAGAACTCCGCAAGGATGTTGGGATCCCAGTTGTTCGTGCTGTCACCATAGCTGCCGACAGCCCACATGCTCGAGGGGGAAGAACCCGATACTGCTGCCAGCCCGTTGTAGCTCACTCCCTGGTTTGGTGTCGGAGTGAGGCTCCAGCTGCCACCATTCCACAGCTCCGCAAGCGTAATGTTGCGTGTTGGTGTCGTGGCTGTGCCGACTGCCATGGCTGAAGTGCCTGATGCTGCGTACACACCATTGAGATTCGCCATGTCCGGAACAGTGGCAGAGGGAGTGGGGAGTGTCTGGAGTGTCCAGGTGGAGCCATTCCACAGCTCTGCAAGGGGAGCGGCTTCTGTGTTGTACGTATCGCCATATGTTCCGACAGCCATGATGGTCCCATTCGACATGAAGCTGTCCGATACAAGCTGGTTGTTGCAGGTATTGGCATTTGCCCTGCCAGCAGTGCAGCCTTCCGCACCATTGGCATAGCTCCAGGACGCACCATTGTATGTGACCACTGATGTCGGATCTGCGTTGTTGGAGTTTTCCTCCCCCACAGCAACGACATCCGCTGCGCCAGACGATGCGACGCCTGAGAGCCAGTACCAGGGGGTCGACGGAATCGCTTCCGTGCTCCATGCTGTCCCATTCCAGGTGAATGCAATGGAGCCCGTGTTGTATCTCCCTACAGCTGTGACATCAGTGGAACTCACAGCTGTGACCCCTTCAAGCTCGTCGCTTGGATATGGATCCGGCGGAAGGGTGACTGTCCATGTGCCTGCGTGGTAGGTCTCGGCGAAGGAATGGGTGCCAAGCGCATCACTGTAAGATCCCACAGCCATGATGTCCGATGTGGCTGGCAATGCAGTCACTGCGTTGAGATCCGTTGCGTCTGTTCCCTGGGGGAGGGGTGACATGCTTGCCCATGAAGTGCCATTGAACTGGAAGGCGAGAGGAATGTCGATTCCCGACACATATGCATGGCCAACTGCCCAGATGTCCGAGGCGGATACTGCGGCTATCCCGACAAGGGAGCCCTGGACTGCAGGCCCAGCAGTGGACCATGCTGTGCCATTCCAATGCTCGATGAGAATGTTTCCTGTCGATGGATCTGTGCCCACTGCCCACACGTTGTTCGATGCCAATGCCACAACGCCCGAAAGAGGGCCCGCACCTGGTGCGGACGAGCTTGTCCACGTTGTCCCATTCCAATGGACAATGTATTCCACTGACGTGTTGGAGGTTGGACTGACATACTGTGCTGTCGACCCCACGGCCCAGCAGTCGGATGTCGAATCGCAGGACACCCCTGTCAATCCGGAGAAGTCACTTGATGGATCTGCAGCAGCAACCTGAGTCCAGCCGTCTGTGGCCGCAAACACCCTGGGACCAGTTGGCCCCACTGTTCCAATGAGTGTGAGGGCAATGGCAGCTGACAGCATCACAAGCACCGCGGATCGCGATGAACGGGGGGCGTTCATGGTGTGAGTATAGGAGCAACTCTATCACGCACACCAGCTGTCATCATGACGTGACCCGCACTGGTCAGCCCATCATGAAAGGGTCATCATTGCCACTGAACGGGGAGTTTCAGGTATTGTGGAGGTTGTGCACACTTCCATACGGTGTCACCGTTCCCACGGATGCCAATGACCATGTCCTTCAGGTTCCGCACGCAGCACTACCCTGCTGCCATACTCCGCGCGTTTGCCCTTGTGCTCGCAGCACTGCTTGGGCTCGGAATGATGCTGCTCCCCCGTGTCGGGGATGCTGCCGCATCATCATGGACGAAGCTTCCTGCCCTTCCAGGGCTCCATGGAGGCAACATCTGGTCCATCGCAGTGGATCCTGCAACACCGAATATCCTCCTTGCAGGTTCGGACAATGGCCTGTACAGGAGTGCTGACAGTGGACAGACCTGGTCCCGTGTCGCGGCAGCATCCCAGCGTGTCTGGACTGTCGCCTTCAGCCCGAAAACCACGGGTGAAGTCCTTGCTGGCGTCGATGGAGCAGGCATTCTCGTGAGCATGGATGGCGGACTCACATGGAGGTCTGTCACACGTGGACTCCCGAGTCTTGATGTCCGCTCCCTTGCCCTCGGTCTCGATGGAGATGCAGCTGGTACTGCGAATGGGGTGGCCCTGAGTCCTGATGGCATCCACTGGCAGCCAGCAGGACTCCAGGGTGATGCCATCAGCAGCGTGACAGTGCTCTCGAACCAGCCGAACCTCACCATTCTTGCTGGTGCTGACCGGGGATCCATCAGCAGCGCATCCCTTTTCGAGGAGGCGGACGGTAGCTCCACATGGACCCCCCTCACGACGAACCTTCCTGCCAATGCGACAGTGAGCTCGCTTGCAAGCGGCCCCATGACGAAGCTTCAGCCACTCCATCCTGTGGTTGTGGCGACAAGCGCTGGCGTGTACTACAGCCATGATGGTGCCCACAGCTGGACTCAGGGCAGCGGCATTCCCGGTGGCATCAGTCCCACAACCATCACGACTGTCGCCTTCAGCCCGCTTGATCCAAGCCTCGTCTATGCGGGAGCCGATGCGGGGGGGAGCGCTGGAGGAGGATTCTTCCGCTCAACGGATGGCGGAGCTACGTACACTCCTGCCACACCAACAGCGAACACTCCAGGATTCGCTGGGGGACTCCCGCCCAAGAACCAGCAAGTCGAGGCTATTGCTGTTGCGAACACGAATCCCCCAACGGTATATGTGGCGCTTGACCAGCCTGGTGCAGGAGGAAGCATCTGGGTCCTCGTTGACAGCAGCGCTCCAGCCCCACCAAGCCTCATAGCTGATGTTCCTGGACAGGCGCTCCCTTCCATTGTGGCCGCACCATCTCCAGTCTCGACAGCCAAGCCATCTGCCACACCAGCACCAGTCAAGTCAGGTGGCAAGTCCGCCATCGCGAAAGCACTCGGCTCAGCATTCCACTGGCCAATTCCCCTTCTCTTCGAGATCCTCTTCCTCTGCGTTGTCATCTACCTTGTCGTCCGCTGGCGACAGCATTCATTCGACATCGAAGGTCCGCCCTGATTCCCAGGGCATGAGTGAGGGGGTCATGCCACAACCGAACATTCTGCTCGCTTTCGCAGCCGGTCTTGTATCCGTCGCATCCCCCTGCGTCTTTCCGCTCATTCCCGCGTTCGCAGCCTTCATGGGAGGATCAAGCGCAACCCTGGATGCTCCCCACCCCACTCAGCGTCTCCTCGTGAGGAGTCTCCTCTTTGTGGCAGGGTTCACCTGCGTGTTCGTCATCGTTTTCTACATCCTCCAGACGCTTGAAGTCACCCTCTTCGGAAGGTACCAGCACCTCTTCTCGCTTGCTGCTGGCTGCATCGTGCTCGTCTTTGCCATCCAGATGCTCGGTGTCTGGCAGCCAAAATGGATGCTCAGGGAGTGGAAGCCATTCCAGCCTCTCCAGAAGAACTCCAGCCTTGGCGCGCTCCTCCTTGGCATCTCCTTCGCCATTGGCTGGACTCCCTGCATAGGACCCGAGCTTGGTGCCATCCTCCAGCTCTCCCTCACTGGGTACAGCGGTCTTCCCTTCCTTCTTGTCTATGCAGCAGGACTCGGGATTCCCTTCGTTGCCATTGCCCTCCTCTCAGGACGTTTTTCCCGCACGCTCCGGTCCTGGAATGCCCATGGTCTCGCAGTGCAGAGGGCAGGAGCAGTGCTCCTCCTCATCTTCGCTGCTGTCCTCATCACGGACAGCTTCCCTGCTCTCAGCAGGCTAGTTCCCGGCTCCCCCTTCAACCTGTAGCGGAGCAAGTGGCAGATCGACAGTGAAGGTTGTCCCTGCTCCTGGCGGGCTTGCGACAGCTATCCTTCCCCCCATGGACTCGACAAGACCCTGCACAATGCTGAGGCCAAGTCCACTGCCACCATCCTCGCGGCTTCGCGTCTTCTCGCCCCGGTAGAACCGCTCGAAGATGTGGATGGCATCCTCTGGCGGAATCCCCGGTCCATCATCATGGACCTCAATGCGTGCAGATCCCTCGTGGGCCGAAGTGGTCCAGACCTGGCGTGCACCTTTCGCATACGTGCAGGCATTGACAAGTAGGTTACGCATGATGGTCCGGAACGCCTCGGGATCCCCAAGCACAAGAAGCGGATGTGGCGTGAGCTTTCGCACACATTCCTCCGGCATGCCAGGAACTCCCTCATCCAGGATGGATCCAAGGAGCGCGTTCACATCGAACTGAACCTTCGCTGCAGGTGGTGCATTGTCGAGGCGGACGAGGGCAAGGAGGTCGATGACAAGCTTCCGCATCCGCTCCGCCTCCTGCGACATGGACTCGAGTGCAGGCTCGAGGACTGCAGGATCCCGCACCCTGCCCCGACGGAGGACATCAAGGTACCCCTTGAGGGCAGTGATGGGAGTGCGGAGCTCATGGGAAGCGTCCGCTATGAACCGCTTTGTGCGTTCCTCCGAGGCCTTCTGCTCCATGAATGCGCGTTCAATCTGGTCAGCCATGGTGTCAAAGGCCTGCGCCAAGACACCAACCTCGTCATTGCGGGCAACAATCTGGCTTCGTGCCTGGAGGTTGCCGCCTGCAAGCTCAAGAGCAGCAGCCTTCAGCCTTTCAAGGGGAAGCAGGGCCCTCCGTGTGAGAAGAAAGCCAAGTACTGTTGCCACAGCAAATCCGATGAGGCCCTCGAGGATGAAAAGCCCAGTCTCCTGGCGGAGGAGGTGGTTCACACTGTCCATCGAGATGCTCATCTCCACAAGGCCACAGGCTGTGGGAAGCTTCGGTGCAATGGGCACCGCAACGACAAGCATCTGGCCACTTGCCGTATCAAGAACAAGTGGCGTTGGTGCAGCGCCAGACTGCACGCGGAGGAGGTACTGGTTCTGGACCTGGGGAGCCTTCGCACCAGCTGGCTCCACATCGACGACCTGCCTGTTCGCGTCGTAGACGACCACCCCGACAGTCGAGCCGGTGGTGTTGGCTATGAACCGCGCGAACGTCGTATCGATCTGGTCCGCAAGCTGGGGACGTGCGCACGCATGCTGGATGACGTCTGTCGTGCCACTCTCGAGATGGAAAAACCTGTCCAGCAGGATGCGCGACTGGTTGACATCCTCCACAAGCACGCGGGATTTCGAGTCAATGAGGTTCTGCCGCAGGATGACGTACTGTGTGGCATCACTGAGGAGCAGGACAAGGAGAAGGATGACTGCGAAGATGATGGGAAGACGCCACTGGAGGCTCGCTTCCGCACGGAACCGGTCTGCAGCGCGCTGGTTCACTGGACTACCCGCTTCTGCATGCCCCAGCTAGGACACCTCGGAGCTGACCTCGGGAATGGTCGCGAGCCGGTAGCCGACTCCGCGTACAGTCTGAATCCACTCATGGTTGGTGTCTCCGAGCTTCTGGCGCAGATATCGAATATACACCTCAATGTTGTTCTCATCACCATAAAAGGTGTATCCCCACACTTCATCGAGAATGCGCTGCCGGGGAAGGACCTGGTTTGCATTCAGTGCAAGGAAGAGCAGGAGGTCGAACTCGCGGACACTGAGATCCAGAGTGATGTCCCGGACTGTCACAGACCTGTTGGCACGATCGATGTGAAGCGCTCCCACCTCAACAAGGTTTCCCATCTCAGGGCTCCGCCGCCGGAGCACTGCCCGGATGCGGGCAAGGAGCTCACCAAACTCGAACGGCTTCACGAGATAGTCGTCGGCTCCGATCTCGAGGCCCGCGATCCTGTCCGTAAGCTCATCCCGGGCACTGAGGATGAGGATTCCCCGGGAGCGGTCACCGACAAGCTCCCTGCAGAGTTCCCAGCCATCCATGCGCGGCATCATGAGATCCACGATGACAAGATCCGGATGAAACTCGTCAACGACTCGGAGCGCCTGCCTGCCATCGCCTGCAGTTGCGATCTCGTAGCCTTCCTGCTCCAGTCCGAGCCGGATGAACTCCGTGATGCTCTTCTCATCATCGACAACGAGTATGCGTGTATGCTGCCCCATATCCTGAGTATATGTGCTGGCACACTGTGAACCCATCATGGATCTAGCTTTCTCAGGAACTTCTCAATCCGGCCAGCACTTCAGGAATCCCCTCCACGTGGTGTATCGTGGGGGAGAACCGACCTCCCACGTCCACAGGAGCGCAAGATCCCATGGCCAGAACGCTCGCTGAGCAGTCCCAGCCCCAGCACCTCCCTCCGAATCTTTCCCTTGCGGAAACCCATGCCCACACGACAGCAAGCGATGGCATGGTTTCCGCCACAGAACTAGTCCAGGCAGCTGCGGAGAAGGGCATCCGTGTGCTCTGCATCACTGACCATGACACGCTTGGCATCACGAAGGAAGCCGTGGCGCTCGGGAAGAAGCTTGGTGTCGATGTCATCTCCGGCCAGGAAATCACGACTGTCATGCCGCCAGGCATCCACATCATCGGTCTCTTCCTTGAACGGCCCATCCGCATGTGGATGCCGCTTGAGGACACCGTGCAGGCGATTCACGACCAGGGAGGGCTCGCGATCATCGTGCATCCCTTCATGCCCACATGGTTCGCCTCCATCACTCCCTCAGGCCTCAGAAAGCTCCTTGCCACGCACCATGTGGACGGCATTGAGCTCCGCCATACAGCACCTGTCCTTCCTGGGACGTGGGAGAAGCTTGACACGTTCTTCGCGGAGCACCGCTCGAAGATCACATCATCGCTGGGAGCGAGCGACACCCACTTTGGAAAGCATGACATTGGTAGATGGCTCACTGCATTTCCTGGCACCACTGCTGCGGACTTCCGAAAGGCTGTCGAGCAGGGTCTCACGACTCCCTTCCACGGAGTCGAGCCTCCAAAGCCATCCATGTTTCTCCGTCTTGCGCAGCAGTACCGCTCCATGATCTGGCTCACCCGGCGAAGGCGACGTGGCGAGGTGGGTCGAGGCGTTGGCCCGAAAGTGGGACGGAGTCTCGCTAACTGATTCCGCAGTCCCGCACGGGTGCAGCAGGACTTTCCACCACTCTCGATGCGAACGGCCGCAGGATGGTGAGCAGATCCGAGGACGCCTTTCCCTCGGGAAGAAAAATGGCGCAACTATAGAGCGTTGTTCCAAGCAGAGAGGATTCCTCAATTGCGGCAGTGCCTCCAAAGTAGGCAACACCCCGCTGCAGGGCATGCCAGGAGGGCTGCCCTGTCTTCTGGAGTGCATGAATGAGGGGGCGGTTGAGTGCTCCAAGCGCATCGAGCGCCTCTGCTGCATGCTCCTGATGAATGGTCAGGTGAACTCCGCGAGCTGGTGTGCCACGCAGCGAGCGATCGTTCGAACCATGACTCTTCATGAATCCACGCTATGCTCCGTCAAGAGACAGCACACGGACAATGCAGCTCCTCAATGGACTTGCGCTTCGTTCCGTGCTGGACTCCGCTCGCCCTTCACTGCAAGCTCTGCTGCATGGCTCCTCCGGGCATGGAGTGCAAGAACATACCCAGGAAGAGCAAGAAGGGCAATGAGTGGAGGAGTATTGAGATCTGTGCCCATGCCTGCGAACACCATTCCGAACGCCTGGAATCCCCACCAGACCAGCAGCAGGAAGATGCCAAGGAGCCAGTATCCTGACGCCCTGGGTTTCGGCCCGAAGAGCAGCAGAGCTATGCCAAGCATGGCAAGGATGAAGAGGACATTGATGATGATGCGGTAGTGCTCGACAAAGGGAACAATCCAGAGAATGCTCTTCTGGAGCACACCTGGCTGCATGTACGCATTTCCCACGAGCAGTTCAGAAAGACCACCCGCCTGCCAGAATGCGGGGTTGCCCTGGATGAAGGCTCCCCAGAGGAAGAGGATGACAACGAAGTCCCGTGGAAGGGAGACTGCGCTCTCAAGCTGCCACCAGGATTCTGGCATGAGAAGGAAGCCTGCAATGACTGCATAGAGGATCACGGCCCCTGGCGCTCCAGTAAGAAGTGTTGCTGCAGTCGTGAACGTTCCTCCCATCCCCTCTCCAAAGACCCAGACTCCAAGGCTCCAGAAAATGGACAGGACAAGTCCTGCTCGAACTACCTTGCGGCGGCGTGTGAGGAGCGTGAGCGCGATGGTGAGCTGGATGATGACAAACGCCCAGTTCCACATCCCCACATTCCTGTTGATGAAGGAGACAGTCCAGTCACTGAGATGCCACAGAAACCCGGGATTGAGCTTGAGGGCAGGAGTCATGATGCTGCTCACAAACGAGTACGAATACATGAGAGGCTGTGCCTGCAGGACTGCATCGAGGAGCCAGAGGGCACCAAGGCCATACCGCAGAAGCGTCCGGATTGCCTGAATGCGGAGCGCTGGATCATCTGTTGAAACTGCAGTACGGAACGGCTGCGCCACAAACATCTGCTGCACCACCTCCTCTCCCAAGGATACTCCACCCCGGAATGAACCAGTAGTTCACCCATGCAGGATGAGCAGTCCCCATGCGAGGTCAGCACACGGCAATGAATGCCCAGTGGATGGTGGAATCAGTACCAGCCGTACGCCTGGGAATGGGACCATGCTCCGCATGGGGTGCCGTACTTTCCCTTGATGTAGTGGAGGCCCCAGGCGATCTGCGTGTCAGGATTCGTCTTCCAGTCAGCTCCGAACGCTGCCATCTTCGAGCCGGGAAGGGCCTGAGGGATGCCGTACGCCCCGCTCCAGCGGTTGAGATCGTAGGGATTCCACCCGGACTCGCGGTTCCAGAGCGCATTGAGGCATGCGAACTGCGTTGTCACATCAGCACCCCATCCGTATGACGGGAGCACGGAGAGCGCATACGCCCGCGAGGTGTCTGAAGGTGGTGGTGCAAACGCGGGCGCACTGAAGACGAACTGTGGCTTTGGCTTTGGTGTTGGGGTTGGCGTCATGACGTAGGGCGTTGGTCCCATGGTGACAACGCCAAGGACGGACGGTGAGGGAGAGTTCATGAGGACAGGTGTGTTCGACCCCTCGAAAGCGACAGGTGTCGGGGTGGGCACTGTGCCTGTGAGATCATGTGCTGACACCAGTGCTGATGGTGACATGACACCAATGAACACGGGAGCAGCAAGCATGAACGCCACTCCTGCAAGAATTCCCTGAAATCGCTTTGGGATGTGCATAACGCCTCCTGAGCGTCCGGTCCCCCCTGGACCGGAGCATCCGTCGTCTCCTGAGATCGACACATGGCAAACGGCTCACCGTTCCCTTCATGCATCGAATTGGGTCAGAGCTGCACCTCGTTCCGTTCTCATTTCTGCGGTACCTGACGAAGGCTACCATGTTGCCTCACGGATGTGCAAATCGCAAGTTCGACCGCGACTGTCGTGTCACACACCTGTTGTCTGTTCGTCATGGACTGTCATGCACCACCCTGTCGATATGACAGCGACCAGACCATTCTCCTGCTATGCTGTGGCGCATGGAGAAGGTGGGTTGTTCTGGAAGGCACCTGTGGTGGGCACGACGGGACCTCTCGCCCACAGCTCCAGCAGCCCTCGCTGCAGCAGCTCAAGGTGGGATGGCTGCGCTCCTCGTTCTCGATCCCCACTTCCCCCAAACACCTGTGCGGCATGCGTGGTACACTGCCTCCGCTGCAGCTCTCCACGAAGAGCTCGATGGTCATCTTGACATCCGCCAAGGAGTGCCTGAGGAGATAATTCCCGCATTCGCTGGCGAGCATCACATCACGGATGTCCATGTGACAGGCGAGTCCACTCCGTACGGCATGGCACGCGATGCCCGCATCGAGCACCTCCTTGCAGCACGTGGCATCAGGTTCCACCGCGTGGGGAGTCCGTATCTTGTCACGCCTGGCTCGCTGCACACCCGCGGGGGGATTCCCTTCTCCCGGTTCACTCCCTTCTTCCGGGCGTGGCTGTCCTCCATCGAGCCTGTGGCCACGCCAAAGCTGAGGGCCTCATGGCTCACTGTCCCATCGCGCTTCCCCATCGCACTCCCCCACCACCCGTACCTGCCTGCTCCAGGCCATACTGCCGCCATGGAGCGGCTCCAGGTGTTCATTGACCATCAGCTCGCATCCTACGATTCGGAGCGTGACCGTCCTGACCTTGAGGGAACGTCCGGCCTTTCCCCATACCTCAAGGTTGGCTCCCTCCATCCCCGGGACATCCTCTCCGCAGTCTCCACCCATCCATCCCGCATTCCATTCCTCCGCCAGCTTGCGTGGCGTGAGTTTTTTGCGGACCTTCTCCATCATGATCCGGAAAGCGTAACGGTGAACTGGGCTCCTGCCTTCCGTGGCTTTCCCTGGGAGGATACCAGCACCCTGAGGGAGGCGATTGCTGCGTGGAAGGAGGGAAGAACTGGATATCCGCTCGTCGATGCAGGCATGCGGGAACTCCTTGCAACGGGCACCATGCACAATCGTGTGAGGATGGTGGCAGCAAGCTTTCTCGTGAAGGACCTCAATGTGCACTGGTCCATCGGTGCACGCCACTTCATGGACCATCTCATCGATGGGGATCTCGCCTCCAACACCCACAACTGGCAGTGGGTTGCTGGTTCAGGCGCAGATGCAGCACCGTACTTCCGCATCTTCAATCCCACACTGCAGGCGAAGCGGTTCGATCCGGAGGGAACGTACATCCGACAGTACGTACCCGAACTTGCCTCACTTCCCCTGCCTGACCTCTTCGAGCCCTGGAAGAGCGTGCTTCGTCCCAGGGTCTACCCGCACCCCATTGTGGACCATGCCAAGGCGCAGAGGGCAGCACAGGCCCGCTATCATGCGTTCCGGGCGTCAGCCCGCCACCAGAGGGACGACTGAGCGTTCCGGCAGGCGCCTCAGATGCTCCCGCACCATGAGGAGTGCAGTGATGCCCTCTCCCACAGCAGCACCGAGCTGCTTCGTGCTTCCCTTCCGCACATCCCCTGCAGCGAACACGCCTGGAAGGGAGGTCGCGAACCGCTCATCAGTCGCAATGAATCCGTCATCCGTGAGGGA
>JAJZLL010000001.1 GCA_021803465.1 bacterium
GATCTCCTTCCTGCCACGGCTCGATGTGCCTGGAGATCTCGCACTCCGTGCACTCCAGGGGCATGATGTCTGGGTGACAGGCATGGCGGACATTCCCGAGGGGGAATGCCGTGTGCACGGGCCCCGTGGAGAACTCATTGCGCTCGGACTCCTGCAGTCCACCCACTTCACGCCGACAAAGGTGTTCAGTGCAGGCGCTCCTGCACGATAATCAGTAGCACGATGCATATCTCCTTTCTTCCCACCCCTGCGCAGCCAGAGCTGAAGGATCGGCATCTGAGTGTCACGATTGGCACATATGATGGTGTGCACCGTGCCCACCAGCGTGTGATTCACACGCTCATCAACCAGGCTGCCCGGGAACACACGCACACGCTTGTCGTCACCTTCCATCCCCATCCCCAGGCTGTCGTCAATCCATCTGTAGCACCACCAAAGACCCTCTCCCTCCCTTCAGAGAAGTACGCCCTCTTTGAACAGCTCCATGTCGAGGAAGTGCTCGACCTCCAGTTCACGCAGGAGATAGCGCACCTCCGTGCGGAGGAGTTTCTTGAGGAGCTTGCCGCGTATGGGGGCATCAGGAATCTCGTTGTCGGTCATGACTTCAAGATGGGATACAAGGCGCACGGCACACTGAGCTTCCTCTCCGACTACTGCGCTTCCCACGACATCGTGTTCACTGTCATCCCTGAACAGCGGATCGATGGTTCAGTGGTCTCCTCGACGCAGATCCGGAACCACCTCCTCAAGGGTGAGGTCGCGGATGCGAATCTCCTGCTTGGTTACCCGTACTGTGTGACTGGAGCAGTTGTGCATGGCGAGGAGGTGGGACGCTCACTCGGCTTTCCCACAGCGAACCTCGAGGTCCATCCTGACAAGTGCCTTCCTGAAGATGGGGTGTATGCCACATGGGCATGGATCGATGGCAGGTGGAGACAGTCGACAACAAGCATTGGTGTCCGGCCCACCTTCAATGGCACCTCCCGTGTCATCGAGACGCATGTCCATGACTACGAGGGAGTCCTCTACGACCAGAAGGTGACGATCGCGTTCGTCGCACGCCTCAGGTCGCAGCAGCGGTATGACAAGGTCGAGGCACTCATCCACGCCATGGACCAGGACACGGAGGAGAGCGCTCGCAGGCTCGATCTCGAACCAGGACGCCATGGCGGACTCGTTCCTCTCCCTTCAGCGAGGCTCGCGCACCATTCCTGACCGCCTTCCTCGTGCACGAAGTGTCCAGATCTGCCTTCGCATTGCTATGCTTGCTCCATGAGTCGTTCAGTAGTGGCGAGCATCGCCTGCATTGTCAATCCTGCAAGTGCTGGTGGTGCAACAGGGAAGACATGGGACGCATGGAGCTCCATGCTTGACAAGGCGGGTCTCACCCATGTGACCTACACCACATCAGGCCGCAATGATGCCATTGCTGCAACGAGGAACCTCCTCCGCGAGGGTCATTCCACAATCATTGCAGTCGGTGGGGATGGCACGATCAACGAGGTGGTGAACGGCTTCTTTGGCGAGGACGGCACACCCATCAATCCCGAAGCGACCCTTGCAGTATTTCCACGCGGAACTGGATGCGACTTCCGGCGGACACTCCGCATTCCTCTCGACATTGAAGGATGCATTGCCGTTCTCGCAGCAGGCAACATCCAGCCCATCGATGTGGGCAAGGTGACCTTCGAAACGCCAGAGCCTTCAGTGCGGTTCTTTGTGAACATCGCGGACTGTGGAGTGGGCGGAGCCATTGCGCGCCGCGTGAACAGTTCTCCCCTCAAGGCAGGTGGCTTCAGAGGCACAGCAGTCTTCCTTGGCATCTCCCTGCAGACGCTTCTCACGTATCCTGATCCGCATGTGACTGTCGAAGTGGACGGTGCCCTCTTCTACACAGGTCCAGTGAGCAATGTCGTTGTCGCGAATGGCCAGTACTTCGGTGGAGGAATGAAAGTTGCTCCCAATGCCCGCATCGACGATGGCACCTTCGATGTGCTCGTTCTCGCACCGGATTCACGGATTGATGCGCTCAAAGGCCTTGCGAACATCTACAACGGGAGCCATCTCCACCAGAAGGGCGTCCTCACGACACAGGGCGCAACTGTCCGCATCGCAGCGCCTGACTCCCAGGAGGACGATGTCCTGTTTGACATAGAGGGGGAACAGATTGGAACAGTTCCCGCCACGATAACGTGCCTTCCACGTGCACTCAGGATGTTCATACCCACGGACCAGACGGCTGAAGACGAGATTTGATACACTGAAACGTGAATATGAGCAGGAAACACAGAACCGCAGTTGTGAAGGAGAGTGTGCGTGTCAGTCGTTCGTGAGAAGCAGCCGATAATTGCGCAGTACCAGCGTCATGAGACCGACAAGGGATCGCCAGAAGTCCAGATCGCACTCCTGACTGACCGCATTGTCGCATTGACAGAGCATGCACGCACCCATCCCCATGACCAGGCCTCAAAGCGTGGCCTCCTGTCCCTCGTTGGCCAGCGTCGACGGCTCCTTGCGTACCTCTCACGGGAGAACATCGCACGGTACCGCACACTCGTCGAGTCACTTGGACTCCGCCGGTAGGAATGCGCTGCACGCCTCATCCGCTTCAAATGTCAACCATGTCAGACCAATCATCAATCCGGAAGCAGGATCATGGTGCGTAGGGAATGCGCAGGGGAGTGGTTGGTGACTGGACCTCGGCACATATGCAGTGTCCGCACTCAGTGCAGGACAACGCCGACCTCCAGCCCCCAACACCTCGCCAGAGTCGTTGCTCTTCCCACGACACGTACCCGGGCTGCTTCCACAACCACAAGGAGATTCCATGGCATACGAACGCTATGAGATGGAACTAGCCGGCCGCCAGATTACAGTGGAGACCGGACACATTGCCGAACAGGCAAATGGAGCTGTCCTCATGCGGCAGGGGGAGACTGTCGTTCTCGTAACTGCTGTCGCGAATGCGACACCACGCGAGGGCATCGACTTCTTCCCGCTCACCTGCGACTACGAGGAGAAGATCTACGCGACTGGACGCATTCCCGGGTCCTTCATCCGCCGCGAGAGCAGGCCTGCAGAGGCAGCCATTCTTGCGAGCCGCATGATTGACCGTCCCATGCGTCCCTTGTTCCCGAAGGACTTCCGCAACGATGTCCAGATCACAGCGACAGTCCTCTCAGTGGACTTCGAGAATGATCCCGCCACCCTTGCCGTGAACGGTGCATCGCTTGCACTCCTCATCAGCAACATTCCCCACAGTGGACCAGTGGGATGTGTCCGCATTGGCCTCATCGATGGGGAGCTCGTGGTAAATCCGCTTCTTGTCGACATGGAGCGTTCGGAGCTCGACCTTGTCGTTGCAGGCACGGATGATGCCATCACGATGGTGGAGGCAGGAGCCCGCCAGGTGCCAGAGGATGTCATGCTCAAGGCACTCCGCCTTGCGCATGAGAACATCAGGAAACTCGTCGCCTTCCAGCTCGACATCCGTGCGAAGAAGGGGCCAAAGGTTCTCATGGACTACCCGCACATGGCAGTTCCTGAGGATCTCCAGGCTGCAGTGCACCAGGCTGTCGAAGGCAGGATGTACGATGCAGCGTACACGAAGGAAAAGACTGCACGCGAGCGTGCTCTCGGTGAGCTGCAGAAGGCAGTCGAGGGCGAGCTTGCGGAACGGTTCCCGGATGCGAAGGGCGACATTGCGAAGGCCTTCGAGAAGGAGCTCAAAAAGACAGTCCGCAAAGCAATCCTCGAGAAGGGCCTTCGGCCAGACGGTCGGGCAACCGATGAGATCCGTCCCATCTGGTGCAAGGTTGGCGTTCTGCCCCGGACGCACGGGAGCGCAATCTTCACCCGTGGCCAGACCCAGGCGCTCACGATTGCGACACTCGGCAGTGAGTCCGATGCGCAGAAGCTGGATGGACTGGGTCTCCAGGAGTTCAAGCGGTACATGCACCACTACAACTTCCCGGGATTCTCCGTTGGCGAGGCGAAGGCTGCACGGTCGCCTGGCCGCCGCGAGATTGGACACGGTGCCCTTGCTGAGCGTGCAGTGCACAATGTCATGCCACCAGACGACGAGTTTCCGTATGTTGTCCGTGTTGTCACAGAGATCCTGAGCAGCAACGGCTCCACCTCGATGGCAAGCGTGTGCGGTTCCACCCTCTCCCTCATGGATGCGGGTGTACCCCTCATTGCTCCTGTTGCAGGCATTGCCATGGGACTCATCACGGAGGAGGGGTCCGACAAGGCAGCCATCCTCAGTGACATCCAGGGCATGGAAGATGCGCTTGGTGACATGGACTTCAAGGTTGCAGGCACAGAGACAGGCATCACTGCCCTCCAGATGGACATCAAGATTGCAGGCCTCAAGTGGGAACTCCTTGAAACAGCGCTCGCCCAGGCACGGACAGGCCGTCTCCACATCCTCAAGATCATGCTCGAGACACTCTCCGCACCCCGTGAGGAGCTCAACCAGTGGGCGCCCCGCATTGACACGATCAAGATCAACCCTGACAAGATCCGCGATGTCATCGGTTCAGGCGGAAAAACGATCCGGGGCATCATCGATGCCACAGGATGCCAGATCGACATCAGCGATGATGGCTCAGTTGCCATCTCCTCGAACAATCCCGATGCGCGTGCACGGGCCATCGAGATCATCCGTGAACTCACGGACGATGTCGAGATCGGCAGGATCTACAAGGGTCATGTCACACGGCTCACGAACTTCGGCTGCTTTGTCGAGATCCTTCCACGCAAGGAAGGGCTCGTCAGGATAGGAAACCTTGCGGAGCATCATGTCGCACGGGTCGAGGATGTCGTGAATGTTGGTGATGAGATCATGGTGAAGGTCATCGAGGTTGATGACCGTGGCCGGGTGAACCTGTCACGGAAGGATGCGCTTCGGGATCTCGCGCATGAGCACCATGGCGATGCGCATGAGCATCATGAGCACGAGCATCACCACGAGCATGAGCGTGAAGAGGAACCCACCTCGCACCGGTAGAACACAGTCCCCTGTCCCGGGGACCAAGGAGCACTCCAGATCCCCGGGCAGGCACTCCTGGAAGGAGGCACGTGCGTTCAATGCAGCAGGTGGATGCGTCAGCAGCCGCACTTGATGCGGAAATCCGTGCATGCCAGACATGTGGGCTCTGCACAACCCGCACGAACGCTGTACCCGGTGACGGCCCCATCAATGCGGCAGTCATGGCAGTGGGGGAAGCTCCAGGCCAGACTGAGGATGCGACTGGCCATCCGTTCGTTGGCGCTGCAGGCAACCTCCTCAATTCCCTCCTCGAGGGCATAGGACTTTCGCGTTCAGCAATCTTCATCACGAACATCGTGAAATGCAGGCCACCTGGCAACCGGGATCCGCTCGATGGGGAAGTGGCAGCCTGCGCTCCGTACCTGGACCAGCAGATTGACCTTGTGAAGCCTGAAATCATCCTGCTTCTTGGCAGGCATGCGCTCCATCGGCTCATTCCCGACGCACCGACAATTTCGAAAGCGCACGGCACTGTGCTCACCCGTGGAGAACGCACGTACATTCCCCTGTACCATCCTGCTGCAGCACTCTACAATGGTTCACTCCTCACAACACTCCGGGAGGACATGAACACTGTCCACCAGGTTCTTCGTGAGCGGGGAGCAGCACAGGGGAGTGGGAACAGCGGAAACGGGAACACACTGTCCAGGCAGCTCAGTCTCAGCTGGACAGCGGAGGAGCAGCCATGACCATTCCCGGCCTCGCCTACAGCCATGTGCGCATTCTTCCACTGGGAGGAGTGGGGGAAGTGGGAAGGAACCTCACTGTCATCCAGGTCGATGAGGACATCATCCTCATCGATGCAGGACTCATGTTTCCCCAGCACGACATGCTCGGTGTCGACCTTGTGCTGCCCGATGTGAGCTGGGTAGTCGAGCACCATGCGCAGGTGCGGGGCATTGTCCTCACCCATGGGCATGAGGACCACATTGGAGCACTTCCCTTCATCATCCGCCGCATGATCGATGTGCCCATCTATGGCACTTCCCTTACCCTTGGCATCCTCTCGAACAAGCTCAAGGAGCACCACCTCACGGACAAGGTGACCACTGTGGAAGTCAGGCATGGCGACCACATCAGGCTTGGTGCACTCGAAGTGGAGTACATCCGCACCACACACTCCATTCCCGACTCGTCCGCCCTTGCTGTCCAGACTCCGTACGGCTGCATTCTCCACACGGGCGATTTCAAGATCGACTACACGCCCGTGCATGGCATGCCACCGGATCTTGCACGCTTTGCGGAACTCGGCAGTGCTGGCATTCTCTGCCTCCTCAGTGACAGCACGAATGCGGAACGTCCTGGCATCACGGCGAGCGAGCGGAGTGTGGCTCCCGCACTGGAGGAGCTGTACAGCACAGCACCACGCCGCATCCTTGTCGCCACATTCGCCTCAAACCTCTCCCGCATCCAGCAGGCACTCGACATCGCACGGGAGCATGGACGGCACTGTCTTGTTGTTGGGAGGTCGATGCTCAACAACATTGCAGTCGCACGGCAGCGTGGCATGCTTGATGCACCAGAGGAGATGTTTGTCCCCCTCAAGGGATATGACAGGATTCCTCCGCATGAGCTCCTCATCCTCTGCACAGGTGCACAGGGAGAGCCGATGTCCGCACTGTCACGCATCGCATCCGAACGGCATCCCATCGTGAGTGCGGATCCTGACGATCTAGTCATCATCAGCGCAAGTCCCATTCCAGGCAATGAGCAGCTCGTCTACCGGACCATCAACCACCTTGTGCGGAATGGTGTCACTGTCGCAACGACACCTGCACATGCAGTCCATGCCTCTGGACATGCGAGCCAGGAGGAGCTCAAGCTCATGCTCACGCTCACCAAGCCCCAGTACTTCATTCCTGTGCATGGAGAGCCACGCCACCTCGTTGCCCATGCAGGGATCGCACGGAGTCTTGGCATTCCCGAGGACCACATCTTCGTCCTCGAAAACGGCACTGCAGTGGATCTCAATGCATCCCACACAGCAGTGCACAGACGGTTTGTCGATGCGGGGTACGTGTATGTCGATGGTGTCAATGTCGAGACGGAAGCGGAAGCCATTCTCCGGGACAGAAACCATCTTGCGAATGATGGCATCATCATTGTTGTCATGGCTGTGGATCCGGAGCGGGGGACTCTTGTGAGTGACATCGACCTTGTTGCAAAGGGCTTCATGCCCGAGGAGCCGTGGAAGGACATCCTTGATGGTGCACGGGAGCACCTTGAGAAGACGATTCCCTCCATTCTTGACAAGAGTGACAGGACAACGATTGCGAACACTGTGCGCGACAGCCTTGCCCAGTTCATCGCGAAGCAGACGCACAGGCGGCCCATGATCCTTCCCATGATCACGGAGATCTGAGTGCGGGAACTGGCTCTTCAGGGCACTGACTTCCCTTCGCACTCCTTCACGGTATCAAGCGCTTCACTGTACACTGACAGCGCATCTCCTGCCACCACACTACCGGAGTACATGAAGCATGGCAGTTTTCCCTCCCCACTTTATGCCACCTGAACTCCAGGCACTGCTCTCGCCAGGAGAACAGGTCATCTGGTGGGGAAAACCCCAGCCGACAGCAGGCATCAACGGTGGCTCGCTTTCAATAGGGCTCATGTTCCTGATGATCGGACTTATCGTTGCTGGTTTTGGGATAGTGGCGATCGTTGTTTGGCACTCAGTCGTTTCTATTGTCGAAGGAGCAATCTGGCTCGTGGTGTCCTATCCACTTCTTGCAGTTGGCTGTGTTGGCCTCTGGGGCGCTTTCACGACCTCCAAATACCTCGAGCGCACCTCCTATGCCATCACACAAACCCGTGCCCTGAAGTGCGTGGGCAGGCTGCGGGCTGGTTCTCCTCCAAAGGTGAGTTACGCACCGCTGTCATCTCTTGCGCAGTGCATTCCCATGAAGTCCCCCTATGGCAGCTGGCGGAGTGTGCAGCTGCGGTTCCTCATGACGGATGACACGCTGCTCGCTGCGGATCCTGCTCTGTTCGGAGGTGGGCCCAATCGTCCACTCGTCTGGGGACTTGGCTTCATTGGTTCCGGACGAACAACACCGCTTCCTGGTCAGGCACCACAGCAGCCTGGTCCCCAGCTTCCTGCTGCACCTGCTGTGCTCCAGTACGCGCGCATCACCTTCAGCCAACTCACTGACATCCGTCCAGTGATGGCGCTTCTCGATCAGTACAATCGATCAACGACCTGGGTGCCGTAACACTCCCCATCATTTGGGAATGGCAATCGGCGGGACTTTCCCGATGTCAGAGATCTGGAGTTTTGTTGCAGCATGTGGGGGCAGGATGCTGTACGTCCCCCCAGAACCACTGCCCAGCGCATACCAGAGGAGCGCTCCAGACTTTGTGGCTGTGCAGAATGCGATCACGGGTGCGACTGCGCCTGGTGCTGCAGGCTCGGTCTTCCAGGCAGTTCCTGATGCGGACCCATCTGCGCACGGGCCAGCTGCAGCAACCTTCACACCACTCACATGGGGAAGATCCAGGATGGAGGCGACAGTTGAGGGGTAGGGAGTCGTCTTGTAGGCAACAGGAGTCGCCTTCTGCCAGCTGATGGTCACTGAGGAGCCAGCAATGGTTGGCACTGCTCCGTACGCAGTGCCATTCACGACAACTACAAGTGGCCGTGATCCACCAACTGACAGCTCCTCCCAGTTCGTGGGAGAGTGGACGATATAGACAAGGTTGAGGTCCACATACTGGTTCGCGACCTGGTATGTCGCACGGTAGTTCGTGACACTGCCAAGTGCAGCAGCATTGAATGGAGCTCCACCCTGCATGCCAGGGGAAGCGCTTCCTCCAGCATGTGCTGACCGGGATGGAGAGCTGCTGCCACAGGAGGCAAGAAGTGCCATGGCAGCCATGCCCATAGCGAGATGCCGCATGGAACGATGCAATGTGTTCATTGCCATCCATTGTAACGGAGCGCTCCCATGGGACTCCATGCATTCGTCTCATTGCGTCATACTTGTCGAAGAAGCCATTGTGTGTGCAGCAAAGAGAGGGAATGATGGCAAAACGGATTCTCCGCATCCTAGCAGTCGTGGCTGTGCTTCTCGCCTGTGGAAACCTGCATGGGGAACCTGCGCATGCAGCTGGAGCAACCTTGTACATCTCCTCATCTGGCTCCGACACCTCGAACTGCACGAATGCGAATGCTCCCTGCGAGTCCCTCGCGTATGCGCTGACCCAGGCAGCAGCAGGGGACACCATTGCTGTTGTTGGCGGGGCATACCTCCGCACAACCCCAGACCAGTCAGTCCTCACCATTCCCGCATCGCTTTCCCCCCTCACCATAGAAGGCATGGGACGCAATCCTACCCTTGTGCCGCCAAACAGCGCTCTCTCCACCATCTATGCAGCAGGAATGTATGTTCCCCTGGGCATGAATCTCACGCTCACGGGACTTACGTTCAACAGTTTCGAGTCACAGGACCAGTACCATGGTGGCGGTGCCCTCTACGTCGCGTACGGAGCGACAGTCACAATCAACCAGTGCGACTTCATGAATAACGTGACACTCACAGTTCCCCTAACAGTAAGTTCCTATGCTGGCGGAGGCGCTCTCTACTCGAATGGCACTGTGACAATCGTGGGAAGCCTGTTCTCAGGCAACATAGTGACAACTCCTGCACAGATGAACACTCCCTCGACACTTGAAGGAGGGGCTATCTATAACGGTGGCACAATGACGATCACTGATTCCATAGTGCAGAACAGCTTTCTCCGTGCCTATGTCCAACAAAGCTACAACCTGTGGGGAGGAGGCATCGCGAACACGGGAATTCTTTCGATATCGGATTCCACCATTGCGCAGAACCATGTCGCATTCCCGACTGTGGAAAGTGCACCTTCCATAGCCGAAGGAGGCGGAATCTACAACGCCCAGAATCTCAGCATTGCTGACAGTGCCATCGCACAGAACATTCTTACTTCTTCCGCTCCAACCACCATCGATGAAGGGGGAGGTATCTTCAACGGCAATGTAGTGAGCGAAATCTCCATGTCAACGATCTACGGGAACACGCTTTCCGGAACTGGTTCCATGGCTGGTGCAGGCATCTTCTCCTCTCCCGGTGGTCTTTCTCGTACTGCACCTGTATGGATTGCGGGATCCGTGCTTGGCCGCAACACCACGGTCATTACCTCCACACAGACACAGCTGACATCGAACTGCGCAGCCCCTTCAGGAGGTTCCATCACCTCACTCGGATACAACGTCGTCGATGACACTGGTGACTGCTCCTTCTCCAGTCAGGGAGACGAGCTTGGAGTGGCAGTTGCCTATAACTACAATCAGGACGGCTCCCTTCCCATCACACCACAAGTGATTCCCCCTCCGTCCCAATCATGGCAGTACCAGATACCCAGGGCAGCGGCTGTGCAGTTTGGGTCGACACGTGTGCTGCTCTGTCCTGGTGTTGACCAGTACCCCCACACACGTCCAGCGCTTGGCGAGGTGAACTGTTCTGCAGGAGACAACGAGCCCTACGTGCCGGGCACTCCGTATGGCACTCCGAGCCCTCCAGCCTTCACATCCCCGACAGCTGCCATGTTCACTGTCGACACCCAGGGATCCTTCCAGCTCACAGCCTCAGGCTCTCCAGCACCCATCTACACAGTGCTGGCTTCAGGAACCCAACTCCCCCAAGGTCTCACGCTCGATTCCGCAACTGGCCTCATCAGTGGCACTCCAGCAAGCGGAACAGCTGGCATCTACAATGTGAGCATCTCTGCTGACAACGGAACGGGAACCATTGCAAACGAGACACTTAGCATCACTGTTGTGCCCATCTCCACAACAGTCCATGCGGAGGCACTCCTGACGAGTTCCACGTACGCCTTCTCTGGCATTGCAGCATCGAGCGACCAGGCAGTCCCCGCAGCAGGGAGCCTCACGTTTTCCGCAGTGGTCACGAAGACGAAGCAGCAGCTCGGAAGCTGCACAGCATCCCTCGATGGCCAGCATGCAGGGAACTGCTCCTTCACAGCACCACAGGGTGAGACTGCTCCAATCTCGCTCGTGGCACGATTCCTTCCGACCAACCCTGACCTGTCCTCGATCAGCAACTCTCCCATTGGCAGTGTGAGCACTCCTGCCACCCTTCCATCTGGAACCTTCACCAGCTCAGTCGGTGCACCAGGTACCACTCCCGCAGCACTCCTTCTCTCAGGAACAGCTCCAGCGACATGGAGCATGGCATCAGGGAGCCTGCCAGCTGGAGTTGCGCTTTCACCCACATCGGGTACGCTCAACGGCACTCCTCAAGCAGCAGGAAGCGGAAACTTCAGCATCACAGCCACAGATTCCTCGACTCCTGCCCTTGCTGCCTCAGTTCCCATCACCTACACGATTGGGAAAGGGACACCAACCCTCACACTCACTGCACCCCAGCAGGCGACAGCAGGACAGCAAATCACCATTGCAGCTGCAGCCACTGGTGGAGGATTACAGCCATCTGGCACTGTGACCCTGTCACTTGGCAGTGCAACATGCACGATAACACTCCAGGGAGGCTCAGGAAGCTGCATGCTCACTGTGCCAGCCTCTGCAGGAACGGAGAACATTGCAGGATCGTACAGTGGCGATGGCAACTACACCAGTGCTACTGCTGCACAGCAGATCACGATTGCCACTGCAGTTTCCCAGCCCTCACCTGCACCATCACCCAGTCCTTCGCCAACAGCCTCTCCAGTTCCTGCCACATCTCCGTCTCCATCTCCGTCTCCAGTTCCAGCCACATCACCCTCACCCACACCCACACTGCCATCGACCCCAATCCCGCACAGTCCCACGCCAGCACCATCTCCATCGCGAACGTCAGGAGGAGCAGGCACGCTTCCACCTCCAGCAACGTCCCCTGCACCTGCAACACCTGTAGCCTCACCTTCCCCTGCACCCTCCAAGTCACCCTCTCGGACTCCCGCATCTCCCACGGGAACGCCAGCAATCACGCACCACACCCATCCGCACACCCACAGCGCACATGCATCATTTCCCTGGTTGATTCTTCTTCTCCTGCTCTTCCTCCTCATGCTCCTTGCAGCAATTGCAGCTGCATTCAAGCGCATGAGAGGGCTCACTCCGTGAGTGCCTTGCAGTCCACACATTCCATGGCTGTGGAGTTTCCCGCCTGTTCAATCTTGTGGAGAAGGGGGAAGTGGCAGAGGACATGCAGCACAACATGCGCCACCACCATGACAGCGCATGTTGCGAAACCTGCACACCATGGCTGACATTGTCCTGTTCCACCATGCCCAGGGGCAGACACCCGGATTTCATGCGTTTGCTGACACGCTCCGCAAAGCTGGGCATGCAGTCCACACGCCTGACCTCTTTGATGGGAGGACATTTTCCTCCATTCCAGAGGGACTCGCCTATGCGGACTCCATTGGCTTTGATGCCTTCCAGCAGCGTGTCGATTCCCTCGTAAGCGAACTACCGGAAGCGCTTGTCTACAGTGGATTCTCCATCGGCGTCATCCATGCCCAGCGCCTTGCGCAGACACGTCCTTATGCCAAAGGTGCACTGCTTTTCCATTCCTGCCTTCCCCACACGGAATCCAGCCCCGCATGGCCAGAAGGCGTCCCAGTGCAGATTCATGGCATGGACCATGACCCGCACTTTGTGGATGACGGGGACATCGATGCAGCACGGGAGCTTGTCGCACACGCACAAAGTGGTGAGCTCTTCCTGTATCCGGGAGACCAGCACTGCTTTGCGGACTCGAGTCTCACTTCGTACGATCCTGCAGCAGCCGCCCTTCTCGAATCGCGCACGCTCGCATTCCTGGAACGGCTCCCCGCCTAGCACGGTTCATCCCTTGCCAGCCCGCAGCAGCAGGAGCGGACATGCCATGACAATTTGCAGGCTGGTGTGGAGCAAGCAAGTGGGGACGCGTACAATTGTCATATATGATGCTATTCCGCTACCTACATCGGGCACTCCGCCGCATTGCCTCGTACGCAATCGACTGGACTGTCTCATGGCGTCTAGGCATCACGAGCCTTGACCGTCCATCGAAGGTGGCGCTCAAGTCTGTGGACACCAACCAGTACTGGTCAAACACCCGTGTGCATTCTCCTTTCCCTGTCACACGGCTCTTCAATGGCAGGAAGACGTTCAACGGCAAAGCCATCACCTTTGACATCGAGGGGATAAGCGAGGGTCCCGGATACCATCCAGGAAGCAAGAAGTTCATGGCAAGCATCTTCCGGCCAGTAACCCTCCCTGACACGCCCATGCCACTTGTCATTCTTCTCCACGGGTTTGCTGTCCCTGTCCCATACCTCGAGGAATGGCATGCACGAAAGCTCGTGGAGCAGGGGGCAGTCGTCGCCAGGCTCGAACTTCCCTTTCACATGCGCAGGCGCATTGTGGGAACGCTCTCAGGTGACGGCTTTTTCGCTCTGGATCCCGAGCGGACTGTGGAGTCCATCCGCCAGTCCGTTGAGGACGCTGCAGCCATCATCGCATGGGCCAGAACAGCCTTTCACATTGACCATGTGTCAGCCATGGGCTTCAGCCTGGGCGGTCTTGTCACGACACTCATCGCAACGCAGCTGGAGCTCGATGCTGCTGTCGCAGTCGCACCATTCTGCGATCCTGTGCACACCTTCCTCGAGAAGCTTCCCCGGAATGCGAAGCGCAGGGTCGGTCTAGTTGGAACCTCCGGGGGTGTGTGGGGAATGACGATGGGAGAGGCCGAAGTGCTACTCCGCAGGGTTCTCAGTCCCATCATTCCCGAGAACCACATGGAGATTGCGACCCCTCCCCACAGGATCTGCCTTGTCGCACCCTACTATGACAACATTGTCGGGTTCGAACCCATTGTCCGGCTCGCCTCGTCATGGGGAACAGAGCTCATCTCGCAGCCATTTGGACACATGAACATCATGACTGCGAACAAGCTCGCTCCACTGTACCATGCCTGGCTCCTCGAAGACCACGACAGTCCAGAGCAGATCCGGAAACGTGGCAGGACACGGCACATTCAGGGGAAAGCCTCGCAGGATGTTGCCATCCACACGATTGGACGCAGGGAAGGGGCTTAGGCTTGGAAGTCACGCGGAGCACAGGGCTCCGTGACGGAAGCACCTGCCTTGTCCGTCTCACCATACCCTCAGACTTTCCCGCCATAGCAGCACTTCGTGACCACATCGCCTCGGCGGAATCGACGATTGCGGACACGGGGGAGCCCACGACACCTTCCCTTCTCGGCTTCACCATCGCAGCACTCGGGCAGGGCGGGGGAGTGGCCCTCACAGCAGTGCGCAATGACAAGATTGCTGGCAATCTGCTCATCGAGAGGGATCCCTCCCCTGTGAAGCGCCATGTCGCACAGTTTGGAGTCATTGTTGCGCCTTCATGCAGGTCGCTTGGCATTGGCTCTCTCCTCATAGTGCAGGGGGAGGAATGGGCACGCTCAGCAGGCATCAGGCTTCTCACACTTGAAGTGTTCGAGTCGAACACGAGGGCCTGCATGCTGTATGAGCGCCTGGGTTTCCACAGTGATGGTGTGCGGAGAAACTACATCATCGATGCGAAAGGGACGCACAATGTCGTTCTCATGTCGAAGGAGCTCCACCCTGACTGATGCGGGATCAGCTGGCTGAACGCTTCTGGAGCGATTCCACTGCCTTCTGGAAGAGTTCGCTCCGGTCCTTGTAGCTTCCTTCCTTCTTTGGTGTGGGAGCACCGGGTGAGAAGAGGACAGCCCCACCCTTCGGAGTGACAAGGGCTGCCTCGAGAACAGCATCCTGAAGGGAGGCAACGGGAATGAGCTTGATGAACGACTTTGAGGCTTCAAGCTCCCTGCGAATTGCTGCCTCGATGCGCTCAGACCCGGGAAGGAGAACAACGTTCGTCGCTCGCTGCAGACGTTTCTGGAGTGACTTGGCGAACATGTCATACGGAATGCCACGGTCCTCCCCGCCCATGATGAGGGTGAGTGGCTTCCCATGGAAGACCTCGAGCGCAGCTGACACCGCAAGGGCATTGCTCGCAAGCGCATCGTCATAGTACTCGATGCCGCCCACTGAGGCTATGCGGCAGAGACGTGAAGGAAGTCCGTGGAAGGCGGAAAGCTTTGGTCCGACATCGTTCATCACAGGAGCTGCACCCATGAGCTGGTGCACGCCCGCAAGAGCCCCGAGAAGGTTGAGCCTGTTGTGGAATCCCGGGAGATGGAGGTCACGGACTCGCACCACCTTCTCCCCATGCACATAGCCGTACTGGTCATCAGCATGGACAGGATCCTCGGGCCGGCCATAGAGAATCCTGTTGGCGAGTCCCTCAGTGCGTGACACTGCTTCCGCATTCAGGCCATTCACAGCAGCCCGGACGCTGCTGCTTTCCCGGAACAGGTTGAGCTTGTCGTGGTAGTACTGTTCCACACTCCCATGCCAGGTGAGGTGGTCTGGAGCAAGGCTTGTGAGGACAGCAGCCTCTGGGGAGTTGAGAAGGCCCGTTGTCTGGTGGCTTGAGAACTCGATGACATAGATGTCGTGGTCCGGCTCACGGTAGAAGTTCGTGACAGGCACGCCAATGTTTCCACCAAGCGCGACTGTGTAGCCCAGCGAACGGAGAATGACTGCTGCAAGGGAAGCCGTCGTGCTCTTTCCCTTTGTGCCTGTGATGCCGAGTATCCTCCGGTCCCGGTAGTCCTCGAGCCAAAGTGAAGCGGGAGAGGTCACCTCAATGCCCTCGTCCCGTGCCTTGACGAGCTCAGGCCGGTACCAGCTGACGCCTGGCGAAACGATGATGACATCGAACAGCGCACGTGTTATCTGCTTTGGCAGCACCACTTCGACACTCCTGCCGTACTCGCGCTTCACCTGCTCGAGCGTTGCAATACGGTGGTCATCAATGACAGTGAACGGGAAGGCGCTCTCATGCAGCACCTTCGCCATCGATCTGCCCTCAAGACCAAAGCCGAACAGTGCGATACGGCGCTTAGCCAAGCGGTCCAACATCATCGTGCAGAAACACCTCCAAGAAACGACCAGATCCGCTCCGATTCAGGAATGAGTGTACGATACTCCGGATCTCCTTCGAGGAGTGAACTGCCCATGTCCACTCCTGGGACTGTGCCTGCCTCACGTGCAAGCGCTTTCACGACATGGCTCTCCTGCCATGCGGGGTCCTTGGCAAGCAGGGTCATGGCGTATGCGCTCTCACGCCGCTCGCCAACACACTCATACGGCTTGTCCTCCGCGAAGAGCATGCGGAATCCAGGGATTGCGGACGGATCGTCGAGAAGGGATCTTCCAAAGATGGCTGTGAGCTTCTCCCTGCTGCAGTATGGTGCGCACATGAGCGTGATGAAGCGGCACTTTGGGCACTCCCCACACCACCGCAGTCCAGTCGCATCCTTCCGGTACGCTGCATTGCAGCTCACAAAGAGGTCATGGTACTGCGGCAGGGAAGCGAAGCGCCGCGTAATCGCAAGCTCCGTGAACCCGCGGAGCACAGACCCCACAAAGACTCCCGGATCCACATCCTCCCGAACTGCGTCCTGCATGAGCGCTTCCGCGTCCCTGCTCTTGCTCCACTGGTGGTTCACGGGAATGCCATCGATGAGCCTGGTTGGCTCGCTCGCGGACGACTCTATTGCAAGGCCAATCCTGCTGTAGCCGTAGAGGTACGCACCAACAACCGCAATGGCAGTGTTCACTGCAGTCACGGGAATGTGTCCATTGAGTCCCCCACTGCCAGAAAGCTGGATCATGAGGGGATCCAGGGTCCTTGTGACTGTGATGAGCGGGACACCAGCTCGTTCCGCCTGCTCGACAACCCATGGCTTCGGATTGATGGCGAGCGCAAACGGCTCCAGCTCCTTCAGCGCCTCAAGCGCAACAAGGGAATCTTTTCCTCCTCCAAGGGGAATGCACCACCTGTCAGGAAGGCGCGATGCCGCAAGTGGGTGGTGCCTGTCCACCTCGCACTCAATAGCAGGAAGGAACGGGAGCGGAAGTCCGTTTGCTGCAGCGAACTCGTGGAGTCCAGGACCATAGACACCTTCCAGCTCCCGGCACGTGTGTTCGCCAAGAGGCTGGGTCAGGCGGATGAGGTCAGGAGCAGCGCATTTGTAGTAGCTCACACCCGCTGTGGCATGAAGCAGGAGGATTGCGCGCATAAGAGCAGCATCCTGGTCCCGGGTTCGCGAGTAGGCGGTTGGCGTTGTGAACGTTATGGTTTCCACAAATGCCAGGGACTCATCGAAGCAGTATTCGAGCCGCAGTGTCCTGTCTGTGGCATCAAAGGAAGTGCGTGTCACAGTGAAACTCGTCACAGATGCCGGGTCGAACCCGCTTCCAGTCATGGATGTGTCTCCGCTGCAGGGAACTCGTGCCAGGATGGCGTTGCTACAATCGTAAGACGATGGCGGAGCCAATGGTACTCTTGTTCGACACGATCCAGTCGGAACTTGACCGGTTTGATGGTGTTCTTGCCAACCTTCTCGCTTCGCACCGCATGGTGCTCCCCCATGATGGAGCAGACCCGGGATTCGATCCCTTTGACCACATCCTCCGGAGCAGGGGAAAGCGGCTTCGGCCAGCCCTCGTGCTTCTTGCTGCCCGCAGTGCGGAAGCGGACATGGACCATGCGCTTGATGTCGCGTGCAGCATTGAGCTCATCCATACCGCAACCCTCATCCACGATGATGTCATCGACGAGGCGGATGAGCGCCGTGGCATTCCCTCCGTGCATGTGACATATGGAGTGCCTGCAGCAATCGTGACAGGCGACTACTACCTCATGGAGGCGTTCGCAATCCTTGCTGAGCATCTCCCAGCGCATGCGCTCCGCGATGCAGCACGCACAGTGAGCAGAATCTGCCAGGCGCAGCAGCTCCAGGAGCACCATCTCCGGGACATCGGCATGCCGGAGGAAATGTATCTCACGATCATCGAGGGCAAGACAGCATCGCTCCTAGCCCTCTCCCTTGGACTGGGAAGCGCTCTTTCTCACCATGCGCCGTTCAGGGCAGAGCTCGAGGCATATGGCACTGCTGTTGGACTCGCGTTCCAGATGGTGGATGACCTGCTTGACTACATTGGCACTGCGGAGGAGCTTGGCAAGCCGTCAGGGAGTGACATCCGATCCGGTGTCATCACCCTTCCCCTCATCGAGGCGCTCCAGGATCCTGACGACTCCCTTTCAGGACCGCTCCGCGAGCTTCTTCGCGCTGGTCGTCCGCTTCGTGCCGATGAGGCAGAGCGGGTCATTGCGATCGTTGGATCCTCGTGGGCTGTTGAACGCGTGCGTCGCAGAGTACGAGAACTCTCCGACGGAGCTGTTCGTGCCCTCGACCCGCTTCCAGACACGGCTGTCAAGCGGGCTCTGCTTGAGCTTCCCGTGTCGCTCCGTGACCGGACGGTGTGACGGGCGGTTCCCCACAGGCCCAGAAGGTGCGGACACATCACTGAAACCCTCCTCCTCGACGAGGGCGCCAAGATGCATGAGATGCGACCGGAAGACTGCTGACCAGATCGTGAGAGCCACCATGGCAAGTACTGCTCCCACTGTCTCAATGGCCATCCAGCCAATGGACTGGTGGGAGAGGGGAGTCCTCAGCACCATGTCCGTGATGAGGATGCCTGTGCGGGAGAGTTCAAAGGCGACGAATGCCGTGACTGCGAAGAGAAGCATGCGGACTGCGACGTACTCCTCACGAAGATGCTTCCGGAGCGCTGCGACTGACTTCGCATCCCGCCAGGGAAGTTCCGTCTGCTTTGCTGACCTGAGATGCACTGCAGATATGGCAAAGCATGTGGCTGCGCCCCAGACAGCAACCGATGTGCCGAGCCCCGGCCCTTCGCTGAACAGGCGCTGAATGAATCCTGCACTGTGCCCTGCACTTGCAACTATGGTTGATGTAGCCAGGCGGGAAAGCCCAAGCGCTGCTCCGCAGGCTGCTGCAGCAACGACTCCCCAAAGGAGAATGAGCTTCGAAAGCGGAAGATTCCGCACCCGATATATGGCTACCACTTCGCGCATCGCTGATTTCATGCTTCCACCCATCTTTTGCGCTGGTATGCTTGCATTGTACAGACTCGAGCCATGACTATGACAACCCTCCGCCTCCTGAGCTACAACATCCTGATGGGCGGCACAGGCAGGCTTGCCCACATCGAACGGATCTGCGAACGCTCCCAGGCTGACATCGTCATCCTCCAGGAGGCGATCGAGGACGATCCTATCCGCGACATTGCGGAACGGCTTGGCATGGAAACCTACTGCGCTCCACCATCCCCGATGTCCGCATCCCATGTCGTCATCCTGAGCCGCATTCCCGTCACTGGCTGGAGGGTGCACCAGCATCCAGAGATGCTGCGGTATCATCTCGAATGCGATGTCACACCCTCTCCCCGCATTGGCACCATCCGCATCCATGGCATCCATCTTGCTGCACGGTTTGGTGAACGTGCGAATGGAGAAGCGAGGCGGCTCAAGGAGATAGGGAAGATCCTCGATGACATCCGGCGTGAGGATGATGTCTCCCACCATCTTCTCATGGGCGACTTCAACTCCATCGCACCGAAGGATGTTGTCCGCGCAACGCTCTTCTTCGAGAGGCTCCGGAGCCTCAAGGAGGCTGGACTGTTCCTTCCGGACGAGGCACTGCCAAAGCTCCGGTCGCTCCGGGTCCGGCATCTCCGTGGAAACCACTCCCTCACGGATGCCCACGAGTCGCTCAGCACTGTCGGCATTGCGCCCCACCTCGCGCCAAGCATCCAGCCACTCCCGAACATTGCCATGCTTGCGACATCATGGATGCCTGTCAACCACAGGCTCGACCTCATTCTTGGGCGGGGGATCCGCAGATGGACAGTGCAGAAGATCCTTGATGCAGGATTTGCTGACTGCTACCGGCTCAGGCATCCCCGCACACGGGGATTCACCTGCGCAACCTGGGTGCCAGCAACACGAATCGACTATGCGTTTGTCACAAGGGATCTTGTGCCATATGTCGGGGCCTGCGATGTCGTTGGTTCGCTCCGGAGACCCGACCGCGATGTCCAGCATGCTTCGGACCATTTCCCCCTGTATCTTGAGCTCCAATTTCCACCAGAGCGCTCTTCGCCCTCCTGAGCCTGCGGACAGGCACCCCCAGGGGGGACTCGACCTACGAGAGGGAATTCCTGTGCTCGCTCACCAGGACAGCGACCTCCTCTGGAGAGATCATCCGGGCGAACGGATGGTAGGGGTTGAGCAGCACACGAGTTTCAACCACTGCCGCAAAGAGGTCACTGCAGGGAACACGGACATACGACTCGGGCAATTCTGGCCGTGCATCGATGACAGACTTGATGCCATCCTCCGATGTGAACACGGGAAGCACGGGCCCCTCAGGATCCTCGATGGCGATGAGCACAGGGGAGCGGGAGCCATCATCCGCAGTCTCTATGCGAGCAAGAACAAACACGCTCGAGGAGAGGAGCTCCGCGGCCACACGCTGCCACACAGCATCCTCCGCATGCATCCGGCTCATCTCCCCATCGAAATCAAAGGATGGCGTCTCATCCATGACGTCATCATCCCATGATTGCCCCATGTTCGAATGCCCAGTGGCCGCTCCGTGACAGAAGGCATTGCACACTGTCCAGTGATGCGCCACACTCAGTCTCATGTCGACCGATCTTCCCCCTGCCACACCGCCACCCTGGACAGCAACAATCCAGGTGGATGCCAGACAGGCTCTCCAGCTCATCCGCACACAGTTCCCCTCCCGTGGATGGACAGCGATATCGCCCCTGGGAGAAGGCTGGGACTGCAGCGTGTTCCGGGTCGAGGAAACATGGGCATTCCGCTTTCCCCGGAGGGAGGCTGCTCTGCCATGCGTGGAGCGTGAACTTGTTGTGCTGCCCATCCTTGCACCCCTTGTCCCGTTTGTAGTCCCGTTTCCCGAGTTCGTTGGAAGGGCCACACCACCATATCCCCATCCCTTCTGGGGATCCCGCATCATCGAAGGAAGGGAACTTGCCCTTGCCGCACTCGGGGATGGAGAGCTACTCACCTGTGCGAAAACGCTTGGCACTGCGCTCCGTGCGCTCCACGGGCTCGAGCTTCCCGAGACGCTCCACGACGCGCTGCCCAGCGATCCAAACAGGAGGGGAGACCCTCTTGAGAGAAGCCGTCAGCTCCTGCCCCTCATTCCCCGTCTCGCAGGATCGCTGCCCAAGGAGACAGCCGATGCGCTCACTGCTTTGGCGGAGGAGGAAGCAGCGACCATCCTTCCGCATACTCCCACTGTGATACTCCATGGAGACCTCCACCTCAGGCATGTCCTTGTCACTGACCATGGCAGCCTCGCAGGCATCATAGACTGGGGTGACACATGCCGTGGCCCACGGTCCATCGACCTATCCATCGCCTACAGCGCCTTTCCCAGGGAAGCGAGGGACGCATTCTTCACAGCCTATGGGGATGTCCCGGAGGCTGCAGAGAAGTGCCATGCGCTGACTCTCGCTGCGCATCTTGCCGCCCTCCTTCTCGACACAGCGCAGGCACGGGATGATGCGGAGCAGCTCAAGGCGCAGCGTGCAGCCCTCATCCGCATCGGAACTGCCTACCGGGAGCGGTGAGCATCAGGTGGAGCTGCTTGCCCTGTGCCTGCAGTGTCCGCATCCACCCGTCTCCTTCGGGCAGTCCGGACAAGGTCAGTCGCGAAGGGAATCCGCTTCACAACGGACTTCGCCTGCTGGATGACGACGCGCCGCATGCGGGAAGCCCTGTATCCCACAGGCTTCGACCGGAGCGCAGTGCGGTACGACGCCATGAGGCCGATGAGCGACATCCGCTCCAGCACGCTCCCAAACTCAAGGTGCGAGAGTGTCCCCTCCACTGCTTCCGTGAATGTCGCAGCTGTGGCATTCCAGCCCACATCCCCTCTTGGGAGTGGGGGATCTGTGGGAACTGGCCCGCCCTGACCGAGCGCCAGCCGCACCAGTCCAACAAGATCATCATCATCCGTGAACCAGAGCACTTGCCCACTGCAGCCTGTTCTTTCCGCCACCTCGTGCGCGACCTCGGTTTCCCGTGCCACGACAGGAGTGCCGTATGAAAGCGCCTTCACGAGCGGAAAGCCAAACCCCTCGTAGGTTGAGGGAAGAACCACAGCACCAGCAGTGACATACAGCCTCGCAAGCTCATCCTCCGCAAGGGAACCTGTCGGTGCGGACAGGACATTCTGACGCTGGGGGCCCTCATAGCCCATCGTGTGGATCGTGCAGTTGGGAAACGCTTCCGCAAGACGCTGGGCAGTGGGAGTGACCATCTTGTGCGCAAAGGTGTTGCCCGGAACGATGATGGCAGCGTCCCGTGAAGTTCCGGCAGCGTGCGCGAAGGCCTTCGCAGCCGCTGCATCCGCCGTGTACTCGCCAGGATCGCACGAGGGAGGAGCAACATAGTCATTCCGTCCCAACCGGCTCCCGAACCGGCTCTGGAAGGTGCTTCTCGCACTCTCGGAGAGAAACCCGATCGAAGAGGCAGTCCTTGCAACAAACTCCCACATGGCATGAAGTTCCTGGTTCATGAACCTGATGTAGTAGCACTCGTCCGCAATGACATCCAGGAAATAGTAGCCGACTGCGGCTGCTGCATCGTTGAGCGCAAGGAGCGCATTCCAGTCAAACGGCTGGGCGAGGCTCAGCGCAAAGGGGTAGGGCTCGGGAATGTCCTCGAAGGAACTGTACACGGTATGTCCTGCAAGGAGGCCCGCGAGTCCATGAAAGTCGACAGCCTCCCTCGTGATGACAACATCCGTGCCGAACCTTCCCGACCAGGTGTCAGAGGCGAGAAGGGCCCGGAGCACACCGATCGCGAATTCGAAGGTTCCGTTGTGGAATGGGCGGATGTGGCTGCAGTCAACAAGGATGCGGTCATGGGTGCGCGCAACGCGCGTTGTCTGTGTGATGAGGCGTTCCGCAAGGAAGTATGGGGAACCGAAATACTCGCCCACTGCCTTGAGAAACTCGGGATACCTTCCGTAGAGGATCTTCCTGTGTCTGGCATCGATGCGGTCCTTGCCGTGGCCAAACGATTGTGATCCCGCATGGGGAGCGAGCGCATGGTTCGCCATGGCGCACCGGTAGCCGAGCCTGTTCGCACGGAAGATGAGGTCATTCTCCTCGTTGTATCCAGGCGAGTAGATCTCGTCGAGAAACCCTGCTGCTGCAAGCACCTGCCATTTCACGAGCAGGCAGAATCCTGTAAGGGTAGGCACGAACGTGTGGGAGGGAAGCTTCGCCATGAGGTCTGGCAGGGCGGAGATGTCCGCACTGTCGTAGTACTCCATCATGACCTGCCAGGGCAGTGTCGCTATGCTCGCATCCGTTGAGCGTGGTCCAACAAAGCCTATCTTCTCGTCGCATGCTGCAACGTGCGCCATCTCCTTGAGACAGCCATCCGTGAGTTCCGCATCCGAGTTGAGGAGCACTGCATCCCGGTGGGCAATGCGTGCAGTGCGGAGTCCCGCGTTCGCGGAGACGACGAATCCGCAGTTCACTGGATTTGTGAGGAGATCGCACTGGATGCCTTCATGCTGGAGACGGTCCCTCGCATCCGCAAGGGCTGCAGCAAGCTCCGTGTTGTCCGGGCTGTCATTAATGAGGAGGACTGCAGCATCGAGCTCCCTGAGCTCATTGGCACGGCCAAGGAGCGTGTCCTGCTGGAATGCAGCAAGATGCGGATTCTCGTAGAAGGGAATGATGACAAGAAGTGGTGCAGTCATCGGATGTGGTAAGTCGGGTGCTCAGTCATGCAGTTCCATTGTACGGAGGAGCCTCAGGGTTCCTTGTGGTGATACCGTGCACGGTACTGGCGGTGCCGCTCCTCTTTCCTTGCCTTCTCCTCCGCCACATGGACAATGAATGCTGCAACATCGATCGGTTCGAGATCCTTCAGTGTGAGCCAGCCAAACATGTCCCGTCCAAGGTCCAGGAGGCGGATAAAGCAGGCTGCAGTCGCTTCCGCATCACCGTAGGCGAAATGCGCTCCTCGGTTTGTCACACCAAGCCGGATGCAGAGGTTCTCAAGACTGATTGTCTGGGGCAGGTCCCAGATGCGCTGCGCCAGACGAGAGGTGTCAATCGTGTATGTCGTGATGGGTGTTCCAGCAACGTGCGCAATGAGACGGCTGTCAAAGGCGTCAGGACTGTGTTCGACAGTCACAGCATTCGCAGCGAGTGCCCGGAGCAGGTCCATCGTCTGGTGGACATGCGGCGCATCGTGGAGCATTCCCCGCGAGATGTGGTGGATGCGCGCTGCGAACGGATTGATGTGCGCGCTCGAGTGGACAAGTGTCTCAAGCCTCGCAACCGGTTCATCATGGAAGATCCCAAGCGCCCCAATCTCGATGAGCTGTGCTGGAGCATGACCCTGCGTCTCGCAGTCCACTGCGACTGCATAGAGGTCTGTGAGGAGGGTGTCAGGAGACGGCGGAAGGGAAGAGGGGCCAGTCCAGTGCGACGTGACCTCGGGAATGCTGTCATCATCACTTCCAAGCCTCGGAAGGAGTTTCCGGACGGAGTGCGTGCCAGCATCCTTCGCATCGCTGGGTGGCATGCTGCTTCCAGGTCTGGGATCAGCCATGCATCACCTCGACACTGCTGAAGCGGACTCGCGAGGCACCATGAGACAGGATGGGCGTCGTATACTTGGTGAAGTACAGGGGGTAAATGCTTCGATGAAAGCGGGTGTGGTTGCCACTGAACTCATGGGAGTTCGATCCACTGGATCTCGTCACACAGCTGACCGTTCGCATACTGATGCTATAGCACATCTTCTCGCTATTGGCGTCGATTATCGCTCCACTCCAATTGGAGTCCGGGAAAACGCAGCGCTTGTCGCCCGCGAAAGCGGCCAGATGATGCGGTACATTGTGGGACATCTCGATGTGACAAGCTGCATGATGCTCTCCACATGCAACAGGACTGAACTCTACCTCATCATGGACGATCCTGAAGCAGGAGACCTCCTCATTCCCACGCTCGCAGAGCTTCTCGTGGGCGAGGCGAGCATGACCCACCATGTGCAGACCTTCGTTGGCGAGGAGGCGCTGCAGCACCTGTTCCGCGTTGCAGCAGGGCTGGAGAGTGTTGCGCTTGGTGAACCCCA
>JAJZLL010000043.1 GCA_021803465.1 bacterium
GGAGCTTGACATCTCGACGACGAGCAGGCATGTCCAGCACCTTGTCGAGCGGGGTCTCCTTGCGCAGGTGCCGGATCCAACTGATGGACGTGCATCCGTCATGGAGCTCACTCCCCAGGGAGCGGACGTGTTCACCCGCATCCACGATGCGCGCCTCGCATTCCTCAGGCGCGTGCTCGCTGGCTGGGACCAGGTGGACCAGGTGGAGCTTGTCCGGCTCTTCAGGAAACTTGTCGAAAGCATCATTCAGGAAAAGGAGCAGACTTCGTGAACGCAGCAGCAAGCTCAGTGCAGCCATCCTCGAAACGGATCATTGTCATCTTCATGGCCCTTGCTGCAGGGATGCTCCTTGCAGCACTGGATCAGACAATCATCGCGTCCGCGCTTCCCACAATCGTTGGCGATCTTCATGGACTCGAACACTACTCTTGGGTCGTGACTGCATATCTCCTCACATCGACAACCTCGACGATGGTGTACGGGAAGGTGAGTGACCTGTTTGGAAGGAAAGTGGTCTTCCAGATAGCCATCATCATCTTCATCATCGGCTCCATGCTTTCGGGCCTTTCCCAGTCGATGAATGAGCTCATCATCTTCCGTGCCATCCAGGGACTCGGTGCAGGAGGGCTCATGGTTGTCGCGATGGCCATCATTGGCGATGTTGTCTCTCCCAGGGAAAGGGGAAGGTACCAGGGGTATCTCGGAGCAATCTTCGGCCTCGCCACAATAGCGGGTCCACTCATTGGAGGCTTCATTGTCGAGCACTACAGCTGGAGATGGGTGTTCTACATCAATGTTCCCGTTGCCATTGTGGCCCTTGTCGTGACCCAGCTCGTGCTGACAATGCCGTTCATCCGCCACAAGGTCGCAATCGACATTGTCGGCGCAGTGCTCCTTACTGCTGCCATCACTGGGATCATCCTTGTCACCACCTGGGGCGGTGTCACGTATCAGTGGGGTGACTGGCACATCCTGGTCACAAGTGGCGTCTCACTCGTTCTTGTTGCAGCATTCCTTCTGTGGGAACAGCATGCGAAAGAGCCCATCCTTCCCCTCCGGCTGTTCCGGAACAGCACAGTGTCCCTCACGAGCGCATCGAGCTTCATCATTGGTATGTCGATGTTCGGTGCCATCATCTATCTTCCGATCTATCTCCAGCTTGTGAAGGGATCCACACCAACCGTTTCTGGCCTTCAGCTCGTTCCCCTCATCATTGGCCTCATGGGAATGTCCATCGTCTCAGGACAGGTCATCTCCCATACAGGAAAGTACAAGTTCTTTCCTGTTGCGGGAAGCATCATTGCGACGCTTGGCTTTCTCCTTTTCGCACAGCTCCATGTCAACACATCGTTTCTTGTGCTGTATGGCATGATGCTCGTGCTTGGCATCGGAATCGGCTGCATCATGCAGGTGCTCGTCATTGCTGCGCAGAATGCTGTCACACAGCGGGATCTCGGTGTGACGACTGCGGGGATCAGCTTTTTCCGCTCGATTGGAGGCACGATTGGCACTGCAGTGTTTGGCGCCATCCTGACGAACAGGCTGCTGTCGAATCTTACCCATGACATTCCGCCCGCATTTCTCCGTGCGCTCCCCAAAGGATCCTCAACATCGACACTCCTCACCTCACCTGCAGCCCTTGCGAAACTTCCTGCTCCACTGCATGCAGCAATAGAGCTTGCGTTCTCGCAGTCGCTTGACACGGTGTTCGTCTGGGCAATCCCCATTGCAGCGCTCAGCATTATCGTCACACTGTTCCTTAGGGAAGTGCCTCTCCGGGAGCATGCGCATATTGGATCAATAGAGGAGTCGCTCGAGATTGGCGTGATTCAGGACCCCGAAGCTGGAGAGGAACCTTCTCCTGAAAAGGCGCTTGTCGACTGATCGATTGTCCTCGGAGTGTCCTCTTCCTCACCGTACTGTGAGGGCATGTTTCGCATTCGTCGACAGGACACAGGCAAGTCGCAGACCGTGGAGCATTCATTTCCGGACAGGGTTGCACAGCAGTTTGAGGCGTACCGATCGCAGTTTGCAGCTGTCAACGATGCTGTCCGGGAGATTGCTTCAGAGGCTGGTGAGCAGCAGCTTGGTTCGTATGCGCTCGTGGTTGGCGATGACACGAGTGGCAGGCTTCCCGCACTCATCCTGCACCAGATCATCAACCGTATCAGAGTGCGAAGTGGTGCTCCAAAGGTGCCAATCCTCTTCATCCAGACGAACTCGGGCTTGTCTGACAACCAAGATCCCCTGGAAGCGGCGTGGGCCCGCAGGGCCGGCATCTGGAAGGGGCTTGCAGGGCAGCGCGCCTTAGTGGTCACTGAATACATTCAGACAGGAAGGCATCTCGCACAGCTCTCAAACCTCCTCGGCAACGCGTCAATCCCGTTTGATGTGGCAACCCTTGGATCCGACGGGCTTGATGCTCAGGTGAAGGCTACTGCACGTGTTCCCGAAGGCACGCGCATCTTCGATGGCAAGGGTGGTCTCCTTCTGTACCGCGAGACCCAACTCACTGGACTGAGCAGTGAGAAGTGCAGGGAGCCAAAACGCGAGCACGTTCCGATGGATGCGGTTGCAGCAGCCCGGCTGCATGTGAGGACCATTGCGGAGAAGGTGGACCAGAGACTGCAGGAGGGTCTCTGCTGAGAGCTGCTGACTACCACGCTGTGCTGATTGCGCGGGTCCCATGCAGGCTGCCTTGCAATACTTCCTACGTCCCCGCTGGGTTTATGGTGGGCTGGGTACAACTCCTTGGGTCGCTGGAATAGAGCACATGCACAGGACGCAGGCCGTGAGATTTGACTGGTTATAGCTGCGATTTCATCGTGAAACGAATTGAGTGCATATTGCATCTCACTGGATTCGATGGTCAGATAATGATCCAGTAGGGGTGCATAGCTTCACACGAGGAATCACTACAGAATGTCACGTTCCGCAATCATCGGAGTAGTCCTATTGGCAGCTTGTGGAGCAGTAGCTGCGACTCAGATTGTGGGCTCGCTCGGAATTGCAGGTTCGCTTGGGTGCCCCTAGACTACACAGAACGAATATCATTTCTGTCTGACGGCGGCAGAACATGCTAGGAACGAAGTCATCAGACACGATCCGACCATTCCAGATCGTGTTCTCGTGCTGCACGGGATAACCCTCACCATTGCTCCGCGCGACAAAGCCGTAGTTAGTAGAGTGCAAGCAGAGAAATCCGCGCTGCAGTTCGTGACACCTCCCGGAGGAACAACCACGCTGAAGGCGCACTCTGCCGTATTTGGGGAGCTCCACAACGCGGAGGGCGTTCCGACTCAAGGGCAACTCGTCTGGCTAGTGGACATCTCCCCGCCTGGAGGTGTGACTCTTCCCCCCTTCAATCCCTCCCAACATCCCCAGCACGTTCCCTATGAGTGGGTTCTTGTAAACGCCACGGATGGGAGTCCAATGTATATGTCAGCTGGAGGAGAAAGTTGAGCCGATCGATTTTGAGCAAGTCAGCGTGACGCACATCGAACGACAATTGAAACCCGCAACTACCCTGCTGCGTTCGCTACTAACTCTGCAAGCCGCGCTATATGCAGTTGAGGGCTTGTCCCTCACCATCTATCAGTTCACTCACCACTATCCCGCCCCGCTCTCTGGTGCGTACTATTCCGAGCGCGCGGGAATCTTCTTCCTGATACTAGGTGTGGTTGCTGTACTAATTCTGTACTGTGCCGTCTCGAAGGTCTCAATTGCGAAAACTCGTCTGCTTCTGTACATCGAGAGTGTTTCACTCATAGGATGGGTATTCATCGCAGTCACCGGAGGTGGCGGCTGGGCCACTCTCTCGCTTCTTCTAGCATGTATCGGCATAGTCGTTGCCTTTGTGAGATCTAGAAACTTGACCTCTAAAGCGCCTTCAGCCTCCAAGAGTCGGGACGACAAAGGTCATTCTTCACAACCCTTTGACTCGCCTTGACCGGACCCACCGATAGAGGAGAGCCAAAGACATCCCCGAGGCTAGTTGCTACATGACGGAGAGGTACTCCAGTTACATTTGGAACTCGTCCAAAGAGCCGTGGACTGTTAGGCAGTGTCCTGACTATGGAGGGCATGTGAATACCGATACAGCTGACGGCGGTAAGGATGATTGGCATATTACCTCGTAATCAGCCATTATGTATGCATGCCTATGCGGAGCGTTGCAGTCGCGGTATTGCTTGGAGTGGTTCTACTCACTGCTGTCGGTAGTGGGCAGGCAACTCTTC
>JAJZLL010000026.1:0-6412 GCA_021803465.1 bacterium
ACGTTCCTCATTCCTCCGAGCACGACTGCGTCAACAACCATCGACATCCAGTTCGATGGCAACGTGGCTTGGAGTGCTGGAACTCAAGCTGTTCTCCAGATCTGGAACAGCACCATCACTGCTGTGCAGGTCAATGGACAGACCCTGCACACCACGGCATATCCCACAGGCACTACAGGAGAAGCGAGCCTCTATGGACTTGCCATCGGCTTCTTCAATTTCGGTGCCCTCATCATTCTGTACGGCATTCTCAAACTGCGCAGCCCGTAGCACGTGCGCCTTCCCGACACCACAGACTTCATGGCAACGATTCCTCCACGGTTCTGACCCACCCAGACACCTCACATCATGTACACCAACAGCTCTTCCCGCACGCTTTCCAAAGGATCCAAGATCGGAATCATCGGAGCCTTCTGGTGCCTGTGCGGTGTCGTGTTTGGAATTGCGACATATGTCAATGGCAGCGCATTCCGCTTCCAGCAGCAGTTCCACACTGCTCCACCGTGCGCCAGTGGCGTCCTGCACTCCGCAGCATGCATTGCGACCATCAACGCGACTGTGGTCCAGGATTCCACCTCTGAGCACTGTGGATACAAGTCGTGCACCCCCTACCTCAATGCAACATTCCACATTCCCCCTGACACAGCTGCATCGACAAGCATCGACATCCTCTTTGATGGCAGTGTGTCATGGCCCCCAGGCACACCTGCTGTGCTCCAGATCTGGAACAGCACCATCACTGGTGTGACAGTGAATGGCACGCATTTCACAACAGTCTCCTATCCGGCAGGCACAAACGGAGAGACTGCACTCTATGCCGTGGCCCTCATCTTCATCATCCTGGGTGCCCTCGTGATGACCTATGGTCTCCTCTGGAAACGGAACGCCAGAGCCGCACCATGAGGCTGTGGGCACTGTTCAGCCACGCGCAGCACGATCTCACGCATCCTCTTGCTGGACATCCTGAAACAGAGCCTGGCAGTAACCTGCAGGATCAAAGAACTGCATGTCCTCGATGCCCTCTCCAAGACCGACAAGCTTCACAGGAATGCCAAGCTCCTCCTCAATCGCGAACACCATTCCCCCCTTTGAGGTGCCATCAAGCTTTGTGAGGACGATGCCTGTGAGAGGGAGCGCCTTCTGGAACTCGCGTGCCTGGACAATGGCATTCATTCCAGTGACTGCTTCCAGCACGAGGAGGATCTCATCAGCTGGCCGTCCCAGCTTGCTCTCGATGACCTTCCCAATCTTTGAGAGCTCAGCCATGAGCTGTCCTTTCGTATGGAGCCTTCCAGCCGTGTCGACAATGACAATGTCCACATGACGTGCCTGCGCAGCTGCAAGCGCATCGAAAACGACTGCACCCGGGTCCGCACCATCCTTGTGCGCAACCATGGTGGCTCCACTGCGCTCCACCCACACGCCAAGCTGCTCCCTGGCTGCTGCCCTGAACGTGTCAGCAGCAGCGACAATGACACTGAGACCCTGCGCTGAGAGGAGATGCGCGAGCTTTCCGACTGTTGTTGTCTTGCCATTGCCATTCACGCCAACGACAACGATCACGCCAGGAAGGGCAGCACCACCAATTCCCCTGTTCCGCTCCCCAAGACGCTGGACCATGAGCTGCTCAAGCATCCTGACTGCCTCCTGGGGATCATGGATCCTGAGGTCCCGTGCTGCGATGCGGAGCCTCGCAACAAGCTCCTCAGCCATCTCAAGACCAACATCTCCACCAAGCAGCGCCTCAAGGACACTGTCATAGAACTCCTCATCGAGCTTCCTTCCCTGGCGGAGAAAGCGGAATCGTGAGGACTTCCCCCCCCCAACTCGGGATGCATGCGACTGCCACCACCTGCGGCGGCGCTCGCCTTCAGCAGCTGGGGGTGGTTCCTCCTGGAGGGACCCTGTGCTGTCTGGATTCATGCTCCGGATCCTGCAAGGCGTACCTGCCCCTGTGGAGTGCCAACGAGCTCTGTCATGGTGTCTTCCACGTCAGGCTGCGTGTCCTGCTTGAGATCGATGCGGAGGACAGTGCTCATTCCCTGCCTGTTCACTGTCACTCCGTACATGACAGAGGCAGCATGCATGGTGAGCTGGTTGTGCGTGACAACAATGAACTGCCGCTCCCTCGCCAGGCGGCCGAGCAGCGACACTAGTCGCTGGACATTGCTGTCATCGAGCGAGGCATCGACCTCGTCAAAGACGTAGAACGGACTTGGCTGCGCCTGCTGGAGGGCAAGTAGAAAGGCGAGCGAGGTGAGCGCCTTCTCCCCTCCACTGAGCCGCTCGAGCGGCTGACGCCTCTTGCCAGCAGGCTGAGCCATGAGCTCTATGCCTGGAAGGTGGAGCTGCAGAAGCCCGGGCAAGTCACCATCACCTTCCATGCCAGCATCAGCTGCCTCCGTGGCGAGGGCAAGTGACGCAGTTCCTCCTGGGAAGAGTTCGCTGTAGAGATCCGCGAAGGTTGCTGCGACAGTGGAGACTGTTTCATGGAACGCTGCAGCGCACTGCTCAGCGAGCAGCTTCTCAAGCGCACTGATGTCCGCTCGGGCACCAGCAAGCTCGTCCGCACTCCGTTCGAGCACAGTGCAGCGCTCTCCGAGCATCGTTGCCTCCTCGGGAGCGAAGGGATTGACTGGGCCAAGAGCAGTGCGTTCCCGCTCGAGCCTACGGAGTTCCCGGTCATTCTGCTCGAGATCGAACGACGCATCGTCGTCATCGGCCTGTCCAGACCGGACATGCTGCGAGAGCGATGCAAACAGTTCCTGCGCCTCATGGCACGCCTCTTCCGTTGAGGCAATCTCACGCTCACTCGTCTCAAGAGCAACCAGCGCATCAGCCCGCTCCTGCTCGCATGCGCGCCGGAGCGTTTCCCACTCCACACGCTGCGCCCTGATACGGGCAAGGTCTTCCTCCCGGACTGCAAGCTCCTCATGCGCGCGATGAGACGTGGCCCTGCTCAGTCTGCAGAGGAACATGCCGGAAAGGAAGTGTAGCTCCTCACGCGCAAGCTGGAGTGTCCATCGCCGATCCTGCTGCTCATGGAGGGCAATGAGGGAATGTGTGCGTTCCAGATGCTCCCGGAGGGAGTCCCGCTCCCTGATGAGATCACTCATGATGAGCTCATGGCTGCGGAGTTCGCCCAGAAGACCACCAGACAGCTCCTCGCACTCATGGAGCACACCCACTTCCCTGTCGCACGCTTCCTTCATGAGTGCCACACGGGAAACCATCTCCTGCTGGCGTTCCTTCTCGTCGTGCATGGCACCTTCAAGTTCGATGCACTGCACACGCTGCGCTTCCATGGAAGCTGTCCGTGCAGCGCACGCCTGCTCCTCATCAGCAAGTGCCTGCAGGGTGCGCTTCCTGTGCTCCAGAGCTGCTGCACGTGCCTGCCTGAGTTCCTGGAACACGCCCTCATGCTGTGCGACCTCGCTTGCCAAGGATTCCATGGCCCCGTGAGCCACCTCCTCCTCTGATCGGGAAGCCATAAGGGCAGCAGTCTGCTGCATACGCACATTCCCAAGCTCCCGGATTTCTTCCTGGAGGCGCAGAACATCCGTTCTCGTTCCTGGAACAATACAGTGATGCTGTTCCAGGAGCGTCCCATCAGGAATCACAGCACGCCGTTCTCCCGAGGCGACTGCTGCCCTCGCTTCCGCAATGGAACTGCAACAGACTGTTCCGTCACAGAGCAGATCCAGGATGTATCCGAGTCCTTGAACGTCAGTGGCCACTGCATCGCGAAGCCAAGGGTATTGCCCTCGACGCGTGGGAGCGGAACTGGACTGCTGTCCCTCAAGATCCCAGACACTGAAACCGCTGCTCCCTGTCGGGAGCACAGTCTCCCACGAGTCGACGGAAGAAATGCAGTACGCGAAAAGTTCACTCCCGAGGACAGCCTCGAGTGCAGTGCGCCACACTGGATCGTTCACAACAATGTGCTCGAAGAGACGGGTGGCTCCAGAAACGTCAGATCCACCATGGTCTTGCGAGCGCACGATGACCTGCAGGGCTGATTCCGCAGCAGCAAGTGAACGCTCAGTGACAGCGAGTTCCGTTTCCCGTGATGCGCGCGCGTGCCGTGATGCCTCATGTGCTGCGCTTGCTGCCTCCCGTGCACTGCGGGAGGCAGCAAGCATCGTCTCAGCCTCTCCAGCAGCGTGTTCCACGCGCTGCACTTCACGCAGTGCTGCAGCGTCCTCCTCCTGGAGTGATGCTATCCGTGCAGTGCGGCGCGCAATTTCCTCCTCAGTCCGTGCACAGCTGTCACGCGCCTGGAGGAGTTCCGCCTCATGCCGCGCTGCAGCAGTTTCACTTGCATGCCACTCCTTCTCCAGTGCCATGTAGCTGTTTTCCGCCTCACGTACTGTCCGTCGGAGATCCTGCTCGCGCGCACGCGCTGCATCAAGCCTGGCTCGCAGGGCATCATGCTCACCCCGTGCTTCCTGGAGCCGTGACTCCGCAGTTGCAAGCTGCGCCCCAAGTGCAGCTGATTCCAGGGCTGCGCTTTCTGCATCATCCTTGCCTGCTGCACGCTGCTGCTGCAGCCGCTCCCACCGGAGTCCCGCATCCCGCACCTGGTCCTTGGCTGTCGTGAGCCTGTGTTGCGCTGCGCTGTAAGCGCTGCGGAGAGCTCCTATGGCGTCGCTCGCCTGCGCATCCGCCTCATAGAGTTCAGAGGATCTCGCCTGCAGCTCCGTGAACCGGACTTCCACAGCATCAAGCGCTGACCTGCGCGCATCACGATCCCGCTCAGCTGCTGACCGCTTTCTACCGAGCTCTCCCACACGGGACCGTGCAGTCCGCCACTCAGCCCGGTCTCGATCTCCCTGGAGCTCCGTGATCCGAGAGGTGAGGGCACGCTCCCGAAGCGTTGCAGTGGCCTGCCCCTGGAGCCTGTCGCGCTGGGGCCGGAGTTCCTCAAGCAGTGCAGTAGCTGCTGCAATCCGACGTGCAGTGTCCTCAAGGATCACAGTACCCCGCTGCAGGACTCCCGCATAGAGCCGGATGCCTGCTGCCTCCTCGATGAGCTGCCTGCGCTCTGTGGGACTCGCGTAGATGATCGCATCGACATCGTGCTGGGCAATGATCGAGTATCCATGCACCATGAGGCCCGTGGCATTGAGGAGCTCCTCGATGTCCATTCGCCTGACACGCTTCCCACAGAGGAAATACTCCGTATCCCCACCACGGACAATGCGTCTTCGGATTGAGACATCGGTATACGGTACAGGAATGGACCCGTCACTGTTGTCGAGAACAAGCTCAACCTCCGCGACATTCATCTTTCCTGCAGCACTGGGCGAACCATGCTTCCCGCCACCAGCGAAGATGACATCGTCCATTGTTCCGCCACGCACCTCACGCGCCTGGCGTTCGCCAAGCACCCAGCGAAGCGCATCGACAAGGTTGCTCTTTCCACTTCCATTCGGGCCCACGACAGCAGTCATTCCTGGACCGAAGAGAAGCTCGTTCGCCTTTGCGAATGTCTTGAATCCGAACAGGCGTACAGACTTGAGTTTCATTGCTTCATCTTCGGTTCTCGATGGGGCCCTTGTCTAGGCCGGCGATGCGTTTCATGGGCACGCCTGTCATCGGAACCAGACGGCTTGGCCGCAGCATGTGGCTGCTGCGACTGGTGGGAATCCTGCGAACCTCTGCGGAAAAGCCGTGCAACAAGTGACTTCACCCCCCGCGCCTGGACATCCTCCTTCTCGGGAGGAGCTGTCCTGCCCTGCTTCCTGCCACTCCTCTCCTGCTGGGTGCGTTTTGGCTCAGGATCCCGTCTGGGACGCTTTTGAACAGCTGGTGATGCTGCTGCAGGAGGGGAATCGTGGTGTGTGCGCTTCGCAGTGCCAAGCATATGCTCAAGGGCATTCTGCGCTGCGCTCTGCTCAGCTGCCTGCTTCGATCCTCCCGTGCCAACACCAAGGATCTCCGATCCCCTGAGCACCTCGGCCCGATATTCATGCACGTTGTTCTTCGCACGGTGCGCAGTGACACGGTAGGTTGGTGCTGCACCATGGAGTTCCTGCACGCGTTCCTGGAGATGTCCCTTGTAGTTCTCGTCCTCGATGGACTCGACATCGCCTCCGACCTCAATGAAGATGCGGACTGCCTCGCCGTAGCCATGATCGAGGAACACTGCTCCAATCATTGCCTCAAAGACGTTCGCAAGGAGTGAGGGAGTCTGCCGCGCGCCAATCTTGTCCGCACCCTTTCCCACGAGCAGCGCCTCGCCAAGCTGGAGCTTCTCTGCACACCGTGCAAGGGATCCCGTGTTGACAAGCGCAGCCCGGATGCGAGTGAGCTTTCCCTCGTCATATGTGGGAAATCGCTTGAAGAGGTACTCCGCCACGACAAGCTCGAGCACAGCATCGCCAAGGTATTCGAGACGCTCATTGTCCCT
>JAJZLL010000026.1:6422-24430 GCA_021803465.1 bacterium
GGAGGGCATCGAACTGTTCACGCTCATGGGCAGTGAGATGCTGCTCGTACGGAGAGGGAGCTAGCTTTCTGCTCCGACCTTCTCCTGGATGTAGTCCCACGCTTCCTTCACTGTCGTGATCTTCTCCGCGTCCTCGTCCGAGATCTCCATGTGATACTGCTCCTCGAACGCCATGATCAGTTCCACGAGATCCAGGGAGTCCGCGTTCAGATCGTCGACGAACGACGCTTCCATCGTCACCTTCTCCGGCTCGGCTCCGAGCTGGTCCGCGACGATCTCCTTGAACTTGTCGAAGTTGAGTTCTGTCATCCTTGTTTCCTCGAGCGTGGTTGGTTGGTGGGGTACTTGTTGCATCATATGATACCGGTTCATCTCCGCTTGGCGGAGTGAAGGCGAATGGGCCAGATGCCCCGTCCACTGGTGGCCCGGACGCCCTGCGGGGTCGGTTCCGGATCTCCTTCGCTCTGTCCATATCATTCTCGTTGCTGTCGTGTGTCATGGGTACTTCTCCTCACATGCCCAGACCGCCATCGACCTGCACCACCTGACCAGTGATGTATGACGCTTCTGGAAGAGAGAGATACCAGACTGCGGAAGCGACCTCTTCTGGCCGGCCGAACCGACCAAGAGGCACTGCTTGTGCAGCCTCGTCCCTGTCTGTACCTTCGAGAAAGGCTGTCATGTCGGTTGCAATGAAGCCTGGTGCAACTGCATTGACCGTGATGGAACGGGAACCCACTTCCCGGGCAAGTGCCTTGGTCATGCCGATCATGCCGGCCTTCGCTGACGAATAGTTCACCTGTCCCGGATTGCCCCGCACACCCGCAATGCTTGCAATGTTGATAATCCGCCCGCTGCGACGCCTGAGCATCGCCTTCACTGCAGCACGGGCAACGTGAAACGCTGCAGTGAGATCCACCTGGATGATGTCGTCCCAGTCCTCATCCTTCATCCTGAGGACAAGTCCATCCCGGGTCATTCCCGCATTGTTGACGACAATGTCAATGCCCCCATATGTGTCAACGACTGCGGGAACGAGCGCATCGACAGCCTCAAGATCATGGAAATCGCACTGGCATGCACTCACCTTTGCGCCCCGTCCCTCAAGCTCCTTCACGAGCGCAAGTGCCTCATGCTCCCTGGACGCATATGTAAAGAGGACTGTCGCACCGGACATCGCAAGCCGCTCCACGATTGCGCGCCCAATCCCACGGGATCCTCCCGTGACAAGTGCAATCTGGCCAGCAAGCTCCTCCTCAGGCATGGACACTCTCCTCGACTGCAGCGACAAGGCTCTCGATTCCATCAAGATCCTGCAGCGAGTGCACTGCTGCATCAGGAACGCACCGCCTGATGAGTCCTGTGAGCACAGTCCCCGGCCCGCACTCAATGAACACCTCAGCACCAAGTCCAACGAGCGCCTGCACGGACTCCTCCCATCGCACGCACTCTTCCACCTGGTGCTCAAGGCCAATGCGGATCGCATGCGCTTCCGTATGCGGTGCAGCATCCCAGTTCTGAACAACAGGAAACATTGCGTCACTGAGCTTCGCCTGCTCCAGGCGTCCTCTGAACGTTGCTGCAGCCTCGCTCATGAGTGGAGAGTGGAATGCTCCGCTCACTGTGAGCGGCACAACCCGCCGTGCGCCTGCTGCTGCAAGAAGTGGAGCTGCATCCTCAAGCGCCTGCCTCGCACCACTGATGACGACCTGTCCTGGAGCGTTCCGGCCTGCCACGGCAAGTGGGCCAGAAGCTTCGGGAACATCTGCGATCGCGCGCTCGACCGTGTCCGCATCAAGGCCAAGGACAGAAGACATTCCACCTTCCCGCATCGCACCCATTGCACGTCCCCGTTCCATCACAAGGCGGAGACCATCCTCAGGCGCGAGCACTCCAGAAGTGGCACACGCTGCATACTCCCCAACACTGTGTCCTGCAACGCCAACAACGGACCACGTTGGTGGAAGCGCATCAACAACTCCAAGCCCTATCGCAGTCTCAACTGTATAGAGAGCTGGCTGCGCATGGGAAGTCTCCGTGAGGGTCTCAAGCGAACCACCCATAATGTCACGGAGATCCAGTCCCTCCGAGGATGCCACTGCACAGAGCTTCTCGAAGTGGACATTGTCCGACAGGCGCTCGTGCATGCCCGTCCGCTGGCTTCCCTGGCCCGGGAAACACAGCGCAACACGCACAGTCATCGTGATCCCTCTCTGCTGCTGCGCATGTTGGGAACCGCTGACATCGCTACTCAGTGACCACCACTTCCCTGCCGTCGTACGAACCGCAGTTGGGGCACACATTGTGCGGCAGCCGCATATGTCGGCACTGCGGGCAAGGAACGAGGTTCGGGGCGCTGAGTGCATGATGGGAACGACGCATGTCGCGGCGTCGGCTGGTCACACGCTGTTTTGGAAGTGGCATTCGTTAGTCCCTCATCACGAAACTCTGGATGCGCACATGCCTGCGCGCACCGCTCATATGAACTCCAGTATAGCGGATCACACCTTCGCTGCTCCGGCTACTCTTCCTGATGCTCCGCATGGCGTGCCCGTCCCTTCTTCGCAGACCGCCCTGTGGGAAGGGTCTCCAGTCCCCGACGCACTGTCGAGAGCGTCTTTGCCAGCTGCTCCTCCAGCGTCCCCATGACAGTCGATGCGTAGCGGTCCGCCTCATCACAGATCACCCGTGCCCGGTCCTCAGCCTCAGCAACCGTGATCGCTGCACGGTTCTTCGCCTCAAGAAGGATCGAGTGCTCATTCACGAGCTCCTCAGCCCGCTCCTTTGCACGTTCCAGCACGGACTGCGCTTCCTCCTTCGCACGGGAGACATGGTGGTCACTCTCCTGGTGCGCAGCAGTGACAATCCGCTCCCTGTCCTCAAGGATGCCCTTCGCCTTCACGATCTCATCGGGAAGTGTCCCCCTGAGCCGGTCGACGAGCTCGAGCACATCCTCCTCGTTCACGATGACATTTGCGGAAAACGGCACCTTCCTGCCATTGGAGAGGAGGTATTCGAGCTCATCGAAGACCTCGACAAACGACAGCTCCACCTCTTCGATTTCTTCAGCCATTGGGCTTCTCCTTTCCGCGGCGGTTGTCCGCGAATTTCGCCTCCATTGCCCGAGCGCATGGGTGCGGAATGAGGGTATCGACATTGCCACCGTTGCGGCAGATCTCCCGGATGATGCTTGAGGAGACAAAGACGTTCGCGAACGATGTCATGAAAAACATTGTATGGACTGTGGGGTCAAGCCTGCGGTTCATGAGTGCTATCTGGAACTCGCTCTCGAAGTCGCTGACGACCCTGAGGCCCCGGACTATGGCAGTTGCCCCTATCTCCTTCGCGTACGACACAGTAAGTCCAGAGAAGGTGACAACATCAACAGTCTCCCTGCAGGAGTCCGGAAGGCTCTCCCGGATGAGATCCATCCGCTCCTCGACAGTGAAGAGTGGGACCTTCGTCGAATTCTCTCCAACAGCAAGCACAACCCTGTCGAACACGAGTAGGGAGCGTTCGAGAATGTCAAGGTGCCCGTTCGTCAGTGGATCGAAGCTCCCTGGATACAGCGCGATCCGCTCGCGGCTCATGCCTTCCCCCTGTCCGTGCGCAGTATGGATAGTACAGTCTGACCAAAGTCTACACGCCTTGCCTCAGCATAGGAACTCCCCTCGAGCTGGATGTCCTCACGCCGTTCATGCTCGATGACAAGGGTTGCAACTCCAATCTCACCGAGCGCATCCACAACCTTCCTGAGTGGCACAGTCCCATACGGGGGATCAATGAAGGCTATGTCCGCTCCGCGAAGCGCTTCACCATGTGCACGGAGTGCATGGAGCACATCACCCCTGATGACATGGCAGCTCTCCTCAGCTCCAAAGCTTCGGATGGATTCCGTGATGGCTGCAAGGCATTTCGGATTCCGCTCAATGAAACTCACACGCTCTGCACCCCGGGAAAGCGACTCGAAGCCGAGGACACCGCTTCCTGCAAAGCAGTCGATCACTGCTGCATCCTGAATCTCCTCACGAAGGATGCCAAAAAGCGACTGGCGCACACGGGCAAGTGTCGGACGGACAGCGGAAGTTGCAGGAACGTGCACTCCCCTCCCGTTCCATTCGCCTCCCGTGATGCGGATTGTCGCCATGATTCCTAATCCAGGTCGAGGACATACTGGTATGCACGCATCGCTTCATGGAGTGGTGCATGGGCTCGGAGTTCCGGATCATCATCAAGCCAGCTGCTGGCTGCATGCTGCGCTTCCTGGAGAAGGGCTGCATCAAGAAGATCCGCAATGCGGAACATCGAATCCCCATGCTGGCGGAGTCCCCCAATTTCCCCATGTCCCCGGAGCCTGAGATCCTGCTCCGCAAGGAGAAATCCGCTTTCCGTCGCAGCGACTGCCTGGAGCCGCTGCGTTGCGAGCTCATCCGCGCTCTCCTGGATGAGATAGCAGTACGAGGTTGCGCTCCCCCGTCCAACCCGGCCCCGGAACTGGTGCAGCTGGGCAAGGCCAAACCGGTCCGCACTCTCGATGATCATGACAGTGGCGTTTGGCACATCGACACCGACCTCGACAACGCTCGTTGTCACAAGCACATCGAGCGTGTGCGCACGGAACTGCTCCATGACTTCGTCCTTTTCCCTTCCAGAAAGCCTTCCATGAAGGATGCCAAGCCGGTACTGGGCAAATGGACCCTGAGAGAGTCGCTCCATCTCAGTCGTGACACTCATGACACCATCGAGATCCTCCGACTCCTCGATGATGGGGCAGATGACGAACACCTGATGGCCAAGGGCGAGCTGCTCCCGTGCAGCAAGAAAGGCAGCATCATGCGTGCTTCCACGAATGACCTCTGTCACAACTTTGCCTCGCATTGCTGGACGTTCCGTGAGCACGGAGAGATCCAGGTCGCCATACTTCGTGAGCGCAAGGGAGCGCGGGATGGGCGTTGCAGTCATCGCAAGGAAGTTTGGTGGAAGCACGCCCTTCTTGCGGAGAATCTGGCGCTGCTCCACACCGAACCTGTGCTGCTCATCGATGATGACAAGGCCCAGGCGGGAAGGCTGGATCCGTTCCTCGAGAAGCGCATGCGTGCCAACAATGATGGTGGGAATGGCTGTCGCTGCAAAGTCGGCAACCTCACGCTTTGCTCCCTCAGTCATGCTCCCCACAAGGAGCCTGACAGGAATGTCTTCACCCTCAAGGAGCGCATTGAGTGTCGCATGGTGCTGACGCGCGAGAAGCTCCGTTGGAGCCATGAAGGCGACCTGGTGGCCTGCATGGCAGGTCATGCTCGCAGCAAGCATGGCGACAACTGTCTTGCCGCTTCCCACATCGCCCTGGAGGAGACGGTTCATTGCATGCGGCTTTGCGAGATCCTGGAAGATCTCATGGGTGACAACCCGCTGCCCATCCGTGAGATGGAAAGGGAGGCGTGCAACACGCTCCCGTGCATAGTCGACATCGTAGGGAATGGCAATCGACGACTCTGCAAGACGCCGTCTTCTCGCCTGCTCGACAACAAGCCCCACACAGAAGAGCTCCTCGAATGCGAGCCTTCTTCTCGCTTCCTCGATCTCTGCGAACGACTCCGGGAAATGCACCCTCCGGAGTGCCTCCTGGAGATCAAGGAGTGCGCACTCCGTGCGGATGCGCACAGGCAGCACATCGGGTAGGGCAGGGATCCACGACTTGAGCTGCCCTATCTTTGTGCGGAGGAACTTCGAGGTGATGCCCTCCGTCTCGGGATAGACGGGAGTGATGCGGCCCACATGCTGCTGCATGTCGGATGCATGCTCGAACTGGGGATTCCGGAAGACAGCGCCCCCCTTGCTCCGCTCCACCTTCCCGCTCACGATGTAGGTTTCACCTGGACGGAGCTGACGCTCAAGATACCGCTGGTTGAACCAGACAGCTTCAGCTGTACCCGACGCATCCTCAAGTTCCGCAACTGTAAGCACCATTCTCCGCCGTGGACTCTCGCGGGTCGATACAGTGCGGATCTGGACAGAGGCAGTGTTGAGCGAACCATACGTGAGGGAAGCAAGCGTCGTGAGCTCCCGTGTGTCCTCATACCGCCGTGGAAGATACAGGAGAAGATCCCGTACAGTGGACAGGCCAAGCCGCTGGAGACGGAGCGCAGTCTCCCGACCAATGCCAGGAATGTGCAGAAGGTCGAGCGCAAGCATGTCGACTCCCTGCGTGGCAGCACTGCCCGCAGCCATCCTTTCCTCACGTACGCTCATGCACTGCCCCTACTGCGAAATGGACTGTATATCGACCATACCCATTTTCCCGGGGGATTGCAGAAGATGACAGTGGAAGGGTGGTGCTGCTAGAGTGGATCAAGATGTGAAGGAGAGGGAATCATGCTCCATGAAGCCATCACGTATCTGGGACTTCTCAGTGTCGGGATTGCAGGTGTCACGACTGTTGGACGTTCCGTACCCCAGTCGATCCGGATGTTCCGGATGCGGACTGATGCTGGTGTGTCCCAGCTCACCTGGGGCATTGCGATAGCCTCTGGAGCAAGCTGGGTCATCTGGGGAGTTGTCCATGCGAATCTCCCGGAAATCCTTGTCAACGGCATTGCCCTCGTTGCACTCGCAGTGAGTGTTGCCGCATTTCTCCGGGCAGGCACCAATCCTGCTGCACTCATTCTTGTGAATGTCCTTGGTGTCGCCTTCGACCTTCTCCTTAACCACGTCTCCGCAGGACTGTATTCGACATGGACAGTGCTCCTCACCATCGCCTTCTTCTATCCGCAGGCATGGGAAGTGCTGAAAACGGATGCGCTCGAAGGAGTGTCACTGCAGAGCTGGTACGTGTCCACCCTCATGACAACATGCTGGTTCATCTACGGGCTGACGATAGGAAGCCTTCCCATTGCTGCACCGTCCATCCTGTCATATCCGGCAATAGCTGTCATCCTCTACCGTCTCCGCAGGTATCGATTGCGCCCAGCCCCGTCTGCCCAAGCCATTTCGTAAATCTTCGCAGAACTGAGCTCCACTGGTGTCTTATCCGTACAGAGTTCAGACCAAGGGATTTTTCCTGGAAGGTGTGTTGCATTGCATGCCCCCCAAGGGTTCTCAATCTCTTCTCTACCCGAAGGCCCTGACTGGATTCCTGACCGAGCAAGCTCCCATTCCGCACCAATTCTGAAACGCATTTGCTCCTCTGCAGCAGGACATCAACACTGACATTGGAAATGACCGAACGCATCACCAGGTGCCCTTGTGTGGCATTCACTATCCACTCTGCGACACAGTTTGAATCTGCTGGACATCAAACGGATTGCTGATGAAGGTCTGCATTCCACGCACTGCATTTTGGATAGAATTCGACAGCGGTGGGTAGGGTGTGAAGGACACTCCTCCCGCACTTACACCACCAGAAAAGTTGAATGCTGCCGAGGTGCATGGCATTGGTCCCTGAACGCTCGGCTGATAGCCAACCACCTGTCCAGTCGCATTGACGATGGGGGTAAATGTTGTCTCCGTATACGAACATGTCTGGGTGATGTACCGCCATGACTCGATCTGAATTGGCAATTTTTCCGAGGCGTTTGGATAGACATGCTCATATCCAGGATATGCGTAGCTGCCCACGGATTTCGTTCCAGCAGGCGGAGTGCCACTGCTGCTCCCTGCAGGACCTGATCCTGGCTCCGTGAACGATGCAGGTGGCAGCGACCACTGCACTGGTCCTGCTGAGGTCACGATGGTTCCTGTAGTGATGGGACCCGGTGCGGAGCCGTATGAGCAGATTGTTACCCCTCCTGAATATCCGAGCGTGGCAGGGGAGCAACCTGTAAATCCTATCTTGGCGCTGTATGCGTTAGCCGTGAATTTTGTCAGCACCAGCATGTGGCTGTCTGGAGTGAGCACAGCTCCATTTGACACCTGTGTGTTCGACTTGGTACTGAAGGTGTAAGACTTTGTCACCGGTGCTCCTGGGTTGTAGTTCACGCATCCGAAATTCGTGTACAGCGGCGATGACTGCGTCGCACGATTCCAGGTGGTGTAGGGATTTCCCGGAACCATTGGCTGTGGAAAGAGCACCTGGCCACTTGAGTTCATGACAAGATCCGTAACAGGATTGAGGGCATTGAGAGGTGGTTCAGGAACGCTGTCCGCAGCAGGCCAGTTCGGATACGGCCAGAATAGTGTGTCAGGATCTCCAGTAACGCCTCCACATGCTGCCCAACCGGACACAGCTGGTCCCGAATTACTCTCAGTTCCATTACCCGATGAGTTTGATGAGCCCGATGTACCTGTCGAGCCATTTACGCAGCTGCTGGCTGGATCGGTGCATGCAGCCACCTGTACAGGGACAGCACCCCAAAGTACAGTTCCCACACAAAGGACAATCCAGGCAACTGTTGCAGTCTTCCCCAACATCCGACTTCTCACTGTCATCATGAACCCCCTTGCGCTAGCACGCACTCCGCAGCTGTAGTGCTCCGCATTGACCCTGGCCGTTAGTGATCCAGATCCCGCCAAAAGGTGACACCTGCTCAATGCTTCCCGTGTAGAAGATACTGTAGGGACGTGTTGATGCGCCATAAGTGACAGTCCTGCCACCAGTCAGCAACATAGTCAATCCAGAACATGCAGGATATGTCGCAACAAGACCTACCTGAGATGGCGATGACCATCCTTGCGACACAAGATAGTTCACTGCAGACTGGCTCACCGTTACCACTTCTACAGAGGTGGGTCCAAGACACGATGGCAGGGACTTGACCACACCGCCACTCTGGAGATTCTTGAGTATAAGATCCCCAGAGGCAATGGGCCCATCCAGCAGTGAAAGCATTGTTGCATTGTTGTACTTCATGGCCCAGAACGACAGCTCTATAGTGCGGATGAACGCCTGGGAATACGACTGGGCCTGAGCGGAAGAAACTCCTTGCTGATACGTGGCAGAACTCGGCGCTGGAACCAGTTTCATTGCATCCTCTCCAGGCACATACGTGGTTCCTGTTGGAGCCCATTCAAGCTGGCAGGCATTCGGGACAGTGGAAAATGCAGAGGTTGCAGGCATGGAGCACGGGTTTCCCTGAGGAAATGTGCTCAGGGAGTAGGTCACGGATGGCAATCCTGGCGGTGGAGTGACAGCAACAGGCGCTGGTGTTGACTTGGAAGAAGCTCCTCCAGAACTGCTGCTTCCATTGCCATAACTGCCTGGTGCATTACCGGAAGCGCCAGAACCACACGATGTGCATACAAGCGCAAGACCCAGAAGGACCACGTAGACAGAGCTTCTCATGAAATCAGTCTAATGATACCTCTGTACGACAAACGCGAATTTATCAGTACCGTTACAAGACAGACTCCAGGACAACATCATGTTCGAAGACAGAAAAACAGGAAATGGTGGCACATCTTCCTGACTTCCTAAGCGAAGAGTACAGCCTCTTCTACTCGAACGACAGGATGTACGGATAGTGCGACTGGCCACCTTCGTGGAGTTCAAACTCAATCGAATCGTACTTGTCTCGGAGGCCAGAAATGAGCTGTTCCGCTTCGGATGCTGCCGTTTCCGAACCATAGTACACTGTCACAATCTCGGGTGCTGGAGCTGCGCTGGCAACCACCTCGTCTATGACGGAAGCAGGATCGTTCCCGAGCGCAACGACATCCTCTCCACTGATGGCAAGCACATCGCCTGCAGCAATCTTCCTTCCACCAATCCTGCTGTTGCGCACAGCACGCGTGATCTCCACACTCCGGATCGCATGGGCAGAATCGGTCATCTGCGAAACGATGTTCTCGATTCCCTCTGCTCCCTCGAGTCCGAAGAGCGCTGCAACACCTTCAGGAAGTGTCCGTGTGGGAATGACATGCACGTCCACGCCCTCGTCACTGCCCACCTTCTGCACCTGGTCTGCTGTCATGACAATGTTGCTGTTGTTTGGCAGGAGCACCACATGCGATGCATGGGCCTCCCTCACAGCATGGAGGAGATCCTCAATTGAGGGATTCATGGTCTGTCCACCCTCAACGATGACTGCAGCTCCGAGGCTCTTCATGAGGGAACGGAACCCCTCGCCCTGCGCAACTGCGACAACAGCGAGTTCCTGCACTCCCGTCTCAACCTGCTCCACGTCGGGCGTGGAGATGGCATCCTCAAGGATGTCATGGTGCTGCTTCGACATGTCATCGACCTTGAGATTGCTGAGTCGCCCCCAGAGCGAAGCTGCTGCAATGACACTGTTCGGGTCAAACGTGTGGATATGTACCTTCACGAGTTCCGGCTCACCCACGACAAGCGCGGACTCGCCCAGTGCAGCAAGTTCTGTCCTGACTGCCTCCACTTCTCCTTCCACATCATGGATGAGAAACTCCGTGCAGAACCCCCATCCTTCTTCCCGTGCAGCGACTGCTGCTGCACCACTCCGTTCACGGGGATGCACGCTGCTTGAGGGAACATATGCTCCCGACTGGCCTGAACTGCGTGGATTCCGCACAGTTGGTGCCCCGATTGCTGCTGAAGAGCTGTCAACCCCCGCATTCCATGTCACGGGATCAATGCTTTGGAGCGCACGCCACATGCCCTCAAGAATGATGGCGAGTCCGAAGCCTCCTGCATCCACAACACCTGCCTCGCGAAGGATGGCAAGCTGCTCGGGAGTCTTCTCCACTGCATCATGCGCTGCGACAACAAGCGCCTCAAAGAGGGCTGCAACATCCTGCGCCTCGAATGCGCGTGCCCGTTCCGCAACAACCTTGATGACAGTGAGCATTGTGCCTTCAGTGGGCTTCATGACAGCCCTGTAGGCGACTGTCGCAGCATCCGACCATGCACGCACAAGATCCTCGCACCCTGCCTGCTCGCCCTGGCCCACTCCCTGGGCAAATCCCCGGATGATCTGGGACAGGATGACGCCACTGTTTCCCCTCGCACCCATGAGGGCTCCATGCGCAACACCCCGCATGAACTCGCCAAGCTTCGGAGCATCTCCAAGCGATATCCCCTCATCCACAGCGGAGCGGAGTGTCATGAACATGTTGCTCCCTGTGTCCCCATCAGGGACAGGAAACACATTGAGGTCATTGATGACAGAGCGGTTCGCCTCCAGCCAGGAGAGTCCATTCTCGAATACGAATCTCAGCTGGGCAGCAGTGATGCCTGTCAGGACAGCAGTTTCTCCCTCCGGCGTGGTGCCAGCCCTGTCAGGCCTAGAAGATTTCGCCATGATCGCGGTCTCCTCCATGGATGCCCTGGACATTGACATTGACTGTGGAGACAGTGAGTCCCATGGTCCGTTCGACTGCGTATCCGACAACGCTCATGAGATTCTGCGCAACCTCACTCACCCTCACGCCATATTCGACAATGACATAGAGGTCGATTGCAACGCCCTCACCTGTCAGGGTCACCACCACTCCACGGTGGATGTTCTCCATGTTGAGCCGTTCAGCAATGCCATCCCGAAGTCCCCGGGCTGCCATGCCGACAATGCCGTAGCATTCATTTGCAGCATGTCCCACAAGCGTCATGATTGCGTGCTTCGAGACCTCGACACGTCCAAGCTCCTCCTGGCGGACGAGTATCTCGGATGCGGGCACAGAGCTCATGGTGGTCACCTCAACATACTGATGGTCGCGTCTCTATACTAGAATAATGTCCAGTGCTCTGCTATGCCAGCAGAGCTGACATCAGCGACCACAAGAGCAGAGAGAACTATGGCACAGCGATGCGATGTGTGTGGAAAGGGTCCCATGACTGGCAACAATGTCAGCCATTCGAAGCGGCGCACCCGCCGCAGGTTCATGCCGAACCTTCACCCCCACCATGTACTGGTGAATGGCCGGCTTCTCCGTGTGACTGCATGCACTCGCTGCATCCGCACACAGATGAAGCAGTACGCCACAAAATAGCAGTTCTGGACTGTGCGGACAGCGTCCATATCCCTGGGACCTACTCCCGGGATGAAGCAGTACGCACTGGACGGCTGAGCTTCCCATCCGGGAGCTGGTGTCTTCGTGCCTCATGGGTTGCCCGAAGCTGCCCGCAGGCCCCGTCTGTCGCCTGTCCCCGTGTCTTCCGTACCGTCACGTTCGCTTTGGTGAGCCGTGCAACAAAGCGAGCAACTCCCTCAGCATCCGGTCCATTCCACGAGCTCCCCTCGATGCGGTTCATCGGAATGACATTGACATGGGCATGATGCTGCTGTGCACGCCTGGCAAGTGCTGATGCCTGTTCAGCCGTATCATTAATGCCCTCGATAAGACACCACTCGTACGTTGCTCGCCTGCCCGTGGCTGCTGCATACTCCTCCACTTTCGTGCACACGAGATCAATGGGATACTTGGCATTGAGCGGCACAAGCGTTGTCCTGAGGTCATCCGTTGCAGCATGAAGGGAGAGTGCGAGCGTCACAGGAATCCTCTCCTCGATGAGACGCTCAATGCCTGGAACAACACCACTGGTCGACACTGTGATGTGACGTGCGCTCATGCCACGCTCCTGCACAAGCCGCTTCACTGCGGAGACGGTTGTCTCGAGATTCGCAAGCGGCTCCCCCATACCCATGAACACCACATGCGTGACAGGATGCATGCCATGCTCCTGGGCAAGCATGTCCGCAAGCCGCACCTGGTCGAGCACCTCCCCGGGCGTGCAGTGGCGCAGAAGGCCGAGCCTCCCCGTGGCGCAGAACGGACAGCCCACAGCGCATCCCACCTGGGAGCTCACGCACACTGTCGTGCGGGGATGCTGGGCTTTCCCGTAATGCATGACAACAGTCTCTATGGTCTTCCCGTCCCCGAGCCTGCCCACAACAGAGATCGTGTGTCCTCCATCATCGACACGCACCTGGGCTTGCTCCACTGCACAGAAGGCATGCCGGAGTGCAAGTTCATGCCGGAGGGCCTGGGGAAATGACGACACGCTGTCCCAGTCACGGACTGCAGGATTCCAGAGCGCATCCGCAAGCTGCTGTGCCCGCCAGGGTGCTTCTCCCAGCTCTGCAAACAGCGCATCCCTCCCTTCAGGAGAGAGATCCATCACTGCGGGGAGCAGCTTCTGCCCACCATCTGCAGTGTCCACCATCACCATCACCCGCAGCTGCCTGCTGTCAACTTCCTGAATCTGGTGCCGAGGAAGGGACTCGAACCCTTACAAGCTTGCGCTCACTACCCCCTCAAAGTAGCGTGTCTACCAATTCCACCACCTCGGCAAGGGATCACTGCGGTAGCCGCAATGAACTGTAATGTAGCATATCAACTCCCCCAATCCTGTGGCGTGGATCAGTCGCCACGGATGCTCATACGCGGACAAATGTCCGCCCGTTGTCCGCGATGAGTCTATACAGTCTATCCATAGCAACGACATCACAATCGACCATGGGGGCGCATCCTGTTCCCGCATTGTCGGGAACCAGTACCAGTCATCATCAATAAAGGGGAAGCCTGTGGGATGGGAAGATCGCTTCAATGACGCCGTCAAGTCGGCCATCAGCACAGCACTCAGCAATGCTGTGCGCAATCACGATGCCGTCATTACACCAGAGCATCTTCTTTCCGCACTTCTCAGCTCCCCGAATTCGCGGGCAGTCGCAGTACTGAAGCAGGCTGGCGTGAATGTGCCAGAACTCCATGCCCAGGTGAAGCGCTATCTTGACAGCCTACCGAAGGGCCAAACGCAGGACATCGATGGCATGTGGACACCCCAGCGGGACCCGGTCATCGCAGAACGGACGAAACTAGTCCTTGGTGTTGCATGGGACGAGATGCGACGTGCAAAGGCATCGAAAGTGACATCAGAGCATCTTCTACTCGCATTCCTCCAGGACTTCCAGGCAACTCCCCTCGAGGAGATGCCTGATGTGCCCCAGGACACCACTTCTGGCAAGCCCAAGAAGCGCTTCATCGATCCGAACGGGCATGACAAGCAGTACCTTGAAGGTGCAGGATTTGATCTTGCGACTGCACGTAACACCATTGCGAGCTTCGCGCAGAGCACACCTCCAAGTGTCGACTACCAGGAATTTGCCACAACGCAGTTCAACCCCCAGAGGGCTCCAGCCTCGAAGACTCCCCAGCTCGACGAGCTGTCCGTAGATCTCACGGAGCGTGCCCGGACTGGAAAGATCAAGCCGCTCATTGGACGTGATGCTGAGCTCCAGAAGCTCATCCGCGTGATGCTGCACGAAGACAAGAACAATGCCATGATCATTGGCGAGCCTGGTGTGGGAAAGACAGCTGTTGTGGAAGCCCTTGCACAGCGCATTGCTCGCGGAGAAGTTCCCGATCAGCTCAAGAACACGAGACTGGTCCGCCTCGACCTCAACAACATTGTTGCTGGCACACAGTACCGTGGCCAGATGGAGGAGAAGGTCAAGGCAGTCCTCAAGGAGGTCCGCGAAAACCCCAACATCATGGTCTTCATCGACGAAATCCATACCCTCATTGGGGCAGGATCCTCTGAAGGGGGCCTCGACATTGGCAACATCCTGAAGCAGGCGCTCGCCCGTGGCGAGATGCGGTGCATTGGTGCCACAACAACGAAGGAATTTGGAAAGTACTTCGAGCATGATGGTGCCCTCACCCGCAGATTTGGCTCCCCCATCATTGTCGAGGAGCCCAGTGTCGAAGAGACTGTCGAGATGCTCAAGGGAAGGCGTCAGCTCCTTGAGGCGCACCACCACATCACCATTCCTGATGAGGCGCTCATCTCTGCAGCACAGCTCACACGCCGCTACGTGAAGGACCGGAAGAGTCCTGATGCACCACTCGACGTTGTCGATGATGCATGCGCGAAGCTCCGGGTCACGAAGGAGGCCGAAGTGCCCGATGCGATCCTGCGACTCGAGGGGAAGCTCCAGAAGCTCGCAGCCCAGCGTGAGGCAGAGCCAGATCTCCGCAAGAAGGAAGCAATCCGTGCCCAGGAAGTCGAGCTTCTCGATGATGTCTGGAAGCAGCGGAAGGAGTGGATGGATTCCCGTGAGCAGACCACGAGCCAGCTTGCTGTCGATGATGTTGCAGAAGTCATCTCGAGCTGGACTGGTGTCCCTGTCAAGCAGCTCAGCACTGACGAGATCACACGGCTCCGGAACATGGAGCAGAAGCTCCATGAGCGGGTTGTCGGTCAGGATGATGCAGTCAAGGCGCTCTCCAAGGCTGTACGTCGTGCACAGTTCGGACTCAAGTCAGCAAAAGGCACAGATGCCTTCGTCTTCCTTGGCCCCACTGGTGTTGGCAAAACGGAGTCTGCACGGGCACTTGCCGAGTTTCTCTTCGGTGATGAGGATGCGATGGTGCAGATCGACATGAGTGAATACATGGAGAAGCACTCCGTGTCCCGTCTCATCGGTGCACCTCCTGGATATGTCGGATACGAGGAAGGTGGCCAGCTCACGGAGCGTGTCCGCCGCAAGCCATACTCTGTCGTACTTCTTGATGAGGTGGAGAAGGCCCATGAAGATGTGTTCAACGTCCTCCTCCAGATCCTTGAGGACGGCCATCTCACTGATGGGCAGGGACGGAAGGTCGACTTCTCGAACACGATCCTCATTCTCACGAGCAACCTTGGTGTCCAGGGTGCACTCAGGAGGATTGCCACACAGACGAAGCAGATCGGATTTGCTGCTCCACAGACACTTGAGCCCAGCACGAATGAAGCTGCCAACTACGAGAAGTTCAAGGACACTGTCGTTACTGCCTACAATGAGCACTTCCGTCCTGAACTCCGGAACCGTATCGGGAAAGACAATGTTGTAGTCTTCCACCAGCTTGGCCAGACAAACATCCGCGACATTGTCGATCTTGTCCTCGCGAACGTTGCCAAGCGCGATGGCCTGAAGTCACGCGACCTCACCATTGAGGTCAGCGAGGCAGGAAAGGACCTGCTGGCAAAGCTTGGGTACGATGTCGAAATGGGTGCCAGGCCACTCAAGGCAGTCATCGAGCACCAGGTTGTCGACCAGATTGTCGATGGTCTTGCAGAAGGGAAATTCGAGGACGGTGCGACCATCCGCTTCGATGTCGATGGAAAAGGAACAGGACTCAGTGCTGCAGCTGTTCACGAGGTGAGTGCAGCTGCACCAGCAACCACACCCAAGAAGCTTCGTGGAACCCGCGGGAAGCATGCATCCCCTGCCCCGAATACTGCTGACTCCCAGGGAAAGACTGTCGAGTAACCCTGCGACATCACAGTCAAAAAGAACGGGCTGTCTTCCCGCCATGTGGGAGACAGCCCGTTGTGTGTCCGTTGATGTGAGCGTTAGTCGCAGTCGATGACAGCCTTTCCCCGAAGCTTTCGTCCAAAGAGGAGGCGCACTGCCTCATCAGCAGAACTCCATGACTTGTGCCAGTCAACTTCTGCCTTCAGGGAGCCCTCACGCACCAGCTGGAGCAGATATGCGAGATCCGCACCCAGCCCCTGGTGCATGACAAAGGGCCGTATGGAGCGTGGGAGTCCAACAAGACTGTATGGGGGGAACACAGCATTCTCCTGGGAAGTCCACCCGATGCACTCGACAACACCTCTCTCCCGAAGGAGGCTGCAAATCCGTACAAGCTGCATGCCACCCACTGTATCCAGGACCACGTCCACTCCCGTGACGCCCTCCAGCCCTACAACCACTTCATCAGCTCCGCACTCCAGAAGACCCTCCTTCCGGTGCTCACTGCCCACGGATGCGATGACATGCGCGCCTCCGAGTGCTGCGAGCTGCACACCAAACCGCCCGACACCACCTGAAGCACCCGTGACAAGCACTGTCCGTCCAAGAAGGGATCCTGCATCCCTGAGAGCGAGGAGAGCAGTGCCTGCTGCCACAGGAAGCGCTGCTGCATCCGCATCGGACACACTGTCAGGAATCCGTGCACACTCCCCTGGATCCACAACCCTGAGCTGGCCCCATCCGCCATCAGCACCCCGTGTGAGCACACGGTCGCCTTTCCGGAACAATGCTCCATCCGGCGCTTCCTCGACAACTCCTGCTGCATCCCATCCGAGCACAGCGCCGTCCGCAGCGCCTGACTGTGCACGACGCACTTCACCGTAGTTGAGGGAGCTTGCAGTCACCCTCACGAGCATCTCATTGGAATTTCGGACTGGATCTGGAACCTCGCCAAGGCGAAGTCCAGAGGAAACTGTATGGTCTGCAATGAGCGCCTTCATCGCGATTCTCCCTGATTGTCCCGCAGCTGATCTACCGCATCAGGATATCAGGTGGGATTCTTCAGCCCACACCACCCCTACGCCAACAGGTGTGGATCGCTATCCACCAAGCTCACGGACTGGAGCAAGCGTGGGAGCCGTGCACGACTTTGTCGCCTGGCTGTAGAACTTCGTTATCCAGATGCCTGACTGCATGACAGGAGGAAGATTCTCGCAGACATCTCCAATCTCCTGCCCCTGCACATCGCGATACGATACGAGATACGGATCAGTCGCTGTCTCCGCATACTCGTGGGATGCGACCACAGGAGTAAGTGCTCCATAATTTCCAATGACGGAGTACGTGAGGTTCCCTGTTGTGAAGTGGAATCCACCTACACGCATCATGCCGTCCATGACCTTCACTCCTGGAGGAAGGACAAAATCCACCTGGGTATTCACTCCCTGTTGGAGGTTGAGCGCAAAGGCAACCCTCTCTGCCTCCAAGCCAGAAGATTGGATCGTCACCATCTCGCTCCCTTTCCCTGCATGCTCAAATCCTTGCGCATCGATGAAGGCACCCTCGAAGGTGGGATCGGCTGAGGCGCCACCATACTGTGTGAGCGCCTTCGCAAAGGAGCTGCCCCGGAGCCTCGTGTAGAAGTTGAGGACCTCCGCCATGGTCTGAACTCCCTTCGGATCGTTCTTCCAGTACGCTCCCCAGAACACCACAGTCATCCTGGGAGCATTCTGGATCTGGCCTAGATGGGCTGTCATCGTGGAATCCCCCATCGGGCTCGATGCCTCCTTTGGACCAGTAGAGAGACCATTTGTCATTTTCTTCAGGAGCGGGTTCCGCATTCCCACCTTGTAGATGGGGGCCTGGTGG
>JAJZLL010000003.1 GCA_021803465.1 bacterium
GCTGTTGCTCCAAGCGGGGACTGTCCAGTGGCAATATTCAGCGTCACGTTGAAGCTCGCAGGGTTCGGAGTAACAGCATTCGAAGTGGTTGAAGCAGTACCCGTTCCCGTTGCGTTGGTGGCAGTGACAGTGAACGTGTACGAGGTGCCATTGGTCAGACCTGAGATAGTGCATGTCAGTGGTCCAGCTGTCCATGTGCACGTACTTCCCCCAGGGGCTGCCGTAACAGTATAGCCAGTGTCGTCTGACCACCGTTGGCAGATGGTGCTGTCCATGAAATGGTGGCAAAGCCGTTTCCAGGATATGCGCTGACTGCAGTTGGTGCGCCTGGAACATCCACAACAGTCAGCGTGAAGCTCTGGGTCGCTGCTGGACTCACTCCGTTCGCTGCAGTGATGGTGAATGTGTAGGTTCCACGAATACATCGGAATACGATTTGGGCATGGAGGCTGCACATGCTGTGGGCACAGCAACTGGAACCACTGTTGGTTTCGGTGCAGGAGTCGCACTCGCATGGTGGGACACTGCACGTGAAGGAGCATGGGCAATAAATGCCCCACATCCCGAGAGGACTATGACCAGGAGGAAAGAACTTCCTCTCAGGATCAGAGCTGCGAATGTCCTGCCTCGAACCACGTGAAACATGTGCTCTGCTGTTGACATTAGTGAAACCAGTATCCCCACTCCGCTGACAGTGAAATTGCATTCTATCGCATATGAGACTTCAGAGGTCTCTCGCTTCACCTGGCCCACCAGCCTCATGATTTGAGGCAAATGCGTCATCCTGCAGTTCTGCAGCATGCAGGATATCCGTTAACTGTCAGGCAGCATCCTCCAGTCTCTCTGAGACAGACGTACAGCATGTTCGTGCTGCATCAGTAGACTGTGCGTGCCTGACTTTCTAGCCTTGAGAGGTAGGTAATGCGGGACACAGTGGGACAGCAGAACACGCGGTCAAAAACAATCTCAACGAACGACACCACCTGGTCTTCCGTCCATCGATTGTTGAGCAGGTCATAGCTGTTGTCGGTGTATGTCAATCCAATTGAGGAAAACCATGATGCCAGGGCAGGGTTTCTTGATGGTGTCTGTTGTGTTGTCACACTCACTGCAAACTCCTGTGTTCCCCCACGAGGCAATGCTATGGTGATCATCTCCATATGGTTCTTGTCAGTGGAAGGCATCATGAATGCAATGAGTGCAGTACTGTGAGCTGCTTCCTGCTTCATCAATCCAACATGCGTGGCAAAGAATTCATGCCGCTCCTCCGGCGAAAGAGGCTCAGTTGTTGGATACAGTGTCGAAAGCGTGCGCTTCTGCGACAGGGACACAGCAGCAGAGTTCCGCACATTCACAATGAATCTCACACCAAGCAACAGGGCTACTGCCAAGATGATCAGTACAAGAATGATGTTTGCTGCCATGCCATTTCCCACTCCGAAGCTACTGTTCCACTAAGAGATTACCCGGGTTCACACCACCTGTCCTCGCGAACTCCATCCGCAGTACTGCTGCACTGTAGAAGACACTGGGCTGCACACAGACAGGTGGAATCGGCTCCGTGGCGCCTGCAGGTGTTCCACAATACCGCCACAGTCAGGCTCATGCTGCATGCTGAAGATCCGCCTGAGTCTCCTCGAGCAGCTCCAATCGGAGCTCAACAGGAGGATGTGTCCTCACAAGAACCTTGTGCCATCCCTTCTCTGCACTCTCAAAATCTCCAAGGTACGCCAGTGCCTCTGCAAGCCCCCGACCACGACCGATCTTCATGGCAGCCGCATCACAGTCATACTCAGTCCAGGATCGTGACCTGTGGGCAAGCATGGGCTCTATCACCAGGCGCATAAGCACCATGGGTGGCCAGAGAAGCACCCACCCTGCTGCAGCGAGCACTCCATGGCGGCTCTTTGTCATCACTGCTCCAATATCATAGAGAAGAATGGCTGGAAGGGCTGATGCATACACGCAGCTCAGCCCTATCGTGTCGCCTGACCTCCAGTGGTGCAGCTCGTGCGCCATGATCCCAGAAAGCGCTTCATCAGTAAGCTCATCAGCAAGCAGCTTCCCCACAACGATGTGCCTGAGATGCGTCTGTGCACTTCGTGCACCACTGTCATCCATGAGGAATGTGGGGAGATTCGAGATGCCCATGTCCTGTGCGACTGCAGCTGCGAGCGGCATAAGGCGGGTGTTCTCCCGCTGTGAGAGTCGCCGGTACCCATGCATCCTCATGATCCATGGTTCTGCTGCCATGAGGTAGAAGAGAATGAGGAGTGAGAGCACTGCTCCCCCAGCCATCGATGCAGCAAGAGTCCCTGGCGAGGCCAGGAACAGGCCCCAAAATGCCGTGCATCCGCCTGCCACACCGCCAGCTGCTGCCCCCACAATGATTCCAAGAACAGTGGCAGACTCCCCAAGCATGGAACCAGCCAGTCCAGGAGACATCATGGCTGCCTCTCCTCCAGCCACTGCACCTGCAAGCGCTGCTGCTGCTGCAATCCACAGCACAAGCCAGATGCCTGACCAACCGGTGAGGAGAGCAACAAGAAGCGTGCTCCATCCCTGCCTCCGCATCCCTGCACGCATCCAGTCTCGTACTTTCCGACATTCATCCGGCTTGCAGGATCCCAGCTTCTCCCATAGCTTCTCAATTCTTCCCAGCATCTTGTTCCTCCTTCCACTGATGCACTACGATCTTCCACACTCGACGTGTACCGACTGTGCAGAGGACAACTGCCTGTCCTGTCTGCAGCTGCTTGATTGCATTCGGATCGATGACATACCGGTCAATCCGTCTGACTGCTCCCTGTCCCGTATTGGAACCGTGGTCAAAACTCCGTGTCACCTCATTTGCCTTCTCGGTGCCAATCGCTTCTGCAACAGTTTCCGCATCCTCGGCAACAGTCCTGTGCGCAATGAGAAGACCTGCTCCAAGGAGTGACATCCGAAGACTGTAGGAGGAACGCGCATCAGGAAGATGCTGTGTGCTGACAACAGTGCAGATTCCTGCCTCTCGTGCCTGACGGAGGAGATCGTTGATCTGCTCGGGATCATCAATTGCAGCAAACTCGTCGAGAATGAGGAGTGCTGGACGCATGTTTCCCGCCATGATCCTCCGGTATGCGACCTGCTTCAGATCCTGGATGAGCACCCGTGCCATGAGTGCAGTGTCAGCACTGACAGCAAGTGCAGGAAGGCTGAAATACGTCACTCCTGGCGCAGCAAGTGCGTCATGCAGATCCAGCTGGTGTCCCACAGCATCGAAGAGCTCGCCATACGCACCATGGAGGAGTGCGCCAAGTCGGGACCGCATGCCTTCAAGAGCATCGTATGCAACACGTCCCCTCTTTGAAAGATCGAGGATGTCGTCAGCGAGTCCCTGATCCACTTCCGCAACACGCTTTGCGAGTGACGGCATTGTATAGCGGTTGAGCTCCTGTCGTATGCGCCGGAGCGATGCCATCTCCCCTGTGGCCCGTATTCCCGCAGTCAGAAGCGCGATCGCCTCCTGCCCAATGAGCCGGTAGATATCCGATGCTCCACCATGGCTGAAGGAGGACACGAGCTTGTCCGCAACCTGGGAAGGTGATCCAAGAAGGCAGGGATTGTATCCCATGCCACCCAGTCTGTTAGGATCAACCTCCTGGCATGGAACACCTGCAGCTCTGGCGAGGCTCCACGCAACCCTTCGAAACCCTCCCCCTTTCGCATCGATGACAAGGACTGCCATGCCTGCAGACAGTGCCGAGTTCATGAGTGCTGCAGCAGTTGTGGTCTTCCCTGAGCCAGTCACTCCCAAAAGCGTGCAGTGGTGGGAGATGTCAGCCGGCAGTCTGAGAACAGTGTCCTGGCCCCGGAGAGGATCCCGGCCAAGAGGGGGAATGTCCTGGGGATGGTCCATCCACGTCCCTTTTGATTTTGATCATACCAGCGCTCCCCAGAATGTCAAAGACGCCATGCTGCCAACATGGCAAAGCACTCGCACGCATTCCTCCAGCACCTGAAACCGGAAGCCTCAGCAGTCTGACTGCTTCCGTTGCACACTCTTGCGGGTACCAGGCATGTGGGAAACGCAACT
>JAJZLL010000008.1:0-74936 GCA_021803465.1 bacterium
GAAGGATAGCTCATGCTGCGCCTGCTGGTGTTCGTAAAGGGCTTGAATCGCCATGTCCGAAAGCTTGATGAGTCGACGCGAGTGCTTCGTCTTCACCTGGGATATGGCGTACCCAGTTTCCGTATAGGCTCTGTTCGAGCGGACAGCGATCGAACGGTTCTTGAACGAAACATCGGTCCACATGAGCCCGAGCAGTTCGCCCTGGCGCATGCCCGTTGTCACGGCGAGTGTAAGGAACGCTCGCAGACGCGGCTCTGAGACGGATTGCAACAAGCGCCGAACCTCTTCCTGCGAGAGCGTTCTCACCTCCTTTCTGCTGATGCGAGGCGCATCGGCAAGGTCAGCAACGTTGCGGGCGACGATGTCCCATCGCTGGGCGGCTCCAAGCAGCTTGTGGATCACTGTGTGGAGATGATGGACGCTCGTTGGACTCATTCCCTCCTCCAGCGAGCTTGCGTAGAGCCGTTGAAGGTGCTGGGGCCGGAGTTCAGAAAGGGCAATGCAGCCGATCTGCGGAAGCGCGTGGAGTTCAAGGAGCCGCTTGTAGCGAAACCACGTGCTGTAGCGGATGGTCGGTTTGATGTCGTCAATCCACTGCCTGAAGAACTCTGCGATGGTTGTCGAGGTCGTGGCCGCGGCAAGCCCCGCCGCACGCTGCTCCAGAGCTTTGTTGAGGCGGATTGTCACATCCATTCTGCTCGCTGCATAGAAGTATTTCCGCTCTCCATCCCAGACGATGCTTGCGCACCATCTGCCATCTTTCCGCTTCCAGATGCTTCCTTCACCGTTTGCCCGTTTGTGGGAAGGCGTGCTCATCGGGCCACCGTCCATGCGCGCTCCGCGAGCTTCTTCGTGACGTAATCGTTGAGGGCAACGGTCGGGATCTTTGTTAGACGACCGATTTTGATGAGGGGGATCTCGCCGTGGGACAGGAGCGTGTAGAAGGTGGTCTTGCCACAGCCAAGCATTGCTGCCGCTTCATGGACATCAAGCAGGAGCTTCGCTCCTGGTGTGACAGCATGGTCGATGTCTGTGCTGTGCTGTTCCGTCAGGATAGACTTATCCATGTAGGTTCCTCCTATTTCAGGAATCTGCCGGGTCGCCGGAGACGCCAATCTCGCGGCGGCCACCCTTATTGAAATGTCATCTTGAGTGTCGCAATCTGCTGCGACAACAGTCTGTCGCGAGCAAGGGACAGTCTGCTGGGAAAGCAGTCGGAAAGCAATGACCGCTGGAGGTTGCTGTCAATCGTCTCCGTTCATTCCCGTTGCTGTCACGGTTGCTGTCAAAGCGACAACCTGGTCGAACTGGATCCGGACCGTTGAGATCAAAAAGTGGTCCCAGGGGGTGGACTCGAACCATCGATACACGGTTTTACAGACCGTTGCCTTAACCAGCTTGGCTACCCTGGGACGTAGATCGCAGCATGTCTAGCATATCAACATGCCATATCTCGGTACCCTTATGTCCACCTTCGGTCCACCACTTCCGGACAGAAGGCAAGGACGCCCCCAGCACCATGCCTGGCAGTGCATTTCCCTACGAGACGAGAGCACCATTCATCCGAGCACGGTGAGCAAGGTCACCCCTGCACCGCTTGGACGCGTACGAATAGAGTCCAGTGGTTCTCAGGGTCCGGGGTGTGAGTTTTCGTGCAGCCCTATGCTGCGCCAGAGCTGCATGCCAGAGCAGTCGGTGGGCTGGAGTCCAGTGGATGCCGTATTCACGTTTGAGAGTGTCAGGGAGGAGCCCAACTGAGAGGAATGTAAGTCCAGCCCAAGCAGGTTTCAGTACGCGGGGAACAAAAGTGGGACTGAGGATGGAGGAGGCGATACGTCGACTCCCCTCACTGACATGGGCCTTGCCTTGTGGACCAAGCTCAGAGTCGATGTACTGTGCAAGTTCCTGCCAGCTGTACAAGAGGCCACTGCGAGGGATGCCCATGAGTCGGGCCACCGCATTCCATTCACATACGAACTTGTCCTTCTCCTCTCTGGACAATGTTCCAACACAGGCTTCATATGTCGCGACAAGACTCTGGACAAGCGTTGCATGGACCCACCTCGCAAGGCTCGAGTCCCGGGCACGGTATTCCGTGTGTGCAGGAACGGTTGCTGTTGCACTGACTTCTGGAAGAGTGCCGCTGACTCTGCTGTGCATCCGGTGCACATTTCTGCAGGCATCATGAACCTCAGCAGTCGTTCCAAATGCCATGGTGACCGTCCATTCCGCAGTTCGGTACAGCCTGCCAAAGGGATCCTGCATCATTGCGCTATGGTCCAGAGCGCCCTGGGCAACCAGAGGATGCGCTGCCTGCATGAGGAGCGCACGTGCACCTCCAGCCACGAGCAGTGGTTCCCGAAAGACCTTCCATGTAACACTTCCAGGACCAAACAGGCCGCTGTCTGAACTTTCGTCATGAAGGGGCTGGAGCTGTTCCCCGAGCCATCCGGGTATGCCCACAAGACTGATGAGCTCTTTCGGATCTGGTAGCGCGATCGTCATGCAATTCCCCCTCCCTGGATTGCTGTCAGGGCCTGAGCCATATTGCCTTCCAGCATACATCATGATGCGATTGGCGCATTCGCACGTGAGAACATCAGCTTGCTCTGCCGGGGATGCATCGCACGGCTTGGCAGATCGGTATTGCCCGGCGCACTCTTGCTACGGTATGGTGCTCGCATGGATTCCCCAGTCCAACCAGGAGAAACTGTCATGACTGTCCTCTCTGCTACCTCTGCATCTGCCATGCCTGCTGGCAAGAACTCCCTTCCGCCCATGGCTGTTTTGGGCACTGGTCGAGTGGGTCAGGCCATCGCGTATGATCTCCTCACTCATGGAGCTGAACGGATTCTCCTTGTCGACATGGATGAGGAGCGTCTTGGTGCAGTTGGATCCCGCCTTTCCGCCCATGGCGAAGTGACGCGGGTGCAGGGGGATCTCACTGACCCATCAGCTGTGATGAGCCTTCTGGATGGAGTGGCGACAGTCATCAGCGCAGTCCCTTACAGGCTCAATCTTCCGCTTGCACGCTTGGCGGTCGAGCAGGGGCATCACTGGGTGGATCTTGGAGGCAACACGGAAGTGGTGGAAGCGACACTTGCTCTCGATGCAAAGGCAAAAGAGAAAGGTGTTTCCGTCATTCCTGATGCGGGTCTCCAGCCTGGACTGGGGAACATTCTTGCAGGGGATCTTCATCGTCGACTTGGTGGAGCAGATGAACTCAGGGTTCTTGTTGGGGGCCTTCCCCAGCAACCTACAGGTGAACTCAAGTACCAGCTCGTGTTCAGCATTGAGGGACTGCTCAACGAATACCACGGAGCAGTGCGGACCCTTTGGGATACCCATCTTCGTGAGAGGGAACCTCTGACGGATGTTGAACCATTCGCATGGTCTGGAATGCCCGAGCTCGAGTGCTTCCACACGAGTGGCAGCGCTTCTACTCTTCCAGGGAGCTTTGAAGGAAAGGTAGGCCGGGTTGAGGTGAAGACAGTCAGGTACGCTGGCCATGCAGCAACGCTTGAGCGGATTTTCAGCGAGGTGCCTGTTTCCCAGCGGGCCTCCCATTTCACTGCACTCCTGCCTGCGGAAGGGGCTGATCTGGTTCTCATGCGCGTTGAAGGAAGGAAGGGGACTTCCCAAATCATCTATGAGATGGAAGACCGCTCGGACCCGGTGACTGGTTTCAGTGCAATGATGCGAACAACCGGCTTTCCAGCTTCCATAGTCGCTGCGCTCGCAAGCACTGGACAGCTTCCCACTGGAGCAGTTGTCCAGGAGCGGGATGTACCGGCTGAGCCCGTTGTTGCTGGGCTTATGGAACGGGGCATCACGGTGCAGCTTCACGACGCATGAGGCTCTGCTGGACGATGCTTTGAGGCATCTCCCACTTTCCTTGTGAGAGCATGCCAGTGTACGATCGGGATGAGCGCACTCAGGGTGCAGTCAGCTGGCTCATGGGAGGAAATTCGCATGTTCAGCACGATGTCAGACCGCTATGATGCAGCAGGGTACGACCGTGCGGGCTATGACCGTGCAGGGTACAACCGTGCGGGATACGACCGCCAGGGCTATGACCGCAATGGGTACAATGCTGCAGGTTTCAACCGAGCAGGGTACAACTGGCAGGGATATGACCATCGTGGCTTCGATGCCAGAGGCTATGACCGCTACGGCTATGATTCACGTGGCTTCGATGCCCATGGGTATGACCGTCATGGCTACGATCGGCATGGCTATGACAGAAATGGATACGATGCCCACGGGAGGCACTACTAGGCTGGTTCACTCCGTGACAGGGGCAGGGAAGCCTCGAACACCAGCTCTGTGCCATCCTTCTCATCCTCCTGCGAGCCTGCTTCAGCAAGACCAAGCTTTGCAATGACACCGAGTGAGGCGAGATTCCGTGGAGAAACTGATGCACGGAGCACAGTCGCTCCAGCATCTGCAGCAGCCCCTGCAAGTGCGAATGCACCTTCCCGTGCAATCCCCATGCGGCGGTAGCCAGGCTCGACTGTATATCCAATCTCGACCATGCCACGTGCATCCGGAGGGAAGTGGAAACCCATATGACCAATGATGATCCTGGCATCGCGGAGAATGATCGCACGTGCGAGCCAGGACGGATCAATGGAGGTATCCTGCTTCCGCTGCAGCCAGAGAGCTGCATGACCCTCCATGCCATCCATCCAGGTTGGGGCAACAGCCATGCAAAACGCTTCATCAAGTGCATCCCGGTGCCTGTCGCGCACGAGTTCCAGCACATGGAGTGGAATTGGAATGAGATCCAGACGTTGAGACGAGACCAGTTCGGGAAGGGATGTGAAGTACGGCATCCATTTAATTCTGAACGGTTCATGTGGTGGGAGGCGTAACTGCAGCGTGACGCTTTGATTGTGAGGCAGGTCGGTTGACAGATTCCATGCTACTGTTCGGCTATGAGATCGATGGGGATCGTGCGTCGATCAGTGATGGCAGCACTCCTTCTGGGAGTGATGCTGTGCATACCTGCACTGCAGGCTGCCGCCGCAGTGACGTGGACGCTTGATACGTCAACGACAGATTCGAGTTCTTCCCAGAACAATTACCTCAAGTCCACGAGCTGCGTCAGCTCATCCTTCTGCATGGCTGTCGGCTACTACAACAACGGAACATCAGATCAGACCTATTCCGAGTACTGGAACGGTTCCATCTGGCAGCAGGTCCTTCCACAGAATCCTGGCACAGGCAACAATGAACTTGAAGCTGTGAGCTGCGTGAGCACTAGCTTCTGCATGGCAGCTGGACAGTACATTGCAGCGAATTCGTACGACTCCACGCTCATTGAGACATGGAACGGGTCAGCATGGACGACAGACGCCACTGCTCCCGAGGGCACAGCTTCCCAGAACAACTATCTAGCGGGGGTGTCCTGCACATCGAGCACAGCATGCGTTGCAGTGGGAAGCTTCTATGGGAGCTCCACAACCCAGTCGCTCATACTCAGCTGGAACGGCTCGTGGACTGCAACGACAGCAGGCATCAGCACGTCAGCGACACAGTACAATGAGCTTTCCTCAGTGAGCTGCCCTTCCGCGACAGCATGCTTTGCTGCAGGCTATTACTCGACTGGCAGTTATGACCAAACCATCATAGTCGCGCTGTCGGGGGGGACATGGAGCATCGTTGCCAGCACACCCAACTCGAGTGCATCGCAGAACAACACGCTCCTCGCCATCTCCTGCCCCCAGACAACCTCCTGCATCGCAACTGGCGAATACGTCAGCAGTGTTGATGAGCCGCTTGCCATTGTCCTTGCTTCCGGTACATGGTCGCTCCAGGATCCTGCAGCATTTGCGAACAATGCTGCCTTCTATGCAGTGAGCTGCCTCAGTTCGAGTCTCTGCATTGCGGGAGGGTTTCAGTACGAAACTGCAAGCTCAACAAACCAGAACCTCATTGAGGAATACAGTGGTGGGGTGTGGAGTTCAGATGCTGCTGCCAACTCGAGCACAGCCCAGAACAATGACATGAACGGCTTGTCGTGTCTCAGCACGGGATACTGCAGGGCAGTTGGCTATCACAGTGGAGCAGTGTTTCAGAATATCGCCGAGTACGCGACATATGGCATTGTCGTCACTGCAACAGTCAATCCTGGAACACTCTCGTTTGTGACCCCACCAGGAAACCTCTCATTCTCGCCCGTCATTCTGACAGGAGTGAATCTTTCCACCACCACTACGGAAACCTTTGACATTGGTGACAACTCGGGGAGCGGAGCTGGATGGAACATATCCCTGTCCGCGACACCATTCACCAATGGAGCACAGACGCTTGCTGCATCAGACTTCACAGCGGGAGCCCCCACTGGGGATGCCTGTGATGCGGGGGTAACGTGCATGGGAGCAAGTTTCAGTGGGTCGTATCCCTACACGCTCTCCACAGGATCCGCAACGAAGCTCGTGAGCGTGGCTGCGGGAACTGGTCTTGCGAACCAGACGTTCTCTGTGGTGTGGAGCGCACAGTTTCCTGCAGATACCTATGCGGGTTCCTACTCGTCAACATGGACGCTCACTCTCGCAAGCGGGCCATAACCAGCAAATGCTGGCACGAGAACCTCTTCGTGTACAGCGCTTGTACTTCCGGAACTCCCGGCCATGGCAGTCAGCGCGGACATTTTCCCTTAACAGTCACACGCTTTGCCAGAATGTCCGTTACATGTCCGGGTAGGGTCCGATAGCATGGGCATATGGACACTCTCAAGATCAACGGAGTCGAACTCCCAGAACCATTTCATCGCTCCTCCCAGGTTGTGCAGCTGCCACTTGGAGAGAAGATTTTTGGCGCATATACGCTCAATCTGTACCAGGGTCATGGATCCTCCATTTCGCACACCGAGTCGGGGGAGATTGCCATGGAGGAGCAGGACTATCCGCTTATCGTCATCACTGAGGCAGCAGTGGAGAACACTGAGTCGAATGGTATTGGAGTTCCTCTTTCCTGGTTCTTCAATGGTCTTGTTGCGCCAAAGCAGGGTGAGCTTGGTGCGCTCTTCAAGATGTTTGGGGATACAGCGCATGTGCTCGTTGCTCTTGACAAGGGAACAACCCAGTCGTGGAAGGAGTTCTACATGGCTCCGGATGATGAGCAGCCAGCAGTGGCGGGTCCCCATGTCGCAAAGGACAATCCTGACATCCAGGAATACATGACAAAAGCGGGAGCACCACTTATCGCGAAAGGTGCTGACTTTGACTCGCCAGAGTTCCAGGCTGTGCTTCAGGGACTCGTGAAGACGGGTGGAGCACTCACCCAGGATGTGCAGCGGCTCCATGCGGAACTCGTTGCAAAGCTCAAGGGAACGGTAACCATTACTCTTCACCATGAAGAGAGGACTGCGGATCAGGTGAAGGCAATGTTCCAGGCACATGAGAAGGCTCTTGACGCACGGTATGAGCGTCTTGAGCATGCAGGTCTTGCCGAGTAGGGATATGGAAGGTTCCTACCTGCATGGCGGGAAGCTGCAGGTGTCATGTGCAGTGCGTCAGGTTTAATGGCATGTGCACACGCCCCAGTGCGGCTGGAGCTAGCGCCACACTCACTCGTGCGCTGTGAATGATTCCAGAGCCTGCCGTGCTTGCTTGACAATGATGTCAGGTGGACTTGTCAGTGTGTCAATGAAGAAGCCTCCATCATACGGCAGGTTCTGCTGTTGAAGAAGAAGGGCCACGGGCTGTCTCCGCGGGGGAGGAACGCCATCGCGGAGCCTGTATGCAAGGATCGTGCGTCCTGCTGCAGTCAGTTCGTGGAATGAGTCGATCTTCGTGAATGGAACAGTCGCAACAAACGGGTACTGGCGCTGGATGATTGCAGTAGGCGATATCTGGATGGCAGGGCGAACGATGGCACCTGTGACAAGGAGCGCAAATATTGGTGCAGCACAGATGGCCCAGCCAATTGTGGCGTGGACAGTGAGCAGGGTGGTCACTCCGGTCACCTCAGTAACAACAAGGAGCGTGTACACAAGGCCAGGTGGACGCCGTGCGGGAAATGTCTGCAGGGAAGGCTTCGTTGTGGGGTCATTCGCTGTGCTCACTATGTCATCGTAGTGGAATGGCAAATTTGTCTGCTGCAGGGGAGGACTGCCAATGCTGAGCCAGATTCTGTTCGGACTCATCTTCATGGTTGTCGTGTTCATTGCCTGCGCAGTCATCATGGTGTTTCTCTCATTCATTCTTCCGCGCAGCCCTGAAGATGGGCAGATGGAGAGCGAGGAGGCAGAGAGTGATGATGAACTCGTTCCACGTGGTGCGAGCCCTGAGGTGACTTCGGATGAAGATGCGGAGGAGCATACGTCTGCTGTAGGATAGATAAAGGATTCCTTATATAGGAAATCCTTATATAGCAATTCCTTATCTATGGAGCAGACCTGTGACGGAGCGGATTGAGCTTCTGGATCTCAGCAAGTCGTTCGAGGGACTGGCGAATCCCATCCGCCTCCTGCTTCTTGAGACCCTCTCCCGAGTGCGTGAAGCCCGTGTGTCCGAGCTTGCCATCGCCTGCAGAATCAGTCAGCCGCACGTGAGCTGGCACCTTCGCCTCCTCCGTCGTGCTGGACTCGTCGTGACACGACGGGATGGACGGGAGGTGCTTTGCCGCATTGACCGGTCCGCCATCGACCAGATGTTCCAGCAACTCAACCAGGTCGTTCTACATCCCACGGAAACCCCCGCAACAACACCATAGCAACCACAGAGAAGGAGTGTGAAATCTGTCATGAGCAGGAAAGTTCGTGTTGCAGTCATTGGCGCAGGCAACTGCGCCTCATCGTTCGTTCAGGGTGTGCAGTACTACCAGAACGCAGACCCGAAGGAGATTGTCCCTGGCCTCATGCACGTGAATCTCGGGGGGTACCACATCTCCGACATCGAGTTCAGTGCAGCATTCGACATCGACTCGAAGAAGGTGGGAAAGGACCTTTCCGAGGCGATCTTCTCCGGGATGAACAACACAGTGAAATTCTCGGATGTGCCCAACCTCGGTGTTCCCGTGCAGCGTGGCATGACGCACGATGGTCTTGGCAAGTACCTGAAGGAAGTCATCACCAAGGCGCCTGGATCCACGGTTGACATTCCCCAGGTGCTCAAGGACACGGGAACTGATGTTGTCGTGAACTACCTCCCAGTGGGAAGCGAAGAGGCAACGAAGTGGTATACCGAGCAGATTCTCTCCGCTGGCTGTGCCATGGTGAACTGCATGCCCGTATTCATTGCCCGTGAGGAGTACTGGCAGAAGCGGTTCGAGAAGGCAGGTGTGCCCATCATCGGAGACGACATCAAGTCCCAGGTTGGCGCAACCATCATTCACCGTGTTCTCACCCGCCTCTTCAGGGACCGTGGCGTGCTGCTTGAGAACACGTACCAGCTCAATTTCGGTGGCAATACGGACTTTCTCAACATGCTTGAGCGGGAACGGCTGGTGAGCAAGAAGATCTCGAAGACGAACAGTGTTCGTTCCCAGCTGGATCAGCCGATGGAGGATAGAAACATACACATAGGTCCTTCCGACTATGTGCCGTGGCTCAATGACCGCAAGTGGGCGTACATCCGTCTTGAGGGACGTTCCTTCGGCGATGTGCCACTCAATGTCGAACTGAAGCTTGAGGTGGTGGATTCTCCAAACAGTGCTGGCATCGTCATTGATGCAGTGCGCTGCTGCAAGCTCGCACTCGACAACAAGATTGCTGGAGCACTTGAAGGACCATCGTCGTACTTCATGAAGTCACCCCCACGCCAGGTGCATGATTCCGTCGCCCGGGAGCTCACGGAGCAGTTCATCCATGAGTTTGGGCAGAAGGAGATGGCTGAGACTCCAGCAGCCACATCCAGCGTAGCTGGAAAAAGCGCGAACGGAAAGGTCAGTGCACGGCCGACAGCACAGTAGCAACCGCAACAGGAGAGGGGTGGTGCACAATGTGGTGTACCACCCTTTTTCCGTGACCGTGCAGCTGAGGAGCAGAATCCGACGACCATGTCCAGCACGATGTTGACTGACGACCAGGATCACGCAATGCAGGCCGGGAAGTCCGGGAAGCAGTCAAGACTCCCGTATGTGGGTTTCCGGGCTGCGGAATCGCTTGTCCGTGTGCTGCCACGGCGCACTTCATACTTCCTTGCAGCACGGCTGGCGGATGCCATGAGCATCGCACGGCCACATGCACTCGACGGGCTCAGAGCGAACCTGATGCATGTGGCACCACAGTTGTCGAAGCGGGAACTCAGGCGACTCACAAGGCGCAACGCGGAGCATCTTGCGAGATCATGGGTCGATGTCATGGAACTCCGGTACCGCTGGAAGGACCTCTGGGGCAGGCTTGACATTGAGAATGTTGAGAACTTCACCAATGCAGTGGACAGGCGAAAGGGTGTTGTCGTCCTTTCCATGCACTTCGGTGCCTGGGAGGAAGGACTTGCCGCATGGAACACACAGCTTCCTGGCCGGATGGCACTCCTTGCTGAGCTTCTTCGACCACAGGCCCTTCACGACCGCATTGTGGGAGCCAGGGAAGCGGCAGGTGTCCAGGTGTTTCCTGTCGATCTCGCAGCACTCCGCAACCGTGAGGATCCAGCAGCGCGGCACCGTGCATCCATGAATCTTCGTGGCGTGATGAAGCTTCTCCGTGAAGGCGGCATCATTGCGATTGCCATTGATCGTGACATTGTTGGCAATGGGGAGCCGTTTCCCTTCTTTGGAGGAACGATCTCCGTCCCTGTAGGCGCAGTGGAGATCGCAATGCGGACTGGTGCCGCAATTGTGCCTACCGTCCTTGTGCGAAACGGGCTCAGAATCATTGGACGCCCATTTCCTGAGATTCCATATGATCGGGACAAGCCAGTCATCGAGGAGGCACGGCGAGTAATCTCCACAGTGCTGCCCATGTTCGAGGAGGTCATCCGATCCAACCCTGAGCAGTGGCATGTCATGGATCCCCTGTGGAATGACATGGACAGGGAGCAGCAGCAGTGAAGATCTGCATTGTTTCTCCCTACGACTACCTCCACCCGGGAGGTGTCTCTGAGCACGTGCGTCACCTTGCCCACGAGCTGGATCACAGGGGACATGAAGTGGTGGTCATGGCTCCCTCAAGCAAGGTGGGTGACAATCATGGCATTCCCGGCTTCGTCCGCATTGGTCGGAGCGTCCCCATTCGCAGCAACGGTTCTGTCGCACGGATTGCACTTTCCTTCCATCTCGTGAAGCGCATCCGTGCCCTCCTTGCGGAGGAGGACTTTGATGTCGTCCACTATCATGAGCCGCTTGTTCCAGCCCTGCCCATCACTGTCCTCCGTTTCCATCGGGGAGTGAATGTCGGAACCTTCCACGCTGTATCGAAGCGGAATGTCGGCTACTACTATGGACGTCCGTTTCTCAAGCGGTACTTCAACAGGCTTCACGCTTGCATTGCGGTGTCCGAGCCTGCCCGGACATTTGTGCGGACGTATTTCAATGGGGACATCGAGGTGGTTCCGAACGGCATTGACTGCTCAAGGTTCACTCCGGACCATGAGCCGATAAGCGCGCTCCATGCACGCGGGAAGAAGACGATCCTCTTTGTCGGCAGGCTTGAGAAGCGGAAGGGAGCTGGCACGCTCCTTGCTGCATTCAGGGAGCTTCGTGCGAGGCGGGATGATGTGCAGCTTGTCATCGTTGGTGAGGGACCACTCAGGGAATCGCTCGAACAGGAGATAGCTGCTGAACGGATTCCTGATGTCATCTTCTGTGGGAGGGCTTCACCTGAGGAGCTTCCCCGGTACTACGCTTCAGCTCAGGTGTTCTGTTCTCCCGCAACTGGAGGCGAGAGCTTTGGCATTGTTCTTCTCGAGGCAATGGCGACAGGAATACCTGTTGTCGCCTCAGCCATACCAGGCTTCAGCCATGTCATCACAGCAGGCTATGATGGAATACTTGTCCCGGCCAAGCGTCCAGCAATGTGGGCGAAAACGCTGGATCAGCTGCTTGACAACCACGAGATGAGACGGCTACTTGGGGAAGGTGGCATGACGACAGCAAAACGGTTTGACTGGAGCAGGGTTGTGGATGATGTGCTTGCTGTGTACAGCGTTGCCCAGGAACGGGCTTTACTCAACAAGGTGGCTGCTGATGTTTACTGAGAAATTCCAGGCATGGGTACGGGCATCAGCCCAGCGGCTCGTGCGCACTCTTCCCATCCACAAGGTCAACCCCAATGCCCTGACCCTTGCGGGTCTTGTCATCACATGCATTGCGGCTGTGCTCATTGGTTCAGGATTCCTTCTTGCTGGAGGCATCGTCCTACTCCTTGCTGCAGCATTCGACATCCTTGATGGTGCAGTGGCCCGGGCAACAAACCATGTACGGAAGTACGGCGCATTCCTTGACTCGACCACAGACCGCTATGCGGAGAGTGCGACGTACCTTGCCCTTCTCACCTATTTCCTCTTCCAGCATGCCCCTCCACTCATCTGCCTCATGGTCATGGTTTCCCTGGAAGGATCCCTGCTAGTGTCGTACGTGCGTGCACGTGCGCAGTCGCTCGGCTTTGCCTGCGAGGGGGGGCTGTTCGCTAGGCCCGAGCGGGTCATTCTCACAGTCATTGGCCTTGTCATTCCCTACACCCTTGTCGCGGTCGTTGTGCTGCTCGCGATCGCGACGAACGTGACAGCAATCCAGCGGATTCTCATTGTGTGGAAGCAGGACAGGGCGCATCTCGTGCCTGAGAAGGACCAGTAGCTTCCCACCACGGAGGAGTGCGCGTGTGCCACGATGAGCATGGCCATGGTGGACGCCATCGTGTGTAGGAACACATGTTGGGCCAATGAACCCGGCAGCAGATGCGGCCGTAAGAGGAGGAACATCCAATGGATCTTGGGCTTGAGGGAGTGCCTGTTCTTGTCACTGCAGCTACGAAGGGGCTGGGACGTGCTGTTGCGGAGGAGTTCGCCCATGAGGGTGCACGAGTTGCCATCTGCGCTCGGACAGGGGATGCTGTTGCATCGACAGCATCACGACTCCTGGAACTTCACGCTGATGCTGCGGGATTTCCCTGTGATGTGAGTGATCCTTCCGCAGTGCGGGAGCTCGTCCAGAACACAGTGGCAGCGTTTGGAGGCCTCACTTCACTCGTCGTGAATGCGGGTGGACCGCCTGTGGGCACCTGGGAGACCTGCACGGATGAGCAGTGGCAGCGCGCATTCGACCTCACACTCATGAGTGCTGTGCATCTCATCCGTGAGGCTGAGCCCCACCTCCGTGCATCAGGCGAGGGCAGCATCGTCCTCATCTCGTCAACTTCCGTCAGGCAGCCCATCAAGGGACTCCTGCTCAGCAATGCTCTTCGCCTTGCAGTGCAGGGACTCGCGAAGGATCTTGCGCGGGAACTCGCTCCAACCATCCGGGTGAATGTTGTCCTCCCGGGAAGGTACCGCACGGACAGGACCCTTCAGCGTGCAGCTGGGCATCCGGGTGGAATAGAGCAGTTTGTCGCTGATGAGTCGAAGGACATTCCCCTTGGTCGCTTCGGTGATCCACAGGAGCTTGCGAAGCTTGTCGTCTTCCTCTCCTCTTCCGCTGCCTCATATGTCACTGGCAGCACATGCACTGCGGATGGGGGACTGGTTGCCACTCCTGTATAGAAGCCTGGGCTTCCTCCTAGAGGATGCATGCGAGCCAGAGGATGAGTGTGGCATAGCCAAGCATGAGCGCAGCAGTGTTGGCTCTGCCAGAAGAGCTGCTGTGGGATCTTTGCCATGCGCGGCCAAGATACCCTCCAAGAAGTGCAAGTCCGCCAAGGGGTCCAGGACTCCAGAAGATGATGGGGAAGATGATGTCATTGAAGAATGTGTGGGGGAGAAGGGAGCCCTTGCTGAAGTACACTTCGAAAACCTCGGCCCCTGCGATGAGAATTCCCACAGTTCCCAAGATGATGCCAACCATCCCGGTGTGCTTCCGAGGCAGTGTGATGCGGTCCATGCGTAGCCCCTTCTCGTAGTGTTGGTGTGCTGCCATTATCCCAGTCTTGGCAGCATGCTCCGCGTTGGCTCATGGGCCATGGGCATAATGGAAGGGCATTGATCCGCACTAGGGAGAACTGGGCTGGTGCCAGCGAGTATTGGAAATGGAGCTCTTCGCACTGCCTGTCTCCACGCAATCGAGCAGGACAGGTTTCCTGGCACCCTCCTTCTGGCTGGACCAGAACATGTTGGCAAGACACGCCTTGTGAGGGAGATCGTTCCCCATCTTGTCGATATGTCCTCGTGGCGAGGGCCGCTTGAGGAGCATCCGGATGTGTGGTGGGATGATGCAGAGGAAACCTTCTCCATCAGCAGGGTGAAGGAGCTGAGGGGAAAGGGAGACCGGTCGCTCCGCGAGTTTCTCTCTCTTGCCCCATACGGGTCACGTCACCGCATCGCATTCATAGGTGGAGCGCAGCGCATGACTGTCGATGCTGCGAACGCCCTTCTGAAGACGCTGGAGGAACCGCCTGAACGGACACATATTGTGCTCACTGTTCCCAATGAGGAGATGGTGCCTGCAACTGTGCTGTCGAGGGCAATGGTGATGCATGCAGTTCCAGTGCCTACTGCGGACATCGTGGCGTGGCTTGTCAGGGAGCATGGTGTCGAAGAGAGGTTCGCATTGCAGTACGCCCGCCATGCAGAAGGGTGTCCTGGCCGTGCAGTCGGATACGTGGAAAATCCCGGGAGACTCGCAGCAGAGGATGCGTTGGCAACGCTCCTCCTGGAGCAGGGAGGCAAGGGTCTCCTTGGCGGACTTGGACTCGTGTCAACCATCGTTCAGCAGTCCGCAAGCGCGAGGGACCATGCGAGGGAGGCACTTGTCGTGTGGCAGTCACTGCTCGCTGATGTTGCTGCACTCCATACAGGGCGTCCTGACCGCTGCGTGTGGAAGGAATATGAAAGTGAGGTCGCAGCCCTGGCTGCTGCGCTCCCAGCAGCAGCAGCAGTACGCAATCTCGCTGCACTACGAGATGCTGGTACAGCACTCGACCAGTATGCGCATCCAAAGCTTGTCCTGGATGTCGTGATGTTCGCGCTCTTTGCCTCAGACCACCCCCTTCCTGCGGTACGTTAACGTCATGGAATGGTTTGATGCAGTTCCGTTCATGATTGGCTGCGCTGACGCAGCCCACCAGGTCGAGGGCAATCTCGTCAACGACTGGACAGTCTTTGAGGAAACCCATCCAGAAGCGATTGCGGACAGGAGCAGATCCGGGATTGCCTGTGACACATATCACAGGTATGAGGAGGATCTGGACCGTCTTGCAGCACTTCATGGGAACGCCTACAGATTCTCCATCGAATGGTCGAGGGTCGAGCCGCACGAGGGTGTCATTGATGCGAAGGCGCTGGAGCACTACCGGAAGGTGATTGCTGCATGCAGGGAGCGGGGTATCGAGCCAATTGTCACTCTCCACCACTTCACACTTCCCGTGTGGCTGGCGCACAGGGGAGGAATTCTCGCGAGTGATGTTCCCTATGCGTTTGCCCGGTACGCTGCGGCTTGCGTGGCAGCCCTCGGCGATATTGTCACATGGTGGGTCACTGTCAATGAGCCGAATGTCCTCGCAGTGATGTCGTACCTCTATGGGTACTGGCCACCCCAGGAGCATTCCCTCCCAAAGACTGTCCATGCCTTCGCCCAGCTTGCCCGGATGCACGCTGCAGCAACAGTCGCAGTGCGGGATGTGGCAGCAAGGAACGGGTGGACAGCGCACGTTTCATTTGCCCACCATGTGCGGCCCTTCCAGCCTGCAAACCCAATGCTTCCCAGTGACGTTGCAGCTGCAGCCTCCATGGACTGGCTCTTCAATTCCTGGATGCTGGAAGCGTGCAGAACGGGCAGGCTCCTGCCACCGATTGGCCGTGGTGAGGAGGTGTACGGACTCCGGGGATCCCTTGACTATCTGGGAATCAACCACTATACGGGTGAGGAGGTGCATCTCACACTTCGCGGTGCTGAGGTGAAGCCACGCAGGGGATATCCACTCACAGAAAATTCCCTTGCCATTGATCCTCTGCTCTTCGAATCCGTACTCATCTCGGCATGGGACACCTACCACCTCCCAATTCTCGTGACCGAGAACGGAGTGGCAGACCGCACTGACGATTTGCGCCCAGCATTTCTTGAGGACCATCTGCATGCAGTGCAGCGTGCGCGGGCGAATGGCATACCTGTCCTCGGCTACTGTTACTGGAGTCTCCTCGACAACTTCGAGTGGCATGAAGGGTATTCAATGCACTTCGGCCTGTTCGCTGTGGATCGGACTTCACTCGAGCGCACTCCACGGCCAAGCGCAGAGACATTCTCGCGCATCGCAGGGGAGATGGCTGGGGAACGGGTGCCCATCGTTCCCCGGTAAGAGGGTTGCTCCGGAAAGGATCGTTGTGTGGGACTTGCTACACTTGAAGTGCACTGAAGAGGCTGTAGGGAGAGAATCATGACGTACGTGATCACTGAAGCGTGCATCGATGTGAAGGACAAGTCGTGCATTGATGTCTGTCCAGTGGACTGCATCCATGAGGTGGATGAGGACCGCATGGTGTACATCGATCCGGAAGAGTGCATTGACTGTGGAGCGTGTGTCGATCCGTGTCCAGTGGACGCGATCTATGCGGATGATGAGCTTCCCGATGAAAGTGCGCAGTACATCGCCCTCAATGCGGATTACTTCAAGGATGCTGCCGGTGTCCGTGCAAAGGTCGATGCGCTCAAGCCAAGAGAAGCGTAACCCTCTCCACAGTCCTCCGTTTACCCATGCATGGAATTTCGTGGTGCGCAGAGCAAGATGAATTGGTATTCTAGGGGCAATGCTGCTGCGGGAGCTGCAAGGATCGGGTATTCGGACACGCCGGAGGAATGCGAACGATGAGCAATGAAGAACTGGTGCTGCCTGCGGAATCGAGCAGGGCAGTGACAATTACTCCTGATGGTGAACCAGTTGGCTCCTCCCAGGAACTCGTCTCACGGTCACGGGAGATCGGCGTGGAATTTGTGGATCTCCGCTTCACGGATCTCATTGGCAGCTGGCATCATCTCACCATACCCATCTCCGAGTTCTCCGAGAGCCTCTTCCGGGATGGCATCGGCTTTGACGGCTCGAGCATCCGTGGCTTCCAGAAGATCCATGAGAGCGACATGCTGCTCCGGCCGGACTACACCAGGGCATTTGTCGACCCCTGCTGCGAGGTGCCAACACTCTCCATCGTCTGCGACATCTGGGATCCGCTCACGAAGCAGGCCTACTCCAGGGACCCACGGTACATAGCGAAGAAGGCGGAAGCGTACCTTGCGACGACCGGAATCGCGGACACCTCGTACTGGGGACCTGAAGTGGAGTTCTACATCTTCAACTCTGTCCGGTTTGACCAGACGATGCATGAAGGGTATTACATGCTCGATTCCGAGGAAGGAATCTGGAACAGCGGCATGGACTCCGAGTACAATCTCGGTCACAGGCCCCGGGCAAAGGGTGGATACTTTCCCGTGCCCCCAGTTGACCGGTTCCAGGATCTCCGGAGCCGCATTGTCAGGGCCATGTTCCAGGCGGGTGTTGACATCGAAGTCCACCACCATGAAGTGGGAACAGGTGGACAGACGGAGATTGACATGCGCTTCTCCAAGCTCGTGGAGATGGCGGACAAGGTCATGGCGTACAAGTATGTCGTGAAGAATGTCTGCTTCCAGTACGGATATACCGCCACATTCATGCCAAAGCCAATGTTCGGTGACAATGGAAGTGGCATGCACACGCACCAGTCGCTCTGGAAGGATGGATCCCCCCTGTTCTACGATGAAAAGGGATATGCCATGCTGAGCGATCTCGCACGATGGTACATTGGGGGGCTCCTCACGCATGCGCCTGCACTGCTAGCTTTCGCGGCTCCAACAACGAACAGCTACAGGCGTCTCGTTCCCGGCTATGAAGCTCCGATAAAGCTTGCATACAGTGCCCGGAACAGGAGCGCCTGCATCCGCATTCCGATGTACAACGATGCGCCGCACGCCCGCCGCCTTGAGTTCCGCTCCCCGGATCCGATGTGCAATCCCTACCTTTCATTCGCATCGATGCTCATGGCTGGTCTTGATGGCATCCGCAACAAGATTGAGCCACCCGCACCTGTCGATGTTGACCTGTACGAGCTTACCGGTCCTGAAGCGGACAAGGTGAAGAATCTTCCAGGCTCGCTTGCAGAGGTGCTCGATGCTCTTGAGGCTGACCACGATTTCCTCTACGAGGGAGGAGTCTTCACGGAGGATGTGGTCAGGACCTGGATTGACTACAAGCGGGAGAATGAGGTTGAGCCAATGGCGCTCAGACCGCATCCCTACGAGTTCATGCTGTACTACGATGCATGACATGGCAGGAAGTCGTGCGCAAGCGAGCAGTCCTGCAGCGAGGACGCATGCATGAAGCCGCGTGGACCGTCCATTCTTGCCTCGTGCCTCACAGGATGCCTTGGGGGAGTCATCCTCATAGTCGTACTCGTCGTCTTCAGCATGCAGGCAGTCGGCATCTTCAAGAATTCTGCGACGTACACTGCACCTGGCAGCTGGTCCATCAATATCCATGATTCGGGACTCGTCACCATCTTTGCGGATCAGGGGAGTTCCAGCCCCGTGCATGCTGCGAACATCACTGTGGAGTCGCCTTCGGGCTCGACTGTGACTGTCGATTCGTTTGCGCAGAATGTCACTTCCACTGTCACTCTTGGCTCCACCACGTACACGGGTGTCGCGTCATTCACTGCTGCGAAAACAGGGGTGTACCGCATGCACGTGGTGGGCGCATCAGGGAAGATGCTTGTTTTGCCCGGAGTCGGGAAGAAGCTTGTCGGAAGTGCCCTCCTGAGCCTTGTGGGGATTGTCATTGGGGGGCTTCTGGGCCTTGTCGGTGTTGTGATGCTCATCGTTGGCATCACCAGGCGCAGGCAGGGACCACCAGTGTCATCTGTGCCGATGCAATAACCTGCGAGCCAACGACAGGCACTCCTGTGCAGAGTGTTACCACTGAACTTCTTGGGACTCAGGCGCTTGGTGACGGTGTGGATGAGGAAAGTGCTGAGATGGCATCCTTGGCAAGTGCTGCAAGGGCATACTGCTCGGATTCCGATGTCGTGATGACAATGCGCACTTCGGTTCCCTTCAGGGAAATGACTGCCCGGGAGACTGTGACTCCATTCGATGTGGTGACATAGCCGTACGCGACAGCTGGAGGAACAGTGAGCGGAAAGGGTGAGGGAGCTGCAGCCTTCTCCAGTGTGAATGCGCTCGGTGTCGCAGCGGAAACCGTGACTATGACAGACATTGTGTCGTCGTAGTTGCTGAAAGCGCATTCGTTCGGCAGTGGTGCTGTCGTGCCAGTGACGTACCAGCCTGTTGCCTGTTGGATCTCGCTCGCGCTGATGAGGGTGCAGGGAGTGGGGAGGGGCGATGCAGCAGCAGTTGGTTGGGCAGTGGGAGGAGCAGCATCAGCAAGCGCAGCAAGAGACTTCTCAAGCAAGCTCTCGAGCACTGGTGGGGAAAGGGTGATGCCTGCAGAGCCAATGGAGATGCAGTGTGGTCCACTGCACCCCTCGATTGCACTTCCTCCAGGATGTGGCAGGAGGACTGCACTGGGAGATGGCACAACAGTCCCGGACTGGTATCCGAGCGCGATGTCCTGGAGCAGCCCGTGCACCTGGGAGGAAGGAATGCCGGAAAGAGTGATGTGGAACGGGCGTGATGGCGATCCCCCTGTGAAGACGCAGTAGCCGTCATTCACTGCAGGACCAGCAGCACTTCCTGTGGAGAAGTGCACAGTCGTTGAGAGTTCCTGGGAGATTGCAGCTGCTGGGAGATGGGGACAGCTGCCAGTCCTGGCAGTTGTCTTTGCCGGGATGACGGGCAGGACAGCACACGACGCAAGGACTAGGGCAAGACCCATGGCAGGCAGGAGTCGTGCCAGCCGGAGCGTGGAAGCTGCAGCTGTGGTCATGGCCACTGCCCCACTGATGAGGCGACACGCGCATCGACAATGGTTGCAAGATGCTCGTCAATGACCAGTGTGAGGGAAACCTTCCTCTGTGGAGGAGCAACGGATTCTCCGTTTGGAAGGTGACGTATGGACTGATCATTGATCTGCACTGTCGCGACCACGGGGTCATTGGGCCGGCTTGCATTGCGCGACAGCGAGACATCCACTGTGCCTCCAAACTGGGGCGTGAACCACTCATTGCGCTGCCGGGAGGGAGCGAGGAGGCCGCTGAAGTATTGAACAACCTGCGGTGCGCAGTACTTGAGATCCGGACTCTCTCCGGCCATGAGCCTTCCCAGGTCGAAGATGACATTCTCAACAAGTTCATTGAGGGAGGAGGACTTCGGAGGAGGTGCAGGCGCGTAACCTGGAAGCTGTGGTGAAGGGGGCTGTGCCAGCTGTCGGGGTGCTTCATGCGCGTTCTTCTGGAGGGGAGACTGTGGCTGCTGTGAGGTGAGTTCTGGATCTCGGGCACTGTGGTCAAAGAGGTGCCGTGGAAGGCTGAAGAACGCGGCAGTGCCAATGATGGCGAGCGCAAGGAGCGTGCCGGGAATGAACGCTCCTGTGAGTCGGATGATGACTGCATCCAGCACTGCTGCCCAGAAGCCGATGAAGACAGCAAGCCAGAGGGGAAGTCTGCGATTCGAGGGCGTCACCTGGGAAGCGAGTACTGCATCCACATTGAGTTCGGGCACTGTGGCTGCGACTGGAGGTGGGGTGTGGGGAAGGGGAAGCGGTGGTGGTGGGGGCACTGGGGAGTTGGTGTCCCGGAGATACAGAAGGGAACCATCGAGCACGCCACATTGGGCAAGGGACTGCGTGTAGGGAAGCGGTGGGCGTCCTGGCACGCCTATGACCCACCGTGCGAGGTTCCGTTGCTGTGCGTTGGGAATGCACCGGTCCACGATGGCGGGAATGAGTTCCTGCAGGGGAATGTTGTCAGTGAGTGCGAGATCCTCGCGCTTGGTCTCACTCAGGATCGTGACTAGTACTAGGGCCATGTGGTGTGTCCGTTGCGCTCCTGTTCACACCTTCGTGGAGGCGTTCTCGTGGGAGCATGCTGCACTCCCATTATCGCGGGTTACTGGCTTGGCGGTACGAAAGCAGACTGCACCAGTGTTGTCCGGTCCCTCCTGCGGACAAGGAACCCCCTGCCTGGAGGAAGGGGCTGTGCCTTCTGCGAGCCGAGGACTATGCCCTCGTGGGGATCTCCGCTCATGACAAACCCCGAAGTTCCCAGTTCGCGGAGACGCTGGAGGAACTGCTCAAAGGAACTCCGTGAGAGGCCAGCAACCCTTCGGGCAAGTACGATATGGAGGCCAACATCCCTGCTCTGGGGAAGGAAGTCGAGCAGTGGTGTGAGGGGATTGCCAGTTGGCGTTGCCACGAGGTCGTAGTCGTCGACAAGGATGACGTACTCGGGTCCAGACCACCAGGACCGGTGCACAAGCTGCTCCCTGGTGATGGTTGCGGGAGGAAGCCTGTCCTGGAGGACCTGCCGCACAGATTCGATGCCATCCTTCGCCATGGCTGTGTTTGCCAGATACTGCGCGACAAAGGGGCCATCCGCAATGTCGAGGAGGGAGCGGCGGTAGTCAACGATGGCAAACTGCACCTCGGCAGGTGTGAGAGTTGCCATTGACTGGGTGAGGAGGAGTCTGAGGAAATTCGACTTTCCAGACTCCGAATCGCCGAACACGAGGAGTGACTGCCCCCCTTCAAGGAGATTGAAGGAGATGGGTGCGAGTCGTGATTCCTCAACCCCTATGACAAGGCCCTGCTGCAGAGATGCGCCTTGTGGGGTTGGGAGTTCTTTGAGGGGAAGCATGGTGGGAAGGAGGCGGACCTGCTGCGCGGGTGCAACGTCTGTCCAGGTCTTCTGCGCCTGCGCAACGAGTGCATTCCAGCCTTCAGGCGCCTGTTCCTCAGTGGTGTCCGCATCAAGACGCGGGAGGGCAATCTGGCCGATGAGCTTGTTGGGAAGAAGGGCGCGGCCAGGTGTGGAGAGGGGAAGGCGGGGTGCCACCTTCCGGTCAATCTCCGATTCAGTGGGATCGTTGAGACGGAATTCGAGCCGGTTGGCAATCGCGTCACGGAGGTTCGACCTGATGTCATTCCACCGTCCAGTTGCGAGAATGACATGGACTCCATAGCCAAGTCCGCCAGTGAGAATGGGAGCAATGATGGTGTCGATGTCCTCGATCTCCTGGCGGAGTTGGGCCCAGTTGTCGATGACCAGGAACGTCTCCGCAAGGGACTGGGCTGCATCGGGCCGTGCTCGGGCAAGCTCCCGCACATTCGCTACTCCTGCCTCACGGAAGAGGAGCTCACGCTCCTCAATGAGAAGTTCCACCTCGCGGATGAGGCGAAGCATTGTCTCATGGTCAAACTTCCCACAGACAGTACCGACATTGGGGAGCGCCTCGCAGGATCTCAGTCCTCCGCCTCCCAGATCTATGCAGGAGAACTGCACTTCCTGCGGGGAACGCGTGAGAGCGAAGGAGGAGATGAGTGTGCGCAGAAACGTGGACTTGCCTGTCTGCGGAGCTCCAACGACAGCGAAATGTCCATTTACACCACTGAATTCGAGAACAAGAGGTTGCTGCATCTGGCGAAGAGGGATGTCGACTATGCCCACGGAGACTGCAAGAGGTGGAAACTGCGCAAGCGCTTCCCGAGGTGGAAGCACTGTGACAAGAGGAAGTGCATTCGGGAGTGGAGGGAGCCACACCTGGTGGGGTGGATGGAACAGTCCCTCGCCATGAGTGCGCAGCATGTCGATCGCAGTCTCCATCTCCGTGCGCTCTGTCGAAATCTGGGCTGCATCTCCACTCTGTGTCCGTGCTGAGCTTGAAGGCGCTGTCTCCGCAAATGGGGCAACTGTCGCATGCGCTGAGACTGTCTGCTGCTGGAGGACATCCGCTCCCGTGACAATTGCTGCCTTGAAGGCTGTGTACTGGTTGTCCACCTTGAAATAGCCGTTGCCAGGTGCTGCTGGGAGGTTGTATGCATCAGGAGTGCCAAGCACTGCCATGCTTTCCTGCGCACTGAAGGTGCGAAGGCAGATCCGATAGCGGAGATGTCCTTCCAGTCCCCGGAGCCGCCCCTCCTCAAGGCGCTGGGTGGCGAAGAGGAGATTCATGCCTATGCTTCGGCCTATGCGGCCAATGGCAATGAAGAGATCCAGAAAGTCGGGCCGCTGCGCAAGGAGTTCCGCAAACTCGTCGACGACGATGAACAGGTACGGCATGGGTGGGAGCTCTGGATTCTTTGCGCGGGCTGCATGGTATTCCTTGATGCCATCGACATTTCCTGCCATGCGGAGGAGCTGCTGGCGTCGCTGCTGCTCCCCGATGAGTGCCTCGTACATCCTGTCAACCCTGCTCGTGTCGTCCTGGAGGTTTGTGATCATGCCAGCAACATGGGGAAGATTGGCAAGGTCCGCGAACGCTGCACCACCCTTGAAGTCGACAAACACGAATGCCACAGTGTCAGGAGAATGCATCACAGCGAGTGATGTGATGAGGGACCTCAGCAGTTCACTCTTGCCGGACCCTGTCGCACCCACGACAAGTCCGTGGGGTCCCATGCCTCCAACTGCAGCCTCCTTGAAATCGATGATGAGCGGTTCACCATCACTTCGCACACCGATGGGAACACGGAGCGTGTCCTCAAGGCTCCTGGGTGCCCATGTGGCATGGGGATCGATTGACGATGGAGCCTCGACGTGGAGGAGGTCGAAAAGGCGGAGCGTGGTGGGAAGGGCCCGCTTCTCCGTTGTGCTCGTGTCCACACGGAGCGGTGAAAGTGTCCTGCAGATGAGCTCGAACAGCTCCGGGCCTGACGCATCGGGAGTGAACGACCGGTACTTCACTCCAGTGGGACTGCTTTCCTCGAAGGTTGCCTTTCCACCCTGGAGGATGAGGTGGGCTGCAACATTCGAGGGCTCGCTTGCGACATCATCGACAAGGACAATGAGGGAGACATTGATCTGGCTTCCGCTCCTGAGCAGCTCTTCGACTGCGAGGAGCCTGCCCATTGCGGAGGTGGGAGAATAGTCGTCGATGATGACGACAAGATGCGGTTCTCCAGCCTCGGCCTTGGGAGGAGCATTGCGGTCGCTCTGCTGGAGACGGCTTGTCCTCGGCTGCATGATCTCGTTGAGCATGCTGGAGAATGTCTGCGGATCGTCAGTGATGCGCGGATAGGGGATGGCTGCTCCAGACTCCTGCTGGATGTGGGGGAGCCACTTCATCATTGACCACTCGTGGCGGGACTGGGGGGAGGTGCCCACCAGAAGGAGGAGATCCGAGGGAGCCTGGAATGTGACAAGCTGCGCAAGCATGCTCCGGATGAGCGCAAGGCGGGCGAAGGATGGTCCAACAATGGCAAGCGATCCAAGCTTCTTGAGCGGGACTGTGAGCGGAAGATCTGGAATGGCCTGGAACCGGCTGAGCATGTGCTGCGCAGCTGTGAGCGTCACGGGATCGTAGTTGGCAAGGGGATTCGAGCCAAGATCGAACTTCAGGACTCTGCTTGTGTGCTGCTCGCCTGTGCCTATGCGCACTTCCGTGAAGTCCTGGTCCGTGCTCCGGCGCTCCCAGATGTGGTCGCGCTGGCTGCCAAGGTACCACAGGGTGTCCGTGTCAGGGAACAGCCGCTGGTACCATGACCGCATTGCATCGGTATCACTGCACAGCTGCCGTTCCTGCTGGGCCAGGTAGTCGAGGTAGCGCCGTGACTCCTGACTCTTGCGGCTCCGGTTGCTTCGGCTCTGCACCACCCGCATTGCAGCTGCGGACACGACACTGATGAGGGAGACGACAAGCATGATGGCCTTGATCGCGAGCGGAACGCTGGGAAATGCGAAGAGGAAGACAAGGGATCCCAGACTTGTGAAGACGGGAACGACAGACTGCATGATGCCTAGCAGCTTCCCCTGCTGCACGTCCAGCGTGGGCGGAGCAACGATGGGAAGTTCCGCGCGTGAGGGCGGCTCAGGGAAGAGGCGGGCAGGCCGGTGGTAGGTCGTGGTCGTCATGTGGGGGCAGCTGTTCCTGCAGATGATGGACAGTCGTGGACATCGTACCAACAGCCTCCCCACACGAAGAACTGCTGTAACTGTACTGTCAACGGCCTCCAGCAGCCGTGTGAAGCGGATGCTCGTGCCTCTTTCCAAGGTGGGACATCACAGTTTCCGCAACAATCTCTGGAGTGAGCCCGTACTTTTCAAGGAGCAGCTGCTGCGCACCATGCTCGATGAACTGGTCAGGAAGTCCGATCCGCACCACGGGAACTGCACATCCCTCATCAAGGAGATGCTCAACCACTGCGCTTCCCATTCCTCCCTCGCGGATCCCATCCTCCACTGTCACCACGAGCGGATGGGACGCAAGGAGCTGTGTGAGCCCTGGGGCAAGGGGCTTCACATACTGGAGATCGATGACGCTCGCATGGACATCCTTCCGGGCAAGAATCTCGGCCGCCGCTTCTGCAATGTGAACCATCTTCCCTAGCGCAGCAATTGCGACATCATTTCCCTGCGCATGAACATGGTACGTTCCGGGAGAATGAATCTCCGGAGCACGGGTGAGATCCATGGGGGCTGTGCCACGGGGGAAGCGGATGGCGAATGGCCCATCTCCAGCAAGGGCAGTGGCAAGGAGGTCGCCAAGGGCATCGGGAGTGCTGGGACTTGCTACAGTCATGCCAGGAACCATTCTCAGGTACGCGAGATCAAAGATTCCATGATGGCTTGGACCATCATCCCCAGTGATCCCCGCACGGTCAAGAACGAACGTGATGGGTGCTTTGTGGAGCGCTGTGTCACAGATGAGCTGGTCGAACGCGCGCTGCAGGAATGACGAATAGATGGCAACGACTGGTCTATACCCCTGGAGGGCCATGCCAGTGGCAAACGTCACTGCATGCTGCTCAGCAATTCCCACATCGAAGAAGCGGTCAGGATATGCCTTCGCGAACGGCAGGAGTCCAGTGGAGGACGCCATGGCCGCAGTGATGGCAATGATTCGGTCATCGTGCGCAGCCGCATCGAGGAGGACATTCCCGAACAGGTCTGTCCATGACTGCTTCGCAGCAGCGAACGGTGCGCCATTCGCGGGATCGAACCGTGATACGCCATGGAACTTGTCGATCTCATCGTCAACAGCGGGCCCATAGCCATGCCCCTTCTCTGTGACGATGTGGAGGACAACTGGTCCACGATACTGCATTGCATCGTGGAGCGCACGCTCCAGTTCACGGATGTCATGTCCATCGATCGGTCCCGCATACTTCAGTCCAAGGGTCTCGAAGAGCGACATCGGAGACACGAGCTGCTTGAGGGAGTCCTTCATGCGCTTCGCAGTCATGTAGGCGGACGGCCCAACGACAGGAAGGCCCCGGAGCACTGAGCCTGCAGCATCCTTCGCTGCCTCGTAGCGCGGCGAGAGGCGAAGGTGGCTGAAATGGTCAGCAATTCCGCCAATTGTTGGAGCATAGGAACGGCCATTGTCATTGAGGATGATGACCATCTCCGGCTTGAGGTGCCCAATGTTGTTGAGGGCCTCGTAGGACATTCCCCCTGTCAGGGAACCGTCACCAACAACGCACACTGTCTTGCCCCCATCCCCTGACAGCCGCTTGGCCACAGCCACTGCGCACGCGTAGCTCAGTCCAGTCGATGCATGGGAATTCTCCATGAAGTCATGCGGAGACTCATGGCGGGAGGGGTAGCCGGAAAGACCCCCATGCTGCCGGAGCGTTGTGAAGTCATCCTGCCGGCCTGTGAGGAGCTTGTGGACATAGGCCTGGTGCCCTGTGTCGAAGATCAGTGTGTCAGCGGGACTGTCGAGAACGCGGTGCAGCGCGATAGTGAGCTCCACGACACCAAGATTCGGTCCAAGATGTCCGCCAGTCTTTGCAACCGCATCAACAAGGAAGGAACGGATTTCATTCGCAAGACGGTCACAGTCTGCAGGACTCAGTTCCTTGAGGTCTGCTGGTGTGTGTATGGAGGGAAGAATCATCGGTGGCTCCACATTCGCTCCGGGCACACGACGCCGTCACGACTGACAAACATGTAAGAATAGAACGAACTGCTGGCCGTGATGGTTACGGCGCTGTCATGGTTCGCATATCCACTGACAATATTCAGTATAAGGGTCAACGCAGATGATCGACATGACCCCGCGGGAGCGGTTTCTGCTCTGTGCGAACGGCGTCGACGGCGATGTCGCTGACGGTGCACTGTGGCTGTCATGCGATGACTACCCGAATCTTGAGATTGAGCGGTACCAGGATGTGCTGAACACCTGTGGCGCAGCACTCCGTGAGGAGACTCTTGGCGATACGGACAGCGATGGGGAACCAGCACGGATCATTGCATCGATACACCGTGTGCTCCAGCGCTTTCTTCCTCTCCGCGGAAGTGGGGGAGCGGATCCAAAGTCACATTACATCCACTCGGTAATTGACCGGCGCCAGGGAGTTCCGCTCGCATGCAGCGTCATCTGGATTGGCGTTGCGAGGCGTGCGGGAATTGTGCTTGATGGCATCAGCGTTCCTGGCCACTTTCTTGTGAAGCTTGGGGATGATGTGTTCGACCCATTCCTGGGAGGCGAGGATGTGGACCAGGTGGCCGTGCTTGACCGTCTTGTGGACAAGTACGGTGTGCACCGGGATATTGTGGCCTCCCACATATTCCAGCCAGCGAGCGTGAGGGACATGCTTGCCCGGATGACACGGAATCTTCGTGGCTGCTACGCAGTGCGTCAGCAGTGGAAGCTGGCATTGCGATCTGCGGACAGGTGTGTCGCCCTGCTGCCAGAGGAACCTCGTGAACGCAGGGACAGGGGCATTGTGCGGTGGCAGGCAGGACAGCTCCAGGAAGCGGTGGAGGATCTTGAGTTCTACTGTGAGCATGCCCGTGGTGCCCAGGACATCCCGAAAGTCGCTTCCATAGCGCAGCACCTGCGCCAGCAGTCCGGCCAGTGATCTTCTTTGTTCTAGACAGTGCCGAGCAAGAGGCTTAGGAGCCACACCACAAGGACAAGAACAAGGAAGAGAAGCGGGACGACAACGAATACGACAAGGGAGAAGGTCCGCGTTGCTGCATCCTGCTTCCGCTTCCGGTCAATGGCGTACCAGATGATGCCGCCAGCCATGAAACCGATGAGGAGGGAGAACACGCCGACAAGCGCATCTCCTATCGTGAGGTGCGAAGGTGCTAGGGTGTATCGCCACAGGATTCCGATGCCAAGCGCAAGGATGCCGCATGACAGAAACCGGAGGGCAATGCCAATGAACGACATGGTGAGCTTCTCGGACACTGCGTCGTCCGCTTCGGTTGAAGGAGTGGCTGTAGGAGTCTTTGACATGGCTGCACGGGTCCCCTCTCGACAGAGTCGGTACACTGGAATCAGGTCCATGCACCCTACGAGGAGAATACGACAATGACTGCATCATCCGAGGTTTCAATGGTCGGACAACCCCTTCCCGATTTCGATCTCATGCTTGATTCTGGTTCACAGCTCTCGGGCACGGATCTCCATGGCCACTGGACAGTCATCTACGTCTATCCGAAAGACAACACTCCAGGATGCACCATTGAGGCGCATGAGTTCACTGAGCTGCTCCCGAAGTTCACGGGAATAGGGGTTGACGTGTATGGCCTTTCCCAGGATTCCGTGAAAAGCCACGTGAAGTTTGTGGATGACTGTGAGATAGGGTTCCCCCTTATCAGCGATCCCACTCATGCACTCATCGAGGCTCTCGGCGCATGGGGAGAACGGTCCATGTATGGAAAGACCTACATGGGCGCACTCCGGAACACCTATCTTGTGAACCCTGATGGAAAGGTTGTGCACGAGTGGCGGAGCGTGTCCGCAAAGGGGCATGCCCAGGAAGTGCTCGACCAGGCGAGTGCCAGCATCACGGCCTCCTGAGCCTCGAGCGGAGAAGCCAACGGTGGCGAGACGGCACAGCTTCGATCCTGACACGGTCACTGATCGGCGTGTGGTCATTGTTGCAGGCAAGGGCGGTGTGGGCAAATCCACTGTCGCAGCAGGACTGGCACTGCATGCTGCCCATCGGGGAAAGCGTGTGCTTGTCGTTGATGTGGCAGCGGATGGAAACAGCTCGCAGATGCTTGGCGGAAGACGGGCGATTTCGTTCCAGCCACACCAGCTCACTGGCGACATCGCAGTGCTGTCACTTCTGCGTGTCGAGGCGCTTGAGGAGTACCTCAATGTGTACTTCCACATGCCACGGCTCGCGCGTCTCACTCCCTTTGGCAAGGTCATTGAGTTTGTGGCAACAAGCGTTCCTGGCCCAAAGGACATTCTTGTTCTTGGGAAGATCTACTACGAGGAGTCACGGGTCGATGAGGATGGGGCACCGTACTGGGACTGCATCATTGTCGATGGCATGGCTACAGGACATGCCATCGCCCAGCTCAAGGCTCCCTTTGCCATGCAGTCCCTCGTGCATGGCGGCATGATCTACTCCCAGGTCGAACGCATGGCTGGACTCTTCAGCGATGCTTCACGGACAACAGCCGTTGTCGTTGCGACACCGGAGGAGATGCCAATCCAGGAGGCGCGGCAGTTCAAGGAGGCTGTCCATGAGTTTCCCATCGCTGTGGCAGGCTATGTCATGAACAAGGTTATTCCAGATGCTGATGGCGAGCGGGACAAGGTGCTGAGAACATGCATGGAAACCCCAGCACTTGTCACTGCGCTTGCCAATGCGCTCGAGTGGAATCCTGAGGATCTCAACGCAACAGTGTCGCTCTATGACGCCATGGCGAGGACCCAGGATGAGTTTGTCGAGCTTGCACGGAACGAACTGGGCGGACCCTCGTGGACACTCCCACTTCTTGGAACAAGGGGAGGTGGAAGGACTGCACGGGCGATAGCGAGAATGCTCGCTCAGCGAGTGGGAGCTCGAGGGGAGGTGCCACGATCATGAGTGATGGACGGACTCTCCTCGATGAGCTCGCGAAGCGGGAGGTAGTCATCTGCGGAGGAGCAGGAGGTGTGGGAAAGACCACCTCCAGCGCGGCTCTTGGTCTCGCCCTTGCCCACCGGTACGGAAAGAAGGTTCTTGTTCTCACTGTGGATCCAGCAAAGCGCCTTGCCTCGGCATTGGGTCTTGCCTCTCTTGGCTCTCAACCGACCTGCATTGACAGGCTTGTTGCACCGCATCTTGGTGAACCGCTCCGAGGTTCCCTGTATGCTGCAATGCTCAATGTGAAGGATGCCTGGGACCAGGCAGTTCACAGGTATGCGGACTCGCCCCAGACAGTGAGGCGGCTCATTGCGAATCCGTACTACCAGAGCATGATCGAGACATTTGTCGGCTCGCAGGAGTATGCAGCCCTCGAAACACTCTTCCAGCTTCACGCCTCCGGAGAGTTCGACTGCATTGTGGTGGACACACCACCCTCAAAGAATGCTCTCGACATCATTGAGGCTCCGCGTCACTACAGCGAATTTGCCGGTGCACGTCTTATCTCCCTGCTCACCTCGCCTGCCCGCGTGGGCTGGCGGGCGTTCTCCTTCGCTGCAGCTCCTGTGTCCAAGATGGCTTCCCGTCTACTCGGGAGCTCATCGCTTGAAGAACTCATCGATTTCGTGGAAGGCTTCCAGAGCATGAATGCGGGGATACAGAATCGTGCCAGGAGCCTCTATGCTCTCCTGCAGAGTCCACGGTGCACATTTGTTGTCGTGACAACGCTTGAGGATGTCCAGTTTGGCGAAGCCGAGATGTTCACCTACAGGCTCAGGGAACTCGGCATGCATCTTCGCGGAATCATTGTCAACAAGAGTCTTCCAGAGTTTCTGGCAACGGATGGGATGGAAAAAGTTGTACTCAATTCCCGGAGTCCTGAGAAGGTGCACAATGGTCTGCCAGGCGCAGTGCAGGAGTCCTGCACGCTTGCGGAGGTGGAGACTGTTTCGGAGATGGTGCAGCTTCTCCATGACCGGGCTGTGCTGGAGCGGAAGCTTCGCGGAACGGTGAGCCATTTGGGACGTGCAGCCATTGTGACAGTTCCTCTCCTGCCACGGGATCTTTCAAACATAGAAGGTGTTGTGGAGATTGCGAGGAGGATCAGTCCGCAGACAGCACTTCAGGAGGGATGACCTCCCTTGCGGGATCTGGCTGTGTGGAAGCACTGCCTGGCGTGGGAGAGTCGAGCCGGATGACAGGGACGGGACTGCCTGAAGCATCCTTGAGGATGGGAAGCAGCGCATCAGATGTGGCAGTGAGGAGAATCTGATGGGAAGCGGACATGCGGATGAGAAATTCGGCATACGCTCGCATGCGGTCCGGGTCAGCAGTGAGGAGTGGCTCATCGAGGAGGATGGGTATGGACTCCCGCCGTGTGCCAAGGATGGAGGCGAGAGCAATGCGGAGCAGAAGGTGCATCTGGTCACGTGTGCCATGCGAAACACGATCAAGAGTGATGAACTCCGGAGATTCGGGACCAAGAACACGGAGCGTGAAGGTTTCAGGATCGATGCTGCAGTCCCTGTAGCGTCCACAGGTGAGCTCAGGAAGGTTTGCTGACAGTGTTGACTGGAGTCGGTCAGCAACATCGTGATGGACATCGCTGCTGAGGTCCCTCAGCGTCGCCATGGCACGATCGATGGCAGCCTTGTCGAGAAGAATCGCATCGCGCTCAGCACAGGCACTGGCCAGATCATCCCTGATGTCCGCAATGGACATGCCATGCCGCATCCGCTCCTTGAGGAGAGACTCGAGCTCACGGGCTTCCCCAGCAAGTGCATCACTCCGTTCCCGAGCCCTCCGCACTGCCTCCTCAAGGGCAGGGAGGTCCTCGAACGATGAGGGGACAGCTGGGCTGTCATGGGACAGACTGTGTGAAGCGCGTTCCTGCTCGAGAAACGCGATGCGCTGCTCAAGTGCTGCGGGGGACTGGGGGATGACTGCTCTCCGCTGGCGGAGCTGCTGGAGTGCGCGGATTTCCTCGACAGCTGCATCCTTGGCAGCGCATCTGCTGTCGTACTGCGCTCCGAGCATTTCGAGTGTGCCAGTCTCGCCAGGGAGGAAGGAGGAGAGCCTGTCTCTCAGGTGTTCTCCATGACGAAGACAGCGCTCGCTTGCCTGCTGGAAGTCATGCTCGATGTCGAGGAGCAGCCGTTCATTCTCGGCAAGCGCAGCATCACGAGCTGCGAGTGTAATCCGGCGCTCTGCGTGGGTCTTCCGCTCATCGATGGTTCCGAGGAGAAGCTTCACCACTGCCAGCACCTGGCGGGGATCATGAACGGTCGGGGCAGGACGGTTCGACTCGTCAAATGCGATGCCAAGCTCGTCCATGAGTGCGCACACGTTCCCATGGAGGGTTCCGATTCTGCCTGCGAGATCGTCGATGCGTGAACGGTACTCGTCAATCTCAGTCCTCGTATCCGCAAGCTCCTCCCTGAGCCTGAGAAGCGTGCGGAGACTTCCCAGCAGCTCATCCCTGTCAAGGGCGCTTCCCTGCAGCGGGGAGACAGTGGTGCTCGACTGGCGTGTGCGCTTGCCTGCAAGAAACCGTGTGATGAGGAGCGCGATGAGAAGTCCAGCTAGAAGCCCCGCTCCACAGGCGATGAGGAGCTCATGGAGGTGGCTGAGCTCGTCAATGAGGATGCCTGAGCCTGTGCCAATGACAGCACCAAGCAGCACTACAAGGAACCTGGCAAGGCCACCAAGAGGGGTGGGAGGGTGCACAGGTTCATCAATGAACGCCTGGACTTCCGCAGTGGTGAGGGAATCATAGCCAGTCTCAGTGCATGCCTTCTCGAGGGCGTGGATCTTGCCCTGAAGGCGCATGAGGCGGGCATCGTCTGCATGGGCTGCTTCTCCCTCGAGCCGGGAACACGTGTCCCGGTATTCCGTGATGCTCATCTCCTGCTCTGGTGCAATGGTGAGCTCGGGAAGGAGGTGGTGAAGGCCACGTGCAAGAGTTGCACGCTCCTCACGGAGCGGGTCCAGCTCTGACTGTGCCCTGCTCCACCGCTCTTCGGCTGCTCCCCGGGTTGCCTGGAGGCGGTCAAGCTCGGCCCTGAGGCTTGCGATTGTCGTTCGTGCGGAATCGTTGAACTGGAGGGCTGTCTCACGTTCGGGTTCACGCGCCATGAGCCGTGCCTCCTCGCGCTCAATGACATGCAGCTCATCGAGGTGATGCCTGCTGAGGGCGATTGAGGTAACGATCCACTGATGCTGGCACCTCTCATACTCCTCACGTGCCACAGCTGCCTCATGATGGAGGAGAGAGAGCTGGTCAACATCGTGGGCCATGGTGGCATGGAACGCTGTTGCCGCATCAAGGGCTGAAGAGAGTTCATCGATGCGGCCAAGGACAGCACCCAGAGGACTTGAGGATCTTCTTGGTGTGCCCAATGCCGCTTCTGCTGCCGCGAGCCTGTCGAGTGCATCACGGGCAGTCATTGAGATGCCTCCATCGACGAGGCGCTCAATCGTTGCCCTGAGAAGGTCCACGTGCTGCTGCACGCCTTCCGGGGATGCATTGAGCAGTCCATCTTCACCAAGCCATGCTGTCGCAGCAAAGACCTCCTCATCGAGACCCAGGTGGTGGAATCCAGGGACGACGTGCTTCCCCAGGTGCATTGTCTGCGTGATGTCACCCCCGCCAATCTCAAGCACCTGCGCAGTCTGCGTGCGTTGCGTGAGTCTCCGGGCTATCCTGTACCGCCGATCACTGTCGAGCCGGTACGTGAGCGAGAGGCCATACTGCGGCGCATCCCACGGAGACCACCTGCTCCAGGGACTGAGGCGTGCAGCCTTTCCCGGACGGCCAGCATCGATGCCGTACAGCGCAGCGCGGATCGCCCGGTGAAGGGTGGACTTTCCCGACTCGTTTGGTCCGATAATGCACGTGAGTCCAGGTGCGAACGTGAATGAAACATCATGGAGCCTGCCAAAACCATCGATGTCGAGCTGCTCAAATCTCACGATGAAGCACCTCGTTTCCCTGCAGGGCATTGAGACCATATTTGAGAGCTCGTTCGAGCATCTCCCGTTCAGGATCCTCTGCCGCCTTTGCATCGATCGCATCCCGCAGTGCTCCAACGAAACGGCCACGCACTGTGTGCTCACCAGCGAGCGCATCAAGGTCGAGCGCAGGCTGGGTACGGGTGCGGATGGTGAGGGCTGCAAGGGGAAGTTCGTGATGGACTGACTGTTCGAGCACATCCGTATCGAGCGCCATGTACGTTGGCAGTGTGCCGATGAGATCCAGCTGCAGGACAGTCCGATGCGGGTCACGGTGGCCAAGGGCATCTCCGATGCCTGCCAGGACGACAGCTGTGAGGGATGCAAGTGAACTCGAGGCAGTGATGTCGACAGTGCACTGAAGGGCATGCCACTTCTGGAGGGGAACGAGCTCGCAGGTGAATTCGCCAGAATCCGCAACTGTCACAATCACTGGCCCATGGTCTCCAGTCTCATCAACAGCCAGGGGCTCGGGAGTCCCCGGATACAGAAGCCCTGAAGCCGTATCGAGCCGGTAGCTGTGGTAGTGCCCGCTCAGTGCTCCGGCAAAGCCCTTCCTCTGGATGTCCGCAGCTGTGAAAGGACCATGCTTGCCCTTTCCCTCGATGCCTGCGAGCCAGGAGCGTTCCGCTCCATGGAACAGTGCAAGATGCGTATCCTTCGAGGGCTCAATGGGAGGACCAGCAAGGGGGTTGCCTTCCCACATGTGGTCTGGATGGGCAAGTCCCCAGAGAACCAGGGAGTCTGTGAGGCGGATTGGATGAAGTTCTGGGGCCGTGAAGATGTGGACATTCGAGGGCCAGTCCATTGTCATGTACAGGGAACCATTGATGTATGGATCATGGTTGCCAGGAGCAATGAGCACGCGCATCGGAGCAAGAGATCCCAGGAGACTCGTGAGAAACTGTCCAGTCTCCACTGTTGCGCTCTCGTCATCGAAGAGATCACCACCTATAGTGAGGGCATCGCAGCTTCGGGACTGTGCGAGTGAACAGATCGCCTGAAGGGCATCCCTCAGTCCTTCCCGGCGCATCCTGGCTGTGGCGCTTGCAGTTCCATGCCGTGCGAATGACCGCTCGAGATGGAGATCTGAAAAGTGGCAGATGGTATAGGTCATGGAATGTGTCACTGGAGAAGGGAGTGGGCTACCTCGTAGTGTCTCACACTCGCTTTCCCCATTCCAATGGGGCTACTTCCTCTTGGCCGGGACGGACTTCTTCGCATGCGATGGTGCAGGAGCTGCAGTGATGGGCATTCCGTATCGTGCCATGCGGCGGGAAAGGAGCTCCTCGGTGGGAAGGGAGGAGAGGTTGGCGAGTGTCCTGAGCAGCGTCCCTTTGAGGGCAGCCAGTGACACTGCGGGGTTTGCGTGTATGCCCTCTGCAACTTCTGGGATGAGCTCATCGACAATGCCGAACTCATGCGCAGTAGTCACGAGTGGCTTCATCGCGAGCGCTGCTCGTGCCTTCTGCGATGCATCGCGGTAGAGGATGGCTGCACAAGTTTCAGGTGGTGCAACAGTGTACATGGCCCGCTCGAAGGCGAGCACCCGGTCTGCAACTCCGAGTGCCAGCGCTCCACCAGACCCACCCTCGCTCAGCACAATGCTCACTGTGGGAACGGTGAGTTCGAGCATTGTGATGAGGGAGGCGGAGATTGCCCATGCCTGTCCACGTTCCTCTGCACCGATTCCGGCATGGGCAGCTGGCGTGTCGATGAGGCACACGACTGGAAGGTGAAACTTCTCAGCCAGGCGCATGAGGCGCTGCGCCTTCCGGTATCCTTCGGGATGCGGCATGCCGAAATTGTGCCGCACACGGGTCATTGCATCGGTTCCCTTCTCCTGGCCTATGACCATGATCCAGGTATCGTTGCAGCGTGCAATTCCGCCAACTACAGCCTGATCGTCACTGAACAGCCGGTCACCATGGAACTCCGTCCAGTCCGTGAAGACGGACTGGATGACCTGGAGCGCACGGGGACGCTCTGGATGGCGGGCAAGGGAGACTGCCTCGAAGGCAGCAAGCTCAGCTTCTGCAGGCAGTGTTTCAGCCACGGTTCATCACCTCATGGTGGGTCAGGGCAGCAAGGGTGGTTCCAAGTGTCTTCTGGAGCATTGCCCGTGCGACAACAGCATCGAGCATGCCATGAGCAAGGAGAAACTCCGCAGTCTGGAATCCGTGAGGCAGCTTGTCGTATGTTGCCTGCTCGATGACTCGTCCGCCAGCGAATCCGATGCGTGCATGGGGTTCAGCAATGATGACATCGCCCTGCGTTGCGAACGAAGCTGTAACACCGCCATAGCAGGGATCTGTGAGCACAGTGATGTATGGCAGATTTTCGTGGCCAAGCGCAACGACACCCGCACTGCACCGTGCCATCTGCGAGAGGGAAACTATTCCCTCCTGCATTCGTGCTCCGCCTGATGTGCATACTGCTATGAGTGCGCGGTGCTCATCCCGTGCAATGGAGCAGGCCCGGAGAAAGCTGTCACCAGCAGACTGGCCGAGGGAACCGCCAAAGAAGGAGAATTCCATCGCTGCTACGACCACAGGATGGCCGCCAATCGTGCAGGTTCCCACTGCGAACGCATCCCCAAGTCCAGTTGAGGTTCTCGCCTTGAGCACCCGTTCCCTGTAGGGAACGCCATCATCAAAGGCGAGTGGGTCAACGATGGGAAAATCGAGCGGGACTGTGGTGAGTGTGTCTGCATCAGCCAGCTGCATGAGCCGCTCCGATGCGGGCACACGCGCATGGTGGCCACATGATGGACAGACACGGAGCGCCTGAACGAACCGCTCCTCAAGGGTTTTCCTCTGGCACTGGGGACAGGTGAAGGTTCCAGGTGGAAGCATTGGCTGCGGCTGTGGTCCTGGCGCAGGAAGATGCCTGCGGGGGACTGGGGCTCCTGCACTCATGAATGGCGGCATGACCCACTCCATTGCAGTCCGACTCCTCCCCATGTTGCCCCTGCACCGAATGCGACGCACGCAAGGCGGTCTCCATCATGGAGCTTTCCAAGCCGTGCAGCCTCGTCAAGGGCAAGGGGAATGGATGCGGAACTCGTGTTTCCCATGTGGTCAATGACCGACACCATCCTGTCGAGCGGAAGACCCATGCGCTGCGCCACAGCCTCCATGATGCGGTAGTTCGCCTGATGTGGAACGATGAGGTCTATCCCTTCCCGACCCCATCCTGCCTCCTCAGCCACGCCATCGATCATGGCGCACATCTTGTCCACTGCAGTGCGGTACGTTTCCCTGCCATTCATCCGCACAGCGGGGGATTTGCCTGTCGGCTTCTCCTCGTAGACGATGTGATGGGCATCCTGTCCGTTCGCACCAAGAATGATGCTTGGCACAGCATTCTCCTCAGATGCTCCCAGGAGTATGGCTGCGGCTCCATCCCCGAAGAGGATGCAGGTGGAACGGTCCTCATAGTCGATGAGGGAGGACATCACTTCAGTCGAGACAAGGAGAACATGCTTCGCAAGACCGCTCCGGATGTATGAGGCTGCAGTCGCCATGCCGTAGACGAAGCCACTGCATGCAGCGTTCACATCAAACGCGGGAAACCCCTTCATGCCAAGATGGCGCTGAATGAGGCAGGCTGTGGGTGGGACCAGGGTGTCACCACTGCAGGTCGTCGTGACGATGAGATCAACGTCAGGTGCGCCACAGAGGTCGAGCACCTTTTCGCATGCCCTGGCTCCGAGCAGTGATGCAGTCTCCTTCTCACCTGCCAGGTGCCGCACCTTGATGCCAGTGCGTTCCGTGATCCACTGGTCCGATGTCTCAACCATGCGCTCAAGGTCCGCATTCGTGAGAACACGTTCAGGGAGAACGCTTGCAATGCCGAGAAGTGCTGGGTGTGTTTCTGTTCGGGAAGTCATTCCACCCTGCTCGCTGTACACATGGGGGCCATACGTACAGTTAACCATAGAGCCCTGCCGTTCCTTGATGCTGCGGAACCCTTGGACACAGGCTGGGAACCCCCAGACCCCAGTGTTCTCTGGTGTATAGTCCACTGTATGAATGGATTCAATGGCTTCTCAAGCAACCAGATCACTTCAGTCTTCTTGACGTTCATCACATTCGGCCTTTTCACGCTCCTTCCAGCGTTTACCATCTGGAAGATGTATCGCGACACCAAACCTGTGAACGGACGCATTCCGAAAACCGCATGGTGGTATATGTTTGCGGGATTCTGCTACTTCTGGACCCAAGTTGCGCTCGTCTGGGCAGCGCCTGCTGAGGCCTCGTTTGTGAGTCTTCATGGAAATCACCTGTTTCCCTTTGACCAGGTGAACATGTCCTTAGGATTTGGCATTCCATTCATTTTTGTCAATCCAGCACTCCATTTCGCAAAAATGATATTCGTCTGGGCATTTGGCATCATTGGAACGATCGCTCTCGCTATCGGCATGCGCACCACTGCACGCAGCAGGAAAGCGCTTGAGGCGGGTGAGACTGGGCAGCCCAAGAAGGCGGAAGAACCAGCCCTGAAAGCCTCCACCCCCGAAGTCGCCTAGTCGGAACCATTCAGAGGATGGAGGGAAGGAGCTCCCCTTGCGGGCCTTGCTCCCTTTTGCATCCTATTGTGCTGTGAAGGACACGATCGTGGCTGGGTTGAGAAGGCCGAATGGACGCTGGATGGCATGGGACATGGCTGCAGCTCCAGCTATCCAGAGGGCGGAGATGTTCGTCAGGGGAAGAAAGTCGTTCGGGTAGCGCTCAAGGTGGTCTGTGAGGGACTCATTGAGGTCGAGATGCGCTTCAGCCATGAGGGAGAATGTCTGCGTGGTGAAGAGATAGGTCTGGGGGATCTTCTCCCGCCAGAGCGCTGGATTGCTCGCAGGGGACGGCTCCTTTGTGGGACACACGATCGTGATGCCACTCTTTGCAAGCATGCTTTCGAGCTGCGGGTGCGCGAGCACTGGAAAGTTCGAGGAGAGCGGATCTACTGTGGCATTGCGGAGCTCAAGATGCGAGGAGATCCTGTTGAGGGTGTCACTGAGGCGAAGAGGGCGGATGACTTCAATGTCTCCACACACGCGGATAAAGAGGGAGTAGATCTCAATTGGATACCACGTGCTCATTCGCTTTCCCTTGTTTCCTTACCCGGCTGGGGGTTCCCCTCTTCCCAACGCAAAGGGGTGTATCGGTCTATTACACTCTACCTGAAGACACGCCATACCACCCGACTGGGGTGTCGGATGCCATGAGCAGCAGAGTAAGGTAGAGAGCATGACTCGAAGTGAACGATTTCTTGCCGCCATCCGTCAGGACATTGGATGCCTGTCCATTGCCACGGCATTCATCATCATCATGGTCTTCGCAATATTGTTCGCGAACATCATCACGCCGTCCGCCAACAACCCGTTTGTATGAGTCTGGCAGTGCAGGAGGGATTCGAAGTGAGTGCAGTCGTTCTGGAACTTGGTGAGCTCCTATGAGTGTCAATCCATACGAGACGAAGGAGAACAAGCTCCATTGGCTCGCTGAAGTCACACGTCGGCAGTTCATCGCCATCATCGGAACACTGGTTTCCCTCGGAGCGCTCCTCTTTGGAGGCTTCGAGTCACTGAAGTTCCTCTTTCCGAACTCAACCAGTGATCCCCCACTCCGCTTCATTGTTCCCATCGATCCCACTTCAGTCACTGTGGACAATCCATATATGGACTACCAGCACCGTGTCGGCATCATCCGGGATGATGGTGGGTTCTACTGCGTGCAGCTTGTGTGCACGCACCTTGGGTGCACACCGAACTACTACTCGAACTGCGTGACCAACACTCCCGTGTTGCCAGCCACAGCAGAATCTCACGGTGAGCGCACTCCTGCCGAGCGCATTCCGAATGGATGGATCTGTCCCTGTCATGGGAGCCGGTACTTCATCGACTCAACGAACTTCTATGGACCAGCGCCACGGCCCATGGACTGGGTCAACATTGAATTCACGCCGGACAAGAAGCAGTTCATTGTTGACCGGTCAAACATCGTTGTCTATCGCAATCCGGGTCAGGTCACACCACCACTCTGGCGCATTGATCCGACAACCGGTGTATGGAACGGAAAGGTTCTCTGAGATGCAGGGGAGGAAATGTGACATGCGAGGCGTCATGCAGCACGCAACTGAGGGAGAGGTGACACAATGAGCTCTGGCAGCTACGAGCAGAATCCCATCAAGGCGTTTGCCAGTGAGGTGTGGGGTTCCGTCTTCAGGCATGGTCTGCCCACAACGGACAAGGTTGCAGCGAGAACTGCGCTCACAAACTTCTTCCTTCACATCCATCCAGTCCGTGTGAAGAAGTCCGCAATCCGCGTGTCATACACCCTGTGCCTTGGAGGACTCTCATTCTTCCTCTTCATTGCACTCACCATCAGTGGCCTGTTCCTCATGTTCTACTACATCCCCTCCGTTGGCCAGGCATACCAGAGCATCAAGGATATCCAGTACGTTGCGACATTTGGCCTGGTCATGAGAAACATCCACAGGTGGGCAGCTCATGCGATGGTCATAACGGTATGGCTCCACATGGCTCGCGTCTTCTATCAGGGAGCCTACAAGCCACCGCGGCAGTTCAACTGGGTCATCGGTACAGCGCTGCTCCTCATCACGCTTCTTCTTTCCTTCACGGGATACCTTCTTCCGTGGGACCAGCTGGCAGTCTGGGCTATCACTGTTGGAACAAACCTTGGCAAGTACGGCCCGATTGTTGGTCCCGTTTCCCGCTACATCATGCTTGGTGGGAGGAATGTCGGCCAGTCCGCGCTCACTAGATTCTATGTGCTCCATGTCATAGCGCTTCCGCTTATAGGATTCGTTCTCATGGTGATACACTTCTGGCGAGTACGAAAAGACGGATTCACGGGAGGACTGTAATGGCGCAGGAAGCATCTAGCGTCAGGAATGCCCGTCGAGCGGGCATGATCACGACGCGGGGACATACGGTGAGAACCGGACCCGAGCTGTCCTCGACTCCGATGGTCGTGCGGAGCAGGGAGGAGGAGGAGACCGTTGTCACCTTCCCGCATCTCGTCTGGAAGGAGTTCCTCGCTGGACTGGCAATGATGGTGTTCCTCCTTGCTGTATCCGTCCAGATCAATGCGCCACTCCTTCAGCCCGCTAACACTGCAGTGACTCCAAACCCTGCAAAGGCACCTTGGTACTTCCTCGGACTGCAGGAACTCCTTGAGCGGTTCCCACCGGTTATGGCAGGTGTCATCTTCCCAGGCATGGTGCTTGTGGGAATGGTGCTTGTTCCCTACCTCGACAGGAATCCAAGCCGCCGTCCTGAGGACAGGAAGCTTGCCATTGGACTCTTCACTGTGTATGTCACGATGGCAGTCGCCTTCGTCATCATCGGAACGGTCTTCCGCGGACCGAACTTCAGCTGGTACTGGGGCCAGGTGCTCGGCCATCCAGGTCTGAACTCTAAGGTGTAGTGAATGAACAAGTCGAAAGTGCTCTTTCTCGTCCTGAGCGTTCTCTTTGTCGGACTCATTGGGTATGCGGCCTGGCAGGACAACAACGCGAGGTCGTACATCAGCATCCAGCAGACGTACATCAACCAGTACCATGCCCAGGGCATCACTACTGGCGTGCAGCAGCTGTTCCCAACCTTTTCAGAGGCATCCCAGGGAGGAAGCTTCGCCTTTCCAAATTACAAGACGGAACGGTGCATATCCTGTCACGTGCCAGACATCGCGACCATCAATCCCAACACTGCAGCACAGCGCATCTCACAGGACTTCTTCAAGTACGATCCAAACGCGAAGCAGCTCCAGAAGCAGTACAACCTCACTGGGCACCATCCCGCATACATCAATGCCCAGCTCTGTGACACGTATGGCCCCTCCGCCTATGCAACTTCGGACGGGTTCCATTCGTATCTTGGGACAGCTACGAATTCACAGGGGGTTGCACAGCTGCAGGCCGCGAACCTTCCTGGATTCCTTCCTTCATTCCTCTGTGACAGTCTCAAGCCAGGGCAGCAGCTGAGTATCGGTGAAGTGGGCTGCATCGTCTGCCACAATGGCAACCGACTCGCTCTCACGCAGTCTGATGCCCACCAGAACCTCATCATCAACCCGGAATACAGCTGGAGTGCAGGCGCAGCAATCTACTATGAGTACTGCATCAGCTGCCATGGCATCCAGGGTGGTGGTGGAGTGGGACCGCCACTCAACAACCAGGACCGGCTCGGTTTCTACAACGAGGACTACTACTACCGGTGCATCGAGTACGGCTTCACAGGATTTGAGCACTACGGAAGCGTCATGCCCGCATGGGGCAGCATTGCAAGCGACTTCACCTACACGCCAGGAAGGGATCAGGCCTCTATGGTCGATGGTGGCAACTTCGCTGCATTCAAGGCGCACTACACGAGGAAGCTCAGCGAACAGCAGATCGTGCTCATGACCCAGTTCATCCGTCACTGGGAAAACTATCAGACACTGCCGTAGGGATTGGGAGAGAATAGCTAGTCATGAAACGCATTACCGTCTGGCGTGATGTCATTGGAACCACGATCGTCTTTGTTGGGCTTCTCATTCTCACAGTGCTCATCATCTTCGGTGAGAACTACCTCGAACAGTTCAAGGCCCACTAGGGCGCACAGACGAATGCATATTAATTGATAGAAGGGAAGGAGAAGAACATGGCACCGATCCTCGGTTCGCTGTATCCGGGAGATGCTGGCTGGGGTGACCTGCTCTTTGCAGGACTCTGGTCGCTTGGCACCCTGCTTCTCACAGCGTCATATGTCTACCGGGCCTTCTTCCGCTCACGGTAGCAGGCCATGGCAGTACACGCTGAAGAGAAGGGTGAACGGGAACTCGCTGCGCTTGAGAAGCGCCGTGGAGTGATGCTGTCCCTCATTCCTGGCGTTGGACAGGTCATGAATGGACAGGCCTACAAGTTCTGGTTCTATTTTCCTGCCACCCTGATTTCCCTCGTGATAGGAGTTGGACTCTTCTGGATTGGAGCCTCCATTGGTCCGAATATGCTCGTTGCCCACGATGGCATCCTGTTCCTTGCAGTGAGTCTTGTGGGAGCTGTGGTGGGATTCCTCGCCATAGTTCTTGGTCTTTTCTTCTGGGCAAGCGCTGCAGTGGATACATACAGGAGTGCCCATGCGTTCAGAGTGGGATCGGATGAGCACGAGAAGTGGTGGTTCTTTCACGTTTAAGCTCTCCAGTGCTGCAGAGGTGCTGCTGCCCGGTATCATGAGGTGAACAGCCAAGGTGCAAGGAGAACATCGATGACTGACAGGCCGAAATCCACCGGTTCCGAAGTGCAGCAGCAGATCGTCCAGGACCCCACTCTGCCTCCTTTCCGCAGAGGGCCATGGAGTGAGGCGGCTGTCACTAATGTTCGAGTGACAGATGCCGTGAAGCAGAGAATGCGCACTGTGACGCAGCCGTGGATGAAGTGACTTGTTCTCCGTCCAGCAGCCAGCTGGAACGGGCGGTTGCTCTCCGATGAGGACGAGGGTTGCAGTCGACATCCACTGTCACATCGGAGAGGTCTGGGAGCGCGTAAGTGATCTCACAAGCCATGTCACCTGGATGCAGGATGCGAAGGAGATCCGGCTGCGGTCCCTGCAGCATGAAGGCATGGGAACGGAGATTGAGTGCCTCACCCAGGTTGGACCGTTCCGCACGCGGGATGTGCTCCGCGTGACTGACTGGAAGCCGAGATCGCGCATCACCATGGAACATCTCGGCAGCATCAAGGGAACAGGCACAATTGCGCTGGAAGCGTATGGATCGACAACGCATGTTGTCTGGACAGAGGAAATCCTGTTTCCCTGGTGGATTGGAGGCAGCTTCACTGGAGCAGCCGCGAAGCTGATTCTCCATGAGGTGTGGGCTTCGAACCTCCATCGTCTCAAGAGAATTTGTGAGGAAAAACGCAGTTCCTCAGTGGTGCAGTAACGTGCCAAGCGCAGGTTGTGCTCCATCCCGCACCAGCCGGAGAGGAATGGCTATAGTAGAGGGGTGTGATTTGATCGGAAGCCGAGTGCAGATCGGTTTTGTACGCAGGAGTGCAGCATTGTGAACGTAGTGCAGTGGGTTGCGGCATCGACATTCGTTCCCGCATCGCCTCTTGATCCAGCGGGGCCGAGCGGTGCACGGATGGCAGGAATCTTCTACGGAGTGATGTGGACATCGTTCGTTGTTGGTGGTGCAGTCTTCCTTGGTCTCATCTTCACCTTCTTCAAATTTCGTGCGAAGAAGGGAGACACGTCCGAAGGGGCGCAGTGGCACGAGAAGCCTGTGCTTGAGGCTGCGTACACGATCTTTCCATTCGTTCTCTTCATGGTTTTGTTTGGCATTGGGGCCGCGAACGTCAACTACATCACGAACGGTCCAGGCAACCACAGCGGAGCACCAACTTTCAACGATGTCGTCATTGCCCACCAGTTCTTCTGGGAGTACGAGTACAAGGACATCACGCTTCCCAACGGACAGCACCCCTACACTTTCGAGCAGCTCAACATTCCGCTCAACAGTGTGGTGAACATGAATGTCATCTCGCTTCCCACACCTCCGCAGTATCCCACTGCCGTGAACCACAGCTTCTATGTGCCGGAACTGGCTGCACAGATCAATGCCATTCCCGGACAGACAAACTTCACATGGATGGAAGCATCCACAGCGGGAATGTACTATGGGCAGTGCACGGAACTCTGTGGCGTAGGGCATGACCAGATGCTCATCACTGTCGATGCCATGTCGCAGCAGCAGTATAGGCAGTGGGCTGCGTCCTGCAAGACGAATGCAAGCTACTCACCAGGCTACAAGGTCTACATCTGCGCACCTGCAGCATGACGCGCACAACGAGAACACGACGTACTGATTCAACCGCAGCGAAGACGAGGAGGCTCCGGAAACAATGGCAGTGATGGACGCGACAGTGGGACATTCCACAGTCACCAGTGATTACAAGACACGGGGGATTGTCAGCTGGCTAACAACTGTCGATCACAAGCGTCTTGGGATCATGTATCTCTTCACCACCTTCTTCTTCTTCCTCGTGGGTGGCCTGATGGCGCTTCTCATCCGCATCCAGCTCGCTGAGCCGCAGAACTCCTTCCTCACTGCGCAGCAGTACAACCAGGTGTTCACCATGCATGGCACGACGATGATCTTTCTCTGGATCGTCCCGGTGTTCGCTGGATTTGGCAACTATTTCGTCCCACTCATGATTGGGGCAAGGGACATGGCGTTTCCCCGTCTCAATGCCATATCGTTCTGGCTCATTCCGCTTGGCGGACTCATCATCTACTCAGGCTTCCTCGTTCCAGGGGGAGCAGCTGCTGCAGGATGGACAGGATATGTTCCACTCACGGAGCAGAACCCTGGACAGATAGGGCAGGATCTCTGGATCCTTGGCCTTCACATTGTCGGCATCTCGTCAATGCTTGGCGGTGTGAACTTCCTTGTCACAATACGGAACATGCGCACGAAGGGCATGACATGGATGAAGATGCCACTCTTCGTGTGGGCGACTGAGATCACTGCAACGCTTGTCGTGCTCGCAACCCCGTTCATTGCGGGTGCACTCCTCATGGTGCTCCTCGACCGCCAGTTCGGCACGAACTTCTTCAACCCGCAGCATGGGGGGAACGCGCTTCTCTACCAGCTCATCTTCTGGTTCTACTCGCATCCCGCTGTCTACATCATGGTGCTTCCCGCATTTGGCATCATCAGTGAGATCATTCCCGTGTTCGCACGAAAACCCATATTCGGATACAAGGGGATGGTCTATGCAATTGCCGCGATCGCAGTGCTGGGCTTTGTCGTCTTCGTGCACCACATGTTTGTCACGGGACTTCCAATGAGCGTGCGGATCTTCTTCTCCGCCACCACAATGATCATCGGCGTGCCAACAGGCATCAAGATCTTCAGCTGGATGGCCACCATGTGGGGCGGCAAGATCCATTTCAAGACACCGATGCTCTTTGCAGCCGGATTTCTTCTCATGTTCCTCATTGGGGGCATTGATGGCGTGTACCTTGGAGACCTCCCCATCGACTACGCGCTTCACGGAACGTACTGGGTTGTTGGCCACATCCACTACGTGCTCTTCGGAGGAAGCGTGTTCGGTGTCTTCGCAGGAATGTACTACTGGTTTCCGAAGCTCACTGGACGGCCACTCAATGAGACGCTTGGCAAGGTCCACTTCTGGCTCATGCTCATCGGGACGAATGTGACATTCATGCCATTCCACATTCTTGGCGTTTTGGGCATGCCCCGCCGCATCCAGACGTATGCGGCGAACCGAGGATGGGGCGATCTCAATGCCACAGCAACGCTTGGCGCATTCATCATAGCGATCTCTGTCACTGTGTTCATGATCAACTTCGTCATCTCGATACGGAAGCCGAAGACTGCAGTGGACGATCCATGGGAAGGTAACACGCTGGAGTGGGCAACGTCGTCACCTCCACCTGTGTACAACTTTGCGACAGTCCCTGCAGTGCAGAGCCTTCGCCCTGTGCGTGACTTGCGTCTTGCAAAGTCGGGAGCGAAGGGCAAGCCAGTCGCAGCGTCGTCCTGACCACCCGCATGATGTCCACGGCATCAGGGAAAGGCATCACCGTCATACAATGGAACTGGGGGTAGTGGGTATGTCGTCAGTGCAGAGCAAGCAAGATGCCGTGAGCCGCGGTGTGGTGCGGTGGGCATGGCTTGTCGCAGTCATCAGCTTCTTTCCCATTGTCATGGGGTCCATTGTGCGCGTCTCGGGAAGTGGCACAGGATGCGGTTCTGCCGGTGGTGGATCATGGCCACTCTGCAATGGCCATTTTCTTCCAAAGCCTGACACCGCAACACTCATCGAGTTCTCACACCGCATGTTTGCCATACTGCTCACCATTGCAGTAGTCGTGTTTGTCATCTGGTCAGTGAGGAAGTACCGGAATGTCGCTGTACTGTTCTGGGGCTCAATCCTCACGCTGCTGTTTCTCATCGTGCAGATTGCGCTCGGAGCAATCACTGTCAAGCTCGATCTTGCTGGTCCACTCGTGTTCATCCACCTTGCGAATGCGGAGATTCTTTTTGGCATCGCAGTCGCCACAGCGCTCGGCGCAGGGATTGTGTACAGGAAGGGCGAAGGTATCAGCGATGCGAAGCCATACCGCAAAAGGCGCCTCACAGTTGCCATCATTGCAGCTGTCGGCACGTATCTTGTCATTATTGCAGGCTCACTTGTCGTGAACACGCCAGGCGCTGCAGGCACCTGCTTCTCCTGGCCGTTCTGCGGGACAGGACTTGGATTCACCATTCCGTCCACTGGACCCGCTGCGCTCAGCATCTTCCACAGGCTTCTCGCAGGTGTTGTCGCACTGTTCGTGGGATTCGTTGCAGGCACTGCAATGGGATCCCACAAGGCGGACCAGCGCATCAAGGTGTCAGCAATGCTCGTTAACGTCACACTTCTCCTTCAGATCATCATTGGCGCCATCATGGCTGTCATGAAGATGGCTCCCTTCTGGGAGACGCTTCATCTCGCCTTTGCAACGCTCTTCTGGGGGTCCATGGTCGCACTGCTCGTTGGCATCTGGAATCAGGAACGCCTCCATGATCCTGAGACAGTCGGAACCCATGCGACTGCACCGCAGCGGAGTCCAGCGTGAGCTCAGATGCACTGACTACACCAGTCAAGCACCGCTCACTTGCTGCAGTCGCAGCCGACTACATCGCGCTCACGAAGCCCATGATAATCGTGTGGCTCGAGATCACGACCATAGCAGCCATGGTCATGGCGCAGCGGGGGCTTCCGTCCCTCAGCCTTGTGGGAACGACAGTGCTAGGCGGATGGCTCGCTGCTGCAGCCTCGAATGTCATCAACTGCTGGTACGACCGTGACATCGACAGCACGATGCAGCGCACACGCCAGCGTCCTCTCGTTGCGGGAACAATCCGTCCTGCACATGCGTTCATCTTCGGCATTGCGCTTCTTGTGCTCGCAAATGCCGTATTTCTTGCGGGCGTGAACCTGCTTTCCGCACTTCTCGCAGACAGCGCATTTCTCATTTATGTGTTCGTGTATACGATGTGGCTGAAGCGGCGGTCTCCAAACAACATTGTGCTTGGTGGTGCAGCTGGAGCAATTCCCCCACTCGTTGGATGGGCAGCAGTGCAGGGACATATTGGCCTTGCAGCGTTTGCTTGCTTTGCAATCGTCTTCTACTGGACCCCTCCACACTTCTGGGCACTCGCGCTTCTCCTGGATCGGGACTACTCGTCTGTTCAGGTTCCCATGCTCCCTGTGGTGCGTGGAGGCGCGCTCACACGGCTCCACATCGTGCTCTATACTGTCATTCTCAGCGCAGTCACAATGCTGCCCTTCGCAATGCGGTCGTTCGGGTGGATCTACTTCTGGAGCGCTCTCCTTCTTGATGGCATCTTTTTCGGCCTCGCGCTCAAGTGCAGTCTCACCCAGAAGAGGTCCGATGCCAGGCTTCTGTTCTTCTACTCCCTTGCCTATCTCGCACTGCTCTTCCTGGCGATGTCGATCGATCGTGTGATACATATATAATCAGTGCACCTGGAGGAACCACTGAATGGATAAAGAACTCGCGAAGCGGAACATGCGCATGGGAATAGCGCTCACTGTGCTCATTCTTCTGCTGACTGGATCAACGTTCGTCTGGGCGGGCGTGTACCTGCACTTCATTCACGGTTAGGAGCACAACGTGGCACATTCCGAAACTCCCGAACACATCCACATGCCGAACAACAGCTGGATTCCGCTGTCCTTTTCGCTCTCCCTCGCAATGACTCTCGTAGGCATTATTCTCGTCCCCCTGGTCTGGATTGTGGGACTCGTGTGGCTTGTCGCAACGCTCATTGCATGGGCGAGGATGGCGAGAAAGGAATATCTCGAGCTTCCAGACCACGACACGCATTGAGATCAGGTAGCCCTCTTCAGCGACGCAGGGCAATCCATCCATCAGCTACGATAGCTGTAGGATTGGAAATACCGTTGAACGAAAAGGAGTAGAGAATGTCGTTCAGGAATCGTATCGCTGTGGGCGTCCTCGCCATCGCAACAGTGATCAGCGTTGCAGCGTGTGGCAATGGCACACCGAGCAGCAGTAGCAGCTCATCAAGCTCCAACTCATCGTCGAGCAGCTCGTCATCAAGCAGTGCAGTGCAGTCTGACAGTGCAGGAAAGGCGGGAACCCATCTTGCTGGCACACCAGTTGCCATCATCAAGGCATCTGACACACTGCAGTGGGCACCTGCTGCTGTCACTGTGAAGGTTGGACAGATAGTCGAGTTCACAAATCCTGCATCAAACTCGATCACGCACAATGTGACGATTGCAAACCATACAGCCCTTTCGACCACTTCCCAGGGACTGTACCCGGGTGCACACTGGTTCGTGGAGTTCACGACACCAGGGAAGTATCCCTTCGCGTGCACAATCCACCCAGGGATGGATGGAACGATCACAGTGACTGCAAGCTGAGCTTGCCTGAACTTGATGTGGAGGGCGGGAAGCTTGGGCTTCCCGCCCTTTTTTTTATCCACTCATGCACGGACACTACAGGGCAGGCAGGGCATCGCAGCGCTCTCAGACAGATATGTGAAAGGGGAACGTGTTCCCTTGACAAGTGCTCTTTGCGGTGCAGACAGCGCAGAGACGCGGTTCAGGCATGCATGCGAAGCTCCAGTGGACATGTCGACGTCTTGTCCTGGAAGGGCGGGATTGTCCGTCCGCTGTCCCACATCCTGCCGTAGTCTGTGAGAGAACCGCTGATGAGGTGGGTTCACGAAGGCACAGAGGGGGTGTGAAGGCCAAGATGGACATCAGCTGCAAGGAGACGTTCCGTACCACGGGAAGTCTCAATGAGAAGTGCTCCATCAGCGTCGACATCGAGGAATGTGCCAGCAACTGTCGTTCCATCATGTCGGGAGGCAGTGACAGCGGATCCGATTCCGTACGCTGCCTTTCGCCAGTCATCGAGTACTGAGGAGAGTGTCCGTGTCATGCATGCGTCAATCCACACAGGAATTCGTTCTATGAGACGGGAAAGCACGATGCCAAGGGTGGGGGGAGGTGAGGTGTACATGTCAAGACTCGCACCTCGCACTGAAGCAGGAAAGTCGTGCACTGTGACATTGATGCCGATACCGAGTGCAACTTCGGATGGACCATTTCCCGCTGTCCGTGATTCGCAGAGAATGCCTGAGATTTTCCGGTCTTCACAGATGACATCGTTTGGCCATTTGAGAAGCGGTCTTGCAGATGACAGTGTGAGAACTGTCTCACGCACTGCGAGTCCAGTTGCGAACGGCAATGCGGGAAGAGCTTCTGCAGGCACACGGATACCCATGGAGACAAGCAGTGCGCTGCCACGTGGCGCAGACCAGCTGCGTCCCATGCGGCCACGGCCGACTGACTGGTGGAGTGCTGCGACGATGACGCCATCAGGAGCTCCGGATGCAAGGTGCTGGAAGACAAGGTCCTGTGTGCTGGGCACCTCGTCGAGCAGCAGGATGCGTGCATGGGGAAACCGTGCGCAGTACGCATTGACAGATTCCTGCAGGGGCAGGGAGGAGTGGGCAGTTTCAGGCATGTACATACATATAGCAGAGGTTCAATCAAACCATCCAGTCAGCGCCGAGAAGGAGACGCAGTCATGCAGATGATCAAGGAAACCTGTGTTGCAATTCAGACTCTTGAGGACGAGTGGCAGCGGGAAATTGAGATGCGGTATGCGCGCAAGCGCAAGATCCGCTACATTGACAATCTTCTTGACGAATTTGAGCGTCTCAATCTCGTCGACGAGGGAGATGTGCCGCAGGATCTCCAGACGAGAGTGGTGGAGCTGGTGAGTGCGGAGCGGCATCCTGCAGGAGTGACCAACTTCGCAGCACTCACCATCAGCGAGTGGATGGAGACACTGTACGATGTTCAGGACACGCTCATGCTGCCCCTTGAGGATGAGGAGCGTATGCCTGTCCGGGGAAGGGGGTAGCCTGACTTCCCAGGATATCAGGGGCACCTGCGCACTGAAGCGCTGCTGAAGGGCAGGAAACTGCCTGCAGCTGCCTACTGATGCGAGCGGTGCTCTCTCAGTGCAGCAGTGCGGCGTGTGAACTCCTCCTCGTCGATCTCGCCACGTGCGAACCGTTCCTCAAGGATCTCCTCAGCGGAATTCCGCTGGGGAAGTTTGGGGTGGCGGTATGACGTGTCCCTGACGATGAGGATGACGAACAGGATGACACCAAGGAGCAGGAGTCCCATGAAGGTTGCCATTACCCACCAGTCACCATCTCCTGACCAACCGTATCCGTACATGGGCATTGAAGCTCCCACTCATGATCCGATGAATGCACATAATGTATACCAATGTGCTAAATGTTGCAAACATGGCATGTGGAGGAAGTGGCGGGAAAGGAGTGGCGCGCCTGGAGGGACTCGAACCCCCGCACCCGGCTCCGGAGGCCAGTGCTCTATCCACTGAGCTACAGGCGCACAGTGACATATTGAGTATACGGGGTCTTCTCCATCCCCGTGCGAGGGTGCGGGACATCAACGAGGAAGCTGTGGATCAGAAGCAGCGTCGAAGGGCCATGGCAGAGCACAATGCGCAGCATTGGCTCTGTGAGCGATGCGTTGACGGAGGCTTTCTCGAGCGTGCAGCACCCGTCTTCTCTGGCACTGGCTCTGAACGCATCCTCCTTGTGGGCCAGGCACCGGGAGCAGTCGAGGTGGACACGCGCCTGCCGTTCAGTGGACGGGCAGGGGGAATGCTCATGCAGTGGCTGCTGCAGGCTGGCTTTCGTGATCCGGCTGACATCAGGGAGCGTATCTACTTCACATCTGTCACAACATGCTATCCGGGGAAAGCGAAAGGCAGTCAGGGGGATCGGGTACCTTCCCGTAGGGAGGTGGCACTCTGCGCTCCCTGGAGGGAGGAGGTATACAGCATTCTTGAGCCGAAGATCATCATCGTCGTGGGTGGCGTTGCTCTTCACGAATATCTACCAGGCATGTCGCTGACCGGGGCTGTCGGTTCTGTGTTTTCAACGCCACTGGGACAGGACGTTTCTGTTGTGCCGCTACCCCATCCATCAGGACAGAGCCGATGGCTCAACGAACCTCACCACCGTTCCCAGCTTGCTGCAGCCCTGAAGGCAATCGCGAAGCTCCAGCTGCAAGCAGGAGCATGTGTCAACCGTTCACAATGAGAATCGTATGGTAAGATACAGCGCTGGATGGCTGTGAAGATGTACGAGGAATACCGTGGCGAAAACCAAGCAAGACTCTGAGAAGCAGCGACAGGAAAAAGAAGCGGCTCCAACTCCCGAGACAGCTGCCACTCCACCAGTGGGCAAGTCTGCTGAGGCGATTCTGGAACGCATCTTCGCGCCAAAGCCGAAGGCCTCGGCAGCAGAGCAGGCTGAGCGCGCTCTCCGCCACCCCAAGCAGCTCATCTACTGCGCGCTGTCCAACAAGAACTTCTACTGGCGGGCGCACATCACGAAGTTTGTTCTTGATGAGGGACATGTTCCCATTGTTCCTGCAATGATGTTCGACTATTACCTCCTCAACACTGTCCCCAAGGAGACTGTCAGGGAGTCCTTCAACAACCTCATTGTCCGGTGCGACCAGATGTGGGTGTTTGGAAACCTTTCACTTGGAGTGAAGGTCCAGATTGGAATCGCAAAGCGGCTGCGGAAACCAGTCCGGTATTACGACATCACAGACCTTCCCTACCGTCTCGTGAGCATTCCCGAGGCGCTCGTGCGGGAAGAGTAGCAGTAGCTAGTCAAGGCATGGATTGCCCAGACTTTGCAGCCCCGCTGGCTGCCAGTACAATAGCGAGTAGTCACTCACGAATGGTGCAACGATGAAGCGTCTCTGGTATGTACTAGTCCCCATTCTCGTCATTGGTGGCATCTCTTCAGCGACAGTAGTCAGGGCTGCTGCCATGGCAACTGCGAAGAAGGAAGCAGTTGCCCTGAAAGCGACAATAGGGACGTATGAGGCAAATGGACTTCCTGCTGCGAGCATTGCTGGTGTGACTGGGTCACTTGCAGCAATGGATCGCGTATTTGCCCTTGCTGTCTGGTCCCCATCCTGGTGGACCTCCTCCGCACCGTCCAAAGTCGTGGTTCTCCGCAAGGACGTTGAGCAGAAGTGGGCAGCAGCAGTGGCTTCCGCACGTGCGAACGCGGAAAGCCAGATAGCATCTCTCACCTCGCTCACGGGAACGGATGCGAAATGGATTCCCTCATCTCCAGCACCTCCGAGCTCGACTGCCTGGGTGGCAGCGCTCAACACTGCAACCACTCCAAAGGCGCTCAATACACTCACATCGGCATGGCAGAAGGATGTCGCGAGTCTCCACGCAACGATTGTCACCACGCAGCGCGAGGCAACACTCGCAGCACAGCAGGGTCCCTCTGGCCTGCTGGGAACAGCGCACCGCCTGCTCGCTGATGCTGCATCGGATCACCTTGACGCAGGAGCGCTCGGCTCACTTGCAGCACAGTTCCAGCAGGAGATCCAGAGTGGGGCAGACACGACACAGACATCAGCCCAGCTTGAGGCAGCGGAGCAGCAGCTGCAGTCCACAATCGCAGTCAACAACCAGGTGTTCACGACTGACAGGGCCACCATGCTTCTTGTGAACCAGGCAGAGGCGGAGGGCACCCCTGGCGCGCAGCAGGAGGCAACATCCTATGGATCCCTCCACGCGCAGTACATTGCAGCCTCGACGACTTCCCAGCTCCAGGCACTCCCTGCCCAGTACCAGACACTCCAGTCCACGGTGCAGCAGGATCTTCAGGCTCATGTCTGCGGACATACTGGGCTGCCACAGGGCAAGGTCATCACTATCTCCCTCACGCTGCAGGAGATGGTGTTCTACGACAACGGCTGTGTCGCGAACGCCACACCAGTGACCACAGGGATGACAGCGCGGCCCACACCTACAGGAACGTTCTATGTCTATGATCACCAGTCTCCGTTCCACATGATTTCCAGTGATCCCACATCCTCACCCTTCTGGTATCCACCAACCTGGGTGACATGGGTCATGGGGTTCTACAATGCCCAGGTGCCAAAGTGGGAAGGCTATTTCATCCATGACGCGTACTGGGAGCCAATCACGCACTTTGGACCTGGAGGAGAGTATCTTTCGACTGCGAGCCATGGATGTGTCCACACGCCGCACAATGTCATGCAGTGGGCATACAGCTGGGTGCCAAATGGCACACCGGTGATCATTTCGCAGTAGTCGCGTTCTTCTATGCCGTGTCACCGACGCGGATGGTCTCCCGGATGGCAGTAAGCGTTGCATGCGTGATGGCCTCAAGCATGGGAAGAGCATCTTCTGGAGCCAGGCCTGAAGGATCCGCTGGACGGGCAATGACCTGGGCAAAGAGGACAGTGCCGACAGGAAGCGTGATGAACACTGCACCATTGAGCGACAGGTCATCCCTTTCAGTCGACCAGATGAGGGACGTGACTGAAGGGTAGCCATGATGGGTTGCAGAGGTGACGTGGAGCAGGGTCTGCCCAGGGGAAAGATTGGACTGGATGGTCTTCGCAGTTGCGAGATCCTCGCCGTACGGCATTCCCTCGTCTTTGGGAAGCTGCACCACGGAAAGCGATGCCTGGATATCACGTGTGCGGTATTCGAAGGCTTCTTCTGTGGGAGAGCCAGATGCTGCTGCCTCGCCCGGAGCCCAGGTTTCTGGGAGATCAAAGTCGATGGTGAATTCCTGCATGGTCACAGTCTAATCGACACCGAGTGCCTGCAGTGCTGCGGCATCACAGTCTGACGATGACATCCCTCTCGAGCGATGCCCTGGCAGCGCTTGCCTTGGCGCCAAATGGTGTGGAGCGTGTGGCATGCTCTATCTGTCTGAGCATGGCATAGGAATTCTTCACGAGCCGGATGAGATCGCCTATGTCAGCCCCCTCGGGAAGATGGATTGCATCAAGGGGGACATCCGTTGCCCATGCGTACACGGCATGGACATAGTCGAGCGCAATCGGCCTGCCCCTGGGTATGTCGTACAGTGACTCTGCTCCCTCGATTGCACGGAGCATGCGTGTCATCTGGGTGCTTACCCTGTGAAGTGCGGAGCTCGGCATCCGCGGAGAACGGTACCCGCGGTCAGGCGACCGATCTTCAGAGACAAGGAGCGAGATTGCTGTGGCACACTCCTCGGGAGTGAGTTCATCGAAAAGGTGGTGCTCGATCGCCATTGCAATGAGAAGAGATCTGTCACCAAACAGCGATGCTGCACGGGTTCCCAGTGCAGTGAGGGAATCGTCCTCCAGGAAGCCAAGCGCATGGAGCACAGCACGGAGTGCATCGAACTCAGTGCGGAAGCGGTGCTGCGCTGCACGAAGCTGCTCCTCCTCGTTGGCGAGCCGGTACTGGATGGTGTCCACCTGGTGGATGTGGTCCCGATGGTCCTCGAAGTATGGGCAGTGGTGACAGGGACTTTTCGCAATCTCCTTTCTGGACTGCGCAATGAGCCGGCGGTACTCGCTGATCTTCGTTGCGACGAAGCCAGACCTGTTCCGCTTGCCCTGGGGACGCCAATGGTCCTTCGTGAACACGCGCTTGTCAGAGAGAAGATCGTGGAGCTGCTCCTCATGACGCAGATAGGACCGGATGGTCTTCTGCGAGCAGGATCTGTGGGGATGGGCGAACCTGACGAGCTGGATGGCTGCAAGCTCCTCTGCAAGCCCTTCTGCAGTTGTGGACCAGGAATCCATCCGTTGGAGTGCCTGGTAGTGGCCAAAGGACTGTTCCATGATGGACACTGCCCGTGCATAGTCATGCCGCTTGAGCAGGTTGAGAACCATGGCATATGTGGGCGTGAACTTTGACAGGATCTCCATGTCGCTGCCCGATGCTGCCTCAAAGATGACTTCAGGAAGAACATCACGGTCGTGGAGGATGACTCCATGGCCAATGATGTCAATGCCCCGGCGACCTGCACGGCCAAGGAGCTGGGTGACATCGGTGCTCGTGAGCGAATGGAACCCGATGCCATCGTACTTTGTGAACGAGGAGATGATGCATGACCGGGCAGGCATGTTGAGTCCCAGGGACAGTGTCTCCGTTGCGAAGACGACCTTGATGAGGCCCTGCTGGAAGAGCAGCTCAATGAGCTCCTTCGCGGAAGGGAGCATGCCAGCGTGATGCATTGCGAGTCCCCGCATGACGACATCCTGGCTGATGGTGTCCTCAAAGAGCACCTGCTCTTCCGTGGAAAGCCTCCCAACATGATTCCTGTAGTGCTCCGCAATGAGGCGCGATTCCTCCTCGGTCGTGAGGCGCAGTGCGGACGCTTCACAGGTGGCAAGCGCCTCCCTGCAGCCTCTCCGCGAGAAGATGAAGTACATTGCGGGAGTGAGGCCTTCCCTGTGAAGTGTGGGCACGAGAGTGAGCAGGTCGTTTTCCTCCTGCCACCGTCGTGGATGATGGCCAGGATCCCGCTCCTCAGGAGATCTGTTGAGCCTGCGGAGCAGTGTTGGATGGGGTGCTCCGAGATCATCGAACATGGAGTACAGATGGTTTCCCACAGCCATCCAGAGGACAAGGTCGACTGGACGGACATCGTGGCGGATGACTTCGATGTTTCCGCGGAGGGAGCTCATCCAGGCTGCCATCTCATCGATGTTGCTCACAGTTGCGCTGAGACCAACGATGCGTGCGCCAGGGGGCAGTCCGATGATGATCTCCTCCCAGACGGTGCCACGAGGGTACTCGTTGATGAAGTGGATCTCATCAAGAATGACGTCACGCACTCCGGAAAGGCGCTCAGGTTCATCGTAGACGATGTTGCGGAGTATCTCCGTTGTCATCACCAGCACAGGAGCATATTCGTTGACTGCATGTTCGCCTGTGACAAGACCCACATTGACATCGCCATACCTGTCACAGAGCTCCCGGTACTTCTGGTTGCTCAATGCCTTCAGAGGCGTGGTGTAGATGACTGCAGTGCCGCTTACCTGCTCGGTGAGTGCCTTCCACACTGCATATTCGGCAATGAGGGTTTTGCCACTGCTTGTGGGCGCACTGACAAGCGTGCCACGCTCTGTCTCGAGCGCTTCCATTGCCAGGATCTGGAATGGGTCGAGTGGAAAGGGTACTGTCGCCTGGAATCTCTCGACTTGGGGGTGTGTAGTCATTGACGCATCCAGCATACACTGCGGATTTCAGGGCGGGGAGTCCAAATAATGCGGGGAAGTGCTGCCAAACGCCATCAAAGTGTGGCATGCTCCTACGTGTAGTCAAGGTTCCGGAGTGCTTCCCCATGTCCATTGCCACTGTTCCCACTGCCCCAGCCACAACCCTGGAAACGCTGGTCTCAGGCTTCTGGCGCCAGGTGAGTGACCGTCCCACTGCGCCGGCAATGCATTCTGCCATGGGCGCGAAATACTATCCGATCACATGGAAGCAGTTTGGCGAATCAGTGGAACGTGTTGCTGCCTTTCTCCTTGAGCAGGGTGTTGACGACCACAGCTTCGTTGCCATCTGGTCGAACAACCGACCTGAATGGCACATCGCTGACATGGCCATCCTCTCGCTCCGGTGCAGACCAGTTCCCATCTACCAGACAGTCAGTGAAGAGCAGGCAGCCTACATTCTCAACCACTCGGAATCGGCTGCGATCTTCGTGGAAAACGATGCGCTTCTTGAGCATGTGCTCGCTGTCCGTGGATCCGTGCCGTCCCTCACCACAGTGGTGGTGCTGGAACATGACGACCATGACACCCTGCCAGATGGAGTCATTACCTGGTCCGCGCTCCAGAAGGAGGCGGAACGGCTTGTTGCCAAGCACAGGCCAACGTTCGAGGAGAGGAAGCGGCAGGTCACGCTTGATGACTTTGCAACGCTCATCTATACAAGTGGCACAACAGGTCCTCCCAAGGCAGTCTGCCTGAGCCACCGGAACGTGAGCGCTGCCCAGCAGTCAATTGCTGCAGTCGTGCCAACCACTTCCGAAGACCGCATTCTGAGCTACCTCCCACTTGCGCATATAGCGGAGAGGGATGTCAGCGAATTCCGGTCATACCTCACAGGGTGCCAGGTGTACTTCCTGGACAGCTTCCCCAAGCTTGCGGAACGCCTGAAGCTCGTCCGTCCAACCCAGTTCCTGGGTGTTCCTCGCGTGTGGGAGAAGATGGGTGAGCAGATACGGAAAAAGGTGGGGAGTGGCACAGGCGTCACTGGAGCTGTTGGTTCCTGGGGACTCCGCGTTGCGAAGGAGTGGGCGGACGCAAAGTGCAGCAGCACCCCACCAGGTGTGCTGCTCGAGTGGCAGCATGCGCTTGCAGCAAAGCTTGTGTACAGCAAGATCAAGGAAGAGCTTGGATTCTCCGAAACACGGGTCTTTGCCTCGGGAGCAGCACCCATCTCCCTCGATGTGCTGAAGTTCTTCTACGGCATAGGGATCGAGATCGACGAGGTGTATGGGCAAACGGAGAACACGGCCATTTGCTGCATGAGCCGGCCAGGAGCAGCAGTGCTCGGGACAGTTGGCCCACCGTTTCCCCATGTCGAGGTGCAGATTGCGGAGGATGGAGAAATCCTCTGCAGGGGAGATGATGTCTTCGTCGGCTACTACAAGGATGATGCAGCAACTTCTGAGACGCTCGTTGACGGGTGGCTCCACACTGGGGACATCGGATCATTTGACGACAAGGGACGCCTCAAGATCACTGACAGGAAGAAGGACCTTATCATCACTGCAGGGGGAAAGAACATTTCCCCCACGAACATTGAGCTTGCTCTTGCGCTCGATCCTCTCATTGGCCATGCTGTAGTCATAGGTGACAAGCGTCCGTACATATCAGCGCTCATCACTCTCGATCCGGAGGAGGCACCACTCTGGGCCAGTCAGCATGGCCTTGAGAATCCAGACGATCTGGACAGGCTTGCTTCGGATGAATCCATCCGCAATGCGATCCAGCGACGTGTGGACACCGTGAATGCTGCGCTCAACCACGCGGAGCAGGTGAAGAAGTGGGCACTGCTCCCCCAGGATTTCGTGATTGGGGAAGAACTCACGCCAACACTCAAGGTGAAGAGAAAAGTGGTGAACGACAAGTATCAGGAAACCATCGCCTCACTCTACACGGGCCACGAGTAGCGCAGGGATTGCTGCAGGGGGAATGATTCCGTAGGGACAAGTGTGGACGATTTGCCTACTGGTGTCCGAGGAGGTCGAGGAGGCGTTGCCGCAGCTCCTCCAGCCGCTCGAACTCGTCAACAGAGGGACGGGGAGCAACCTTGCTGGGAAACTTCATTTTTTGCACTGCATCAGCAAGAATCTCGATTTCCCACTGCGAAAGGGCGACGCGCACTGTGCCCTCTGGTATCGTGGCGGGCGCAGCATCCCTTCTGGGAGCTTCCTTTGCCTGGAGGGATGGAGATGCGGGAGCTGTGTCGGGAACGGGAACATCCTGATGGCGAGGCGTGCTGTCAACGGCTGCAGGCTCCCGTCGGGGTGTGGATCCTTCCTCCTGGGAAGTCTGGCGGAAAAGTTCCTCGGATCCTCGGAGTTGCGCCCTGCGAAAACCAGCCATCACGATGCATACCCCGACTGTGGAGTTGAAGTGGCCACTGCTGGCGCCTGCTCAAGAATCTTCTTTGCGAGTGCCCGGTAGGCCCGTGCTCCTGCGGAAGAGGGTGCGTACTGGAGAATGGAGAGGCCAGCAAGCGGTGTCTCCGCAAACCGGATTGAGGCATCCACCGTGAGATCGTAGACAAGGTCCCCGTAGAGGTCCCGTACATGCTCAAGAACTTCCTGGCTGTGAAGGGTACGTGACTTGTAGATCGTGGGAAGGATGCCCGCTATTCGGAGTGAGCCGTTGAGCTTGTCCTGTACTCTGCCAATGGTCCTCTGGAGCTGTTCCATGCCCTTCATGCCAAAGTATTCGCACTGGAGGGGAATGATCACCTCTGTTGAGGCGACGAGCGCATTGATGCACAGGAGTCCAAGGGATGGCGGGCAGTCAATGACCATGAAGTCATATGAGCCTGCAAGCGGCGCAAGCTTGTCGCGGAGGACGCTTTCCCGTCCAATCTCTGTCACGAGCTGGAGTTCCGCACCAGCAAGCTCGATGTTCGCAGGGAGGTAGTCGAGATGCATGTCATCGCTGTGAATGAGGACATCCTCAGCACGCACGTCAGCATCGACGAGCACATTGTAGATGCTGAGGTCGAGCTCATCAGGAAAGCGGTATCCCATGTTGAGCGTGAAATGCCCCTGCGGATCAAGATCCACGCCGAGCACACGCTGGCCAGCCTCCGCGAGGGCAGCAGCGATGTTGACTGCGGAAGTGGTCTTGCCAACCCCTCCCTTCTGGTTTGCGACAGCGATGGTTCTCAACATGTATCCTATTCTCTACTCACGATGGGGCAATGCGCTACATTGTCCTGTATGACGGTATGATACGCCAGAGTGGAGAGGAAGCAGGAGTAGGCAGCATGGCGGATACGGTAGAGCAGAAGCGGTCACGGATGGAATTGGTCGAGGAAGCGATCCAGCTGGCCCTTGAAAGCCGGTGGGAAGAGGCGCTTGCCACAAATCTCGATGTTCTCGAACGCTACGGCGAGGACGAGGATACGCAGAACCGGCTTGGAAAGGTTCTTCTTGAACTTGGAAGGCTTGAAGATGCAAGGGAACACTACGAGAGAGCCCTTGCGCTCAACCCCGGGAACCAGATAGCCAGGCGGAACCTCGTGCGTCTCGACATGCTCATTTCCGAGGGCCGGAAGCTTGAGCGGAGATCACATGCTGTCGCTGTAGAGCTGTTCACCGAAGAGCCAGGGAAGAGTTCACTCGTGGCAGTCATGACCACAGGACGCATCAAACCATCCGACATCATCCCTGGCGATGATGTCGAGCTCACAGTCAGGGATGGGAGACTTATCGCCTCGATGACTGGCGGTGAGGTCATTGGAGAGGTTGACCCGAAGGTGGGGCACCGGCTGGCAGAGCTCATGTCATCCGGAAACAAGTATTCCGCTGCAGTGGCACGTGTCCACGGTGAGCGCCTTGATGTCATGATCCGTGAGGTGTTCCAGTCGCCTGCGAATGCGCTGACTCCTTCATTTCCGGCTGCACGGGGAGGAAAGCACGATGATTTCCGGCCCTATGCACGTGAGAGTCTCCTCACGGAGCGCATGAAGGCACCACGACTTCCTGAAGAGGAGCTTCTCGAGGAGGCGCACGAGGTGGAACAGGAACGTGAGGATGCGGAAGTTCTGGACGAGAGCACTCCCGAGGAGGAGCCGCTCATTCCCGAGATGGATGAGAGCGACGATGAGGACACACGTCCAGAGGACGAGTACTAGCGTCTGACTGGACTGCACACCTATGGCTGAACTGCCCATCACTGCACATCACATTGACCGGGAAAACGATGTCCCGCTCCTCAACCAGCCGGTCGTACCTCCCGCGAAGCATCCCCATGTGGATCGCAGAATAGGGTATCTCCCCATCCGCTCATATGGAATAATCGGGGACTGCAAGAGTGCAGCACTCGTCGGCGTGGATGGCAGTGTCGACTGGCTGTGCCTTCCAAGATTCCAGGATTCCTCACTCTTTGCAGCCATCCTTGATGGCAAGCATGGGGGTGCATGGACAATCCAGCCAGAGGAACCCCACCATTCGACGAGTCGGTACCTCCCAGACACCAATGTTCTTGAGACTGTCTTCACGACGCCAAGTGGTGTCATGCGCGTCGTGGACTTCATGCCAGCCAGTGCCTACGATCTTGCGAAAGCGCCTGGACCATCCCACAGGCCACGGCTTGTGCGGATTGTCGAGGGACTGGCTGGACGGGTCAAGTACACTTCGAAGGTGAATCCCGCGTTCGGGTATGGCAGCATCTCGAAATCCTGCAGCTCGAGCGGCAAGACGATGCTTCATGCGGATGTGGATGAAGCGCACTACTGCTTCCGCGTAGCTGGGAAGCGCGGCGAAAAGTTCGAAGCTGGTTCCCTGAGCTATGGGACCATGCATGCGTACAGTCTCATTGTCGGCAGGGCACCAATGTGTCCTCTTGATGAATGGACTGTAAGCCGGGCGCAGCAGCTCCGTGAGGAGACTATCGCGTTCTGGCGTGACTGGGTAGCCCAGTGTGACTATCAGGGACCGTACGTAGCTGAAGTGCGAAGATCCGCACTTGCCCTGAAACTCCTCTCGTATGCTCCTTCAGGCGCCTTTGTGGCAGCGCCGACAACAAGCCTCCCCGAGAAGATCCATGGAAAGCGCAACTGGGACTACCGGTTCACATGGCTTCGGGATGCGGCTTTCAGCGTGACATCGCTGGTCAATGTTGGATTCCTCACTGAGGCTGAGCGGTTCTTCAGGTGGGTTGACGCACTCAACCTTGGAGACGATGTGCCGAATCTCTTCTCAGTGGAAGGGGATCTTGAAGGAACGGAGGAGAATGTCCTCAAGCAGTTTGAGGGATACCGCAGGTCCCGTCCTGTAAGAATTGGCAATGCTGCTGCCCACCAGAAGCAGTGGGACGTGTACGGTGAGGTGGTTGATGCCATCTACCATTTCGCCATGCGATCAGGAGAACTTCGGCCACGGACGTGGAAGCAGGTGGAGACACTTGTGAACCTTGCACAGGAACGGTGGCATCTGCCGGATGCATCCATATGGGAAATCCGTGGTCCGGACAGGCGGTTCTGCTACAGCCAGATGATGTGCTGGGTTGCGCTTGACCGTGGCATCCGCCTAGCTGCCGCATTCCATCTCCAAGCGCCCATTGAGGAATGGACAGCCACAAGGGAAGCTATCGCAAGATCGCTCGTGACAGAGTACTACCACGAGGACATTGGCTCCTTCTCGCAGGCTGTTGGCCATCACGCTGTTGACGCATCGATCCTCCGCATAGCGACACTTGGCGTGCTGCCAGGCTCAGATCCGCGCATCATTCGCACCATTGAACGTGTGCAGCAGGAGCTGGGGCATGGACCCTTTCTTCACCGCTATCTTCGTGAGGGCGATGTCGATGGCATGCCGCGTGGTGAGGGAGCGTTTCTCATCTGCTCGTTCTGGATGGTCGAGGCTCTTGCCCATGCTGGCGAATACAGCCGTGCCCGGCAGCTGTTCGAGCAGCTTCTCTCTGTTGGATCGCCGCTCGGCCTCTTTTCTGAGGAGGTCGACATCACGACTGGAGACATGCTGGGAAACTTTCCACAGGCATTCTCCCATCTCGGCATCATCAATGCTGCACTGGCCCTTGAGGAAGTGAAAAAGCGGCCACTCTACTCCGCAGAAATGAGGAGGACTGCCCGGGAGGAAGACATGCCTGTCATCCCTGAAGAGCAGCTCACACGGTAAGCTCCGGCACTTCCGTCTGGGGTTGGTGGGCTGGACTGCGATGGAGAAATGGCAGGCGTGGACGATGGTGAGCATTCCTGGCGAGAAGTGCGGAAAGGAGTTCCATCACGCCATAGCCTTTCTCGCTCACAGTGACATACTGTGCAAGCTTCTGTGTTGCGGGTTCAGCATTCTGGACTGCAACTGTCATTCCAAACGGAGTGGCTGACCTGTCCAGCATGTCATGATCATTTTCGCCATCACCAATTGTTGCGCACCGTGATGGATGGATGTTGAGTTCGCGGAGCGCATGACGGATGCCTGATAGCTTGGACACGCCACGTGGAACATACATGACACTAGTTGTGCCAAAGATCCTGTTGAGGTCAGCTGAAACCTGTCCAAGTACAGCCTCAATGTCAGAAGTGCGTGTCTTGGGAGCACTGATGCAGCCATAGCCCACTGTGAGGTCGCCTCCGAGGGCAGCCCTAAGACGGTCCACAAGAAGTGGGGAGGGCGGATCTGCCAGCAGTGTTACACGGTCCGCATGGGGATCCCACATGACTGCTCCATTCTCCGCAACGATCATGTCAAAGATGCGGAGCTTCGCTGGATCATCGATCCCGGAGGGTCCAACGAGGTAGGGAAGGGTTCTTCCTGTGGCGAGAATGAGCGTGTTTCCCTGCGCCTTCCAGGCACGAAGCGCCTTCCAGACTTCATCGGGAACAGTGTTTGGCTGCGCAATGGTCAGGGTGCTGTCGAAATCAGTGATGACGACATCGATGGGTGTTCGCGGAATGTGAGTGTTTCGACGGAAGAAGGACCGCATATAGAGTATTGTGCGGGTTTCCAGAGGGATTGGGAAGTGGATGACCCCAGAGAGGCAGACCACGGTACGATGAAGGTAGGAGGTCGATATGGAAACGCGTGTTCGCATCGTCGGTCGTGGAGTGGAAAACGCATCCAGCCAGAACTCCCCGGACCGTACTGGCAAGGAAGCCGCAGCGACAGCAAAGCCTCGCAGGGAGCGGAGATCTCCACTTGCTCTCAGGGAGGAGCAGGCTTGGCGAGATGACATTGCAATTGTTCAGGCGCTGGTGGTCGCACTCCGGAAGAGTGGCGTATTCGATGCTCCCACAGCGAAGCTGCTGGCTGATGAATGCAGGGCGCTCAAGGACGAGGCGAAAAAGGGCTCGCTACCTCCACCAGAATATGAGTCCGAGCGGCTTGGAGGCATCCTTTCCAGGCTGAGGGACCGTGATTCCGAGGCAGGAGCACTCGTGGCGTGGGTGGTGAACGATGCGGACGTTGCCTCTGCACGGCTTCGACTCGTTTCCCGGCGTCTGTGCACAAGGCTCATAGCCTCGCTCATTGATGTCCAGGAGTCGCTCATGCAGATAGCGAAGGGTCATCGCACGACGCCAGTGGCAGTACACGTTGCTGGTTCCCACGGCACCATCACATCGGTAGCGCACATCATGCTCGGCTTTGCGGACATCTTCCAGCACGATGTCGAGCGACTCATTGATGCGCTCACTGACAGTGATGAGTCTCCGCTCGGGTCAGGAGGAGGAGTGCCTGGAACGCTGCCCATCGACAGGAAAGCGATTGCTGGCGAGCTGTCCTTCAGTGCAGTGACCATGAATTCTCTTTCCGGTGTCCTCAATGGGGACGGTGCTGCAGAGCTTGCATTTGATGCCCACCTTGTCATGGGACATGTTGTGCAGCTCGCAACGGTGTGTGACACATGGGTCAGGAAGCACGGATATCTCACGATTGCGGAGGAGGGGCTGCGGGGCCTTGGCCCACGGTCGGAGCACCGGCCACACGTGCTTCCTGTCATGGAACGGGCTGCAGCATCTGTCCGCGGTCATGCGGAGTCGTTCATGACCATGGTCACCAATCCTGCGCCCGATCCGCTCCTTGTCGAATTTTGGCAGGAACTTCTCAATGAGCTCATGGGAGAGACCATCACAGCAGTTGAGCGCATGGCGAACATTCTCGATTCCTCGACAATCCACGATCCAATTCTCCGGGAGTCAGTGACACATCCCATGCTTTTCCTTCGCGATGTCGTCGAGCATTTCGTCATGTCGGGTGAATCACTCACCATGGCAACGGACCATGCCAGGTCCGTTCTCCAGCATGTCCAGCAGAACAGGCCGCTTGCGAAGGATGAGCAGGAAGTCATCATGGGTCTCATCGATGCAGTGCAGGCACTGAAGCGAAGGGAAAGCGTAGGTGGTCCAGGGCCGCAGACAGTGGGAAAGCAGATTGTTCGACTTGCTGCATCGATAGCGAGGAGCAGGCGGCTTGTGCCTGTGCTTGCGAAAGCGACTCGACGGGATCGCGAGGTGGGTGCTGCTGCCGTGGAGCGATCGCACCGCACATGAACAGCGCGCAGTACCTCGTCGTTGGTGATGTGCAGGGTGACTGGGAACGGCTCCTTGAGGCCCTGGAGCCATACGGGGCGGATGAGCACCAGACAGTCTTTCTGGGAGACTTCTTCCAGGGTGGAAGGCCCGGAGACATGGGGGGAGTCCGATGCGCCAGGATTGCGCGGGAGCGTGCGCATTCGCAGGTGGTTCTTGGAAACCATGAGGTCTTCATACTCGCTGTGCTTGAGCTCTTGAGAGGCGTCCCTCTTCCCCCTGCATTTGGGGAGGAACCTGGAATGGGCGCACGCTTTCGGGAGTACCTTGCTGAGGAAGACGGCTTCATCAGGTTCTGGGAGTTCAGACGGGGTGACTGGGAGGATGTGCATGCGCTTCAGGCCGATAACGACCTCGAGCAGTGGATCCGAAGCCGCCCCATCATGCTCCAGCTTGAGGATGGCACGCTGGTCCAGCACACAGACACGGATGTGTACCTCAGCCACGGCACCACGCTTGACGAGGTCAATGCCTGGGGGAGATCTTGCCTGGATCGCGATGGAGGAGTGTTTGAACTCCTGCCCAGTATCAGCAAGCGGCATGCCTTTGATGATCCAGATCGCACGAAGGAATACCTTGCAGCTTTCGATGCTCCCCGCATTGTCCATGGCCATACACCGTGCGGGGCGGGAGATGCTCCAGCTGTGAGGTGGAATGGGAAAGCGCTCTGCTATGACGGCAGGTTCTCGCGGTACTGGCGGAGATCTGACGAGGAGCAGGAAGCTGGGCCAGTGGAAGCAACCGTGGGGCTGCTCCCTCCGCTTCAGACGCTGTAGCTTGATTCGCCGAAGAGTCGAGGGGGAAGGTTGTCCTTGGCAGCCCTCAGGAGACTGCCGTCAAGGGGAACGGATGTGATGATGCCTGCTGCCTCCCACCTGGTGACAATTGTGTGCATGCCTTTCGGAGGAAGTGGCCAGAGCCACCAGAGCGTGTCAATGCGTCTGTGCGCGTAGGAGCTCGTGGCAAGTGGGGCTGGGGGCATGCTTACAAGCGTTATTCCGGACGTAGGCGGTTCGGGCAGTGGAGGAGTGAGCACATCCCAGGTCGGGTCGACAGGGAGAAGCGCTGCAGTGCCTCCTGTGGAAAGATGGACTGCGAACACGATGGTTCGTGGGTCAGTAGTGGCCTCGCCCACTCCAAAAGCGGGATCACTGAAGGTTTCACCTGCTGCGCACTGGGCAGTGAGGGAAAGCAGGACACCAGTGTCGTACACAGTCAGTTCCGTAATGGCGAGGGCGCCGCGATCCGTCTCTCCCAGCGCGAGAGACATGTGGAGCGGTGCTCCACGTTCATCCGGTGGGGGAAATGCCCAGAGCGGAAGGGAGTGGAGGGTGGGAATTCTCGACTTTCGTTCATGCTCACGGTCACCTTGCCGCTCAAGTGCTGAGCATGAACGGATCTTGTCGCCTGTGCAACCAAGCTCGGCCAGGAGTCGTGCAGCAGTGCTCGTTCCTTCCTCGGCAACGGCTATGAGGAGATCCCCAGTCGTGATGGAGAGGTGTTCGAAGTCGTCCGCAATGTCACGGGCCAGCTCAATGACGCGCAGCATGCGGCGTGAAGCCTGGGGAAGTCCGCCAGTCACGGTCCGGGTCAGGGGTGGATGGCCAGAAAGCCGTGAGTTGAGAAGACTGATGTCGACATTGCATTCAAGGAGCGCAAGGTGTGCGACTGACTGCGTGTCGTTTGCAAGCCCAAGAAGGAGGTAGTCAGGAGTGAGGTACGGGTATCCGTCGCGCTGCGCATGTGCGTGCGCAGCCTCGAGGCAGTCTTCCGCGATGGTGGTGAGGGAACTTGTCGTATCCATGATGCACATAGCGTACCGTCATTACGGGCGTCCGGGGTTGTTTCCGGTGATTGCGCAGTGGCTGGCGCTGGAGAAGGCCAACGCAACAGACCTGTCACTGTTTCGTTTCAGCCTCTGCGGGGAAGGTTTGAAGTATGTCCCGTACACTGGGAATACATCAACCAAATGGGGAGTGCGTTTCATGGCGAAGAAAACATCCCGAAGGAGCCTCGAAGGAGCCGTACGTGACCTCGTCGACCGTGTTCGGGAGATCATGGAAACAGCGCTCCATCCCGAAGTGCCGCCAGAACGTGCACTCGTTCCCATTCCCGTGAGGGATGAGTATCCGGAGCTCCGTGGGAGGTAGCCTCCAGATGTCCGACTTCTAGGAGCCAGCTGTTCCTGCTTTTCCATGCGGTTTCTGTGAAGGTGTCATGGATGAATCGGGCGTGAACTCGGGAAGAAGGGGGAAGTATCCAATGCCCACTGCGCCAGGTCCTGTGTGGGCCACGATCACTGGTCCGAGTTCAATGGCAACGGGTTTCGGAACCGAGAATGGGGTTCCCCGTTCAATGAGCGAGTGGGCCATCTCGTCATTCTGGGCGTTCGCGACGAGGACCTCAAGACTTCCATGTGTGTCCTTCGCCTCGCTGATGAGATCCACCATTTGGTCAAGGACCCGTGAGAAAGTACGGATCTTCCGGATGGGTTCCACCCTTCCATTGACGAGCGCAAGAAGTGGCCTGAAGTTGAGGAGGGTGCCAAGGAGCGCCTGGGCTCCGCCAATCCTGCCTCCACGACGCAGGTATTCGAGCGTGGGAACTGTGAAGTAGAAGACCTGGGTTTCGATGAGCGTGCGCACACTGGTGAGCGCATCCTCAACGGGAACATCGCGGTCGCGGAGCTCCTGGGCATGGGTGACGATCCGGTTGAGGGGTGGACCAACGGACCGGGTGTCAATGACATGCACTGTCTTTCCGGGAACACTCGCTGCTCCCTGTACTGCAGCGTTGTATGTTCCACTCAGCTCGGATGAGAGTGTGAGACACATGATGGGAAGGCTGTCAGCGAAGCCCGTGAACACCTCAGCGAATGCTCCAGGCGAGGGTTGTGATGTCCTGGGAGGGACATCACTCTGGTCGAACTTCGCATAGAACTCGTTCGTAGTGATGTCCACTCCATCCGTGTATTCAGTCGAGCCAAAAATGACAGTGAGGGGTACGACACGGATGTCATGGGATGCGACATACGACGGGTCGAGAACTGCGGTGCTATCCGTCACGATGTGGAACTGTGGCATGGATTGTCCTTTAGATCACGGAGATGGTCTTTGGGTCACTTACGATCCTACCGGGTTAAGTCCACTCCTGCACGGGCGTGCGGGAATCCTCCAGGCAGCGCCAAGCTCCAAGGAGTGTCTGCTCTGCTCCAAGCCTCTCCACAACGATGCGGGGAAGTGGCTGGATGTGGATGAGCTGCTTCATGGTCGACTGAAGGGAAGGGGCTATCGCAGCCCAGTGGGCAACGAGCCCACCCCCAATGATGATGATGTTCGGATCAAGAATGGCAGTCGTGTTCGCCATTGCCATGCCGAGCCATTCGCCAACCCCGCTCCAGACCGCGGGATCCTCGAGCTTGTGCGCCTCCAGTCCATGGAGATCGGCAAGGGATCTGCCGCCAATGAGCGCCTCGAGGCATCCTGCTCCCCCACATGTGCACGGTGGAGGGTTGAGGTGCGGGGGAATGAGTACCTGGTGTCCGCCTTCCGTGTCGTGCCGTCCGATGAGAAGCCTGCCATGGTAGACGATCCCGGTGCCTACACCAGTTGAGATCGTGTAGTACACGACAAGGTCCTCATTGACACCTGCACCATATGCTGCCTCAGCCAGAGCAGCGCAGTTCGCATCGTTCTCCACAGTCACAGGACACCCATACTGGGCATGAAGAGCATCGCGGAGCCGGAGATTCCACCAGGCTGGGCTGAGGTTGGGGGGATTCACAACCATTCCTTCAGGCCGTGAGAATGGTCCAGGCACTCCTATGCCGATTCCCGCAACAGGTTGCTCTTCACTCACCTCATCAATCATTCGGACGAGTGCAGCTATGGGATCCTCCTGTGGTGTGGGATGTTTCACGCTCTTTGCAAGAGAGTGTTCCGTGCCACCACGGGCAACGACCGTTTTCGTGCCGCCAATGTCGATGAGGATGTCGCAGGGTGGTGCTGTGGTGTGGGTCATGGTTCCCGGAGTGGTGGAAGTGGTGGAGCAGAGGAAGAAGATCGACTGTGCAACAATTATCGAATATACAGTGCGCATGAAGGGGACGGAAGTGGGGAAGGTTGGCAAGGCTGTGCTCGGGCAGAGAGAGGGATCGGCTCTGACTATTGGCCAACATGTGCTCCGTTCGAAAATTGTCGTGGCACCCATGGTGGGTATCACGGATGCGCCATTCCGCACGCTCGCTGAAGAGCTTGGAGCAGGAATGGTGACGACCGAGATGGTCTCCTCCGAGGCGCTCGTGAGGAACATTCCAGCAGCACTCGACAAGATCGACATCACACCACTACCCATTCCCACTGCTGCCCAGATCATGGGCGCTTCTCCTGAAGCGATGGCTGAGGCTTCCCAGATCTGTGTCGCGCGCGGTGCGGACATCATAGACGTCAATCTCGGCTGCCCTGTACGCAAGATCGTGAACCAGGGAGCTGGTGCATGTCTGGCACGTGACATTTCCCGTGCTGCAGCCGTCTTTGAAGCAATTGTCAGCGCTGTTGATGTGCCTGTCACTGCAAAGATTCGCACAGGATGGGATGAGGACTCGCTCATTGCACCGGAGCTTGCTGCAGCCCTGGAGAAGGTTGGCGTCGCAGCAGTCACCGTCCATGGAAGAAGCCGTGCGCAGGGGTACAGGGGCCTTGCACGGTGGGACATCATCAGGAAGGTCAAGGAGCGTGTCGCGATACCTGTGCTTGGCAATGGCGATGTGATGGATGGACCAAGCCTTGCGGAACGGTGGACTGATTCGGGTCTTGATGGCATCGCGATCGCCAGGGGAGTGGTGGGCAACTTCTGGTTCCTCCGCCAGGCAGTCGAGCAGGTGGATCATGGGACAGAGATACCCATGGCACCGTTCGCTGAGCGGGTGCAGTTAGCAAGAAGGCATGTTCGGCGGCTCCTTGACTACTATGGCGAGCACAAGGCCTCGAAAGTCGGGAAGAAATATCTTGCCTGGACAATCAAGGGGTGCGCACATGCAGCGCGTCTCCGAACTTCACTTCAGGAGGCAACCACGGGATCGGAAATGGAGCGGATCTTTGATGATGTGCTGGAGTCTGGCGAGGCTACAAGCGGATGGTTCCAGCCAACATTCATCAGCGGTGAGGGGTGAGCTGCAGCAAGGTTTTCATTCCAGACAACACTGCAAGGACAGACCGGTTCGCCTGACGTGTATTATTTGACACTGTAGCCTGCTGTGAAAAGCAGACGCACCCCTGTCGATGGGCAAAAAAAAGGGCGTCCCACCGAACAGGGACGCCCCGAGAGGGGGGGCTATTTAAGCAAGACCCGTTGATCGAGCCTTGTTGTGATCATAGCGGAAGCTTCAGGGAGCGTCAAGAGGGTCAAACGAACTGAGCGGAACACAGAGTGCACATGCGCGTCATGCGCTGGGCATGTTCCACGAACGCGCGTACCTGATACTCTTAGGAAACACACTGAATGAGGGAGATGTGGCATGGAAAAACCAGTACTGCTGACAGCTGAGGGACTGGAGAAGCTGGAGAAGGAGCTCGAGGAGCTTCGTACCGTGAAGCGTGCGGAAGTTGCCGAGAGGATCCGGTACGCCAAGGGATTCGGCGATCTCTCTGAGAATGCCGAGTATGAGGATGCGAAGAACGAGCAGGGCATGATCGAAGGACGCATTCTCGTCCTTGAGACCATGGTGCGGAATGCGCAGCTCATCGAGGAGAACCACAAGGGCGTTGTCGGAGTTGGCTCACTCGTGACCATCTCTGACGAATTTGGAGAAGAGACCTTCACCATCGTGGGTCCAGCGGAAGTCGATGTCGAGAGTGGCAAGATCTCCCTCGAGTCTCCTGTCGGAAAGTCGCTCATGGGCCACAAGGTCGGTGAGGCAGTGCAGGCAGCATGTCCTGGAGGCATGCGGGAACTCAAGATCCTGAAAATCAAGTAGGCGTCATCGTTGCTCGAAGGAAGGAAGAGCATGTCGACAGAAGCTGCGCATGACCGTCCGAACGGTCTCGATGTCCTGCGGCAGGAGCGGGAGAAGAAGCTGGCACTCATGCAGGAGCATGGCATTCAGCCATTCAGGAGCATGGCAGATTCCCCTGTGCCGCTCAGGGAAGCACACGCATGGCTTCTCCGGGAAGAGGAGCAGCATATCCTTGAGCATCGGAAGAAGGAGGACGAACACTCCCAGGACACTGAGGTGCTTACGGTAGCAGGACGGGTCATGCAGCTGCGGGACCAGGGCAAGAGCTGCTTCATCCATCTCGAGGATTTCAGTGACCGGCTCCAGGTGTGGTTCCGCAAGGACATTCTCGGTGAAGAGCCGTTTGAGATCGTGAAGCTCCTTGATCTGGGTGACATCATTGCTGTCACGGGTACAGTGATGCGCACCCGGCGGGGTGAACCCACACTCCTCGCAGCAGAGCTTCATCCGCTCGTGAAGTCGCTCCTTCCCCTTCCAGAAAAGTATCATGGCCTCCAGGATCGTGAGATGCGCTACAGGAAGCGCTATCTCGATCTAGTGAGCGATCCTGAATCCCGCCATCTCTTCGTGCTGAGATCCCGCATTGTCCGAGCAGTGAGGACGCTTCTTGATGAGCGCAAATTCTTTGAGATGGAAACGCCTGTGCTTCAGGCCATTCCCGGAGGTGGGGAGGCGAAGCCGTTCACCACGCACTGGAATGCTCTCCATCAGGATGTCTATCTGCGCATTGCCACGGAGCTGCACCTCAAGAGGCTCCTTGTTGGGGGATTCGAGCGTGTGTACGAAATTGGACGCGTCTTCCGGAATGAGGGACTGTCGACACGGCACAATCCCGAGTTCACAACACTTGAGGTGTACCAGGCCTATGCATCGTTCACGGACATGATGCAGCTCTGCGAAGACATCATTGTCGCTGCTGCGCATGCTGCATGGCCTCTCTCTTCCCAGTCGTACTGGGTACCCGAGGAAGTGAGGGAAGCAATCCAGAGCTGCACGGATGTTGCAAGGACGCTCGTCACTATGACGCATCAGCAGCACGGATATCCCCGCGACACCCTTAGGGCGATCGCAACGCTGACATCGTCACTCGTTTCGGATCTTGAGCATGTGCGCACCACTGTGGGGCGCCATGTGGAGCAGCATGGTCACCATCCCGTAGTCGCACTCGACCGTGCTCTCAGGAATGCTCGACGCCATGCCTCGCTGCTGCACCATGCCACAGAGAGCCTGTTTGAGTGGGCAGTTCTCAACCGGCTCCAGTCAATCGACATCCCTGAGGAGGATGCAGCGCCTGGAGTGCTTCCCGTTGCTCCCCGGGAGATCGCAGTTGAGGCAGCAGCTATACTCGATGTCCTTGAGGAGATGGAAAGTGATGCGGAGCAGGATCCCCTCATGCGGCTTGCCACTGCTGATGGTCCTCCCATCAATCTCCATCCGCCATTCCGGCGCGCCAGCATGGCAGATCTCATCCAGGAGGCGACAGGCATCAATGCCCTTGCGGAGTGGGGGCAGCTCGAACGCCATGTGCGGGCACTCGGGGGAACTCCTGAACCAGGCGCGGAACAAGGGGAACTCTTCTTCCAGCTCTATGAGGAGCATGTTGAGCCCAACATCATTGATCCGACGTTTGTGACCCACTATCCGACTGTGGTCAGTCCCCTTGCGCTCCGGTGCATGGATGATGACCGTTTCACAGAGCGCTTCGAGCTCGTGGTGAACGGACGGGAACTTGCCAACGCCTTCACGGAGCTCAATGATCCCAGGGACCAGCGTGAACGGTTCAATGAACAGATGCGCCGCAGGGAGCGTGGCAACGAGGAGGCACATCGCATCGATGAGGACTTTCTTGAGGCTCTCGAAATAGGCATGCCCCCTGCAGGAGGCATGGGAATGGGCATTGACCGCCTCATCATGCTGCTCACAGAGTCGCCTGCCATCAGGGATGTCCTGCTCTTCCCGATGATGCGACAATCACCTGGTGACCATGCGGCAACAGCCGAAGAATGAGCATCCTGAGAGGGAAGGACAATGATTCCACTGCAACGACTCCGTGAGAACCGTGAATCCATTGAGGAGGCCATTGCGCGCAAGGGAGAGACTGCTCCCATCGATGAGATTCTTGCGCTCGATGTCGAGGCAAGGAAGCAGCGTGCTGCTGTTGAACAGCTGAAGGCGGAGCACAATCAGGCCACAGCGTCCGTGCATGGTGCGCCATCGCCAGAAGAGCGCGCTTCGATGGCGGACCGGAAGCAGCGGATCAAGGAGCAGGAAACCGCCATGGAAGCGCTCGATGCGAAGATCCAGGAGCTCCTCCTCTACGTTCCGAATCCTCCCCATGAGTCAGTGCCGACAGGAAAGGATGAGCATGACAATGTGACGGTGCGGACATGGGGCTCCCTGCCCAATGTTCCCTATCCGCTTCTCCCCCATTATGAGATCGGTGAACGGCTGGGACTGTTCGACTTCGAGCGCGGAGCGAAAATTTCAGGATCCCGGTTCACAGTGCTTCGTGGCATGGGGTCACGACTCGAGAGGGCGCTCATTGCGTTCATGCTTGACATTGCGACAAATGAGCACGGTTATGAGGAGATCTCGCCACCATATCTTGTCCGCAGGGAATGCATGGTGGGCACAGGCAATCTTCCCAAGTTCGAGGAAGACGCATTCCATGCCGACAACGATCTCTTCCTCATACCCACTGCGGAGGTTCCAGTGACCAACCTGTACAGGGACGAGGTGCTCCAGGAGGCAGATCTTCCACGTACCCATGTCGCGTACAGCGCGTGCTTCCGCAAGGAGGCTGGAGCAGCCGGCAAAGACACCAAGGGCTTTCTCCGCCTTCATCAGTTCGATAAGGTGGAGATGGTGCGTTTTGTCCATCCAGATGCATCCCTGGATGAGCTCGAACTCCTTGTCAGCCATGCTGAGACAGTGCTCCAGAGACTTGGGCTTCCCTACAGGGTGCTGCTCATGTGCAGTGGGGATACTGGCTTCGCCCAGTGGAAGAAGTATGACCTGGAAGTCTGGGCTCCAGGACTGGGGCGGTGGCTTGAAGTGTCATCATGCAGTGTTTTTGG
>JAJZLL010000008.1:74946-80996 GCA_021803465.1 bacterium
TTTTGGTGACTTTCAGGCGCGCCGGGCAAACATCCGGTTCCGTCCGAAGGACACAGGCAAGCTGCAGTTCGTCCACACCCTGAATGGCAGTGGACTTGCCATTCCCCGCACACTCGTTGCCCTTGTGGAGCACTACCAGCGTGAAGACGGGTCTGTAGCCATTCCAGAGCCCCTTCAGCCGTACATGGGCGGCCGTACGGAGATTGCCCAATGACAGGTGGGGAGGAGCCTGCACTCGATCCCCTGTGGCTCAATGACAGGAGCGAGTTCCAGCAGAGTTTTGTGCATGGCCTGAAGAACCCTGTGGGATTGCGGATCCAGTACGAGCTCCACGAGCGCGAGGTCTGGGGCGAGTGGACCCCATCTGGGGAGCATGTGGGATTTCCCGGAGTTGTTCACGGTGGACTCATTGCTGCCGTGCTCGATGATGTCATGGGCCGGTATGCTGCACTCATGCACATCTGGGCAGTTACAGCGCGGCTCGATGTCCAGTATCGGGAGCCACTGTCTGTTGGCACACGTGTGCACATTGTGGGGCGTGCGGACAGGATTGACAGGAGGCGGTATCATGCCTCCGCCCATATTGAATCCCGGGAAGGTGTTCATCATGCAAGGGCCACTGGCGTGTATCTCACACTTTCGCATGCCCTCATGAAGCGGACTGTTGAAGCCTGGCCCGGATTCGCGGAATACCTTCCCGAATGAGCGACATGCGTGAGGGACTTGAGCGTGAAGTGAAGTATGCAGTGCTGTCTCCCTGCGGACCTGAAGCCTTTCCCTGGGGGAGCATCGGACTGCAGTGCAGCAGGGCGGGAAGGATAGTGACTGAGGCTGTGTACTGGGACACTCCTGTACTGTCGCTGTACAGGCTGCATGCTTCTGTGCGGTACCGCACCCACGATGGCTGGACGATGAAGGAGGCTGCTGGCAGCGAGGGTGCATTCACAGTGCGGAGGGAGCTGGTCTTTCCGGGAGGACCGGATGGGATGCCCCAGGACATTCGGGACCGACTCTCCACGGGGGGGTTCACGGGAGAGCTGGAGGTCGTGGCGCGGCTTTCGACAACACGGGAAGTCTTCCATCTTGCAGCGGAGGATGGTGCAGTTCTGGCAGAGCTCGTGTGCGATGAGGTGAGGGTTCCGGAAGTGCCAGGGGCCCGGTTCATGGAGCTCGAGGTGGAGATGAAGGGCGGTGACACGCGCTTGGAAGAGGATATTGTCAGCATTCTTGATCATGAGGATGCGATAGCACGAGAATCCCGCTCGAAGCTCACCCATGCGCTTGAGATCCTCGGCAGGCTCGCTCCCTGAACAGTGTTCCCGCTGTCATCGGCTGCGTGGGAGACTGTGACGAATTCGTGATGCCCGTCAACCATTGGTGGGATATCATGGAACGACATGAGAGGCGCGAAACCATCCACAACATCCGAGGTCGCCACATATACTGCCACTGCAGCCAAGGCGCATGTCCGTGTGCAGAGCTGCGCAGCGACGAACCAGGGCCATGTGCGTCGCAAGAATGAGGACAGATATCTCCTGAAGCCGCCGCTTTTTGCGGTTGCGGATGGCATGGGCGGACTGCCCGGGGGGGATGTGGCAGCTGAACTCGCAACGGAATCCCTCCGCGTTGCCATGCCAGTATCCCGCACCAATCTCGTGCCAGTCATCGAGGAAGCGAACAGCCTCATCCGTGCGCGTGCGCTTCTTGATGCCCGTCTTGCAGGGATGGGGACAACGCTGACTGCAGCTCTCCTCTGGGTGGAGCAGTCACTCATCACAGTGACAATCGGGCATGTTGGGGACTCCCGTGCATATGAGATTCGGGACCGCAAGATGATAGTCCAGCTCTCGAAGGACCATTCCCTGGCAGAGATGGGGGGTGCGAGAGGCAGGTCACTGGGTGCCCCCACCCCGGGAAGCGACCGGTCACGCTTCGTGCTGACTCGTGCTGTGGGACTTGAGGAGAAGGTGCGTGTCGATACGACAACAATCCACATATCCCATCCCACAACTCTTGTCCTCTGCACCGATGGTGTCTGGAATGTCCTTGAGGACTTTGAACTCGTTGAGCATGTCCATACTGCTCCAAATGTGAAGGAGGCAGCAGAGCGTATCGTCACGGAGGCTGGCGAACGTGGTGACGACAATGCAACAGCAATCGTCGTCTCTGTCATCCCCCGGTTTGACGACCGGTAGTGGTCAGGCTACTGGCTCTGCCGGTTCCACGTCTGAGGCTGATGACGTGGAGTGCTGCTCCTGTGGCAGGGCGTGTCCAGTGATGCGGGCTGTGGCGACTGGGCTTTCTGAAGCCGGAACACGACGCATTGCTCCGTGGTACGTGACTTCGTAGAGTTCCCGATATCGCTCAGCCATGGTCATGGGACTGAACTCAGCCCGGGCTGCATCCGCACATGCCCTGGGATCGAACTCGCCTATGCTGCGAATGACCTCGACCATCTCATCGACAGTGTCGACAGTGGCACCAGTGAGGCCATTGGTAATGAGTTCCGGTGCTGCGCCTTGAGCGAATGCGATTGTAGGAGTGCCGCTCACCATGGCCTCGACCATGGAAAGGCCGAATGGCTCCGGCCAGCAGATGGGAGCGAGCAGTGCTGTTGCCCGTGCAATGATGTCTGCCTTCTGCTGCCCTGCGATGTTCGGATAGTAGATGACCCGGTCATTGTCGATATGCGGCTTGACCTGCTCTTCAAAATATTCGTGTTCAGCCTTGAGCTCTCCCACCTTGCCTGCGAGGACAAGACGGTATCCTGTGCGCTTTGCGACTTCGATTGCATGATGCTGGCCCTTGTCAGGCGTGATGCGGGCCAGGCACAGGAGATACGGTTCCTTTGCACTCCTGTCACTGACCCAGAGCGCATCCAGATCCACGGCATTGTGTACAGTTCCAACCCAGTTCAGTGATGGGTCGGATGCGCGCTGAGCTCCACTGATGGCTGCGAGTCCAACGGATCCATTCGGGTCGATGTCGTGATACACGGTGCGCTGTGGCTCGTACAGCGGCCCATGAACGGTATGAATGACTGGTGCGATGTTCGCAACGCTGCAGGCGAGCATGCTCGTCCAGCCTGCGTGATCATGGATGACATCAATGTCAGGCATGCTCCTCAGGGTACGGAGCACACGGGACACATAGGACACCTCACGGGAGATTCCGTTCGGTCCTCCAAGATCTGCACTCCATTCTGCAGGTGCAAGGGCAACGGTTCCTGGAAGTGAACCTTCAGAACCAATGAGTGTTACACGGACTCCCTGCCTCTGCAGGGCTGTCACAAGCAGGTACACCACAAGCTCAATTCCCCCATATCCCTTCGGAGGAACGGGATACCACGGTGGGGCGATTACAGCAATATGGCGTTGTGTCATGGCTACTCCTTGCTCCGGAATGGTGAGCCCATGTCCCGGACTTCTTTCACCTTACACAGGGCTCTCGGACAGCTGACGGACAAACCGGAACAGGGAGGGCAGTGTGTCGGCATATCCAGTGTAGTTCACCTTGGACGGTTGCAAAAGGGCAGGGCACCGTGTGAAACAATCCGTTGAACGGGATCCACAATTTTTCACCCGGGAGTACAATTACTTCTGTGTTGTGGCACGCCAAAAGGTAGTCTCATGAAAGATCGTTTCAGCACGCCATTCCCTCCGCTCCAGCACCTTCTGCAGCTGCTAGGATATCCAGCTCCCGGTGGCATTGCAGCTAGCAGTGGTGAACTGTATGGGGATGCGTTCTTTGGCCGGGATTCTGCGGAGGTTGCAGAGGATCTTGTTCCTTTCGACAGTATCCTTCCTCGGCGCATCATCCATGATCTCGTGCGGTATCAGGGATCTCGCAACGTGGAGCGCGGTAACGGTTCAACGGAAGAGGAATTCGGCAAGATACATCATGAGTGCCGAATACTGCCTTATGATCCACTTCAGCCAGCCCAGGCAGATTCCCGGTTCCGGGACATGTGGTCGCATTGGGGCGGTGTGGGGAGGAAGCTTGTCTACTATGGCTCTGTCGATGCTACCCCACTCTTTGTTCGCCTCGTGGCATCGTATGTAGGGATATGGGGCAGGGACGTGCTCGACGATGTCATTGCCACTGATGCAGGAGAGCATGTGACAGTCATGGAGGCTGTTGAGCGGGCAGTGTCCTGGATCGAAGGAAAGCTGGAGGAGTCGTCACTGGGTCTTGTGGAGTTCGACAGGCGCAATCCGCACGGCATCGCAAACCAGGGCTGGAAGGATTCCCTTTCAGCATACCTTCACGAAGATGGCACCCTTTCGAACGACAGGGCACCACTCGCTTCCGTTGAGATACAGGGACTCGCCTACGATGCCCTGGTGGGAGCAGCAGAACTTGTCGGCAGCGATGATGCGCGGGCATCTGGATGGAATTGCTTGGCTGACCAGATCAGGGATCACGTCCTCGAATGGTTCTGGATACCGGAGTACCGCTATTTCGCCCAAGCCATCGACAGGGATCCATTTGGTGTGCCACGCCTTGTCCGCACCATGACATCGAATGCGGGCGTGCTCCTCCGGTCCCGACTGTTCGACCGGCTTCCCGTGTCGGAGAGACAGAAGTATGTCCATCCTGTTGCACGGCGGATAGTGGGCAAGGAGTTTCTCACCGATGCAGGCATACGGTGCAGGGCACTAAAGTATGCTGCCCTCAAGCGGTACTACGACTACCATGGAAGCTGTGCGGTGTGGCCCAAGGAGACCTATGACATCGCCTGTGGCCTGCGCCATCAGGGGTATCCTGCTCTTGCACGGGCTGTGGAAACGCGGCTCCTCAATGCAATCAACATTGCAGGCCATGCAATGGAGCTGTTCTATGTGGATGCTGCAGGTGTCGTTGCGTACGCAGTGGAACGCACAGAGGCCCCAGTGACATTCAACGAGCGAGTTGGCACACGGGTCATAGCGGGCACGAACATCCCCGAGGGAGAGCAGGCATGGACAGTCTCCGCAGCACTTGCAGTGAAATACCGGATCAGTCATGAGCCACTGCCTTCCCCTCAGAGTCGAGGGGAGGCGGAGCTTCTTGGGAGCATTCCCTCCCAGCCACTTCTCGCTGCACGCGAGGATATCCAGGAAGTGAGGCGGAGGCAGCCTCGCATCCTTCTCAACACATCTGCGGGAAAGTCCATGAGCCGTGTGGACAACCGTCGGCGCAATGGCATACAGCCACTCGGAATCTGGGAGATTGGAGCCTGATCATGGACGGACAATGTCCGTCCAATGTCCGGGATTCCCCTCTACGCTGGTGAACACTTTCCGGTGCTCACAGGAGGTACAGCGATGGAGCTTGACGGATCCGTGCGTAGGACATCCATCCCAATTGCCACACCGGAGGGCACAGCGTCTCCCCGCCGCGAACTTTCCATGGTGCGAAGCCTGCGGCGGAAGCTGCATGCTCTGCGTGAACGGTACCAGGCACTCCTTTCTGAGGTGAAGGAGCTCAGGCGGCTCGTGCGGACGTACGAGATCGATCCGCTCACGAAAGTGTATACACGACAGGCAGGCATGCGTCACATTGGGAAACTGGTGGAACAGGCCCGGAATGAAGGGAGGGGAGTCACCATCGTCTTCCTTGACTGCGACAAGCTCAAAGTGGTGAATGACACCCAGAGACATGAGGCGGGCGACAGGTATCTGCGTACTGTGGGTACGCTGCTGCGAGGTTTTCTCACGTCCCAGTCTGCCATCGTGCGCTGGGGTGGCGATGAGTTTGTCTGCGCTGTTCCCAGCGCAGACAAGGAGCGCATCATGTGGAAACTCCGGTCGATGCGGCGGGAGCTCGCACGGCGGGGCAAGAAGCTGCCTTATGGGGTGTCCATAGGACTTGCAGCGCTAGAGCCGGATGAGAGGATTGCGCATGCAATCAATCGGGCAGATGGCGCGATGTACAGGGACAAGGAACAGCATCGCAAGGGAGAGTCCCACTGCTGACCTGTGGTGGGACCCGGCTACTATGCCAGGCCTTCCCTGTCAGGTGCCCCTTCAGCTGCACCAGTTCCAAGGAGCTCACGGGCGTTCGCTAAA
>JAJZLL010000027.1 GCA_021803465.1 bacterium
ATGGGGGAGAACACTGAACAGCGCAGTTCCGATGCTGGCTGCGATTTCAATGTCTAGCGTCCATCTACCGGTGATGCTGTCATGCCACCTTCCCGCATGGAACAATCTTGCTGCAAGTCCACCAGGCTTCGTGCGCACGCCGTGTCTTGGTGATGAATGAAGGTAGAGCAGTGGCGCCATGGCATTGATTGAAATCATTCTGAGAACTTTATCGTGAAACGAAATGCATGCATGCGTTGCTTAACTCAGTCACTAATCCGAAAATCTAATCGAACATCTCTGATCAATGCCAATACTGGGTGCAACAAGAAACATGAAATCGTTCGTGCGCATCGGAGTGGTAGCTCTGGGGGCCATACTTCTATTGGCCTGCGGTTCGGTGGCCACTCTGCCGACGTCAACCAACGCTGTCCCGCTCCCGACGCCCTCTCCTAGCCTCGGCACTTTCTCATCCACAATCGCTATGCGCGGTGTCCCAGCGAATCTGAATCTGCATCCCCCCACCGGCTTCCAGTACCGACCGGTCAGCAATTTAGCAACATCTATCTCGGAAGCTCAGGCAGAAACGCTCGCACTACAGGCTGCCTATCAAGGTGCGGCCACAACTGCTCCTATAACTGTTGTAACCGCATCACTCGGCCAGTATAAAGTGGACAATATCTGGTATCACATACCAACCACAACAGCTTGGATTGTTCTGCTCCATTCAACGTCGCTCATGCAAGCCAAGAACGGACCCTTTGTCTCTTCCTGTGCTTATGGTCTGCAGTGTGGCGGTCACTACATGCTCCTCTCAGTTGATGCAACGTCCGGTCAAATCGTTGCGCCCTTTGTAGGAGGCGTCTTTGGCTAACGCGAACCACAGCCAAGCCCGCCCTTCTATGCGACTCATAACGACGCTCGGACTCGTAATGGTCACAAGCCTCGCAATTCCAATGGGTGTGGTTCGAGCTGCAGGTTATGGCTCACCCTGCAATCCAATTCGAAGCAATCCTACCGCCAGCGATCAGTTCGATGGGTGGCAGTATGATGCGTCAGGCACGCTCAGTGGCTCCATGCCATTGACTGGAATCATGCTGAGAACTTCATCGTGAAACGAAATGAAAACCAGTGAAATCCACGTGTCTGTTGCGGGGATAATGGGCCAGTGATGAAGATGACTTGCCTTTTGAAAAGTCTGAAGCGTGCAAGTGGACTCGCCATTGTGGGTATCGTAGCCACTGGCCTTGCTGCCTGTGCTGCATCCCAGGGCAGCAGCTCTTCGCATGCTGGGGAGAAACCAGTGGTTGGTTGCCCCAGGACAACACGGTATGAGACAGCTTTCTGTGAAACCGCAGCAGAGTTTGCGTTGCAGCAACGCATCATCCACGACCCAACCATCCCGGATAAGGGACTGATCGATATGGGTATCACCCTCACCATTGGTCCACAGGACCATGCAACGGTAACACGGGCCGAAGCGGAAGCAAATGCCTATCCCAAGCCTTCCCAGAGATCCAACATCCGCAGTGCAGTTCTCGGAGAAATGCATAATGCGGAGGGACTTCCTGCACAGGGGCACCTTGTGTGGCTGCTGGACGTGTCTCCGCCAGGTGGAGCCATCGTTCCAGGTGGGGCACCCCAAGGCCTTGGAGTGCAGCCATCAAGCAGGGAGCCGTATGCAGTTCTCATTGTTGATGCCCATACTGGCCATGTGCTCTACAGTGAGGCAGGGTGGTGAGATGATGGGAGGCAGTGATCGAGCAGCTTCAAGCGCTCGAGACAGCTCGCACCATACATGTCTGGTGCGACTGCCTGACCTCAACCCATTGGAGATTCGACTTGCTGACTTGTCCCTTGTGGAAGGCGTCTGCAGTGGCATTGATACGGCGGGCAGCTAGTATGGTACCTGCAGTGTGCAACGGATTGCATGCTCGACTGTAAATGAAAGAACTGGCGCAGGATAATTGGCTAGTCATGAAGCATCTGTCGCATTCTTGTTTGATGGGCCTGACCGTCGCATTGCTCACACTTTTCCTGGGAGGGTGTGTGGGCATCTCTGGAGTTCCGCAAGAACCCATGCCATTCACGTCTGCGGAAGCGGCGCTTGGTCAGTCGACCACAGCGGATCCAACAATTTCCAACAAAACCTTGCTTGATGGTGGACTCTCGATCACTGCTCCGAGGTCGAAATGATCTGCAATAACACGGAAGGAGGCAGAGCTCCTTGCTCTTCAAAGCACTGCACTGCTCTCTGGTCCACCAGTCATACGAAGCTGCATCCTGGTCGACATCCATGACATTTATGGAAATCCATCAGATGGAACCCTTGCGTGGCTAGTCGACATCACTCCAGACAATCAGCAGATGATAGGTGCTAATCCGGGAGGCTCTGTTGGCGTACCCCATAGTCAGACAGCTTTTCCCACCTCCTCAGGAGCTGTGAAGACGTAAGTCTATGTCCTCATTGATGCAAACTCTGGCAAAGAGTTGGGTGAAGTCGTTGGTCAGTGAGCTATCCCCCTGTCATGGGTGGGACCGTTGCTTTGGAAGCTCGAATCCTTGTGACATATGATGTTTGTATTGACAGATCGCAGGAGGGCTGAAGGCCTGTCAACATTCCCCACGTGAGGCATTAGCTCGCATTCGTTCCAGTCGTGCGTGTGCAACTGCCGGGCTGGTCTGCATGTTCGTGGTGACATGTTCAGTTTCATACGAGTAACGGATTGTGTTCGTGTCGTGCACACCATGATGGGCTGTTGGATACTTGATAAGTCAGATGAATCCACCAGCAAAATCCAGGATGTTTCGGGTTGTCCCAGTTGCAGCCATTCTCCTGATTTTTGTGGTCTGTGGTGTAGCTGCAGTGGCATTTCTGCGAGCATCATCAACTACTCAGGTACCCATGCCGTTCACAACGGCTGAGAAAGCCCTGGGACAGAATCCGATGAGTGATCCGACCATTGCGAACGTCGCCCTCATTGATGGAGGTGTATCGATCACCAAACCAAGCAGGTCTCAGAAACCAAAGATTTCTGAAGCAGAAGCTCGCAGGATTGTAGAGTCGACCATTATCAAGGGAGGAGATGTGCCAATCCACAGTTGCGTGCTTGTCGACCTTCATGATTCCCGTGGAAATCCTCCAGCAGGAACACTTGTCTGGCTTGTCGACATTACCCCTCCGAACTTGGTGGGTCCCCCTGCAGGAGGTCCAGGAGGGCTAGTGGGAGTTGACCGATCACCGGGAGCACCGACACCGACCCCACAGCCACAGAGGAGGCAGTACTTGTGGGTCACCATTGATGCAACGACAGGGCAGCAAAGTGACGGAATCCATCAATCACAATAAATTGACTCTGGCCTGGCAGCGATTGTGTGCTGCATTCCTGGTGTTGGCCATTGCTCTCCTTGCTTTCCTGCTGTTCTCCATAGGTCCGCTCGGGCCATACGCACGTCCACGTGGCGAGCTTAGCGTTGACATCCAGCAATGCAGGGTGCAGATATTCAAAGCTCACTCTCTCATTGTGTGGCCGATGGTGACATTTGGGCCTGAGGGAATATGGGGGACTGCAAATTTGCCAGCAGGGGACTACCGCCTGCACTTCTATGACTGCTTGCAGTCGAACTTTGATGGAGATGTGCAAACTGTAGTTCATGCTGGTGTGCTGAATCTTGCCTCTGCGCCGGGCTCAAGTGTGGAGAGATAACTGCTGGCCAAGGTCGCCTCCGGAAGGCAGAAGAACGCTGAGGAACTTCTCTTGTCCAGCAGTTCAGGTGCCCATTCCGCACAATGCCACGGGAAAGTATGGGTTGAGGGCGCTGTCGTCCAGATTTGTGGTGCTTCAGTTCTGGGCGACATGCCAGACGAGCCAGACTGCGTCCCGCAGAGACGGTAGGCGCGGATTGCCCATGCTTTCCCTCCGGCTTGCGCGTTGGCATGCATGCGGTATGTCGCTAATTGCAAAGACATGCTGCTCGTGCCATAGACGTGGACAGCCTCTGTACTGCGTGCATGAGCAAGCGCCTGGTGGTACATTCTCATGCATATGAATGCACGCTTCAACACCCAGCATTGGTTCAGGACTGTGGGAAGTGTCGTGGTTGCCGGGGTCCTGCTTGCAGCAGGTGGCTTCTATGCAGTGGACCATCTTGTGGGTGCAGACGCATATCCCTGTTCCCTTGCATCCAGCACTGCTGTTGCGCATCTCACAGGCGTTCCAGTGCATGCTGCATCAACACGTGATTCTGGCATGTTCCTTCCCCTCACCCTGGCAGGGGAGAGTGGCAATGCCAGCTGCTGGTATTCCGATGTCCACGGGAACATTGTTGCAGCAGTTGAGGTGTGGCCATCAAAGAAAGTGCAGAACCGCAAGCCGGAGATGACAGGAACGGGTCTCGATACTGGCACGGTTGCCATCAAAGGGAGCTATCCCTATGAGTACTACTCGTATGTGGGAAATCCCTACGATGAACGGCTCGATGTCTGCACGCTGCACGCTTGTCTGACAGTATTTGTGGATGGGGCAATGAGCTCCAGGAATGTGAACAGCTCACTCCCTCTTGAAGAGGAGCTTGCGCATGCCATCTTCTCAAGGATCGGATAGTTCGGAGATGGCTGCAGCAGCTCAATGACTGCTGTGCAGGTGCGTTCGCATTCCCTCTCAAGCTGAGCTTCCGGATTTCGGTATGCTGAAAAGTACAATGTCACGCTATCTCCCTGTCACAAGCCATGCGCATTTTGCCCAGGAGGAGCAGGAGCTCCTTGCGTACTGGAAGGAACATTCCGTATTCGAGAAGAGCCTTGAGCTCCGGAAGGATGCTCCCCGCTTTGTCTTCTATGAGGGGCCTCCCACTGCGAATGGCAAGCCTGGCATCCACCATGTGCTCGCACGATCCTACAAGGATCTCTTCATCCGGTACAAGCAGATGGATGGCCACTTCGTGCCGAGGAAGGCTGGCTGGGATACGCATGGGCTTCCTGTTGAACTCGAGATTGAGAAGAAGCTGAAGATCAGCGGGAAGAAAGAGATCGAGGAATATGGCGTCGCAGCGTTCAATGAGCTCTGCAAGAAGTCAGTGAGCGACTACATCGATGACTGGGAAGCCATGACTGAGCGTCTTGGATTCTGGCTCGACATGGAGAATCCCTACAGGACCTACGATGGAACCTTTGTGGAGTCCGTCTGGTGGAGCCTCAAGGAGCTCTGGGACCATGACTACCTGTATCAGGGATACAAGGTGACTCCGTACTGTCCACGGTGCCAGACAACGCTCTCATCCCACGAGCTGAGTCTTGGATACCGCGATGATGTCGAGGACCCCTCGGTGTACATCAAGTTCCAGCTCACAGACGATCCAAACGTCTCGATGCTTGCATGGACAACAACGCCATGGACCCTTCCGGGAAATGTGGCTCTTGCAGTCCATCCGGACGAGGAGTATGTGCGTGTTGCACAGAATGGAGAGGAACTCATCCTTGCCCGGGCCAGACTCTCCGTCCTTGAAGGTGCGTACACCATCGAGGAGTCCATGCAGGGTGCGGATCTCGTGGGGCGGTCGTACGTTCCGCTCTTTGACGAGATGCTTCCTGAGGGGAAGGCGTTTGTTGTGCTCAGTGCACCGGAGCTTGTCAGCATGAGCGATGGCACAGGCATTGTGCACACGGCTGCTGCCTATGGCGAGGCTGACCTCGCACTCTGCCAGAAGAACGGCATCGCTATCCGCCATGTGGTCGGACTTGATGGAAAGTTTCTTGACGGCATCACGAAGTATCGCGGCATGTTCGTCAAGAAGGCGGATCCCCTCATCATCGAGGAGCTCACTTCCCGGGGCAGACTGTACCGTGCGGAGACGATCCGGCATACGTATCCGTTCTGCTGGCGGTGCGAATCTCCCCTCCTGTACTACGCGCTCACCTCCTGGTTCATCCGGACGACGGCTGTGAAGGACAGGCTCATTGCAAACAATGCGACAGTCAACTGGCAGCCATCGCACATCCGTGATGGACGCATGGGCAACTGGCTTGAGACGCTTGTTGACTGGAACATCTCGAGGAGCCGCTACTGGGGCACTCCCCTTCCCATCTGGGTCTGTGACAATGCGGACTGCGGGAAGAAGCGGTGCATCGGTTCTGCAGCAGAGATTGGTCTTACTGTGGATGATGATCTCCACAAGCCGTATCTCGATGAGATCACCCTTTCCTGCGATGCCTGTGGAGGAACCATGCACCGTGTGCCGGATGTTATCGACTGCTGGTACGACAGCGGGTCCATGCCGTTCGCACAGCTCCACTACCCCTTTGAGAATGCTGAGGAATTTGCAGCAACACACCCTGCGGACTTCATCTCCGAGGCGATGGACCAGACGAGGGGATGGTTTTTCTCACTCCTTGCAGTAAGTACCCTCCTCTTCGAGAAGCCTGCATACAGGAATGTTGTCTGCCTTGGCCTGGTCCTTGATGAGAAGGGCAAGAAGATGTCGAAGTCCCGGGGCAACATTGTTGACCCCTGGTCGATCTTCAACGAGTATGGTGCGGATGCCATGCGGTGGTACTTCTTCAGTGCAGTGAGTGCAGGAAGCGAGTACCGTGTGGGACCAGACGCCATCATTGATGTTGTCCGGCGCTTTTTCCTCACGCTGTGGAACACGTACGTCTTCTTCATCACGTATGCGGCCATTGACGATTTTGATCCCTCAGGGACTCCAGTTCCTGAAGAGCAGCGGCCAGCACTCGATGTCTGGTGCAGGGCACGTCTTGCAGCAACTGTGACATCCGTGAGGGAATCGCTTGACCGGTATGATGCGACAAACGCCTGCAGGACGATCGAAGAGTTTGTCGAGGATCTCTCGAAGTGGTATGTGCGCCGTTCACGCCGCAGGTTCTGGAAAGCTGCTGATGTGAGCGATACTGACAAGCGCTCCGCGTACGAGACGCTCTGGACAGCCCTGACAACGCTTGCGGATCTCATGGCCCCATTCACGCCGTTCCTTTCAGAGCGGCTCTACCGGAACCTCATGGGATTCCTTGGGGATGCTTCCCCTGTGCCAGGCATGCCAGAGTCCGTCCATCTCCGTGACTACCCGAAAGCGGAACCTGTGCAGGGTGCGGAGTCGATGCTTACCGAGATGGCGCGGTGCAGGAAACTTGTCGAGGCTGGCCTCGCAGCAAGGAAGGAGGCGAACATCAAGGTCCGTCAGCCACTCCGTGAAGCGCTTGTTGCTGGTCCTGCACTGCCAAAGGAGCTTGAGGAGATCTTCGCGGACGAGCTCAATGTGAAGTCCGTGGCATACGACAGTGCGCGCGATCCAAAGGAGCCTGTGTATCTCGATACCACGATCACGCCGGATCTCCAGAGAGAGTGGCTTGTGCGGGAAGTGAGCAGGAAGGTCAACGATCTGAGAAAGCAGGCGAAGCTGGAGCTGGATGACCGCATCGAGCTGTACATCGCAGGAGAGGGAATGCTTGCGGAGGCAGTCCGTGAGCACGAGTCGCATCTCATGCAGGAGACACTCGCAACATCTGTCCATACATCCCGGGTGGATGATGCCCTTGCCTCATGGGAAGGAGCCATCAACGGCGAGGCGTGCTGGCTCGCAGTGCGCCGCTGATGGACCAGGAAGAGGACCAGCAGCCAACGACGACATTCCGTGCACGGCTCCTGACTGTTGTCGGAGTTGCCCTGGCAGTGATCCTTCTTGACCACCTGACCAAGTGGGTCGTTGCACAGTCGATTCCCCTTGGCAGCTCCATCTGGCCCCATGCTGTCGTGAGCATTGACCATGTGACAAACTCCGGTGCTGCTTGGAGCCTCTTTCCGCAGCTCAGGTGGCTGTACCTTGCCATCGCTGTCATTGTGTCGGCCTATCTTGCGTTTCTCGCGTGGAACTGGAAGGGAGCGCTGTGGCAGGTGGCAGTGCTCGGGTGCATCATAGGTGGAGCGCTCTCGAATGGCCTTGACCGGCTGTTCCAAGGCTATGTTGTCGACTTCATCGACTTCCACTTCTGGCCCGTGTTCAATGTCGCGGACATGGGTATTGTTCTCGGTATCCTTGCGGCTGTCTTCACCTTTCCCAGGTCTCTCAGGGATGACCACAGGGACACATCTGCACACGTGACAAAGCATGACGAATGAGTCCAGCACGCGGCTCGATGTGTGGGTAGCCACTCATGAGGGGGTTCCGCGTGTCCGTGCCCAGCAGCTCATCGCGGATGGCAATGTGCTCGTGAATGGAATGCCTGGAAGGAAGAACGCACGGGTCAGTGAGCGTGACAGCATTTCCGTGCATATCCCTGAGGAGGCTGCATCAGAGGCGGATCCATTGGAAGTCCCCTTCGCAGTTGTGTACCGTGACGATCATCTAGTCGTAGTGAACAAGCCTGCTGGAGTGATCGTGCATCGGGCCAAGGGTATGACAGCGCCAACGCTCGTCGAGGGACTTCTGGCTTCGGGCGTTCCGCTTGCGCCAAGGGGTGGGGCTGAGCGGCCAGGGATCGTGCACAGGCTTGACCGGATGACGAGCGGTCTTCTCCTCGTTGCCCTCGACGATGTCACCCATGCAGGTCTCCAGGAACAGCTTCAGCACCGTAAGGTGTCACGGACATATTGGGCTGCAGTGTGGGGCACTTTCGAGGAGGCGCGAGGAACAATCACGATGCCTATCGCACGGGATCCAGTACGTCCCCTGCTACGCCGCGCGCATCCGGATGGCAAGCCGTCCACCACACACTTCACTGTGCTCGAGTCTGGAAGGGGTGCAAGCATCCTTGATGTCGTGCTCGAGACAGGACGTACGCACCAGATCCGCGTGCATCTTGCAGCCATCCACCATCCTGTTATCGGTGATGTCCAGTACGGAAGACGGAATGATTCCTACGCTCCAAGGACTGCCCTCCATGCGCGGGCAATCCGTTTCGAACACCCTGTGACTCATGCGACAATGGAGTTCACAGCACCGCTGCCATCCGATCTCGAACGTCTCGCAGCCGAGATTCACGAAGGACAGGTATGAGTACGCCTCATGCGGACATTCCGCAGCCAACTGCCCGGCTGGTCGCAGGACCAGGAGTGTTCATTGTGCTGAGCGGGCCCAGTGGAGTGGGTAAGGATACCCTTCTGCAGCGGCTGTTCGAGCGGGATTCGCTGCTCCACTACAGTGTGTCGTACACGACCCGTCCTCCACGCGAAGGCGAGGTGGACGGTGTCTCCTACGTGTTTGTGAGCGAGCAGACATTCTGGGAGCTCGCATTGCGGGGAGAGCTCCTCGAGTGGGCATTCATCCATGGCCACTGGTATGGGAGCTCCATGGGACGGATTCAGGGCTTCCTCGACCGGAAGGAGGATGTCGTACTCAAGATAGATGTCCAGGGTGCAGCTTCCATCCGTGAGCGGGTGTCAGGCAATGCTGTCTTCATCTTTGTGGCGCCACCCTCCTTTGAGGAGCTTGAACGGCGGTTGACAGAACGCAGGACAGAGTCGTCAGAGGACCTTTCCGTTCGGCTGGCGAATGCCCGCAATGAGCTTGAACAGGCATCCCACTATGATGCTGTCGTGGTGAACGATGACATTGACAAAGCAGTCGACGCTATTCTCACAATTGTTCATGCACACCGCATCGCACGGAAAGAGGCGTCAACATCGTAGCAGGGGACCATGTCGCAGCACACTGAGGAGTTGGGGGGGACACCTGCGGGTGCAGGTGAGGATGCAGGTGAAGTGAGTGCAGCATCTCGGCTTGTCGCTGTCGTGCTCGACACGACACAGATCCTTCCCCATGACACGCTGACCTACCGTGTGCCGGAACATCTTGGAGACATTCCTGTCGTGGGCAAGCGTGTTGTCGTGCCTTTCCGGAATGCGACCCTAGAAGGTTTCGTCATCGAGCATGAGGGATCAACCCATCTCAATGAGGTGCGGGAGATAGGCGAAGTGGTCGAAGGTGTGCCTGAGCTTACCCAGTGGCAGCGGAATCTCGCCCTCTTCATTGCAAGGCGGTATGTCGCTTCACTTGGGGAAGTTGTGAAGACCATGATTCCCAAGCCAGTGCGCATCGGGCGGGTCCCGAGGCCTTCGAAGAAGGCAGCAGCTTCACGGGACGAGCCGACAGCTGAGGCTCCCCGCCTCAATGAGGAGCAGGAGGCTGCAACTCACGCCATCACGGCTGCTGTGACTGCACGCGAGGCGCAGCGCTTTCTTCTTCATGGAGTCACAGGAAGTGGCAAGACAGAAGTGTATCTTGCTGCCATTGCGGAAACCATCCGGCAGGGTCGGCAAGCAATCATGCTCGTACCCGAGATTGCCCTCACCCCACAGACACTTGACCGCTTCAGGGCAAGGTTCCATGACCGTGTGGCAGTCATGCATTCCGCGCTCACTGATGCAATGCGGGCGCGGGAGTGGTGGAGGATCTACCGGGGCGAGGTTGATGTTGTTGTCGGTTCACGGAGTGCCATCTTCGCACCCCTGCAGGACCTTGGGATCATTGTTGTCGATGAGGAGGATTCATCCTCGTACAAGCAGGAGCGGCATCCACGCTACCATGCCGTGGAAGTAGCCTTCGAGCTGGGAAGGCTCAGGAACGCTCCCGTTGTGCTCGGCAGCGCGACTCCAAGGATAGAGATGTTCTACCGTGCGCACGGCAAGGATGTCACTCTCCTCACACTGAACAGAAGGTACAACGGGAGGGAGCTACCCGCTGTCGAGATCGTGGATCTCAGGGAGGAGCTCCGCGCCGGGAACCACTCCATGCTCTCGAAGGAACTGCTCAACGCGCTTCGCACCTGCCATGAGGAGGGGGGACAGTCGCTCCTTTTCCTCAACCGCAGGGGGCTCGCCACACTTGTGCTCTGCAGGACGTGCGGATTTGTGCTCACGTGCACGCAGTGCAGTGCGAACCTTGTGCACCACCATTCGACAGGGAAGTGCCACTGCCACTACTGCGGACACACGGAACCACTTCCCACCACGTGCCCTGCATGCAGTGCTCCCAAGATCCGGCAGCTTGGTGGAGGTACGGAACGGGTTGAGCAGGAGGTGCTTGAAGCAGTGCCAGGAATGCGGATACTCCGGATGGACCGTGACACCATGCATCACCGGGATGCGTATGAGGAGGCATACAGGACCTTTGCAAGGCGGGATGCGGACTGTCTCATAGGAACGCAGATGGTGGCTAAAGGCTGGGACCTCACGGGAGTGCGGCTTGTTGGTGTTGTCAATGCGGATGGTTCGCTTCATTTCCCCGACTACAGGAGTGCGGAAGTCACCTTCTCGCTCCTTACGCAGGTTGCGGGCAGGACAGGTCGTGGAGATGAGCCAGCCCGTGTCCTGCTCCAGACGTACACGCCTGAACACTTCGCTATCCAGGCTGCTTCCAAGCACGATTACCGGGCATTCGCCCACGAAGAGATCCGGATTCGGAAATCCTGGAACTTTCCACCCTTCCGTGAGATGGTTGTCTGCATCGCATCCCACAAGGTGGATGACAAGGCGAAGGCCATGGCTGAGGAGGCTGTATCTCGGATCTCTGGTACAATTGCTCCAGATATGGCTGTGGAAGTGCTCGGCCCGACTCCAGCACCGATGCACCAGGTCAAGGGCGAGTTCCGCTGGCAGTTCATCATCCGGGGCCAGCAGCTCCAGCAACTGTATGAATATCTTCCAAAGGGAGCCGGGTGGAACATCGATGTCGACCCATCGATGTGATCGAAGGAGTACGAAACTATGGCCGTCTTGCCGATCATCACACAGGAAAATCCCCACATCCGCCGGAAGGCGAACCGGGTGCCACGCGTTGACGCCTCAGTCCAGAGGCTCATGGACGATCTTCTGGAGACGATGCTCGCGAACAATGGAGTGGGACTTGCTGCAGTGCAGGTGGATGTTCCGCTTCGGGTCATTGTTGTCAAAGTTGACAACCAGGTCTTCCAGCTTGCGAATCCTGAGATGGTTCGTGCAGAGGGAGAGCAGATCGGCTATGAGGGATGCCTTTCCGTTCCTGGCATGATTGGCGAGGTTGCACGGGCTGAGCGCGTTGTCGTGAAGGGACTGAACCGTCATGGCAAGGAGGTGCGCATCAAGGGGTCCGAACTTCTCGCTCGGGCATTCCAGCATGAGATCGACCACCTGGACGGCATCCTCTTCCTTGACAAGCTCACAAGCATTGACACGCTGCGGAAGGTCGATGACCTGCCCGATGAGGACAGGGTCGATGGTGAGGGCGTCACTCTCGCTGTCTGAGCTGGTGCAGCATGCGGTGGCTCCATTCGTGAGATGCACTGTGTGAGGGAGGAGTGCCAATGAGGATTGTCTTCTGCGGAACAGCTTCCTTTGCAGTCCCTGCGCTTGAGGCATGCGCTGAAGTGGGCGAGGTCGTCATGGTGGTCACACAGCCAGACAAGCCCGGCGATCGTGGAAGGCGTGCGGAACGGCCCGTTGCAGCACGTGCACTGGAGCTTGGACTGCCCGTTTCCCAGCCAGGAACACTCCGCAGCGAAGAGATGCACGCACAGTTCGAAGCATGGAATCCGACTGTGCTGGCAGTCGCTGCGTATGGCAAGATCATTCCCGGATCGCTTCTTGCCCTCCCTCCGTGGGGAGGAATCAACGTCCATGGCTCACTTCTTCCTCGCTGGCGGGGAGCAGCACCCGTTCAGGCTGCAATCCTTGCAGGGGATGAGGTGACTGGTGTCACGATCATGCGGATGGATGCGGGCATGGATACTGGGGACATCCTTGTCCAGAAGGAATGTCCAGTGGGCGATGCAACTACACCCGAACTCATGGAACGCCTTGCTGGGATGGGAGGTGCTCTTCTTGGCTCCGTGCTCCGGATGTATGAGCAGGGAACGCCACCAGCTCCGAGGAAGCAGGATGAGGAGAATGCCACGTACACGAAGAAGATCGAACGGAGTGATGGGGAGATCCGCTGGGATCATGATTCTGCAGTGGACATCGTGAGGAGGATCAGGGCGTTCACGCCATGGCCAGGTGTGGTGACTGCGCTTGCAGGACGCCGTGTGGAGATCGAGATGGCCCATGTTGCCACTGGCATGACCCATGAAGCAACTGGAGGAGCAATACTAGGACGCACAAGGGAGTGGGGCTTCCTCGCCTGTGCAGGAGGAGATGTGCTTGCAGTCGAGCGTGTCAGGCCTGAGGGAAAGAAGAGCATGGACTTCGCTGCATTCTGCAACGGGGTGGCTGAGCTGAAATCCGTGCCGAAGATCACTGTTCCCATCACGGAACGTAGTCAGTCATAGTTCCTGGGGCAGGACTGCGAACTGTGGCTGCTACTGCAAGTGGCGTGCAGACGATGAGGGACCAGATTTCACTGTCCTCACTGTCCTGTTCCTTGGACCAGCATTTCCAAGCCGCAGTGAGGCTAGAAACCACCTTCGCTGCGGGACGACCTCAATTTCAGTGGGAAGAGCCCGCTGCTTCACCGATATGTCCAGGGGCTGCTTGCTGTTCAGTGCATGACGCTGTTCGGACATGGTGATTCGATATGAGCCGTTTTCCAGCCGTTCGACCCACATGAGTTCAATCCGGTTCCACCGCAATGTGAGGTCCGCAGGATGCCGCTGGAGATACGAGCCAGGCTGCAGCCACCACTGGCCCTCGGCATCGGGAAAGGTTGCGCCCTCCCATGTCCAGGCAGCATCGCCAGGTTTCATGTCCCGAATTGTCATGTTTCCTCTCATGACGTTGATTGTACTGGAGCCTTCTGGGACATCAGGCACCCAGTTCGGGAATTGACTGGCGTGAAACGCGCCAAATGCGCCACAATGGAATCACTGCAAGGGAGGGGATTTCATGCATCCAGTTCGCTCACTCTATCGAAGGATTGCCATTCCAGTTGCTGCTGCTGTGGCAAGCGCTGGGGGCAATGTTGCGTTCCTGCTCATGGACCCGTCTGCGCATACCCCGGATCGCATTGGCGCAGCTGCAGCAGGTGTGGCTGTGACAGCAGTATCGGGAATGGTGAACAGCAGACGGAATGCCCGCATAGCAGAGCAGGAGAGGCTAGCCAAGGAACGTGCCCGCTCTCAGGGCCAGGACATACCCATTCCAGAGCCAACGGATCTTGACTGGTAGGCTACGACGCTTCCGTCACAACAGGAAGAAGGTACTCGAGGTCGGTCCAGGGATTGACGACGATGGTGACATCATGTTCGAGATGCTCGAGAAGATCATCGCCCTTGACTTGGAGAACTGACAGCTGCATCCAGTCAGGATTGCGGTTGACAGCCTCGCGGATGGCATCGGGCCGCGTGAATACGGGAAACATGATCTTTTCGTCGCCAGTGTCCTCGTCGTCAATCGCGAAGTGGAGGAGATCTCCTTCCGTGCTGCTGCCGTCTTCCGTCTGTGAACCAGCTGCCATGCCAAGCGCAAAGACCTCTGACCTGGAAAACTCCTCCCTGATCTTCTGCATGTGTTCGGGTCCCGTTCGCTTGATTGCGATGAGTACTTCAAGCGGATGCATGTTCGCCATTGTGGGGACTCCTTTGGGGATTGGTCGTTACTCCAGGAATTGTTTCCATCATACCGAGGTCATGCGTCATGAGTGGGATTCGACAGAACTGTCACCGGGTATGATTGATGGGGTGTTCGAACCAAGGATTCACCATGACAGATACTGCAACTGACTCCACCCTTGCGAGAAACAGGCGTGCACGGCATGACTACGAGATTCTCGACACGTTCACGGCAGGCCTTGTCCTGAGCGGAACGGAAGTGAAATCCGTGCGTGCAGGAAAAGCCCAGATAGCGGACGGATTCATCAGGGTTGAGCGTGGGGAAGCATGGCTGTACAACACCCATATTGCGGAGTATGAGCAGGGCAACCGCATGAACCATGAGCCAGGCCAGAAGAGGAAGCTCCTCCTGTCAAAGCGCGAGATCCGCTCACTCGAGTCAAAGCTCCGGATTGACAGGCTGACGGCTGTCCCGCTTGCGCTCTTCCTGGATCGTGGATGGGTGAAGTGCTCCCTGGGAGTGGGAAGGGGAAAGCGGAAATGGGACAAGCGGAATGACATCGCTGCTCGGGACGCGAAGCGGGATGTGGACCGCGAAGTGGCACGTGCATTGAGAGAGCAGGGCTGATCCAGCTTGCCGGCTTGAGACTTGAGCTACGTCTGCTCCTGGCCCTGGTAGGGGCGGTTCGCGGGAGTTTCAGGTACGAGGGTTCCCGCTTCCCGATCCAACGCGCTTTTCACTTCCCTGAGACCATCTCCTGTGACTGCTGCTATGGGGATGAGAGGGTAGTCCACATGGGATCGGAGCGTGGAGAGCACCTGTGCGCGTTCTGTCGCACCAAGGAGGTCACACTTGTTGACAAGGAGGATACGAGGCTGTGTGCAGAGCATGTCGTCAAGCGTCGCCTCAACAGTCGCGAGCTGTGAAGCCGCATCAGGATGGCTGCCATCCAGCACGATACAGTGGAGTGTTGCGGAAGACACCTCCTCTAGCGTTGAGGCGAACGCCTCGACGAGTTCAGTTGGGAGGTTCTGGATGAACCCGACAGTGTCCGTCACGATGACCCGCCTTCCTGATGCGAACTGCATCATGCGGGAGGTTGGATCGAGCGTTGCGAAGAGCTGGTCATCTGCAAAGACTGCAGCGTGTGTGAGCGCATTGAGAAGGGTGGACTTTCCGGCATTCGTGTATCCAACAAGAGCGCACGTCGCCAGAGGCACGCTCGTTCGTGCCTGCCTCCGGACTGTGCGCTGGCGGGTGAGCGCCTCAAGCTGCTTCTTGAGCTTCTTGAGCCGGTTGCGCACAAGACGCCTGTCCACCTCGATCTGCTGTTCACCTGGGCCACCGCGGAGACCCACTCCACCACGCTGCCGTTCAAGGTGGGTCCATCCTCCTGCAAGGCGGGGCAGCATGTGCTCGAGCTGGGCCATCTCGACCTGGATGCGGCCCTCAGCAGTTGTTGCTCGGTGTGCGAAGATCTCGAGGATGACCTCTGTCCTGTCGAGGACTGTGACACGCCATGCCTCCTCAAGGTTGCGCTGCTGCCGGGGAAGGAGCGCATCGTTAACGATGACTGTCTCAATCTGCTCGTTGACGATGCGGTCCGCAATCCGTTCGATGGTCCCCTTGCCGAAAAGCGTTGCAGCATGGGGGGCCTGGAGGGTGATTGTCTCGACATCTGTAGGCTCGTAGCCGCATGTGCGGGAGAGTTCCGCAAGCTCCTCCATCTCCCAATCGAGCTGGAGATGGGCATGTGTCCGCTGCCGCGAGCCAAGCAGGAGCGCACGCACCGGCTCGTCTGGATGGCTGATGCTGCGGCCACGGGGAGTGGAGGAGGGATGGACCTGGTTATCTGTCACAGGATGAGCATACCCACTCTTCTAGGAGAAGCGACATACAGTTGTCGCCGGCACAGCGTATCAACATATGTGTAAAACATCGGTCACAGTGGAACAGATAGTGAAGGGACCGAGTACGGTAGGTACAGCGAAACGCTACCAGCGACATCGCAGGTGCAGGATGTGGCTGGTAGCAGTGCCGCGGGGGAGTTCTCCGGAGAGCACTGCTGGTGTACGCTTAATCTTCCAGGCCGGTCCTGGCAGGAGTTCCATATACATGGGGGCGTTTGGATTTGACGGGGTAGTAGGTTACGTAATGGCGGGTCGAGCCCCGGGCTCGTAAAACCGGGAAAACAATATGTGCGAACAACACATCCGCTCTTCCTGTGGCAGCATAGGAAAGCACACGATCAGGGGTCTACCCTGACGTCACGCTCGGCATTGATTCAGTAATGAGACTGTGACGCTAATACCATGAATCTTGCCGGACTGTGGGGCACGCGCAGTTCCGGGACACACACAGTGCCTGGTATGGAGTTCATGCGTCAGGTCATGTGCGTCATATGAGAAACCCTACCTGACTACACTCGTAGATGTTACGTGGACAACTGCTTCGGACCCGGGTTCGATTCCCGGCGCCTCCACCAGTGGATGCTGCCTTCCGGCTGGATGCGGACAAAAAATGCGGTAGAGTGAGTGCAAATGCGTCGTTCGGAACACCATAGCGTCCATGTGGGGCAGGACCATCCGCGGAAGACACGGCGGAAGGTTGGCGACATTGTCATCCCTGTCGTTGGTGGAATCACGCCAGTAGCGATCCTCATTGTCAACATTGCCGAGTTCATCGCGCATCACCTTGCGGAGTTCCGATGGACTATTTCCGTTCTCGCTTTCGTGAGTGGTGTCATGCTGAACAGCTGGGCAGCCCTTGCAATCTATCGGGTGCTCAAGAACCGCGTTCCAGACAACGCTCTCGTTGCTGACCGTAACCAGGAACTCATGTTTATGGTCGTGATGTTCATTGTCATTCTTGTTGCAGCAGTGACTGCTGTTCTCTGCTACATAGGACTGCAGAACCCCAAGGATCTCCCGAACGGCATCTCCGTTATCACGGCATCTCTGGCACTGCTCATTCCTGTTGTCCTCCAGGACCTCATTCGACGATTTGTGCCGAAGAAGTCGTAACCCCGGCAGACGTGCACTGCTGGGGAGTTGGAATCGAACGGCATGTCTGGACATTGGCCATGCATTGTATGCTTGAGGAAGGAACAGTACTGGGGGAGGGTGAAACGATGTCTGATGTGCTGGAAATCCTGGTTCCGCAACTCATACGAGCAACGCAGCAGGGCACTCTGACCTGGAAGCTGCAAGGCACCGAGATTTGGACGAGAGTGGGCCCCACACGGTTCGTCTTCAATGTGGAAAAGAGCACCATCACTGTGGAGCGGGATCTGCTGCAACGTCCGCAGGCACCAGGTGCAACCTGTACCGCAATCGTGCAGGAGAGGTTCACAGAAGGGGGAAGCCTACAGTACCTGCTTGACGTTGTGAAGAACTCCATCGGATATCCCACTGCGGAAGAACTTTTCACTGCAGCAGAGCGCGATCTTGCCGAGCATGTCCGAAAGCATAGTCGTCCTGGCCGGGAAGTCGATCTGTAGTCTCCATCAAGCATCCCGGGAGCGGGATGTGCATGCCCACCGTGCGCGTAGACATATGCCAGAGCCGCCCATCAACCAACTCTTGGTCGATGAACGGCTCTGGGGGTTTGGGGGCAGAAAGGGGAGCTAGACTTCCTTGAACTCCGCATCGACGACATCATCTCCGCCGTCATTCCCGGAGGGAGGAGTGGATTCTCCGGATTCGCCAGCTGGCGTCTGCTGCGCACTCTGCGCATAGACTGCCTCACCAACTTTCGAGAGCGCAGCTTCCAGTGCGCTGTGCGAAGTCTTGATGGCATCCGTGTCCTCGGCCTTTACGGCATCACGGACAGCAGTGATCTTCCCTTCGATATCCTTCTTGAGATCTTCGCTGATCTTGTCGCCATGATCCTGGAGAACCTTCTCCGCCTGGAAGGCAAGCTGCTCCGCGTGGTTCTTCGTTTCCACTGACTCGGCACGTTTCTTGTCCGCTTCTGCATTCGCTTCCGCTTCCTTCACCATGCGGTCGACCTCGTCCTTCGAGAGGGTGGTCGAACCAGTGATGGTGACCTTGTTTTCCTTTCCTGAACCCTTGTCCTTCGCAGTCACATTGAGAATGCCGTTCGCATCGATGTCAAAGGTGACCTCGATCTGCGGCATGCCTCTCGGTGCAGGAAGGATGCCGTCAAGCGTGAACTTGCCAAGAATCCTGTTGTCATGCGCCATTGGCCGCTCACCCTGCAGGACCACGATTTCCACTGAGGGCTGGTTGTCCGCAGCTGTGGAGAAGGTCTGTGAAGCTGACTTCGGAATTGTCGTGTTTCGCTCGATGAGCTTCGTGTTGATGCTGCCCTCAGTCATGATGCCAAGGCTCAGTGGAGTGACATCGAGAAGAAGGACACCAGTGACTTCCTTGTTGAGAACGCCAGCCTGAATGGCTGCTCCAACAGCGACAACCTCATCCGGGTTGACCCCACGATGCGGCTCCTTGCCTGTCAGTGTCTGGACAAGCTTCTGGATGACAGGCATGCGTGTCGATCCACCAACGAGGATGACTTCATCAAGCTCCGATGCGGAGATCTTCGCATCCTTGAGCGCATCAGCAAAAGGCTTCTTGCACCTTTCCGTGAGGTCATCTGTGAGCTGCTCAAACTTGCTGCGTGTGAGTGTGACAACGAGGTGCTTTGGACCAGTCTCGTCCGCAGTGATGAACGGAAGGTTGATTTCCGTCTCCTGACGCTGGGAAAGCTCGATCTTCGCCTTTTCCGCAGCCTCTGTGAGACGCTGGAGCGCCTGGCGGTTGGAGCGGAGGTCAGTCCCGTTCTCCTTCTTGTATTCGTCCGCAAGCCAGTCGACAACACGGCGGTCATAGTCATCACCGCCAAGGTGGGTATCTCCGTTGGTTGCGAGAACCTCGAAGACGCCATCGCCAAGCTCAAGCACGGACACGTCGAATGTTCCACCACCAAGGTCGAACACGAGGATCTTCTGGTTTTCCGCCTTCTCGAGACCGTACGCAAGGGCAGCAGCTGTTGGCTCGTTGATAATGCGGAGCACGTTGAGTCCTGCGATTGTACCCGCATTCTTCGTTGCCTGGCGTTGGGCATCATTGAAGTACGCAGGCACGGTAATGACTGCGTCCGTGACTGGTTCTCCAAGGTATGCCTCAGCATCCGTCTTCAGCTTCTGGAGCGTCATGGCGGAAATCTGTTCAGGGGTGAAGTGTTCAGACCCGATCTCCACCTCTGCACGGCCTTCCTTGCCAGCAATGACCTTGTAGGGCACCTGGCGGGACTCGCTGTCCACCTCGTTGAGAAGTCGCCCCATGAACCGCTTGATGGATGAGACAGTATTCTCCGGATTGACTACTGCCTGACGGCGTGCAAGCTGCCCGACAAGACGTTCGCCGTTCGGCCGGAATGCCACAACGGATGGTGTGGTCCGGTTTCCCTCTGCATTCGCAATGACGGTTGGCTCACCGCCTTCCATCACAGCGACAACGCTGTTTGTGGTACCAAGGTCAATTCCTACTGTCTTGCCCATATGTGCTGTCCCTCCTCATGGGGTGAATGTGTGACAAATGTACGAAATGGATCCAGCCATGCAGCCATACTGCACTGGATATAACTCCTTCCACGATACCGTGGTGCTGCACCGTACCGCATTTACCAGATACCACGGGAGTTGCGTATCCTAAACGTGTTGGAGGGTTGACATGGCTGGCACTACAGTGCAGGAGGCGCTTGCTTCACTGCGGAGACGGGCTGACGAGGATTTCGTAGGGGATCTTGGCTTTCATGGCATGGGACGGCACACGGCGGAGCTAGGCGTTCTTGGTGTGAAGGTGACGCTCACACGGGCCAGGTATCCGAACCGGCCGGATGGCATCGACATGTACGCCATCACGATCTCGCGCCTTGCTCTGGACCACAGGCCAGACGATCCCGAAACATATGAGGTTCTCGGCAGCCTTTTTGGAGATGACGTGGAGCGTGCAGAGGAGCGCCAGGGTGGGCCGCTTGTCCGCATGTTCCGTCTCACTGCTCACTCATCCTGAACCTCGTGTTTGCCATACTCCCCCTGAAGCGGCACAAACCTGCAGGGACCATGATTCGCATAGTGGTAGGTGCTGCCTTCCCGTGAGATGACAAAGAGGGTAGCCTCTCCGGCTCCAGCATCTTCGATGGGGATAACGAGCTTTCCCTTTTTCTCCTTCAGCTGTTCACCAAGCGGAGGCGGAAGTTCAGGGCAGCTAGCTGAGACGATGATTGCATCATACGGAGCATTTGGTGGATATCCCTCACCGCCGTCTCCAACGAGGAGTTCAACCCGCTTTCCGTACTCCTCCAGACAGGTGCGCGCACGGAGCGCGAGCTCGGGAATCCGTTCGATGGAGGTGACCTTCGCGCCAAGGTGTGCAAGGATGGCAGTCTGGTAGCCGGATCCCGTGCCAATCTCAAGGACATTCATGCCTCTTGATATGCCTGCGAGCTCCACCATGATGGCAATCATGAGCGGCTGGGAGATGGTCTGCTGGAATCCGATGGCAAGAGGGGAATTGTCATATGCGTATTCCCTTACATCTCCCGGGACAAACCGTTTCCTGTCAACCGTTCCGAAGGCGGAGAGCACAAGGGGGTCCGTGATGCCATTGTGTCGCAGCACGCCAACGAGGTCATGAAGGTTGGACATGGAGCACTCCTGTATGTGGTGATACAGCATACGTACCCATCTCGGAGCAACTGCACACTGGTGGGATTGCGACCAAAATCACACTAAGAAAACATGAGAGCAGCTTGACGGTATGCTTCATACGTGATACTCCTCACAAAGACTCGCTCCCGATTCGTACTTATAGTGTGGGGAGTTGGTCTGTTCTACTTGCTGTGGGGAGTAATCGAAGTTGCGCAGCGGGGCACACTCGGAGTGGAAGGGATTTGGCTAGGAGTGTACCTTCTCCGCTTTGCACCCGCCTTTGACAGGGAGAGGCTGGTGGCAGGGGCCAGGCTTCCATACGAGGTGCGGAGGAGGATGATTCTGCTGTTCATGACCCAGTTCGTGCCGCTCTACTTCCTTGCCTATGCCACTCGTGTAGTTGCCTACACGAGTGTATCGGGGCATATTGTGGCAACCTATGTCATTCTTGGGGCAGCAAGCTTGGGAGTGGCGTTTTGAGCAGTGCACTTTGGGCCAAAATATGGCGTAGCTTCCGGGTAGGTAGTGTAAGCAAGTGGAACGGCTTTTCCCAGTTATGAGGTGAAGAGGGAAATGCGGGAATGGTGAACCAGCGGAAAGCGCGTATTGTGGGATTCGGTGTTGTCCTTGTGGTGGTCACAGCGTGCACGGCCTGGATCATGCTGGGCACATTGGCAATCGTCAACAGCCATCACCTGGATGCGATTTGGGGCATTGGACTCACAATCATTCTTCCCATGGCGTGCATTGGGGCGGGATGTGGACTGACGGGCTGGTACCTGATCAGACTGCGGCCTGAACCATGGCTAGTCATTCCATGGCTCGTAGCGTTCTGTCTTGTAGCAGTGTTGGCCTACATTTCTGAAGGACTGTGAATGTGTTGAGCGGTGCAGGCTGCATTCCCCCTCAACGTTTCCATTCCGTACGATATGACTCATGACAGACGATGCCATCACATACGGCGTTGCATCAGAAGGCGAGCTTCCACAGGTGAGGGAATTCATCACTGCGCTCACGTATGCGGAGCAGGAGCACTACGATCATCCCAAGGAAACGTACCAGGAAATTGAGGAGCGCATCCCCATTCCTCCTGCAACGTTCACGGGAAGGAACATTCAGTTCGTTGCACGCAGTGGAACAGGAGATGTTGTGGGATGCTGCTGGTGCGTCATCTTCGATCCTGGGACAGGGCTCGAGGCGGAAATTGCGGAACTGTATGTCCGTGAGGATGCGCGTCAGAGGGGCGTTGCGACCGCTCTTGTCCGCATGGCGGTTGACCACTTCCGCAGGATAGGCGTCATGTTCGCCCATGTGTGGACCCGGGAAGGAAACGATCCAGCACGGCAGGCGTATGAGCGCGGCGGGTTTTCTCCCACGGAGCAGCTCGTGCTCACGTGGCTTCCACTGCCTTCGGAAGATGGTGAAGGGGACTAGTAGAACCGTGAGGCTGGGGGAGGCGGCGCTTCAGGCACTGCGGGATTAGACGGTTGCGGTTTAGTGGAAGCGTGCTGGACAGCAGGGGAGACTTCCTGCTCGGGAATGGGAGCGTACCCGTCGATCACCACACCAGTTCCGTAGGCGACGACTTCCGTGATGCCGTTACCCACATCGGAGGAGTCGAACCGTACAGCGAACACTGCATTCGCTCCATCGCGGGCAGCAGCCTCCCCTAGACGATCGAGCGCGGAAGTGCGCGTTTCCTCAAGCATGCTGAGGTAGCCTTTTGGCTCACCACCGACAAAGAAGCGGAAGACTGCTGCGAGAAAGGTGCCGACATTGCGGTTTCGTGCACTCACTCCGACAAACATGCCGACAGTCCTCGTGACATGGTAACCGGGCGGGGATTCTGCAGTGGTGATGAACATGTTCAGGAAAACTCCAGTGTGGTGCAAGCGTACCATGCAGTTTCTCCAAACGGGGAACGTCCGAAGGGAGATGGGGACTTGGCATAATGGAATGCATGACACTCACAGGAGAGGAAATCGACCACATTGCGGAGCTTGCCCGTCTCCACCTGTCCAGTGAGGACAGGGAGCGCATGGTTGAGCAGCTCAGCGCAATCCTGGATCATGTGGCCCGCATTCAGGCAGCAGACCTCAGCAGCGTATCGGAGACGATGCACATGGGTGAGGAGGTCAACCGGTGGCGCAGGGATGAGGTTCTCCCCTCACTATCCGTGGACAGTGCGCTTGCGAACGCTCCTGACAGCGATGGCCATTACTTCAAGGTAGAGGCCATCCAGGAGGAGCAGTCATGAGCAGTCCCCAGACCATTGCGGGTATGGCAAAGGCCCTCAGGGCAAAGGACGTGAGTCCTAGGGAGCTTGCGGAGCAGGCGTTCGCATCCATCGACCGGACAGATGATGCGCTCAATGCCTACCTGGCGCGCACGGAGGAGCAGGCATATGCGAGGGCGGATGAGGCAGCACACCGCCTCGCTGCGGACCCGAAGGCGCCTCTCCTGTGTGGCATTCCCATCGCAGTGAAGGATGTCCTCACGCTCGAGGGTGCACCCACGACTGCAGGATCAAAGATTCTCGAAGGATT
>JAJZLL010000071.1:0-9266 GCA_021803465.1 bacterium
CTGCAGGTCCCTATCTCCAACCCAACCCTCCCCCTGATCTCCTCCCTCAACTCCTCTGCCTTGTCGTCCTCACCGCCGCCCCGCTGCGCTGTGCTCCTCCTTGGCCCCCAACCTGTCCTCCTGGTTCGACACCCCAGTCACACGTTGTGGGGGTGGGGTGTCGAAGGATTGCCTCTGCAATCCAGGGAGGACAGCGTGGGGCCGTTTCCCCTGTTCAGGAGCGCAGCGGGGCGGCGGCGGGCAGTCGAGAACGTTGGGACAGAGGCCCTGCACCACAGCAGCAGAGGCTAGTGCAGAGGGTTTCGGGAGGAGCGGACCTGCTCGTCCGGGGTGGTCCACCGGGTGCCAGGAGCGCCACCTGAATCTTACCGACTCGCAGTAGGGGAGGGCAAGGATCGGGCGAGAAGCTGGAGGTGGGGGGGTGCCGCAGCCGAAAGGCTTTACCCAAGTCATATGCCACGCCTGTTCCGAGCTGTCACAAGTTGGTTGCATCGGAGCGAATTATCGCTTTATGCCGTACGCTCGGCTTAGCGCCGGGCAAGCATCGGAGATTACGTCGTACCGGCGGGAGGACGCTTTGGCGTCGCACATCATGTTGCAGTTGCAGTCGAACGGTACGGGTCCCCCAGCAGTGGCAGGGACTATGGGCCAGCCGAACAGTGTGAGGACGGCCCAATGAAGTACCGGTTTGATCCTTCATTTGCCGAGGCGGTTCGCATCCGGGGCCTTACTGTCACCAAGCTCGCCGAGCTGGCGCACGTCTCCTCCTCGACGGCGGCTGCGGCAATCCGCGGACGGGACGTCCAGATTGCGACAGCACTGCGTCTTGCCCGTGCTGTCATGGAGACACCTGTCGTTCCGGCCCTTGAGCAGTGGGTACGGGACGACCACCTCGACGTGTCGTGAGCGCTCAGTCCCGGCGACGGCGCCAGGCTTCCAGCAGGTCGTCCTTCTGGTAGTGGACGTACCGGCTCACCATGGCGAGGGTCGTGTGCCCGAGCGCCTTCTGGAGCGCCATCACATCGACCCCGGCACTGAGTGCCCTCGTCGCGAAGGTGTGCCGGAACTTGTGGGGGTAGACGTGGATTCCGGTGAGCTGGCCGAGCCGGTAGAGCACGATCTGGATGCCGCGGGCAGTAAGCGGCTTCACGGACCCGTCGGGGCCACTCCGGAACGAGAGGAAGAGCGCCCGCTCATCCGATCCCTTCGGGCGGGACTGCTGGGCGTAGCGGAGGAGCTTCTGGCTGAGCCGGTTGCGGGCCGTGTCCAGCGGAACGATGCGGTCCTTGCGACCCTTCCCCTGGCGGATACGGACGTAGGCACCAATCGGACTCTCGACGATGTCGTCGATGGTCACGTGGGCAACCTCCTGGAGGCGGAGCCCCGTGGCAAGCATGAAGGCGACAAGGAGCCGGTCCCGCTCGTTGTCCGCAGCAGCGAGGAGCTGCTTCTCCTCGACGGGGGTGAAGGTCTCGGGCTCGAACTGTTCGAGTTTTGGCCCGACGACCCGCAGGACGGTGTCGTCCGTCGCGTACCCCTCCTGGATGCAGAAGGAGGCGAAGGTCTTGAGGACACGGTGGTAGCCGGTCACGGAGCGGGCACTGAGCCCGGCATCGAGGAGGTCGGTCTCGAACGCCTTCAGGTTGTCGGCAGTCAGGTCGGCAGCAGTGAGGATGCCGTAGTCGGCCCGGAACTGCTCGGTCCGGGCGTTCGAGAGGATCGAGGCGTAGGTGTCGGTCGTTGCGGGTGCGAGGTTCCGCCGCCGACAGTCCGCAAGGAAGCGGGAGACCGCGGTCTCCCAGGTCGTTCCAGCGTCCTCGGGAGGCTCGTGGGGGGTGGTGGGACGCGGCTTACGCCGCTGGACTGGAGCCTGGCCCACCGTCCATTCTCGGATGTGTTTTTGCCCTCATATGTAAGATTATACACAAACGTGCTCAACGAATAAGAGCGTAAGTTTCGGGGTTTTTGGGACAACACGCTAAAGGAAGCTTGTAAAAACTTGCGCGCTCAATCCAGATCAAAAACGGTGGAGAGCTGGGCAGATATACCCCCGGGAGGAATTGAACCTCCGCACAAGGTTTAGGAAACCTCTGCTCTATCCACTGAGCTACGGGGGCGCGATCTCGCCCTATTATCCTAGCAGTGCCTGTTGGACACCTGGGTGGACTGCATTGACCATTCGCGCGACATGAACAGCAAACATCCGACATGGTGACATTGTCGCGGGCCTGTAACAGCACGGACCCCAGGCGGGCAGCTGTCATTAGGATCGAGTCATGGGCATGTTTCGATCCGGAAAGCGCTATCACCTCAGCATGGTGCTACCAGCAACGTTTGATGCAGCGTCCGAGCATATTCACGACAGTCTCCAGCAGTATGGGGATGGCACCCTGTTCACTGGATCCCAGTTCGATGCCAATGCTCCCCGGAACTGGACTGCTGGACGGCGCACGGAAGTCGCGGCAGACGGACATGCGACAGATCCGGAGTTCCGGATGCAGATTGCGCTCGAGAAGACGCAGATGGATGAACGTTGCAGACTTACGGTCAATGCGGTGAGCAGTACGCGCAAGCTTAGCCCATTCGAGCGTGAGGTACTGAACGGATCCTGGGCAAAGGGTATCCTCAACCAGTGTTTAGGGCTGACAGCAAAGTCCCCAGGGAACAGTCTGGAGTAGGGCGTACCCTTGGCTGCCGGACAGGGTGTCACCTGTGATGCTCATGGACATGTGATGGTGCACGCTGTGCACGTCCAAGTAGCTGCTGGACTGGCACCTGTTGCGCACCAGTGTCCTGAAGTCTGAGGAAGAGCCTCAAGCCAGGCGCCTCCTCGGGACTGTCGTGCCGGAATGCGAGCAGCAGGCTGATTGCGAGGAGCATTGTGATGAACGAGATGGGGATGGTGCCACCAAGCGAGAGGGGAACATCAATGCCCGCTACAAGGAACGCCCATGTCATGTACACGAACGTGGCGACAAGCACGCCAGGCGGTATGGCAAGGAGCAGACGTGCTGGGGAACCTGGATGAATGTCTAGTCTCCGCTCGATCCGAAGAATGAGATGGCGATAACTGCGCGACATGGCACACACCTCCTGTGCCCCCATCTCTCCCACTTCCACACCTCTGTCATAGCACCACATGAAGGAGAGTTCAAGATCTGGCGTGGAACTGTGAAACGGAAACGAGAACTGTCTTCCCTCCGCATTCCGCTGATACGCGCAGCAGGCGTGCGGAAGGGCGTCTAGGGAGGTGCTCAGTGCGAAAGCATGAACAGAGGGAGAGTTGGTCAACTGACCTGATATGATCACGGTTGGTGCGTGCGGAATCAAGATGCGTGTCCGTAGGGAATCTAGTTGAAGAGCGAAGGGCTGGAGGTACTGGTTGTGGTACGAATCGTACGAAGAGGGATTGAGCGGAGCCTCAGCGCAGTTGCTGCAGTTGCGATTGCTGTCTGTGCGCTTGGGACATTCCACGGAGCCGTGAGCGCATCTGTAGCAGCAAGTCAAGCGCCGTTCACGGTCGTGCTCAACTACGGCTCTGGTACGGTGGTCTCCTACAGCCTTGTGACGGACACCCTTGTATCCTCAGTCAATGTTCCCAGTGCCTGGGTTGGAGTCTATGATGCTGCGACCCATACATACTATGTTGCCGAATATTCCTATCACACAATCCAGGAAGTCACAGTCGACCCGACGACGGGAGCGCTGACGCTGGGTAGTACCATCAACACTGGGACACACATTTACCCATATGCCAAGTTGCTGCTCTCACCCAGCGGAACTACCCTGTATGAGGTGGGATACTACGGCACAATCAATGTGGTGAACCTCACGACAAATGCAGTGACAAGCGTGAATGGCCCTGCTGGTGCCAACGTGTACTTTGCTGCCATGTCGCCTGATGGCTCAACAATTTACGTCAGCGACTATGTCAACAACGCAGTGGAACTGTTCTATACAGCTACGGACACATATGGCGCAACTATCACTGGCATCAGTGGTGCTGGAGGAATTGCGGTCTCGCCAAATGGGAGCACTGTGTATGTCGCGGGCTACAGTTCGAATGAGGTGTATGAGATTGCGACTTCAACGAACACGGTCTCCGGGACGATCAGCTCTCCACAGTTTTCGGGTCTTTGGGTGGCTGCAGTGAGTCCTGATGGCAAGACGCTGTATGTGGTCGACTACGCTACAACAGCTTCACTGCACTTCATTCAGCTGTCCACTGGAACTGTCACAAAGTCCATCACCGTTGGGCAGACCTCCTATCCGTACTTGGGTTTCAGTGCGAATGGATCAGTCATGTATCTGAGTTCATACGACCAGAGCACGATGTTTGCATTTTCCACTGCGGGCCAGTCGCTCCTCTACAGCACGACGTTTGGGAGGAGTCTCAGTTCCCCTAGCCAGTTTGCCATTCTCCCGGCAGGAAGCATTTCTGCTGCATCGTGGAGCGCTTCATCAACCACAGTTGGAGCAGGAGCCTCCTACACGTGGACCATGCCGACTGCCTCCACCTCGACCGTGTCGTCCATCACTGCAACGCTACCAGCAGGAACAACAGCGTCTGGTCTCACTGTCACTGCTGCTTCTAACATTTCCACAGGAACAGTCAGCATCTCAGGGAACACGCTCACCTACACCAGTCCCACGCCAGCCATGACAGCGGCTGGCACTGTGATCTCCTTCACCGTGAGCGGCTTCACTAATGCCAGCACGCCAGGCTCCTACACGTCCACAGTGACGACCTATGATGCCAATGGTGACGAGATCGACAGTGGGACAACTGGAGCGCTGGCACTCCAGAAGTCAGCAACAACGACTGCCCTTGTTGCCTCGCCAGCTAGTCCTGCAGTTGGCACAGGGGTGACTCTCACAGCAACAGTCACTGCAGCAAGCGGTGCTGCTCCCACGGGCTCAGTGACATTCTCAGACGGTTCAACAACCCTTGGCACGGGGACGCTTGTTGCCTCGTCAGGTTCGTCAGCGACCGCTTCCTATACAGTGCCGTCAATCGCAGCAGGATCCCACAGCTTCACTGCCGCATATGGTGGAAGTGCACTGGACCTGAGTTCCACTTCATCCGCAGTGGCCATGTCAGTGACAACAACTGTCACAATCACGCTCACAGCAACTCCCTCGCAGCCAAAAGCTGGCCAGTCCGTCACCCTTCTTGCCACTGTCGATCCAGCAGCAGGTGCACCGACAGGCACTGTGACGTTCTACGATGGCACAACACTTCTTGGAACTGCGAGCCTTGCTGCAGCCTCCGCCACTACGTCAACGGCATCGTTTGTCATTTCGGCAATCTCAGCAGGTGCCCATCAGTTCAAGGCAACATATGGTGGCAGTAGCACATACCTCACTGCTAGCTCCGCTGTGCTTGCTGTGACCGCGGCATCCACGACGCCAACGCCAACTCCAACTCCAGCAGCAGCACCCGCCGCAGCATCAGTTCCCGTGCCCAGCACGGGACTCGGATCTGCAGGATGGCTTTCAGCCCTTGCCCTGCTGAGTGGTATCGCAGTGGTTGCTGGGATGGGAATCAGAAGGAAACTGCATCGCCTCCATTCATGACGGCCTGCGCTGTCATGAACGTGCTGACTGACAATGCTGGCTGAGTGAACGATGTCATTCCAGGGTGACAGCTCATGCGGGGACATGAGTCTTCACACCCACACCTGCCTGCCGTGGTGGATGACAACACACTCACGAAATACATACGATGGTGGAAAGCAACACCAGGGGGGAGAGCGTGCACATCATCTTGAGCCGCAAGGGGTTCGATAGCGCATCAGGGGGAGGACCGAGTCCCATCCTGCCAGATGGCACACTGCTGTCCCTGCCAATACCCGAGACTGTCGGGTCCCATGTGACAATCGAGTACGACAAGATTCTTGCTCCGAACGGTATGACCTATGGAGAGATCATGCGTCAGCTGAACATCCCCATCCCACCGAGCAGTGCGCATCTGGATCCTGATGTGGATCCAGGTTCCAGACCGCGAGTCGCCGGCTGGCGTCCCATCCTTGGACAGGCGGGCTCCGCCCAGGGGCATCTTGAGCAGCAGGGGGTGACAGTGGGGGATCTCTTCCTCTTTTTTGGCCTGTTCCGCAAGACAGAGTGGGTCGATGGCACACTTCAGTGGGTGCCTGGATCGAAACCGGAGCATGTCATCTGGGGGTATCTCGAGATTGGCGAGATGCACCGCATTGCATCTCCCGAGGAGGCAATGTTCCTCAGCACGTATGCGAAGCATCCCCATATCGAGGACTGGCAGCGGCCAAAGAACACCCTGTACATCGCTTCACAGCGTCGACGGCTCAATGCGCATCAGCCAGGAGCAGGCCGCTTCATGTATGATCCCCGACTCGTTCTCACTGCACCAGGCCGCACTTCATCGGTCTGGCATCTTCCCAGGGAGTTCGCTGACATTGCTGAGCATGGTGGACTCTCTTTCCACACGGACCCACGGCGCTGGACAGCCCTCCCTGATGGTTCATTTGAGCTCCAGTCCGTTGGCCGAGGGCAGGAGTTTGTGATGAAAGCCACGCCAAAGCTTCTCAAGTGGGCGAGCGAACGGATCCGCATAGGGCTCGCAGGAAAGACAGTCGCTGGGCGCGAGCAGGACGGACTTGTCGCATAGCTGAGTACTGTGCAGCCCAAGAGCGCACAGTACTCAAGGGGACTCAGTTGTCGTGACCCGACCCTGAGCTTCCATCTTCTGTCGAGGCAGTGCTGCTGGAGCCATCTTCATGGGATCTGGATGTGGGGGCGACGCTCTGCTCTGGAGAACTGGTGGATTTATCGCTTGACGATGTGCCTGAACTGAGCTCGTGCTCCACTTCCTTCGAATCAGTATTCCATGCCTTCCACAATGGGTCTGAATGGTTCTTCGGGAGGAGGGGTTTCGCCTTTGCAAGCGCATCGTGGGCTTGGGCAAGAAGTGGTCCAGGATTGGAGGACGTCTTTGCTGAGTGGAGGTCGGACTCCGCTGTATGGAGATACTGGCTTGCAAGCTGGGTGTTGGAGAGCTGAGCTGGTGCGGGATGGTGGCTCAGGAGTGCATTGGCAACAAGGAGCGCGAGGAGGGCAGAAGCCGCAACTGTGGCGAGATTCCTCCAAAGATGTGCAGGTGCAGCGACCGCATGGGCAGCTGCAGCAACATGCATTGCCCTTCGGGCACGCTCCTGCGGTCCGGTGCGGATCCGTGCGGACACGTCGGACTTGAGAGCTTCGAAGCTGTCGTGAAGGTGGGGATCGAGATCAGTCACAGTGCATCTTCCCGTATGTGTTCCAGTTCTCGAGAAAGCGCTTTCATGGCACGGTGCTGCAGCGCCTTGACAGCAGTCTTCGGCCGGTGCATTCCTTTGGCAACATCCTCAATAGACTGGTCAAGGATGAACCGACGTATGAGCACATCGCGCTGCCTCTCAGGAAGCTGTGCGAGCGCTTCCCTGATGTCAGAGGCGAGCATGTTCTCCGCTGCAGCGGTTGCTGGATCGTCTGGTGAAGCGACATCCTCAGGCAGCTCCTGCATGGGCTGGGGCCGGCGGAACGCATCACGGATGCGGAATTTTGCTATTGCGAGAAACCACGACTCCACCACTGGCCGGGATGTGCCGCGAAGGGACTGTATTGACTTCGTCGCACTGACAAAGACTTCCTGGACGATGTCCTCTGCAGCTTGCTGGTCATCAATGTGGGAGAGCGTGTATTTCATGAGGATGCCATACATGTGATCGAAGAGTACGTTCCATCCGCTCGACTTGCCGTGCTTCGCTTCCTGGATGGCAACGGTGAAATCGTCGGACTGGGACGGAGAGAGCCGATCAACAAGACTCATCACACCAGTATGTCGGACGCGGACTGAAAAACGATACGCCTTCGGTTAAGTGGATGCAGCGCGTATCCTTTTCCGCTGTCCTCACGACATACGTGTGTTGGCACCAAGAAGGCAGTGGTTCCCCACCACAAGTACGAGGAGTTACCCATGAAGCATCTGCTTTTTGCAAAGATCCAGACCATGCTCATCATGATGGCGGGAGTGGCGCTTGGAGCTGTAGCTGTGCACGCGGGCCTGCAGCAGGTCCCATTATCGTTGTCATCGACCTCTGCGCCACAGTCGACATCCGCACCTGCAACGTCGACACCAGCGCCGAGCCCTACTGCTGTGCCGAGTCCAACCGCAGTTCCAACGCCAACCCCTGTCCCCCCGACACCGCAACCGACAGTCTCCATCATCCCTGTCGCCACACCAGCTCCCTCCCATGCAGCTGAGACCACCCAGCCCAAGGAAGTGTCGCAGCCCAAGGAAGCGAGCCAGCCCAAGAAAGGTGATGCAGCTAAGGCAAGCACTGACACATCAAGTTCCTCAGGGGACAAGTCCCATTCAACAGATGGCTCATCATCCTCTTCGGGAGGAGACAACTGAGCAGCATAGTGGACGGGTCAGGCTCAATCCGTCCGTGAAGAGCGGGCACGGTATTTCCACCATACCGTGTCCGTTCTCCTTGTTAATGCACAAGTGGTTCAATGCACGGGATGCTCATCGCGTGCGTGGGCGGCTGTCTCCAGCTGGAATGTCGAGTGGACAAGGTCGAAGTGACCTACGAGGCATGTGTTGAGCGCGCTGAGGATGTCAGGAGCATGGCCGTCCCTGAAGCAGGCGTCGTCAATGACAATGTGCGCAGACAGTGCGGGAAGATTCGAGGTGACAACCCAAGCATGGAGATCATGGACATCGCGGACATGCTCTTCCGAGAGAAGATGGCTCTGCACCTCGGCAAGGTCGATGCTGGTTGGCGTGCCCTCGAGAAGGATTCGTCCAGACTCCCGGAGCAGACTCCATGACGTCCTTGCCATGAGGAGAACAACCAGGAGCGATGCGATGGGGTCGAGAATCATGATGTGTGTAATGAGGATCAGTACTCCAGCGCATACTGCAGCAAGGAATGCCCAGAGATCAGTGAGAATGTGGGCGAATGCTCCTGAGACGTTGAGGCTTTCGTGGTTGGCTCTCCGCAGGAGAAGCACGACACACGCATTGACTGCCACTCCAGCAACAGCGACCACGATGACAATGCGCGCATTGACTGTTTCGGGAGAGAGCAGCCGCTGTACAGCTTCCACGGCAATGAGTGCGGAGACAATAAGGAGCGACACGCCATTGATGGCTGCTGAGAGGATCTCCATCCTCTTGTAGCCGTAGGTGAGCGTTGGCGTGGCAGGCCTTCCAGCAAGCTGTATGGCGAAGGCGGCAATGC